>JBEAQU010000050.1:0-14272 GCA_041163745.1 Bacteroidota bacterium
GGGACTAAAATCTACCCTTTCCAAAACGAATCCGCCCAGCGCCTACCAGCCCCGCCCCGCGAAGCGGGGCACAAAATCCCTGTAATAAAAAAGCGCAGCACTTTCCAAAATCGTCCCAATCAAAAAAATGCAAAAGGAAAAAAATCCCTGTCATTCGCCTAATTCCAAAAATTCGCGTACCAGCATCCCCGCGAAGCGGGGAACAACTGCATCCTCTTCCACGAATCCGCCGCATACCAGCTTTCCCCGCGAAGCAGAGAGCAACTGCATCCTCTTCCGACGAATCCGCCGCATACCAGCTTTCCCCGAGAAGCGGGGAACAACTGCATCCTCTTCCGACGAATCCGCCGCGTCCACCGCCATCACCACGGAACCGTCCCCACCGGTTTCCGCCCACATTTCCCGGACTGCCTACAAGATCAATCCTCCTGCACCTGATCCCGCCTGCCCAGCCCATGCAGGTTTTGGCGTATGAAATCGGTGGGGAAGGATTCCACGCCCGGAAATCCGAGCCGGATATCGCGACCGTCCGACGGTATCCAGGCCGTCCCGAAAAGGTAGTCCCAGACCGCCAGCGTCAGGCCGAAGTTCACGCCATGCCGGCGGTGTGCCGGCCATTCGTAGGCATGATGCCAAATATGCATGCCCGGGCTGTTGAAGAGGTAAGGCATGACCCTGGCAAGCAGGGTGCCGCCGAGGAGAATGCCGCCGAAAACGACAAGCAGCTGCTGCCAGGGCAGCAGTTCGAAAGGCAAGGCGACCTCCAGGCTACCGGTCGCCGCCACCCAAGCGACCAGGAGCCCCACGATGGCGCCGGTGAGCCAGTTCGGCGCCTGCACATTGGAGTGGTTGTAATGTCCCACGGCCAGGGTGAAGAGATGGAGGAGAAAGAAATCGTACAATCCGATGCCGAGCAAGGCCAAGGGGATGTATTCGATCGTGCGGTACACCACGTTTTCCATCCAATGGTAGCGGAGGTGAGCGGCGAAGCCCATCTGTTCCACGGAGTGGTGGACCTTGTGGAACTCCCACAAGGCCGGGACCCGGTGGAGCAGGCGATGAACCCACCATTGGATGAAGTCGCGTACCACGAACCCTACCAGCAGCACCGCCCACAGCGGAAGCCTTCGCAAGGGGTTGGATGCCTGCAGGTCGAAGCCGGTCAGGCTGCGGAGTCCGTCGTTGAAAAGACGGACCACCACATCCGAAGCGGCGTTGTAGACCACCAGGGAGAACAGGAAGAAATTGAAGAAAAGGTAAAAGGCATCCAGCCAGAAATCCTTCCGGAACCGGGGCTGGTTCCGGCGCCAGGGTGCCAGCAGCTCCAGGGAGAAGAAGAACAGGGAGATGGCGAGCAGCCAATAAAAGTAATTGTGCCAGCCGGGTTGGGTGATTTCCCGCCAGAGATAGGCGGCATAGCCTTGGTATCCTCGCAGGAATGTGTCCAGGTATGTCATCGGGTCAGTTTTTCAATTTATTAGCCTTGTCAAGTCTATTGTACAGGACGGCCGCCGAGCAGAGGGTCAGTCCGCCGATGATGGCCACCGAGGCGCGTAGTCCGAGCCAGTCGGCCGTCAAGCCGGTCAGCAGCGCCCCGACAGCGTAGCCCAGGTCGCGCCACAAGCGGAAAACACCGATGCTTTCCGCCCGCTGCCGGGGGTGGGTCCGACCGGCGATGGCTGCCAGGAAGGTCGGATAGACGATGGCGGTACCTAATCCCAGCAGCACGCTCCATGCGACGAAGTGCCAGGGCTGGGCGGCCGGGAGGAATCCCAGCAAGGCGAGGCCCTGGAGGGCCATCCCTCCGGTGAGCAGCATCCGGTGCGGGAACAGGTCCGCCAATTTGCCGCTGAAGAGCTGGCCGAGCCCCCAGACGGCGGGATAGACGGCGACGATGGCCCCGATTCGGGATAGTGGGAAGCCTTGTGCTGCCAGAAGCAGGGGCAGCAATCCCCAGACCATGCCGTCGTTTAGGTTGTTCACGAGTCCGGCCTGTGTGATGGCACCGAGCTGCGGATTCCGCCAGGTCGTGTCCCGGAACACGGACCGCAGCAAGGGCCGCCCGGAGCGGGCGGCTTCGGCCTCGACATGAGGACGGGTGTCCCGAACCCACCCCCAGCTGAGTAGAAACCCGGCCGCAGTCAGCGCAGTGCCGAGATGGAACGGGTAAGGTCGCAGGCCGTACCTTGTGGCCATCCAACCGGTCAGGAAGGCAATCGCCCCTACCGCCAGATACCCTGCCGCCTCGTTCAGCCCCATGGCCAAACCGCGGTCCCGCTCCCCGACCAAGTCCATTTTCATGACCACCGTACTCGACCAGCAGAGCCCCTGGTGGATGCCGAGCAGGCCATTGGCGGCAATGACCCAGGACCAGTCGGGTGCGTGGTTCAGCAACAGGGGGATGGGGAAGGCCAATGCCCAGCCCAGCAACAACAGCTTGCGACGGCCGAACCGGTTCGCCAGCGCTCCGGTGTAGTAATTCGTGATGGCCTTGGTGATGCCGAAGACGAGGATGAACGACAGGATGCCTGTCGTGGCGGCCATTCCGAAATCCGATGTGGCCAATGCCGGCAGCAGGGTGCGCTCCAGTCCCACCATGCCGCCCACAAAGACATTGACGATGACGAGCAGCGTGAACTGCCGCCAGTTTTCCCGCAGGCCGAGGCGGACCGGTCGTTCGTCGGTGGCGCTCATGGCACCGCGATGTCCGCACCGGGGGATGGGAAAGGTGCCCCTCCGCCGGTCCGCTCCGTCCGTAGCCGGTGGTCGGGATAGCCTTCCGTCAGCCGGACCGCCTGGTATCCATGGGCTCGCAACAGCCGGACCGCTTCGTCGGCAAACGTACAAAAAATGCCCCGGCAATAGGTGACGATGGTACGGTCCTGCGGCAGGCTGTCCAGGCACTGCCGAAGCGCTTCCATCGGAATGGATACGGCACCGGGCAGGCTGCCGGCCGCAAATTCATCCGCCGGACGGACATCCACGAGGTAAGGCCGGTCCAGGGTCGGCAACTGGTCGAGCGTCAGGCATTCCGGATCGCCGGCCGTGCGCCGGTAGCGCTGCATCTCCAACTGTAGCGCCGGCTCGCTGTCCAGCGCCAGATCCCGCAATGCTTGCCAAGCCGCAAAGGTCCGGGTTCCCTGCAGGGTGTAGTACAAGTGGTGGCCCGCCCGTCGGCATTTGACCAGTCGGGCCTGCTTCAGCAGCTGCAGATGCCGCGAGGCGTTGGCGACGCTGATGGCCGTCAGGGCGGCCACCTGCTCGACCGTCTTCTCCCCGTTCGCCAGCAGGTCCAGGATCTCCAACCGGTTGCCGTGCCCGAACGCCTTCGTCACGAAAGCAATGCTCGTATATATGCTGTCCTTGTATGCCCGTTTGTCCATGTTGTAAATATAATCAATTATTCAATTAAGCGATTGAATGACGACAAATCATTTTTCCGACCGGCGCAAGGGGAGGGCGGAGCTGCCCGACGGGTGTGACCGGGCGTCGTTACAGGTTTACCGGGGTAATCCGTAGCTTTGTAAGAAAAAGATGATACGAAGGCTGCTTTCCACAGGAGATGCCGGCACGACCCTGCTGATCCGGCTGATGGTCGGTGCGGTATTCGTATCCGAGGGGTGTCAGAAATTCCTGTTTCCCGACCTGCGGGGGGCAGGGCGGTTTGCGAAGATCGGCTTGCCTGTCCCGGAGTTCCTGGGGGGGGTCGTAGGTGGGTTCGAGCTGGTATGCGGAGCCTTGGTCTTGGCCGGGTTGCTGACACGCCTGGCGAGTGTGCCGCTGCTGGTGATCATGCTCACGGCGATCGCGACCACCAAGCTGGCGGTATTGACGGAAAAAGGAGCCTGGGAGATGCTGCATGGCAGTCGGACGGATTGGTCGATGCTGCTGGGCAGCCTTTTCCTGATGTGGGAAGGCGGCGGGCGTTGGTCGCTGGACCGCTGGCTGCTGCGACAGCGATGACCGGGTGAAGAAGGGTGGGACGGGTTCCGCTCCGCCGGAAAAACGGACGGGGTGCCAATCCACCGATTCAATGGCTATGGCAATTGCAATGCGAGATGGAAACAGTTGATTTGTTGGTGGACCTGCACCGGTGTTCGGACCGGCAGGGGCCGGGCAGCCCGCAGGATACGCGCCGTGCCCTGGACCTGGTCCGGCCGGCGTTCGACCGACCCCTGTCGGTCGCGGACCTTGGCTGCGGGACGGGTGGTCAGACCCTGACCTTGGCCACGCAACTGGAGGGGCCCATTGTGGCGGTGGACCTGTTTCCGGCCTTTTTGTCGGAACTCGACCGCCGGGCGGCGGCCGGCGGCCTGGGCGACCGGATCCGGACCGTCGAGGCATCCATGGACGCGCTTCCTTTTGAGCCGGCGGCCTTCGACCTGATCTGGTCGGAAGGCGCCATTTACAACATCGGTTTCGAAAACGGCATCCGCTTGTGGAAGGAACTGCTCCGACCCGGTGGTTTCCTGGCGGTGAGCGAAATCACCTGGACCAGCCACCATCGGCCGGCGGAACTGGAATCCTTCTGGAAGCAGGAATACCCGGCGATCGATACCGCTGCCAACAAGATCCGCCAGTTGGAAGCAAACGGTTATGTCCTGGCCGGGTATTTCCCTTTGCCACCGGCAAGCTGGCTTGACGGATATTACCGTCCTTTGGCGGCCAGCTTCCCCGCCTTTCTGGCCCGCCATGGTCATTCGGCAGCGGCACAGGCAATCGTACGGGAATACCAGGCGGAAACGGAGCTGTACGAACGATACAAGGATCATTACAGCTACGGGTTCTATGTAGCCAGGAAAGATTGAAAATCATAAGCTTATGAAAAGGATGGCAATTAGTTGGCTGCTATGCCAGCTGTGGATTCTGTCGGCCGGTGCGCAGGACGACCCGCTCCGGTTGGGGGTCATCGGACTGACCCACAGCCATGTGCATTGGGTCTTCACCACAGAGGCGAAGTCGGCGTTCGAGCTGGTCGGGATTGTGGAACCGGACACGGCCCTGGCGGGCCGCTATGCCCGGCAATACGGTTATCCGATGGACCGGGTGTATCCCACGACCGAGGCATTGCTTGCGGCCGAACAGCCCCAGGCCGTGGCAGCCTTCGGCAATATCCGCGACCACCTGGCCATCGTCGAGACCTGTGCACCGAAAGGTATCCATGTCATGGTCGAAAAGCCCCTGGCCCTCCATCTCGACGATGCCCGGAAGATGGAAGCCCTGGCCCGACGGCACGGCATCCACCTGCTGACCAACTACGAGACGACCTGGTATCCTACCCATCAGCAGGCGTTCGAGCTGGTCCGCCGGGAAGGGGCGATCGGGGATATCCGGAAGGTGGTCGTCCGGGACGGACATCGCGGCCCCAAGAACATCGGGGTCCCAGCGGAGTTCCTGGCCTGGCTGACCGACCCTGCGCGTAACGGCGGCGGCGCCATCATGGACTTCGGTTGTTACGGCGCCAATTTCCTGACCTGGCTGATGGACGGCAGAAAGCCTCTGCAGGTCACGGCGGTCACCCGGCAACTGCAAGCGGAAAACAATCCCCTGGTCGATGATGAGGCGGTCATCATCCTCTCCTATCCCGATGCCATCGCTATCCTCCAACCTTCCTGGAATTGGCCGATCGGCAGAAAGGACTTGGAAATCTACGGGCTCACCGGGGTGGTGTATGCGGATAACCGCCATGATCTGCGCATCCGCCAGGCGGAGGGTTATGACGGCTTTTCCGAGGAACGCTTGCGCTTGCCCGACCGGCCGGCACCCTTCAACGACCCCTTCGCGTATTTCGCCGCCGTGGTCAAGGGCGAAGTCCTTCCGACAACATTCGACCTGTCCTCCCTGGAAAACAATATGGTGGTCATGGAAATCCTGGATGCGGCCATCCGGAGCGCCGAATCCGGACAGGCGGTGAGATTGTCGGATTGACGGGGCGCAAATCAAATGGTCGTTTCCGCCTTGACCTGATTTGATGCGCGAGGTTGCGGCCGACGTGGTGATGAAATGGCGGATTCGTTAGAAAGGATGCAGTTGTTCCCCGCTTCGCGGGGAAGGGCACGCGGCGCTGGGCATGGGTGTTGAGTAGAGGGAGGGGTTTGCCCCGCTTCGCGGGGATGCTGGTACGCGAATTTAAGAGAATTAGGCGAATTACAGGGATTTTTTTTCTTTTTTTAATTATTTGATAGCAAGCGGATTGGATATTTCTTCGCCTTTTTATTAATGGAATTTTGCTCCCCGCTTCGCGGAGAGGGGCACGCGGCGCTGGGCACGGGTGTTTAAGAGAGGGAGGGGATTGCTCCGCTTCGCGGGGATGCTGGAACGCGAATTTAAGAGAATTAGGCGAATTAAAGGGATTTTTTTCTTTTTTTAATTATTTGATAGCGAGCGGATTGGATATTTCTTCGCCTTTTTATTAATGGAATTTTGCTCCCCGCTTCGCGGAGAGGGGCACGCGGCGCTGGGCACGGGTGTTGAAGAGAGGGAGGGGATTCGCACGCGGGGAAAGCTGGTTTCCTGAGTATTTGTGTTCCGACAGGTTGGTTTACGCCTCAAAGAAAAGGCATCCGTCCGCGCACTCCTATCTTGTCTGCCCAACAGCGTTGTCCGGATTGTTGGGAGAAGTATACAGCAGCACGAGGCGAACAGATAGTCGAAGGCGGTGCATCAAATAAAGGAATCGATATAACATAAAAGCAAACATATGCGTGACCAAGACATACGATGGCAGCAACGACTGCACAACTTCAATAAAGCCATGAATTATTTGGGCGGTGGATTGAAGATTGAACAGCCTGATTTGGTGCAAAAAGCGGGTATTATTCAATTGTTTGAAATGAGTTTTGAATTGGCCTGGAAACTGGTGAAGGATTTTTTGGAGGAACAGGGTTTTCAGGATGTGAAATCGCCAAGGTCGGCCTTGAAGAAAGCATTTGAAATAGGCTTGATTGCACATGGACACGAATGGATGCAACTGTTGGAAGACCGCAACCTGACAGCCCATACCTATGATGAAGAAAAAGCAACCGAAATGGAACAGTTGATTGACAACAAATATTACCCTATATTGAAAGAATTGCAAGACACCTTCAATCAAAAAATGAATGGCAACTGATTTCGGATTGAAGCCGGGTGATTTGGAAATGATTTGTCGGATCCTGGAAAAGGAGCCTAACATTGAGCAAGCCCTCATTTTTGGCAGCCGTGCCAAAGGCAATTACAAGCCAGGAAGCGACGTAGATATAGCCTTGAAGGGTGAAAATCTTATTTCACAAGTGGTTACAGATGTAAGTTTTCAGCTAAACGAAGAAACTATCATGCCGTATAAATTCGATGTGCTGAACTACCATACCATTCGCGAACCTGCTTTGGTAGCGCATATCAACAGTGTGGGAATCGTATTTTACAATAAGTCAACCAATCATGAAACCATTTGAACCGTAATCCTGAATGGGGCGCAAATCAAATGGTCGTCTCCGCCTTGACCTGATTTGATGCGCGATGTTGCGGCCGATGTGGTGATGGAATGGCGGATTCGTTGTTCAAGAGATGTCCTTGCTCCCTGGCTCTCAACCTCACCACTTCTTCTTGAAATCACCCCTGGAAAAATATTTCTCGATGAAACAATATGCCAGGATAAAAAAATACCGGCTTCCCATCTCACGGATCTTGAGTTTCGACATACCGTACTTCCTGTTCGTCCAGGAATTCGGAACCACCGCATAGGAGTATCCCCGAATGATCGCCTTGAGCGGCAGTTCGATGGTCAGGTTGAAATGCGGCGCGAGAAAAGGGCGTAATCCATCGATGACTTCCCGTCGGAACAGTTTGAAAGCATTGGTCGTGTCATCATAACCGATACCCATGACAGCCTGGATGATCTTGTTGGCGAGGCGGTTGATGATTTTCTTGATCCAAGGGTAACCGAAGGTCTTTCCGCCACGGCTCCAGCGTGTCCCGAACACACAGTCGACATGCTGTTCCATCATGGTCGTGTAGTATTTCACCAAGTCGTAAGGGGAGTCCGACAAATCGGCCATCATGATGGCGACGCAGTCGCCTTCGAAGCGGTCGAGTCCGAATCGGACGGCATAGCCGAATCCGTTGGGTCCCGGATTGGTGACATATCGCAGGTGCGGGTATTCCTTGCACAGTCCGTCGAGGACGGCGGCGGTGTCATCCGAGGAGTTGTCGTTGACGACCAGAATCTCGTGGTCTATCCGGATGGTCAGGAAGACTTTCTCCAGCCCGGCGATGGTTTCGGGCAGGGAATCCGCTTCGTTGTAGGCCGGCATGACGATGCTGAGTTTCATGATGAGGACAGTTGGATTACGTTCATGGGTTTGCAAAAGCCGGCAAGCGCAAGGCAGGCGGGCCGGTCTTTCCGGAAAACGGGGTTCGTGTTCCGCGGGTCGCCTCCCGGATGTTTGGGCTGTTATTTTTCATGGTCCGTCCGAATGGAGACAGGAGGTATTCCCTTCACAACAGGTAGAACAGCCATTTGACGAAAACGGAAGTCGAAAGGCTTTGTATCGGCCCCCAGTCCGAGCAGACGAAAATCGGCGGGAACAGGAGCGAAACCGCAAAAACGGAAAAGTAAAGCGACCGCAGGTCCTTTTTCCCCAGCCGGCTGCCCAGGTGCCGACCCATCACGAACACGACCGGCAGGGCAAAAGAACCGCTCCGCGTCACATCATACACACTGGCAGCGGTGAGGGTGAACACCAGCAGGATGCAGCCGGCCAGCAGCGGCAGCAGGAATTCCCGCTTCGACCAGGAAACCAGGAGAAACAAGCAGGCAGCCAACCAGAAGCCCTCCAGAAATGTCCAGCTGCCCAAGGGGAGATGCGGCCAGGTATGCCGGATGACCTGCCAATGAGCCCCTTCCCCCGGTGTTTTCATCCCATAAGTGACTTGCAGCCATGTCCGGACAGCCAGATACCCGACGGCGGCGGCCAGGGCGGCCAGCAGGCGGGGATTGCGGAGACCATCCGGCAAAGTCCTGCGATCCCACCGGCCCTTGTCCATCCAATGGAACAGCATCACCACGGACAGCGCCATGAATGCCCGCTCGTCTGTCCAGGCCGCCGCCGTGGCAAAGAGGAATACGGACCAGCCCATTCGGGCATACATCGCCATCAGCAGCAGGAAATAGGCGATGCCGTCGAACCAGAGATATCCGACATCGTAAAATGCCGCCCGCCCGAAATAGGTGAAGGCCATGGCCGCGGTGAAGAAGACGGCGGCCACGTCATCCGTCAGCACACGCCGCGCCAACCGGTAACCGAAAAGGAACAACAGTAGGCCGCACACATATTGCAGGGCCAGCACCACCGCCGGTGGTGCGCCCGTCACCCGCATGAACACCGGCACGCTGAGTCGGAACACCTTTTTTGCAAGCCAGCTTTCCGGCTCCAGGTGCGCCAGCGTATGGGTGAGGTTCCCGGCTTTCAGCGTAATGGTCTGCCAGGCCAGGGACGCCGGGTCGTACCGGGAGAAATCCGGAAAGGCCAGCAGCAGGCTCATCACCGTCAACAACAAGGCAAGGGATGCCGGGAACCGGCGCGACCGGCAGTACTGCGCCAGGCGGTCGAACATTTTTTCCGGGAGGAAGGTCTCAGGCATCCAGAATGGGTTTGAGCGTGGTTTCATTCGCACGGATCCAATGGAAAATATCGGTCAGGATATCCGAGGTGCTTTTCTCAGGCCGCCAGCCTGTCTCCCGCGTGATTTTCGCGTGGTCGCTCAGGTATATCCGCAGGTCCGCCGGGCGGCCTTGCAGCTCGGGACGTACCGGAACTTCATTTCCGGTGATCTGCCGGCACAGGGTGGTCATTTCCTGCAGGGAGGTGCTGCCGGCCAGTCCGCCGCCGACATTGTACACCTTTCCTTGGAACAGGTCGGGCTCGTGTATCTGCCGGTCGACCAGCCGGAGCAGGTCCTCGATGTGCAGGATGTCCCGCACCTGTTTCCCGGTACCGCCGTAACCGATGTAGGACAGCGGGCGCTTCCAGTAATGCCGGGCCATCCACTAGGTGACGACCCCCTGGTCTGTTTTTCCCAGCTGCCCCGGACCCGCCACCACCCCGAAGCGGCTGATGGCGTACGGAAGTTGGTAGAAGGCGCCGTATTCCCGGATGAGAAGCTCCGCCGCCAGCTTCGTTGCACCATAGAAGGATCGGAAACCGTCCAGGTTCAGTAATTCCGAAATGCCGTCGGCGGAGATACCGGGCTCGGTTTGCAAAGGAGCGAAAGCAAAGCGGGTATCCTGTTCGACGAAAGCGGCGTTTTCAATCCGTTCAATGGGATAGACCCGGCTGGTGGAAAGGAAAATCAACCGGGCACGGTGCCGCAGGCAAGCATGGAAACAATGGACGGCTCCGTTCAGGTTGTTGTCGATGACGTAGCCGGGATGGCTGTCCAGGCCCGCCAGGACGCTGGGTTCCGCGGACGCTTCGACCATCAGGTCGAATCCCGGTATCGTCGCCAGGTCGTCGGCATTCCGGATGTCGCCGTGGTGGAAGTGAATGCCCCTCCTGCGGAGGTCGGGCAGGTTGAGTTCGGAACCTCTCCGGCGGAGGTTGTCAAAGGCCGTGACGGCATACTGCGGGTAATGTTCCTTGAGGTGGCGGCAAATGGAGGTGCCGATGAATCCGGCTCCCCCGGTGACCAGGATGTTCATGTGCTTTATCTTTTTGTGGCTCCCTTCAAGCAAGGTTTTCCGAATCCGGCATCCGACGCAATGGACGAGCCTTTCGTGCACCTGCCATCCTGCCGGCAGTCGCGCCTCGAATGGTGGTCGGCCAGTCCGTCGGTCGGAACATCCGAAGGCCGCTGGCAGATTCGGCATTCAGGCGGCGATCATTCGCGGCAACCAGGCTTTGAAGATCTCTTCGAAGGTGGTGCGCAGGGACTTGGTGATGTCCCATTGCGGATAATCGCGCTTCATTTTCCGAAGGTCGCTGTAATAACAGATGTGGTCACCCACCCGCGGGGTCTCTTCGTATCGGTACCGCATGGGTTTTCCGCTGATGGACGAAATGATGTCGAACGCTTCCAGAATGGAGCAGGTGTTGTCCTTTCCGCCCCCCAGGTTATATACCGCCGCCACCCGCGGGCTGTTGAGAAATTCCTCGATGAACCTGGCCACATCGTAGGAGTGTATGTTGTCCCTCACCTGTTTTCCTTTGTAGCCGAAGATGACGTATTCCCGTTCCGTCAGGTTGCACTTGACCAGATAGCTCAGGAAGCCGTGCAGCTCCACCCCGCTGTGGCTCGGTCCCGTCAGGCAACCGCCCCGCAGCACACAGGTGGGCATGCCGAAATAACGGCCGTATTCCTGCACGGAGATGTCGGCGGACAACTTGGAGGCGCCGAACAGGGAGTGCTTGCTCTGGTCTATGGGGAAGGTCTCCGGAATGCCATGCTCATACAAGGGGTCGTCGTAATCCCATCTCGTTTCCAATTCCTTGCGGCAATGGTGTTCGGGGCGTCGCCATAGACTTTGTTGGTGGACAAGTGGACGAAGGGGACGTCGGTCCGGTAACGGCGGGTGGATTCCAGGAGGTTGAAGGTGCCGACGGCATTGGTGTCGAAATCCTCGAAAGGGATCAGCGCGGCCTTGTCATGGCTGGGTTGGGCGGCCGTATGGACGATGGCATCCGGTGCCACGGCCGCAATCAACGCCATGACTTTCTCCCGGTCCCGGATATCCACTTCGTGATGGTGAAAACCAAGCAGGGATTCCTGCAACCGCCGTTGGTTCCAGCGTGTGTCACCGCTGGTGCCGAAGAAGACGGCCCGCTGGTTGTTGTCGATTCCGTGGATCTCCCAACCCAAATCCGAGAAATGTTTGCATACTTCCGATCCGATCAGGCCGGATGAACCTGTCACCAGTAATTTTTTCTTCATATTGTTTCTCTGCAGTCATCTTTCAATGAAGGCGCTACGATTTGTGACGCGATCTCGCGTCGTTTCATGAATCTTCGGGCGGCATACACGATTGCCATGTGTGCACAGGCTCGGGTTTTTCGGTTCGAATCGTGTTTGGGACGTGCAGCGGGTGGCTGCGAATGATTGGAAAAGAGTTGAGTCGGCGAGCAGATTTGTATCCGGATTGTTCAGCCTCCTTGGCAGCTCATGTCAGGGTTTCGATGAACTGTGTCATGCCGGTCGGTTATCGATTGTACCGAATTACAGGCAAAATTACGCTAGACTTGTTGCGATGGGTCAGCGAAGTGGCAAAAAAGAGGTATTTTTTTTCCACTTGAAGGCTTTTTGAAGGAACATAGCCCGGCTATTTGACCGAAAAAAGGCACAAAGTGGGAAGAAAAGAGCCTTTTTGACCCTTTGATGACCCCATCGCGACAAGTCTACTAAACCAATATTTTTTAAAGTCCGTACATGCCAATTTGCATGAACATGTCGAAATGATGGCTGAACCATTTCGCATCGCGGGGTTCGGTATCTTGTCGTAAACCAAATTGTCAGATCACAAATGCTTGGGAGACCAGCTTTCCCCGCGAGCGAATCCCCTCCCGCTCTTCCACGCCCGTGCCCAGCACTGCGTGCCCCTCTCCGCGAAGCGGAGAGCAAAATTCCACTAATAAAAAGGCGAAAAAATACGCAATCCACTTGCTATCAAAAAATTATAAAAAGAAAAAAATCCCTGTAATTAGCCTAGTTCTAAAAATTCGCGTACCAGCTTCCCCGCGAAGCAGGGAAAAAAATCATCTTCCAACCAATCCGCCATGCCGTCACCGCTTCGGCCGCGAAATGGCGCATCAACTCAAATCAAAGCCGAACCGAAAATTTGGTTTGCGCCCCGGCATCTTGGGTTGACCTGCCATGCGGCGTCACCCTGGACAACAGTACGCCCGTTACGCCGCACATCGCAGCCGGGTGCGGCAGGTGGCCGACGGAAAAATTCCGGTCCCGTGCGCCGTTTCTTCATCGCTCCGAACCGACCGCCCTGTCCTACGTGGGCTGGACGATGTACAGGTCGCTGTTTTTCAGGTGGTAGGTTTCCAATATCGGCGGGATGATACGCCGGATGGCTTCCGCCAGCGCCTGCACCAGGCGTTGCTTCGCATATGGCCGGTAATAGATCATGCTGACCTCGCGGACCGGATAGGGCGGTTTGAAATCAATGACCTTCGCTTGTTT
The DNA here is from genome assembly GCA_041163745.1 of Bacteroidota bacterium. Taxonomy (GTDB): domain Bacteria; phylum Bacteroidota; class Bacteroidia; order Chitinophagales; family Saprospiraceae; genus UBA6168. The sequence goes on from JBEAQU010000050.1 coordinate 13,162, forward strand.
CTCCGCCGGCAGGTCCCGGCCGTACAACTCCGGTATCAGCGTCAGCCCGTTGAGTTCATCCACGAAATTGAGCAGGCTTTCAAACGAGTTGGGCTGGAAATGCAGGTTGCGGCGGACCTTTCCGGGATTGATGGCACATAAGCGGACCGCCTGTTCCCGAATGCAGTTGCCCTCCTCCAGCAACCACAGCCGCTCCCGCGCAATCTCCTCCGGAATCAGATACTGCTTGTCTTCCCCCGGCATGCCGTATACCTTGAGCTTCTCGTAATACAGAATGTCCTCCGCTATTTCAGATTTCCCCAGCGGCGTGGAGACAATCCCGACATCCAGCTCCCCGGCCTGCAGCTGCCGGAGGATGCTGTCGGTCGTGATTTCCCGGATGTACAGTTCCAGCCCGGGATAGTCGCCGGTCAGTACAGGAATGACCCGGTGCAGCAGATTGCCCGCTATGGTCGGAATCACGCCGACACGTAACTCCCCCTCGATTTTTCCCTTGAGCAGGGAAGACAGCTGCTGCAGCTTGTCGCGGTGAAACAGCAGTTTGCTCGCTTCCGCTATGATTTCCTTCCCACATTCGGTGGTGATGACCGGATTCGTCTTGCGATCGAACAAGACCAGGTCCAGTTCCGCTTCCAATTTCCGCACCATGGTGCTCAGGGTCGCCTGGGTGACATGGCAGGCCTCGGCGGCCTTGCTGAAACTCTTGTACCGGTCCACCGCCACGATGTAGCTCAACTGTTGCAGATTCATATGCCGGGCCTGTTTTTGGGGTGCAATTCAAAATGTCGCTTAGGCGGCCTCTTTGCGTCCCAATGGCTGAACCATACGGTCAGGTCACCCATCCATAGCAAACCAACCGGGAAGCGGGAGGCCTGTCCAGAAAGAATCTCCCCGGCGCCGCAATCCCTCCCCGCGAAGCGGGGAGGGAAATTCCAGTAATAAAAAAGCGCAGCACTTTCTAACATCTTCCCAATCATATAATTACAAAAGAAAAAAATCCCTGTAATTAGCCTAATTCTCTAAAATTCGCGTACCAGCATCCCCGCGAAGCGGGGAACAAGAACCTCCCTGGCACACCCAATCCGCCATGCCATCATATCCCTTCGGCCGC
>JBEAQU010000051.1:0-57813 GCA_041163745.1 Bacteroidota bacterium
AAGGTCGTATCCGAGGGCAGCAGGGCGGTGGTGAGGACGACGGTGCTGTCGCAGCCGAATTGGTTGGACAGGACGGTGGTGACGGTACCGGTCTGGGCGGGGTCGCAGGAGTTGGCGGACAGGAAGGTCGTGTCCGAGGGCAGCAGGGCGGTGGTGAGGACGACGGTGCTGTCGCAGCCGAATTGGTTGGACAGGACGGTGGTGACGGTACCGGTCTGGGCGGGGTCGCAGGAAGTGGCGGACAGGAAGGTCGTATCCGGGGGTAGCAGGGCGGTGGTGATGATGACGGTGCTGTCGCAGCCGTATTGGTTGAGGAGGACGGTGGTGTCGGTGCCGGTCTGGGCGGGGTCGCAGGAAGTGGCGGACAGGAAGGTCGTGTCGGAGGGCAGCAGGGATATCGTTGTGACGATGATGCTGTCGCAGCCATCGGTACCCAGGAGCGGCACGAAGAAGACCCCGGTGTCGGCGGGGCTGCAGGATGCGTCGAAGAGCAGCGTGGTATCGGCGGTGGCGAAGGAGGTGGTGATGACCACGAGGCTGTCGCAGCCGAACTGATTGAGGAGGAAGAGCGTATCCACACCGGCCTGGGCGGGGTCGCAGCTGGTTTGCGAAAGGAAGGACAGTTGGGAGGGCAGCCAGGCGACGGAGGTGACCAGCACACTGTCGCAGCCGGCCGCGTTGGACAACACCGTCACGAAAGTCCCTGTATCTGCGGGGGAGCAGCTCGAATCCGAAAGAAAGGTCGTATCGGCGGGGATCAGGATCGTCGAGGTGATGACGAGGCTGTCGCAGCCGGCTTGGTTTTGCAGCAGGACCGCCGACAATCCGCTCAGGTCGGGGTCGCAGGTAAAGTTTTCCAGCAAGACCGTATCGGAGGACGAGAGCGATACGGAGGTGATGACGAGGCTGTCGCATCCGTCCGCTCCCAGGAGCGGGAGGAGGAAAGTGCCCGTATCCGCGGGATGACAGGAGCTGGCGGCCAGGTAGGTGGTGTCCGAGGTCAGGAAGAAGGTATTGGAGATCACAAGGCTGTCGCATCCGAACCGGTTGGTGAGGGATTGCACGACCGTTCCGGTATCGGCGGGGTCACAGCTGGCAAGGAACAGGAACACGGTGTCGGACGGCAGCAAGGCGGTGGAGGTGATCACGATGCTGTCGCAGCCGAACTGGTTGGTGAAGGTCTGCACGAAGGAGCCGGTGTCCGTCGGCAGGCAACTTTCCGAGAAGAGAAACACGGAATCGGACAAGCTGAAGGAGACGGTCAGGATCACGAGGCTGTCGCAGCCGAACTGGTTGGTGAAGGTCTGCACGAAGGTACCGGTGTCGGCGGGGTTGCAGCTGGACTGGAAGAACAGCAGGGTGTCGGCGGGTTGGGCCGAGACCTGGGCGTCGGCGGTGCCGGAGCAGCCGTTGTCGTAGGAGACAGTGACGGCATAGGTGCCGGTGGAGGAGACGGAGACGGTTTGGGTGGCGGCGCCGGTGGACCAAATGTACGAATCGAATCCGGGGCCGGCATCGAGGACGGCTGGTTGTCCGGCACAGGCGGTGGCGGGACCGAAGATGGTGGGGAAGGGGGTCGGCAGGGGAGACAGCACCAGGAAATCGGTACCGGTGCAGCCGAAGCTGTTGGTCACCGTGACGAAATAGACGCCGACCTGGGATGCCTCCACGGTCTGGGTGTTTTCCCCGCCGGACCATTGGTAGAAGGCGAATCCGGGTCCCGCATCGAGGGAGACGGTATCGTCGAGGCAGAATGCGGTGGGGCCGGAGATGGAAGGGGAGGGTACGGGGTTTTCCACCAGGGTTGCGGAGGCGGTGCCGGTGCAGCCGGCGGCATTCGAGACGGTGACACTGTACACGCCGGGGGCGTTGACCAGGATGGAGGGGCTGGACATGCCGTTGGACCAGTTGTAGGCGGCGAAAGAGCCGGAGACGTTCAGTTCGGCGAATTCCCCGGTGCAGAAGGCATCGGGGCCGACGATGGCGGGGTTGGGGGCGCTTGCCTGGAATCCGATGGAATAGGTATCCGACTGGGTGCAGCCGTTCGCATCGGTGATGGTGACGGAATAGGAGCCGGGCAGGAGGCCGGACAGGTCTTCGGTGACGGCGCCGGTGGACCAGAGGAAGGAGGGGTTGGTGGCACAGTCGGTGGTCAGGTTGACGGCACCGTCGGGCGTGTCCTCACAGGAGGCGTCTGTGGCGGTGGCGGTGAATTCGAAAGCTTCCTGGCAGCAGGCGGCACCGCCGCAGTTGATGGTGATGGGGCAATTGAGTTGCGGCATGGGGATGAAGACCGGGTTGGCCTGGGTACCATGAACGAGGGAGAAGGTGTTGACGCCGGTGGTAAGGTCGGGGTTGATGGTGAAGGTGCTGCCACAGCCGACCCCGCCGATGATCCCCCCGTCGGTACAGCAGGGCCCCCAGTTGAAATTGCCGGTGATGGTCGGGGGGGAGCCGGAGAGCTCCCCGATGTCGTCTGAGAACTGGACGAAGGCGGAGGGGGGCAGGCAGTTGAAGGTGACGCTGCCGTTGCCGCCGGTGGGGTCGTTCCCTATGTCCATGATGATGACGAGGCTGGTATTGCCGGTGGTCAGGTCTTCATGCAGCATGATGACCATGGTTTCCGACATTTCAAGACCTGTGTTGGCGGAAGAGTTGACGGGGTTGTTGTAATTGTAGAAAGTGGTGGCGTTTGAGGCGGTGCTGAGGAAGGGCAGGGGCGAACTGAAGGTGCCCTGGGTGACGGTACAATTGCAGGCCGGCAGGGGCGAGACAGCCGGCGTGGCCGGCGGGCCTGGGGTCCGTTGGCGCCGGCCGTCGGGGAGCGTAAGGACGGCGAAGGAAAATGCGGCCAGCAGGGGGTAGGAGAAGCGTATCATAACCCTTGGTTTGAAATAAGGAAGTGGTTGTCCGAAAATGGCCAATGGGTGGCAAGCCGGACTCCGGGCTTGTCGGCGCGGTGTGAATAAGGTAGGGCAGCGCAAGATAGCAAGTCGGATTGACAATACCGACCGTCGGGCAGGGTAAAAAAGCAGGCGGGTCGGGTCGGGTGCAAACAAAATCCTTTCTCGAGATTGGCAAACCTACAAATCGGTTCCGCTGCGATCCGAGGAGGCGTGCGATATGCTAGAAATTCGTAGCCCGGCGCTTTCCGCGAAGCGGGAACAAGAACCTCCCATCCACTACGAACCCGCCCTTCCATCACTCCCTTCGGCCGCAACATCGCGCATCAACCCAACGCAAAGCGGAACCGACCATTTGATTTGCGTCTGTATGGATTGCGTCTTGCTTGAGTTTGGTTTGCACCTGCAGGATCGCGTGGGGCGTGTAACATTTGGCGGAGGTTATATTTTTTCTGAAAATTATATCGAAAATGCCAAATTTGTGAAATGCGGAGGCAGGCGCGGTCTGTTTCCGTTCATGGGAAATAAAATGATGCGGTCATGAGAAAATCGGTTTTCTTATTCGTTGCGATGCTGTGTTTGCTGTCAGGGGTCTGGGCACAGGAAGTGATTTCGTTGGCTTCGGTACCGGCACCGGAGGGCGTCAGCTGGCCGAACGGCGAGCGGCTTTATTTTTCCGACATCTGGCAGACGGAGGTGCTGACGAACGTCTCGGAACCGAGTCTGACGGTATACCGGCCGGCGCCGGGGACGGCGAACGGAACGGCGCTGGTCATTGCGCCGGGGGGTGGATTTCACGCGCTCAGCATCGTGAACGAGGGGGAGGCGGTGGCGCGCTGGTGTGCGGAGCGGGGCATCACGGCTTTCTTGTTGAAATACCGGTTGGTGCCTACCGGGGAGGACGGCGTGCAGGAGTTCATGGACCGGATGAACCAACCGGAGCGGCGGTCGGACGGCAGCATGGCCCCGTTGATCGGGTTGGCCAAGGCCGACGGCCGGGCGGCGGTCGCGCATGTCCGTGCACATGCGGCGACGTGGGGGATAGACCCGGCGCGGATCGGCATCATGGGCTTTTCGGCGGGCGGATCTGTTGCGGGGGCGGCGGTGTTCGAGCATCGCAGCGAAGCGGAGCGGCCGGATTTTGCGGCCCCCATCTATCCGGCGCTGATGGTGGTCGGCACCGATTCGTTGCCGGCGGCGCCCATGCCCTTGTTCATGGCGGTGACCGGTGACGACGTGTTCGGGTTCCAGACCCAATGTGTGGACCTATACAAGCGATGGAACGCCGCCGGGCTGCCGGTGGAACTGCATGTCTACGACCGAGGCGGGCATGGGTTCGGCATGCGCCGGCAGGGGCTGCCCAGCGACGACTGGATTGCGGCCTTCGGCCGTTGGATGCAGTCGCTCGGGCTGCTGCCGCCGCAATAGGGCGGCGACAAGCGATGGGTCGCCGTGTTGTCTTTGGTTATCTATCGGGCAGCGGAATCCATCCAATCAAATTCATTTCATTTCAACCGTCAACCGTTATGAAACATCACCTACCTGTCTTCTCACTTTTCCTGGCCTCCTTCTTCCTGGCGTCCTGCGACCGGCCGGCGCCCCGTGTCCTGGTCTTTTCCAAGACCATGGGATTCCGGCATGAAAGCATCGGAGCCGGCAAGCTGGCCTTGCTCGCCCTGGGCGTGGGCCACGGCTTCCAGGTCGACACCACGGAGAACGACTCCGCCTTTTACGAGGAAAACCTTCGGCAATACGATGCGGTGGTGTTTCTCAACACCACGGGCGACGTGCTCAACCTGGAGCAGCAGAACCATTTCGAACGATACATCCAGGCTGGCGGCGGATATGTCGGCATCCATGCCGCGACGGACACGGAATACGACTGGCCCTGGTACGGCAAGTTGGCGGGAGCCTATTTCAAAGACCACCCGGGCAATCCGAATGTGCAGGAGGGCGAATATTTTGTCGTGGACCGGAACCATCCGGCCTGTGATTCCCTGCCGGACCGGTTCCGCCGGGCGGATGAGTTTTATAATTTCAAGCAGATGAATCCGGCGGTCAAACCGCTGGTGAACATTGACGAAAGCACTTATCGGGAAGGGAACATGGGGGAGCACCACCCGATGTCCTGGTACCACGAATACGACGGAGGGCGAGCCTTTTACACGGCGATGGGGCATACGGTCGAGTCTTTTGCGGAACCCTTGTTCCTGCACCATTTGTGGGGCGGATTGAAATGGGTGCTGGACGACGGCCGTCCGCAGCCCCTGGATTACGGTAAAGTCCGTACCAAGCGGATGCCGGAGGAGAACCGGTTCAGCCGGGAGGTGCTGGAGGAGAAGCTGAACGAGCCGATCGAACTGGCGGTGCTGCCGGGCGGCAACATCCTGTTCATCGAGCGGTACGGAGCGGTCAAGCTGTTCGACCTGGCGGAGGGTCGGTCCATGGTGGTCGACACGATACCGGTCAGCACCAAGTACACCGATGCCGACGGCCGGCAGTCGGAAGCGGAGGACGGCCTGTTGGGTGTGGCCCTGGATCCGGATTTCGAGCGCAATCATTTCATTTACTTCTATTGTTCGCCGGCCGGTGACAAGCCGGTCAACGCCCTGTTGCGGTATGAGCTGGTCGATGAAAAGCTGGTGCGGGAATCCAGGAAGGTCATCCTGGAGGTGCCGGTGCAGCGGGAGCAATGCTGCCACACAGGTGGCAGCATCGCGTTCGACGCACAAGGCAACCTGTATGTGAGCACCGGTGACAACACCAGTCCGCGGGGCTTCAACTACGGCCCCACCGACGAGCGGCCGGGCCGCAGTCCTTGGGACGCGCAGAAGTCCAGCGGCAACACCAACGACCTGCGGGGCAAGATTTTGCGGATTCATCCGGAGCCGGACGGCAGCTACACCATACCCGAGGGCAACCTGTTTCCGCCCGGTACGGAAGGAACCCGCCCGGAGATCTACGTGATGGGCACGCGGAACCCCTACCGAATTTCGGTCGATGCGCGGACGGGCTTCCTGTATTGGGGGGAAGTGGGGCCGGATGCCCGCCGGGATTCCGTGCCGTTCGGTCCGATGGGCTACGACGAGGTCAACCAGGCCCGGCAGGCGGGAAACTTCGGCTGGCCGTATTTTGTGGGCGACAACCGGGCGTATGTGCGGCATGATTTCGCGGCCGGGGCCAGTGGCTCGGCCTACGACCCGCTGGCCCCGGTCAACCGTTCCCCGAACAACACCGGACGTGCGGAATTGCCGCCGGCCCGGCCGGCGTTCATCTGGTATCCGTACGGCCCGTCCCCCGAATTTCCGCTGGTGGGCAGCGGCGGGCGCAACGCCATGGCCGGACCGGTGTTCCATGCGGCGGATTTCAAGGGATCCACCCGGGCTTTTCCCGATTATTTCGACGGCAAGCTGTTCATATACGACTGGATGCGGGGATGGATCATGGCCGTGACCATGGACGACCAAGGCAACTACGTCTCCATGGAGCCTTTCATGGGCGGTCATAAGTTCAGCAATCCGGTGGACATGGCCTTTTCGCCGGACGGCGACCTGTACGTCCTGGAATACGGTACGGCCTGGTTCCAGGGGAATCCGGACGCACGCTTGCTACGGATTTCCTACACGGCCGGCAACCGGCCGCCGCAGGCGGCCATAGCGGCGGACCGCACCGTGGGCGCGGTGCCCCTGGCGGTGCACCTCGATGCGCGCGGCACCCTCGATTACGACGGGGATCCCCTGTCCTACCGCTGGGTCGTCCGGTCAGCCGACGGCGGCACCGTACACCAATCCGAGGGAGTCGAGTGTCCCTACACCCTGACCGAACCCGGTGTGTACCAGTTCGAGCTTACCGTCGCGGACGGGCAGGGGGGCACGGGGACCGCCACGGCGGAGATTTCGGTCGGCAACGAGCCGCCTGCCGTCTCGATGCGCATCACCGACGGTAACCAGCGTTTCTTCCTGTCGGGGCAGCCCTTCGCCTATGCGGCGGCGGTGGTGGACCGGGAGGACGGCTCGACCGATGCCGGCGTGATTCCGGCCGATGCCGTCAGCGTCACCATCGATTACCTGGCGGAAGGATTCGACAAGGCGATCGTTGCACAAGGTCACAAGACGGCGGACGACCTGTCGCAATACGCAGCAGGCAAGCGGCTCATGGAAAAGAGCGATTGTTATTCCTGCCACCAGCTGGACCGCAAGTCCGTCGGTCCGACCTTCCTGGACATCTCCACCCGTTACCGCCGGGATCCGGCGGCGGTCGGCTACCTGCAGCGCAAGATCAAGGAAGGTGGGGTCGGTGTCTGGGGGGAGGTGGCCATGGCGGCCCATCCGGCCCTACCGGATGCGGATGTGGTGATGATGGCGCGATACATCCTGGGCTTGACGCAGCGGCCGGACAACGCCCTGCCGCTGGCCGGGGCCTACACGCCGGTCATTCCGGAAGGCGAGGGCGACCAAGGGGTCTTCCTCTTGCGGGCGGCTTATACCGACCGTGGGGCGAACGGGATGCCCGGGATCCGGCGCGAGGAAGTGCTGGTGCTGCGGAACGCCAACCTGTCGGCAGCCGCCTGTGACGAATCCCGGGACATGATGAAGTTCAAGATGCCGGGTGGGTCGTCGGAGCTGATGATCGCCCAGGAGGAGGGAGCGTACCTGTTGTTCCGGGACGTCGACCTGACGGGAATCGGCCGTATCGGTTTCCTGGCGAATGCGCCGGCCAATTTCGGCATGCAGGGCGGCAAGGTGGAGGTACGGCTGGGAGCGCCCGACGGTCCGCTGCTCGGCACATCCGGGCTGATCACGGCGGCGGCGATGGATCCGGCGGCTCCGCCCCGGCCGAACCTGGTGACGGCGGTCCTGACGCCGCAGGAGGGGCTTCATGACGTCTATCTGGTCTGCCGGAAGGCGGATCCGGCGGCGCAGGGCCTGTTCGTGCTGCTGCAGGTGATGTTCCAGGGAGCCGGCGGGTCCATATGAGGGGACGCAAACCGAATGGATGCGCAATGTCACCGCCTTGGGAGTGATTAGACCGATTCACCGCCTCCCGGTGAAAGCTGGGCCGTGAATTGTGCAGGATTCAAAGAACGACGGGGATATTTTTTTAAATAATTGATTACAAGAAAGTGGTGGCCTTCTCTGCTTTGATGACGGGGATTTTGCGACCCGTTTCGCGAGGAGGGCCCCGGGGGAAAGGGCGATGCCATGCGTAGGAGGTTTCCGAGGCCTGCCTCCGTCCGCTGCCGGTGTCAGGGCGACAATTTGGTTGGCCCCCAAATGAGGCGTCATCCGGTGGCGGCGGTGCTGCTGCACGGAACCCAAGTTTAAAAAAGGACAGGATGGAAGACAAGAAAACGAGTGCGGAGGGGACCGAATTCGAGCGGCGGCCCGTGCCGCCGACCCATTGGAAGGGGTGGCGCCGGTTTCTCGGGATGTATGCCGGCGAGCACGCCGCCGGCACGGAGTTCATGATCGGGCCCTTGTTCCTGACGGCCGGGGTGAGCGCGTTCGACCTGATTGCCGGCTTGCTGTTGGGCAACTTCCTGGCGGTCTTGTCCTGGCGTTTCCTGACGGCGGAGATAGCGGTGCGGCATCGGCTGACCTTGTACTACCAACTGGAGCGAATATGTGGGCGCCGCCTGGTGACCATGTACAACCTGGCGAACGGCATCCTGTTCTGTTTCCTGGCCGGGAGTATGATCACGGTTTCCGCGACGGCGGTGGGGATTCCGTTTGACATGGAGATGCCTCGGTTGACGGACATCGGGCCGAACGGGCCGACCTGGATTGCCATTGTGTTGGTGCTGGGGGGGCTTTTCACCTGGGTGGCGGCGAAGGGATTCCGGACGGTATCGCGGGTCGCGGACTACCTGTCGCCGGTGATCGTCCTGGGTTTCCTGTTGGCCGGCATCGCCGCGATGCGGCAGTTGGGTGTGGAGACGGCGACGGATTTCTGGCAGGTATGGGGGGACGGTGGCGACCCGTTCCCGGGGCAGGTCCGGTACACCTTCTGGCATGTGGTCATTTGGTCCTGGTTTTGCAATGCGGCCATGCACATCGGCATGAGCGACCTGAGCGTCTTCCGGTATGCGCGGGGGGCGAACGCCGGCTGGACGACAGCGGCGGGCATGTATGTCGGTCATTACATCGCCTGGATTGCGGCGGCATTGCTGTATGCGGCCTACCTTCGGACGCCGGAGGCGGCCGGGATGTTGGCGCAGGGGCAGGCGCCGCCGGTGGCGCCCGGACCGTTGGCCTATGGTGCCATCGGTCTGTTCGGGGTGTTGACCGTGATATTGGCGGGTTGGACGACCGCCAACCCGACGATTTATCGGGCCGGGCTGGCCTTCCAGGCGGTCCTGCCGAAGGCAGGGACCGCCTGGGGTACCGTGCTGGCCGGTGTGCTGGCCACCCTGGCGGGTATTTTTCCGGCTTTTGCCATGAAGCTGCTCGATTTCGTGGCGGTGTACGGTTTCATTCTGGCCCCGGTGGGGGCGGTGATTGTCTTCGAACATTACCTCGCCGACCGGTTCGGGATCATCCGGAACTATGCCGAGGCCAGCGGGGTGGGGATCAACACCGCCGTGCTGCTGGCCTGGGTGCTGAGCGGAGGGTTGTTCTATATCTTATCTGTCACCCAAGGAATTTTCCTGTCTTTCCTGACCTTGCCGGCCTGGTTGGGCGCCGGGGTGTTGTACCTGTTGCTGAGCAAGCGGCGGGTCATGGGGTGAAGCGGGGGCCGACCGCATCGCCGGTTGCCAAGCGGGGGCGTAGGCCGGCAGTTGCCCGGTCGGGGGCAGGCAGGGTGGGGCCGGTATATCGGGAGGGAAATCAAACAAAAACAGCATGAACTACCCATCGATAGAAGATTTGCGGATACGGGCCCGGCAGCGGATACCGCGGTTTGCGTTTGAGTATCTGGACGGCGGATGCAATGAGGATGTCAATCTGTACAAGAACACGGCGGAACTGCGGGAAGTGGAGTTGCGGCCGTATTACTTGTCCGGTGTGGAGGCATCGAGCATGAAGACCGTGTTGTTCGGGAGGGAGTATGATGCGCCGTTCGGGATCAGTCCCATCGGGCTGCAGGGGCTGATGTGGCCGGGTGCGCCGGAGATACTGGCGCGGGCGGCGAAGCGGCATCGGTTGCCTTTCATTTTGAGCACGGTCACCACAGCGAGTCTGGAGACCATCGGAAAGTTGACCGACGGGGATTTCTGGTTCCAGCTGTACCATCCGGCGGAGGCGCGGTTGCGGGACGACCTGTTGGACCGGGCCGAGGCGGCCGGGTGTGAAGTGTTGTGTGTCTTGTGCGACGTGCCCAGTTTCGGATACCGGCCGCGGGACATCCGGTACGGGCTGGCCATGCCGCCGAAGATGACTTTGGGAAATATGTTGCAGATCATGGGTCGGCCGGCCTGGGCACTGCGGACCCTAAGGCATGGGAAGCCAGTTTTTGAGAACCTCGTCCGCTACATGCCCAAGGGGATGGATATGTCTCAGTTGGGTCAATACATGAACACGGCCTTTTCCGGGCGGGTCAGTGCGGAACGGATCGCACCGATCCGGGACCGATGGAAGGGTAAGCTGGTACTCAAGGGAGTGGCGACGCCGGAGGATGTGGAAGTGGCGGTGCGCCTGGGTTTCGACGGGGTCTTGGTATCCAACCATGGAGGGCGGCAACTGGATGCGGGGCAGTCGGCCATACGTTCGCTCGGTCCGATTGTCGAGCGGTATGCCGGGCAGCTCAGCATCATGATGGACAGTGGGATCCGGTCGGGGGTTGATATTGCCCGGACTTTGGCCTCCGGGGCGGAATTCGCCTTCCTGGGGCGGTCCTTCATGTACGGGGTGGCGGCCTTGGGCGAGCGCGGCGGTGATCATGTCGCCACCATCTTGAAGAAGCAGTTGCAACAGGTGATGGAGCAGGTCTGTTGTGCGCGGGTGCCGGATTTACCGCGGCATCTGGTCCGATGAGATCGGGTGCCACCGATTTTGACGACAGGGATTCGTACCCTGCTGCACGAGGTTAGCCGGCAGGATCGCCGTAGAGACGTTGCATGCAAGGTCTCCCGACCCGCAACCAAGGGGCAAGCCGATGGAAAGCAGGATATCCAACCGCTGGCGCTGTTCCATCGCCGGGTCGGTCTGAATCGAGGAAATTCGAAAGAAAAAAACAGTAAATGAAAGAGAAAGGCGGATATCTGCACGTGGACGACCGTTGGGATCCTTTACGGGCGGCGGCGATGGGAACGGACGAGGTAGCCCTGTTCCTGTACAGATCCAACCTGTTGGGGGCAGATTTGCGCATCACCAATTTCGGAGGAGGCAACACCTCCTGCAAGACCCTGGAGGAAGACCCCTTGACAGGGGAGGCGGCGGAGGTGTTGTGGGTCAAGGGGTCCGGCGGGGATATCGGCACCTTGACCCGGAAGGGTATAGCAGGACTGTACGTTGGGAAGCTGCATCAGCTCAAGGGGCGGTACCGGGGCTTGGCGGCGGAGGACGAGATGGTCGGGATGCAGCTGCATTGCCTGTACGACCTGAACAGTGCGGCGCCCAGCATCGACACCCCGTTGCACGGCTTGCTGCCCTTCCGGCACATCGACCATCTGCATCCGGACGCCGTCATCGCCGTGGCGGCTGCCCGTGACAGTGAACGAATTACGCGGGACATATGGGGCGACACCATGGGCTGGGTGCCCTGGCAGCGGCCTGGGTTCGACCTTGCCTTGCGGATGGAGGAATGCCTGGCGGCGCATCCCGGCATCCGTGGCATTGTGTTGGGGGGGCACGGCCTGTTCACCTGGGGAGACACCTCGTATGGATGTTATCAGAACAGTCTGACCGTCATTGAGGAAGCGAGCCGGTACATTGAAGTGCGGCAGGCCCGCAAAGGAAAGGTATTCGGCGGGATGCGGGAAGACCTGTCCGTACCCGACGGGGAGGCCGGCAGCCTGCACCGTCGGAAACAGGCCGCGCTGTTGGCTCCCCTGCTGCGGGGATATTGTTCCGGTGCCCGGCCCATGGTCGGGCATTTCACCGATGACGACCGGGTGTTGGCCTTTGTCAACAGCCGGGATATGGGACGGCTGGCACCGCTGGGCACCAGTTGTCCGGATCATTTCTTACGCACCAAGATCCAGCCCTTGGTCCTGCCTTTGGAACCCGATGCGGATCTGACGGACACGGATGCGCTCGCCGTCCGGCTGCTGCCGGCATTCGAAGCATACCGGGCGGAATATGCGGCGTATTACGACGAACACCGGCAGGCGGATTCCCCGGCGATGCGGGACCCCAATCCGGTGGTCATCCTGTATCCCGGGATCGGCATGTTCACCTTTGCCAAGGACAAGCCGACGGCACGGGTGGCCGCGGAATTTTACAGGAACGCCATCGAGGTCATGCGGGGGGCGGAAGCCCTCAGCGCGTACACGGCCTTGTCGCGTTCCGAGGCCTTCCGGATCGAGTATTGGGCGTTGGAGGAGGCGAAGCTCCGCCGGATGCCGGCACCGCGGCCCTTGAGCGGCAAGGTGGCATTGGTCACCGGCAGCGGGGGCGGCATCGGGTTGGCGACGGCACGCAAGCTGGCATCGGAGGGAGCCTGTGTCATCCTGACCGACATCGATGCAGCGCGATTGGAAGTCGCCCGGACATCCCTGTCGGAATCCTTCGGCCCCGATGCCGTACTGGCCTTGCCCCTTGATGTGACCGATGCCGGCTCCGTGGCGGAAGTGTTTCGGCAGAGCTGCCTGACATACGGGGGAATTGACATCCTTGTCAACAACGCCGGCATCAGCATCTCCAAAGGCATCCTGGAACATACCGAGCAGGACTGGGACCGATTGCAGGACATCCTGGTCAAGGGACAGTTCCTGGCCACCCAGGCTGCCGTCAAGATCCTGCGCCGGCAAGGCATGGGAGGAGATATTGTCAACATCGTATCCAAGAACGCCGTCGTCGCGGGGCCCAACAATGTCGGGTACGGGACGGCGAAGGCTGCGCAGGCACACATGACACGCCTGCTCGCCGCGGAACTAGGGGGCGACCGAATCCGGGTGAACATGGTACATCCGGATGCTGTCATTGTCGGGTCCAACATTTGGGCCGGCGGATGGGCCGCGGGTCGGGCAAAAGCCTACGGGGTCAACGAAGCGGAGCTGCCGGCGTTCTATGCCCGCCGCACCCTGCTGCAGGAAATCATCCTGCCCGAAGACATTGCCAATGCCGTGTTCGTGCTGACCGGCGGATTGTTGTCCAAAAGCACCGGCAACGCCCTCAACGTCGACGGCGGCGTGGCCATGGCCTTTTCCCGGTAGGCAACGCCGCTGCGTTCGATTTTTTCACCGGCGGGACTGTGCGCCCGCACCAACCCGTTTTCGCCATGTCCCTGTCCGCCACCATCGCGTCCCACAACCGGACGCTGGCGTCGTCGCACCGGTCCGCTTTCGAATGCCTGGCCGCCACCCTGGACCGGCGGGGCGTGGCGGTGCCCGCCCTGCTGGAAAAGATCCAGGCCTTCCAGGTGGCCGTCCCATCCTGGGCCCTTGGCACCGGCGGCACCCGGTTCGGTCGCTTTCCCATCGGTGGCGAGCCCCGGAATCTGTATGAAAAGATCGACGATGTCGGCTTGCTGCATGCCCTGACCCGGTCGGCGGACGGCATCTCCCTGCATATTCCCTGGGACATTCCGGATGATCCCGCCGCCGTGCGGCAGCAGCTGGACCGGTACGGGCTACGGATTGATTCCGTCAATTCCAACACTTTTCAGGACCAGCCCGGCCAGGAGCATTCCTATCGTTTCGGCTCCTTGTCGCATACCGATGCCGCCGTCCGGGCGCAAGCCGTCGCCCACAACATCGAATGCATCCGGTATGGAGAGGCCCTCGGCACCCAGGTGTTGACAGTCTGGCTCGCCGACGGGAGCAATTTTCCGGGACAGCAGCATTTCCGTCGTGCCTGGCAACGGACGGCGGAATCCCTGGCCGAGATTTATGCCGCCTTGCCGCCGGCCGGCACCCTGCTGTTGGAATACAAACCCTACGAACCGAACTTCTATTCCATGGTCATACCGGATTGGGGGACTTCCTACACCCTCTGCCAACATTTGGGTGACCGGGCGCAGGTGTTGGTGGATCTCGGGCATCATCTCCCGAACACCAACGTCGAGCAGCTTGTCGCCCGCCTGCTTCATTTCGGCCGCTTGGGAGGCTTTCACTTCAATGGTTCCATGTATGGGGACGACGACCTGACGACCGGCAGCATCCGTCCGTACCAGTTTTTCCTGATCTTCCAGGAATTGGTGGATGCGATGGAAGAACCGGGCCTGCCGAAACCTTCCCTGGCCTGGATGATCGATGCCAGCCATAACACCAAGGATCCGCTCGAGGACCTGCTGCAGTCCCTGCGCAACATCCTGCTGGCCTACACCCGGGCCCTGCTGGTGGACCGGGCGGCCTTGTGGGCCGCGCAGGAAGCCAACGACGTGGTGGCCGCCGAGGAGCTGCTGCGCGATGCCTTCAGCCTGGATGTCCGCCCCTTGGTGGCCGAAGCATGCCGACAAGGCGGTGGGGCGCTGGATCCCGTCGGAGTGTTCCGGGCCGCCGGTATCCGGGCGGAGCGGATCCGGGAACGGGGCCGTGCCGGTACCGCAACCGGGCTTTGACCGGAAGAGGATGACACGCCGGGCAAATTTTTTCGTCAGCACACAAAGCGACCATTTATGGATAGGAAGCTGCCGGACCATGCCGCCGCGACTGCCGACCCCGACCGGGGGTTTTGCCTCGTCTTCGACGTTGGCAAGACCAACAAGAAAGCTTTTGTCTTCGACGAACACTACCGGGTGGTGGAGGAACGGTCGGCCGTATTGCCCGAAACAACCGACGAGGACGGATTCCCTTGCGAGGACCTGGCCCGCTTGCGGGAGTGGGTCCTGGACACCTTCCGGACCCTGCTCGACACCCCTTCCGGCACCCGGGTGCGGGCTGTCCACTGCACCGCCTACGGAGCCAGCCTGGTGCATCTCGACGCCGTCGGCGAGCCGCTGACACCCCTGTACAACTACCTGAAGCCTTGTCCGTCGGCCCTGACCGACGCTTTTTTCCAGGAGAACGGACCCCGGGCGGACCTGTCCCTGGAGACCGCCTCCCCCATACTGGGATTCCTGAACAGCGGTATGCAGCTGTACTGGTTGCGGCGGCAGCACCCCGGCCGATACCGGCGGATCCGATGGTCCCTGCATCTGCCGCAGTACCTGGCCTGGCTGTTGGCGGTGGAGACGGCGCGTCGGACGGGGCGGCCATATGCGCGGCTGCATCCCACCGACGAGCGCACCAGCCTGGGCTGTCATACCTTCCTCTGGGATTTCCGCCGAAATGATTACCATACCTGGGTCCGGAAGACCGGCATCGTGGAAAAGTTTCCACCCCTCCGGTCCCAGGACTGGGGCTGGACCTTCCCCTGGCAAGGGGGGCGGCTACGGGTCGGCATCGGGTTGCACGACAGTTCCGCCGCGTTGGTTCCCTATCTGGCAACGACCTCGGAGCCGTTCCTGCTCCTGTCCACGGGGACTTGGTGCATCGCGCTCAACCCGTTCGACCGGCGGCCCCTGACCCTGTCGGATTTGTCGGCGGATTGTTTGTCGTACAACAGTATCCACGGATCACCCGTCAAGGCGGCCCGTTATTTCGGTGGAAACCGGCACGACGGGGAGGTGCGCTCGATGGCCCGCCGGTTCGGCGTGGCGGAAGACTTCTATCGGAGCCTGTCTTCGGGTACGGGAGGTGACGAGCTGGTGCAAGCCTACCATACCTTGATGGAGAGCCTGGTCGGGGAGCAGGTTGCCTCTCTGGCCCTGGCCCGGGGCGACACCTTGGTCACCCGGTTGTATGTGGACGGGGGCTTTTCCCATAATCCGGTTTTCATGGCAAAATTAGCCGCCGCCGTTCCGGATTGTTCGGTCTATGCCGCATCGGTGGCACAGGCGACCGCCCTGGGGGCCGCGCTGGCCATTCGGGACCATTGGAATCCCGGGCCCTTGCGGGAAGGGCTGGTCGAATCCCGGCGTATCGGATGAACGGCCAGTGTGTGCGGGCGCAAACCAAATTGTCGGTTCGGCTTTGCGTTGGATTGATGCGCGATGTTGCGGCCGAAGGGAGTGATGGAAGGGCAGATTCGTTGTGGATGGGCGGTTCTTGTTGCCCGCTTCGCGGGGAGTGCTGGTCTGCTGCGGATTTGTGATCCGAGAGTTTGGTTTACGCCCGCGTCAGGGGGGCGTGGCCATCTCATGGGAAGGACTTACATTTGCTTTACGGACCGATCATCACCGGACTGGCCGCGCCCGGGACGAAGGGCTGGTTTGCCTTCCGTTCCGGGGGTGGTTGCAGAACGAATAATAAAAAAACAGCGACATGGCCTTGATCAAATCCATATCGGGGATACGCGGAACCATCGGCGGGATGCCGGGGGAGAACCTGACCGCACAGGATGTAGTGGAATGTACGGCGGGATTCGGCGAATGGGTCCGGCAGCGGGCGGCCGGGGGGCGGCCTCGCATAGTCATCGGCCGGGATGCCCGCATCTCGGGTCCCTGGATGCAGTCGCTGGTCGTACAGACCTTGCTGTCGATGGGTATCGACGTTACGGATTTGGGCTTGTCCACGACACCGACAGTGGAGATGGCGGTGCCCCGGGAAGGGGCGGATGCGGGCATCATCCTGACCGCCAGCCACAATCCACGGGAATGGAACGCCCTGAAGTTCCTCAACCGGCAGGGGGAGTTCATCTCGGCGGCGGACGGGGCGGAGATCCTGGCGATCATCGCCCAGGGAAACCAGGCCTATGCACCGCTGGACAGGTTCGGCCGTTACGAGCAACAGGCGGACGCCCTGGCGCATCATCTGGCGGCCATCCTGGGGCATCCCCTGGTGAGGGCGGAGCAGGTGCAGGCGCAGCGATACAAGGTGGTGGTGGATGCGGTCAACTCGAGCGGGGCCATCAGTGTGCCGCCCCTGCTGGAAGCCTTGGGCTGTGAGGTGATACTGCTCAATGGAGAGCCGCACGGGGATTTCGCACACAATCCGGAACCGTTGCCGGAGCACCTGACGGAACTATCGGCGCGGGTGGTGGCGGAAGGAGCCGCCATGGGGATCGCGGTCGATCCGGATGTCGACCGGCTGGCGTTCGTCTGTGAGAATGGAGAAGCGTTTGGCGAGGAGTATACCCTGGTGGCGGTGGCGGATTACGTGTTGCGGCACCGGCCGGGGAATACCGTTTCGAACCTGTCCTCCACCCGGGCCCTGCGCGATGTCACCCACCGGCACGGCGGCAGCTATCACGCCAGTGCGGTGGGGGAGGTCAACGTTGTGCGGAAAATGAAAGAGGGTTCCGCCGTCATCGGCGGGGAGGGGAACGGTGGCATCATCGTCCCGGAACTGCATTACGGCCGGGATGCCCTGGCCGGTGTGGCCCTGTTCCTGTCGCACCTGGCCATGGAAGGGACGACGCTGTCTGCCTTGAAAGCCGGCTATCCGGCGTACCACATGGTCAAGGACAAGGTCTCGCTCTCCCCATCGGCGGACTTGGCGGCCCTGTTGGAAAGCTTGAACCGGCAGTACAGGCATGAATCCTGCGACACCACGGACGGTCTCAAGATAGATTTCGACCACGGCTGGGTACACCTGCGGCGTTCCAACACCGAGCCGATCGTCCGGATTTATTCGGAGAGCCGCACACGGGAAGCGGCCGAGGCGCTGGTGGCGCAGATACGGGCGGATGTCCTGGCGATGGTATGATAAGCAGGCCAGCAGGGTTGGCCCGGCGAGGCAATGCGGTGCAGATACCGGCTTTCTGGCAGCATGGCAGGGTCCGACACCGGCGTGCGAACCCGCTGACCGATCACCTTGAGCAGACCGTTTGTCGGTCAAATTACGCCCCGCAGCTATTTCTCGATTTTAGTGGAAATGGGACAACTGGATGGAAGAAAAAAAAGGAAAGTATTTTAGCTTTTCGCTCCATAAGCAGAATCATACACCCAGCCGATCGAACAACCGTATCCCCGTACGACCCCGTCAGAATGATTTTTGTATGTCTGTACAGACTCTTCTTGTCTTTAGAGGATAGACAACTTTACCGTAACCTAACGATGCGAAGTGCGACAGGACAAACATTGTCCTGATTCGTGATGACAACCGGCTCCTGCGGAACCCGCCAGGAAGTCGTCCGTGCGCGCGTCCCCGTTGAGGGAAAGCCGGGCGGGCGTTTCCTGGCCGACGGGAACGTGGAGGATACTTGGCCTGCCAAGATATCCGATTGTCAGACGTGGTCAGGATGTCATTCAAGTGAATAAAATCATAAGTCATGAAAAAAGTTTCCGTTTTATGGGTGCTGTGCATGTTGGCGGGTATCGGGCCGATGGCGGCCGGGCCGGGTGAATCCCCGCCGTGTACTGACGGAGCAAGCGGTATTGTATGGTCCGTACGGGTATACGGCACCCAAAGCGGAGCCGGCAGCATGGACGGCAGCAGTTGGTCGGACGCCTATGGAGCCGACCAGCTGCAAACGGCGTTGGCCACGCCGGGGCTGACGGAGCTGTGGGTAGGAGCGGGGACCTATCATCCTACGACATCCGCCGACCCGAACAATCGGAATGCCCATTTCAACCTGCCGGACAGCCTGCAGTTCTACGGTGGTTTTGCCGGCACGGAAACCGATTTGTCGCAGCGCGACCTCACGGCGCACCGGACCATCCTTTCCGGCAACATCGGGGACACCAGCGTCCATACGGACAACAGCCATTTCCTGATGAACATCAGCGGCGCCACCTACGGGATTCTGATGGACGGCCTGACGCTGGCGTACGCCAACAACGGTTTCGCAGGGGGCGCGCTGCGGATCAGCGGAGGGAGCCGGGTGGAGATCGCCGATTGTGATTTCCATGACAACGAGGCCTATGTAGGCGGAGGTTTCACGATTACAGACAGCAGCGAAGTGTTGCTGGAGCGTTGTCATTTCGAGCGCAACCTCGGCGGGGCTGGTGGTGGCGGTATATATGCGACCGCCAATGCAGGGCTGGTAGTCCAGCGCAGCGTCTTCCGGTCGAATTTCAGCGGTGATTCGGGCGGGGCATACTTCGGGCGGGATGCGGTGGAGGCGGATTTCGTCAATTGCCTGTTAGACAGCAATTACGTTTACAATTATACCGGTGGCGCCATCTATCTGCAACAAAACACGACCGCCAGGTTCACCAATTGTACGGTCGTCCGGAGTGGGGGGCGTCCCGCTTTTGCCACCCTTGGCACTTCGGTGAGCACGCTGGAGAACTGCATTGTCTGGTCGAACGGATCGGGGTCGGGGGAAATCAGCCAATACACCCATACCATCATATCCCTTCGGCCGCGACATCGTAGGTCAACCCCCTCCACCATGCGGAACCGACAAATTGATTTGCACCCTATGGAGCAGCCGATCTGAAGGAAGCAATCATAGGTTATCAATAGGCCGACATCGGGTTTTCATCCGCTGCTGCAAAGCCCGACGTAGCTTCTTGAAAACAGGTATGAAGGTTCGTTCCGACATTTTTCGTAAAGAAGCGGATGGCAACACTTCCGTCGGAAGCGAACCAAATTCGGGCATCTTCAATTCACAAGGGCGCGCCGGTGCTGCTCAAATGACAATTCGATGTGCGGCAGATTGATCATCCTTGCCGTTGCAGGGGCGGCATGGCCACGGCCACCGTCGGAAGTAACCTGACGCAATCAGGAAGCCAAAGGGTTCAAAAGTTACATGGATTTGTATATCATGCGGGAAGCACCATATTATATTTGTAAGAAAGTGAAGATTCGAGGTATTCCCAAAACCGTTGCGCTTCTCCCCTCGGATGAATAAAGGCCCCATTCGCCAGACCGCAATTCGCATGACATGGCACGTCAAATAACTAGCATTCAGTTTCATATGGATAACGGCAGGTCGCTTTTCACTTTGCCGGGCAGAGGATTCCAACCATCCAGACTCCCTGAGCATCCAATTGAACCGGGCGAGTCGAATGGCACAGGAAACGCCCCACCTAAGTGACAGCATAGCAAGGAAAATACTGGCTCAAAGTCGATTGACGGAGAATGACTCATTGATTGCCAAATCTCTTTGTATTATTGGGCAGGTCTGTTATTATGCAGGAAGGTATGATGAGGCTGCCGCTTACAACCAGGAAGCCCTGGACGTCCCAAGGGTTGGCCCGGTTCTTCGTTCCGCCCTTTTGAACAATCTCGGCCTGATCTACGAGTATCAGGGCAAACTGGGGGAGGCTGCCGAGCACTACCATCTTTCCATGGAGGAAGCCGCAAGAGAGGGCGATACCTTGAGTTATTTCCAGTCGCATATCAATTTGGGTTTCATCTACATCGACTTGGGTGAACACCCTGTCGCCGAACGATATCTGACCGATGCCTTAGCTTATTTCGAGCGGCAGTCGGATATTTTTCATGCCGGGCTCTGCCTGCAGAACCTTGGGGTTCTGTATGCGGAGCAAGAAGCAAACGAGGGCAGCATCCGCTATTTCGAAGCGGCAGCGGACCACTTCGAGCGGGCCGAGAGTCCGGAAAACCATTTTGAAGCGTTAGTGGACTTGTTCCATATGCTGACCAGGGCAGCGCATTTCGACCGGGCGGAGGAATTACTTCCGAGACTATCCATCATGGCCGAACATTTTTCCAACCCATACACCTTGTCGGTTGGAAAAATGGTCAAGGGCAAATACGCCTATCTGGCTGCAGGCGACTACTGTTCGGCGGAGCAGTTGTTGCGGGAAGCGGAGGCAGGTTTCATCGACCTCCATGCCACCACGAAATTGGTTGTCGTGTATGAGGATTTGATAAACTTGTACGGTATGATGGAGGATTACCAGCAACAGCAGGCGGTCATGCAGGAATACCAGCGCATATTGAAAGAAAAATACAGGTCCGAGGCAGTAGGAAGGGTGGCGGCCGCACGGACCGATAATACATCGGACGGCACGGTCGGAGACGAGGATGGCAACCTGTCGGGAAATCGTTTGGTCCGCAGTTGGTGGCTGGCGCTGCTGGCCGGAGGTATGGCATGGGGCTACCTGTATTTTCGATGGCATGCCCGTCGAGTAGCGAATCGGGAAAGCCACCGGTTCGAACTGTCGACAGATGCAGCCAATCCCATGGCCAATGATGCTGCCACCGAAGTCCTGCTTGACCAGTCCGTTGTTCCGGATGAATGGAGAGATGAGTTTTTTGTCAATTTGTTTTCAAAAATCGAAACCCATATCAACGACAAAGCACGGTACCTCGATCCAGATTTGAAAATATCGGATATCGCCTTCGAACTGGGCACGAATAACAACTACATCTCCCGGGCATTTACCAAGGTCGGCCAAACGAAATTCAATGACTATATTTCCGTACTTCGTTCGGGTAAAAGAGGCCAAACGTTTGCTGAGTGACCCTGCCATGAAGGAACTCACCATGAAAGAAATCGCGCTGCGTTCCGGTTTCAGCAACCAACCGCAGTTTCAACGGAAGTTCAAAGAACTGACCGGATTGACTCCCAAAGTCTTCCAAGTTATCAATCCGGTGGTAGCCAAAGGACCGGCCGAAGGAAATAAAGAAAGGCCAGGCCATTGATACGAACGAAGCCGGCAACTTTTTCTTGTCCGATCCATTTCCTGACCTCCGGCATGTGCTCTCCGATGACGGCGGTTTCATTCAGCGCGAAGGAAATTGACGTGCCCAATAACCGGATTATTCTCTTCAAAAGTTGTTTTTTCTATTTCATCAATGATTATTCTGATTTCATCAATGCTGATAATGAATGTGTTGCATTGATTGCTCGACCTTTGTTTCCGTCTTTGAAGTGTTTCGATAGCCTAGGCAAACCACTTCCTGCCCAGGCTCCTGTCCATGGTAAACAGCCATAAAACTATCGGTCATACGGCTATTCGGTAAAGGCAGATCCTGTCGAACATGAAGTCCGACAAGGTTCCGCATTCCGAACGTGGAAGGCCGGGTTGCCTGCGTTCAATTTATTAGGCGAGGACACCTGTTCCCTGCGGCAAGGCGCCGGACATACCTGT
Organism: Bacteroidota bacterium; assembly: GCA_041163745.1. Taxonomy (GTDB): domain Bacteria; phylum Bacteroidota; class Bacteroidia; order Chitinophagales; family Saprospiraceae; genus UBA6168. The sequence continues at coordinate 21,993 of JBEAQU010000051.1, forward strand.
CCGATATCCTTTCCTGCAGGACGGACAGCGTAGCCAAAGCGGCGGAAAAAAGGGTGTGTTCGGCAAGTTGCGGGAGAAACTACATTTCGGAATGCCGGCCTGGTAATCCGGCCGGACCGGGTGTCTCCGATGGTCGAGATGTCGGGAACATGGCAAGTATCCGTTACCGGGGCGGTTTCACCATGTCCGGTATGTATGGTAAGCATATGCAAAACGTCAAACGATATGAAAAACGCAACAGCGCTGTCTATTTTGCCAATGGGAGGGTCGCAGGGATTCCGGGCGAGGGTGGTCGCCTGTGTGGCTTTCCTGTGGATGTCGGGCATCGGGATGCCTGTGTTCACCCAAACGGTCATCGGAGGTTCCACTCCGGATCCTTCCGCCGTCCTGGATGTCCTAAGCACCTCGAAAGGGGTGCTGTTCCCGCGGTTGAGCACCAGCCAGCGGGATTCCATCGTGCTTCCCGCCGAAGGATTGATGATTTACAACCTGACGGATCATTGTCTGGAAATCAATGCGGGGACGTCGCAAAGTCCGTTTTGGTCTTCGATTGTATGCGCTCCGGGCACCGTCACCTCCCTCGACTGCGCCAACGCTGTCCAAACAGGCACCCTGACCGCGGATTCCGTCACCAGCGGGGTGAGCGTCCTGGTTCCCTGCACCGGCGGTGACGGCGGTGACTATGGCGGACAGACGGTCACTTCGACCGGGGTGACGGGGCTGACGGCGACGCTCGCTGCCGGCAGCTTCGCCACGGGCGACGACAGCCTGTCCTATACCATCACCGGCACACCGGATACGGCCGGTACAGCCAGCTTCGCCCTGACCATCGGCGGACAGAGCAGCACGCTGCCGCTGACGGTGGCCTGCAGTGCCCCGCCGACCCATTGCTGGGCGAAGGTGAGTGCGACGGACACCCTGTATTTCATGTGCCACAACCTGGCCTCGGCGAATTTCTGTGCCGACCCCTTCACCCCGAGCTGGGAGATCATCGGTGGTTACTGGCAATGGGGCCGCAAAGGGCCGGATGCCAGCCAATGGCGGAACACCAACACGCCGGAGTTCGCCCATGGCCCGACAGGGCCGGATGCTGCGGGTGCGAATGACGGGGCCATTACAGGCCGGAGCCAGACAAGAGCCCCCAACGGCGCCTGGTCGGATGCGTTCATGACCGCCGACGACCCCTGCCCGCCCGGCTACCGGATGCCGACCAAGGCGCAGTGGGATGGCGTGTTGGCTAACAATACGCAGAACCATATCGGTCCCTGGTCTACCGGTGCCACGAATTACAGTTCCGGTAGATTTTTTGGTTCTGCCCTGATGCTTCCGGCGACCGGGTATCGCGACATCCCCGATGGTGTGCTGTACGACCTTGGAAACTACGGCGCTTATTTGTGTAGCACGGAGTACTATTCATTCGCCTACAACTTGGACATCTGGGTCGACACTGCTTTGATAGAAGAAGTATATGACCGTCTCTTTGGCGTATCCGTCCGCTGCGCCGCAGAACCCACCGCCCCCCCTGCCGGCTCAATCGGCTCCCTCGACTGCACCAACGCCGTCCAGACCGGCACCCTGACCGCGGCCCGAACACCGTGACGCTGACAGCCACCGACATCCACGCCAACACATCCATCTGCCAGACCGTCGTGACGGTGTAGGACAAGAACAAGCCCACGGTGGTGTGCAAGTCCACGCCCATCGTCCTGGCCGGCCTGGCCATCCTTAACCCGGCCTCTGTGCTGGATGTCGCCGCCTCTTATGACAACTGCGGGACGCTGCTGCCGCTGAGTGTCATTCCTGCGCGGTTCAACTGCATCGATGACGGTTCGAACCCGGTCACGCTGACGGTATCCGACGGCCACAGCAACACACGCACCTGCCGGGCGACGGTGACCGTGGACGCACCCGACCTGATCGTCAGCAGCATGCCGGAAACTGCGGGGACTTGGACGGGACGATCACCATGACCGTCCTCAACGGCCCGGCGGGTGGCCAATGGGGCTATTCCGTCGACGCGGGCGACAATTAAGAGTTCAATCCGGTTCACGACAACCTGACGGCCGGGACCTGCGTTTGCGTCGCGACCCGCTTCGTAGGTAGCGGCTGCACCTTGCCGCCGGTGACGGAGGTGGTGGAGACGGTGGCGGACGAGCTGGTGACCTGGATTGGGAACGGCGACGGTGTGTACTGGAGCGACGGCGAGTACGGGAAAACGGGTTTCACGCCCTGCACCTGCAACGACGTCGTCATCCCCGCGGGCTATACGGTGCTGGTCTCCGCCGGCGTGCTTGCCGTGGGCCGCACCCCGCTGGTGGAGGACAGCAGCGTGGTGACCATGGAGCCGCTGGCGACCATGTCGATCGTGCCGTATTGATTTCCCATCGAGAGGCGGTAGGGGAGTGTTTATCCGTGTCCGGGCTGTGCCTTTCGCCAGGATTCGCCCCACCGGATGAAGAAATCCAGGCTCTCCGGATTTTTCATTGCGTCTGTACTGGCTGAAAGCTCCGGTGACTTTCCCAATAGCATTTTCTTGATTGGCGTCTCCATTTTCTTTCCGCTGATGGTGTAAGGTACAGCCGGTGCGGCAACGATCTCATCCGGTACATGGCGGGGGGAACAAGCCTGGCGAAGGGCGGTGACAATCTGTCGTTCCAAATCGGCGGACAGTTCCGTCGCGGGTTCCAGCACGACGAACAGCGGCATATGGTCGCCGCCGTCCGCCGTTTCGAGATTGACAACCAGGCTGTCGGCAATACCAGCGATGCGCTCGATGACCCGGTAGATCTCGGCCGTGCCGATTCGGACGCCACCCCGGTTCAGGGTGGCGTCCGAGCGGCCGAGGATCACCACCCCTTCCCGTGCCGTGATTTCGATCCAGTCACCATGGCGCCATATGCCCGGATAGACGTCGAAATAACTGTTCCGGTACCGTTCGTGATGGTCATCGCCCCAGAAAAAGACCGGCATGGAAGGCATGGGGCGGGTCACCACCAGTTCTCCGACGGTTTCCGTCACCGCTTGCCCCGCCTCGTTCCAGGCTTCCAGGGCGGCGCCCAGGCAGCGGCATTGGATTTCGCCACGGTGGACAGGCAGGAGGGGGCAGCCACCCACCCAGGCGGTGCAGACATCCGTGCCGCCGGCCATGGAGCAAAGCCAGACATCCCGTTTGATGTGTTCATAGACATAGTCGAACGCATCCGGTGGGAGGGGAGATCCGGTCGAACCGATGCTTCGAAGCCTGGACAGGTCGAAGCGGCGGGCCGGTTCCAGGCCATGTTTGTCACAGGCCATCAGGAAGGGTGCGCTGGTGCCGAAGTGATGCACACCGGCCTGCTCGGCAAGGGCCCATAGTCTGTCGAGGTCGGGGAAGCCCGGGCTGCCGTCGTACAACACGATGGTGGCGCCGGCCAGCATGCTGGCATGCAGGAAGTTCCACATCATCCAGCCAGTGGTGGTGAACCAAAAAAATCGTTCCCCGGGATGTACGTCGTTATGGAAGTGCAGGTATTTCAGGTGTTCCAGGAGATTGCCACCATGGGAATGCACGATGGCTTTGGGCAAGCCGGTGGTACCCGAGGAATAAAGGACATACAGGGGATGGTCGAAGGGAACCGCTTCGAAGTGCAGTTCGGCGCCGTTGCGAGGGATGTCCCGCCAGTCGACGGACCGGAGGGGCAGATGCCAGTCCGTGCTTTCCATTCCCGTCTTGAGACAAGGTATGACGACCACCTGTTCCAGGCTGGGCAAGTGAGCGCACAAGTCCCGGACCACTTCTTTCTTATCGAAGGCTTTGCCGTTGTAGGTGTAGCCATCGACGGTGAACAGTATTTTCGGGGAGATTTGTGCTAAGCGGTCGATGACGCTGCTCGTTCCGAAGTCGGGGGAGCAGCTGGACCAGACGGCTCCGATGGCGGCGGTAGCCATGAATGCGACGGACGCCTGTGGGATATTCGGCAGGTAGGCTGCCACGCGGTCGCCCGGTTTTACGCCGGCTTCGCGCAGCCAGGCCGCCAGGTCGGCGACCTCCTGTCGCAGTTCCTGCCGGGAGATTTCCTGCACGCCACCGTCTTCCGAAGAAAAGAGGATGGCGGGCCCGGGCGGCGGGGCAGGGGCTGCACCGGGCGCCGGCGGCAGCGGGCGGAAGAGGTGTTCGGCATAATTCAGGGTGGCACCTTCGAACCAGATTGCTCCCGGCATGGCCTCCTCCCGAAGAACCTGGCGGTAGGGATGGTGGGATATGATGCGGAAATATTGCCAGATGCTTTCCCAGAACGCTTCGATATCGGTGGTCGACCAGCGCCACAGCTCCTCATAGCAGCTGAAATGCAGGGATTTTTCGGTGGCCAGCCAGTGGAGGTAGTGGGTCAGGTGCGCATGTTTCCGGAAGTTTCCGTCGGGTGTCCACAACTGCATAGGAATTGCTTGATGGGTGGTTGTTGCATGCGGTGCCGTCTCCGATCCGACAAAAGCCGTGGCGGGTCGCCGTCGTCCGGAAATGGCGGGTGGTGCCGAGGGGACCGCTGGCGAAAGGTTGTCCGCCGGGTTACGGCAGCGGGACGGGCAGGTAAATGTAGTTTTTTTTCGGCAATCCGGGAGTGGCATGGTCCTTCCCGATTCCGACCGGATTTTTCCGCACGCGCTTTTCCGGTCCTTTCGAAAGCTTCCGGTCAGCGTTCGGGACCGGAGTGTGCAATTCAACCTATAGCATCAGGAAGCCGTGCATTCCTACAGCATTCGGGTGAATGCCCCAACACCATTTTGAAAGCGATTCGCACCGGGCGCAAACCAATGGTCGCCCAAATACAGACAGCCCATGGATGTGGCCCTCGGCAGACGCTATTCCATGGCATCGTACATGCCACCGGTTCCCTCCCCACGAAGCGGGGAACAAAATCCTCGTCATCAAGAGCGAACAAATTCCCAACACACGGCCAATCAATAAATGACAAGAGAAAAAATCCCCGTAATCAGCCTGATTCTCTAAGATTCGCAGACCAGCCCTCCCCGCGAAGCGGGGAGCCAGTCCATCGCATCTACAAAGAATCTGCCCAAGGCCGTAATCCCTCCCCGCGAAGCGGGGAACAAAATTCCACTGATAAAAAGGCGAAAAAAGATACAATCTACTTGCTATCAATAAATTAACAATATAAAAATACTTGTAATTAGCAAAATTCTCTATAATTCTTAGACCAGCATTCCCCGCGAAGCGGGGAATGAACAAATCCTCTTCCAACGAATCCGCCATTCCGTCACCGCTTCGGGCACAACATCATGCATCAACTCAGATCAAAGCCGAACCGGCCACATGGTTCGGCTTCTTTTTCGCTTTCGGCATTTCGATCAATGGACATGCTGTTGGCAGCAGCGACATTTTGAAAAGCTCCCGAGCCGGATTACGGAAAAATTGGGCGACATTTGTACAAACCGAACGATATGTTCCAGGAAATAAAACCGGTTTCCGGAATCCGCACCGAAGACCGAATCGCCGAGATCGGGTGGTTCTGCGATCTGTGCGGGGGCGATACCGAATACCTCGGGCAACTGGATCCCGGGCGTCGGAGCAACTGGGCGCACACCAAGGACATCCTGCTGACCGCCGACCGATTGGGCTTCCGCAACATCCTGTTGCCGACCTCATTTGTGGTGGGGCAGGAGCCGCTGGCATTTGCCGCGGCCATCGCGCCCATGACCACCGACATCAGTCTGTTGGTGGCCATCCGGACAGGGGAGTACGACCTTCCCATGCTGGCCCGTTCCCTGGCGACCCTCGACCACCTGCTGGAAGGCCGGCTGACGGTCAACATCATCCATTCCGACCTGCCCGGCCGGCAGGAGCCGGCCGAGCACCGATACCGGCGTTGTGCGGAGACCATCTCCTTTTTGCAGGCCGCCTGGCGGGCGGAAGACCGGATTCAGTGGCGAGGGGAGATTCATGGTGCGCTCGACCTGCCGGCCGCCCCTGCCAAAACCTATCAGCAAAACGGGGGTCCGCTGCTCTATTTCGGTGGCATCTCGCCGGGTGCGCGGGACATTTTCGCGCAATACGGCGATGTTTTCCTGATGTGGCCCGAACCGGAGGAAAGCCTGCATGCCACCATGACGGATGTGGCGGCGAGGGCGCGCCGCTTCGGCCGGTCCGTCGACTTTGGATTGCGGATCCATGTCATAGTCCGGGAAACAGCGGAGGAAGCCCGCCGCCATGCGCGGCGGCTCATGTCCCGCTTCGACGCCGGCCAGGGGGCGGTCCTGAAATACCGGACCCAGGATGCCCGTTCCCTCGGGGTGCTGCGACAGGATGAATTCCGGAAGGAGGCCGATGGGGATGGCTTTCTGGAGGAAATATTATGGACGGATATCGGGCGGGCACGTTCCGGCTGCGGAGCCGCCCTGGTGGGATCCGCGGAGCAGGTTGTCCGGCAAATCAACCGATATATGGACATGGGTTTTCGGTCCTTTGTTTTTTCGGGATATCCCCTCAAAGAGGAAAGCGAATACTTCGCCGGGCTGGTGCTGCCCCACCTGCCAAATGTCCGGCTGGCGGAACGGCTGGGCCGCCGTCCGGCAATCACCCCGGCGACGCCATTGACCAACGGTCCGCTGACCTATGCCTGACTTCGGCATCCCAAGGGTGGCGGCACCGCTCGGCGGGGCGTCGACTTTGTTTCCGACACGGAAAAAAAATAAGACTTGTTGCAATGGGTCAGCGAAGTGAAAAAAAAAAGCCTTTTTGACCCTTTGATGACCCTGTCGCAACAAGTCCATACATCGCCTCATGCTGCAACAAATCTCCGGTGCGGACACCCTGGTGTTGGCTGCCCTCCTCCTGGTGTTGCCGGGAGCGGGAATTTGGGTGTCGCTGCGGAAAAAAACATCGGAAGGGTATTTTTTGGCTGGCCGCAAGGTACGTTGGTGGACGGTCGCCGCCTCCGTATTCGGGACGAACATCAGCTCGTTCCATCTGATTGGCATGTTGGGGGTGGGATATTCCATCGGTTTTGTACAGGCCCACTACGAGATTGTGTTTCCGGCGATCCTTCTGCTGTGTTACGTCTTTCTGGCTTCCTACCGGAAGCTGGGGCTGTTCACGTTGTCACAATACCTGGAGGTGCGGTATGGCGCCACCGCCCGATTGTCGTACAGCATCCTGCTGGTGCTCATCATCCTGGTACAGTTGGTGGGGGCCTTTTATGTGGGCAGTCTCACCCTGCAATGGTTGTTCGGCGGGTCGTCCTTTTCCATTTCCTACCTGACCGGGTTGTTGGTCATCGGCATGGTGACCTGCAGTTATACCCTGTGGGGCGGCATGGAATCCATCGTGGTGACGGATGCCATCCAGACCCTGTTGATGCTGGCCTGTGGCCTGACGGTTGCGTATTTCACATTCAGCCAACCGGAAATCGGAGGGGTCGGCGGCATGCTGGCCTTGGATGCCCTGGAACCGGCCGGCCGGCAGCGGATGCACCTGTATCTGCCGCCCGACCATCCCAAGCTGCCCTGGACGGGCATCTTCACCGGACTGCTGCTACAGCATTGTTTCAATTTCACCACCAACCAGTTCCTGGTGCAGCGGGTTCTGGCCGCCAGTTCCGATGAGGACGCCCGGAAAGGCATCATTGCGAGCGGCTGGCTGAAGCTGGCGATCCCTTTCTTTTCCATTGCCACAGGGGTGGCAGCCTATTACCTTTTCCGGGCGCGTTTCGGCGAGCAGGATTTCAATGCGGACAGCGCCTTTCTCAAACTGGTCGAGACCGTCATTCCCGTCGGTACCGGGCTGACCGGACTGATCCTGGCCGGACTGACAGCCGCCACCTTCTCCGCCGTCGACTCCATGATGAATGCGGCCACGACCTTGCTGACGGTGGATGTCTACCAGCGGTACCGGAACCCTGCGGCATCCGACCGCCAATTGTTGCGTTTCGGCCGTTGGATGGTCCTCCTGCTCGTGTCCCTTGCCGTGGGTCTGGCCTGGCTGACCTACACCCCTGACCGTTCCCAGCATTTCTTCCTGAAAGTCTCCGCGCAGTTGTCTTACTTCACACCCGGTATCATGGCCGCGTTCTTCTTCGGGGTCCTCTGGCCGCGGGCGAGCACCCGGGGTGCGGTGGGTGCCATGTTGTTGGGTCCCGTCGCCGGCTGGTCCGCCGAGTGGATAGTGGAATGGTTGTCGGGGTCGCCCCTCAATTTCCTGCACCGCATCGCCCTGACCTTCCTGTTCTGTTCCGCCGTTCTCATTTGGCTGGGTGACGGCAAGGGAGATTCCCGTCATCTGGAAAGGTATCGCCGCCTGCAGCTGACCGTCGCCCCGGGGCAGTTCTTCCGGGCCGTCGCCGGTTTCCTGCTGCTGCAGAGCCTGCCGATCGCGCTGGTGCTTGCCGGTGTTTTTCCGGCACGTTCCATGGCATGGCCGGGTGCCTGTCTGGCCTGTCTGGCTTTCCTGCCCGCCCTCCGTAAAGCCGGCCGGCCCTATTGGCGGCAGGACCTGCCCTATGCCGCTTTGCTGACCGGCGCCTCTGTTTGGTTGTACTATTTCTTCGCCTGAGCCTGCGTGCGGGCCGGTAGGCCGGCGCGCCGCCTCAACGGCTGCCGAACCAATCGCCGACCGTTTGCGGCAGCCACAGGCTGACCGCCGGGACGAACGTGATCAACAGCAAGGCGGCCAGCATCGCCAGGAACAAAGGCAGCAAAGGACGCAGGACCGCGCGGATGGTCGTCCGGCCGACCCCGACCCCGACAAACAGGACGGATCCCACCGGCGGCGTACAGAGGCCGATGCAGAGGTTGACCACCATGACGATGCCGAAGTGGGCAGGATCCATTCCCAGTTGGGTCACCACCGGCAGGAAAATGGGTGTGAAAATCAGAACGGCGGGGGTGATGTCCATGAAGATGCCGACAAACAGCAACAACAGGTTGATCAGGAGCAGGACCACCACCTTGTCCTGGCTGACCGACAGCAGGGCCTCGCTGATGGCCTGGGGGATGTTCTCATATGCCATGACCCAGGACAAGCCCATGGAGGTGCCGACCAGCAGCAGGACGACAGACGTTGTGGCGGCTGCCCGCAGGAATACGCTCGGCAAAGCCACGAAGGAAATCTCCCGGTACAGCAGGGTCAGTACCAGGCAATACAGTACGGCGACGGCGGAGGCTTCCGTGGCGGTGAAGATTCCGGCCACGATGCCGCCGATCACGACCACCAGCAGCAGCAGGCTGGGAAATGCGTCGACGAAGGTCCTGACAATCTGCCGCAGGCTGCTGCGTGGCCCGGCCGGAAACTTCCGGTGGTGAGCCCATAACCCTGCTGTCAGCATCAGCAGGCCGCCGACCAGCAGTCCGGGCAGGTATCCGGCCAGGAAAAGGGTGGCGATGGATACCCCGCCGCTCGCCAGCGAGTAAACGATCAGGATGTTGCTGGGCGGTATGACCAAGCCTGTCGTACCCGCCGTGATGTTTACCGCAGCGGAGAATTCACGCGGATAGCCGTCCTTTTCCATCTCCGTCCCCAACATGCCGCCCAGGGCGGAGACGGCGGCAACGGCAGAGCCCGCGATGGCACCGAACAACATGGCCGCCACGATATTCACATGGGCCAGGCCACCCGGTAGGGCTCCCACGACGGACTTGGCAAAAGCCACCAACCGGCGTGCGATACCCCCTCTGTTCATCAGCTCGCCGGCGAGGATGAAAAACGGGATGGCCAGCAGGGAAAAGCTGTCGAGTCCGGTCGCCATCCGCTGGGCGACCGTCGTCAGTGCCGGCCCTGCCGGCATGCTGACCAGCAGGGTACAGGTGCTGCTGAGGCCGATGCTCCATGAAATCGGGACACCCAGCGCAAGTAACAACAGAAAGCAAGTGGCGAGGATCAGTATTTCCATAGGTTATTCGTTGGCTTGCCCATAAAGGCGGGCATTTCATTCCGCCGGCCGGCGGAACTGCCGGATATCCTGCCAGGCATAGGCTGTCACCAGCCCTCCGCTGAGCGGCAGGACACTGTATACCATCCACATGGGAAGCCGCAGGGCGGGAGAGGTCTGGCCAAGGGCCCAGGTGAGGTACAGCAGGCGGCAACCACCGACCACCATGACCGAAACCGCGAATAGCAGGACGAAAAAACGGATGAGCAGCTCCAGCTGCCGCCGCCGGTTGCCCGACAGGCGCTCCGGCAACAGGTCGATGCTGAGGTGCAGCCCCTGGCCGCTGGCATAGGCAGCCCCCAACAGTCCGATCCATATCAGAAGAAACCGGGCCAGCTCTTCCGTCCACGGTGCCTGGGCCCCCAGCACATACCGGGTGAAGACACCCCACAGCACGTCGGTGGTCATGACCATCAGCAGGCAGGTCAGCCCGACGGAGAGATACCGGTCGATACGGGTCTTCATGGCAATTCCTGTATTTGGCGGATCAAGGGGTAGATGGTGGGGTGGCTGCGGTATGCTTCCAACAGCGGCCTGGTTCTTTCGGCGAACGCGGCTTTGTCGGGACGGATGATTTCCACCCCGGCTGCGGAGACGGCGGCGAGCGACGCCTGTTCCGCGGCCTGCCACAAGCGGCGCTGGTAGACCTTTGCCGAATCCGCTGCCGCTTGCAACCAGGCCTGTTGCTGCGGATCGAGTCTGGACCATGCGTCCGTCCCGATGACCAGGACGTCCGGCACGGCCGTATGTTCGTTCAAGGTGTAATACCGGCACAGCTCGTAATGCCGCGAGGAATGGAAACTGGGGAGATTGTTCTCCGCCCCGTCCACAACCCCCTGCTGCAAGGCGGTGTACAGCTCTCCCCAGGATACCGGGGTGGGGGAGGCGCCCAGGGCCTGCACAAGCTGCATGGCGCTGACGCTTTCCTGCACCCGGATTTTCTTTCCGACGAGGTCTTCCGGCGTACGTATCGGTTCCTTGGCGTAAAAGGACCGTTGTCCGGCATCGAAATAGGTCAGTCCGCGGAGTCGGTACCGTTCCCCTTGGAGCAGCAGGTGGCGGCCCGTCCTGCTGTCCAGTGTCCGGTACAGGTGGTCCCGGTCCCGGAAGACATATGGCAGGCTGAGCACCTGGAAATCCGGGGCGAAATTTTCCATGACCGCTCCGGAGACCTTGGTCATGGCCAGGCTGCCGATTTGCAGCAACTCCAGGCATTGGCGTTCCGTTCCGAGTTGTTGGTTGGGGTAAATTTCCAGGGCCATGGTGTTGTCGGACAAGCGGGCGAGTTCCGCTTCCAGGAAAACCATCCCTTGGTGGACAGGATGGCTGACATCCAGCCCGTGGGCCAGTTTCAGGGTGACCGCCGCCGGGTGGTCAGAGCAACCGAGCAGCAGGAGGATCGGAAGGAAGGCGGCAGTCCGGCAGCGTCGGAAGGAAAAGAAGTCGCAGGATGGCATGATATGAACGATAAGGTTGCGGTTAGCGGTTGGAACGGATGTCGCGGATGAGGGCCAGGGTGTTCCGTACGGTTTCCGTGAGCCGATCGAACGCCTTGTCGCGTATCCATTCCGAGCGGATCAGTTGGGAGCCCATCCCGACGCAGGCGACCCCTGCCCGGAACCAGCTGCGGAGGCTTTCTTCGGTCGGGGATACCCCGCCGGTCGGCATGATGCTGGTCCAGGGTTGTGGTGCGAGGATATTCCGGACGAAATCCGGCCCGTAGGTGCCGCCGGGGAAGAGCTTGACGATTTCACAGCCCAGTTCCTCGGCGCGGCAGATATCCGACAAGGAGCCGCAGCCGGGCGACCAGAGCACCTTCCGGCGGTTGCAGACCACGGCGATGTCCTCGCGCAGGACGGGCGTGACGATGAAGTCGGCTCCGAGCTGCAGGTACAGGCTGGCGGCGGCGGCATCGGTCACCGAACCGACGCCCAGCATCATGTCGGGCAGTTGGCGGGCGCAATGACGCGACAGCTCCGCGAAGACCTCATGGGCGAAATCCCCGCGGCTTGTGAATTCGAGCAGCCGGGCGCCACCGGCATGGCAGGCGTGGAGGACTTCCTTGCCCACACCGGCGTCCGGGTGGTAGAAAAGCGGTACGAGCCCTTGTTCGGCCATGGTGCTCGCCACCTGTAACCTGCTGTGTCTTGCCATGATCGTGGTATGTATGGTTTGTCAATTTTCCGCTCAACGGCTCACCCTGCCGGAGCCGTCCCCTTTCAGGAGGTTTTCCACTTCTTCGACCGTTGCGAGGTTGGCATCACCATAGATGGTATGTTTCAGGCAGGATGCGGCCACGGCGAAATCCAGGGCCTGTTGGTCTGCATCCGGCCAGGTCAGCAGACCGTAGATCAGGCCGGCCATGAAACTGTCTCCCCCACCGACCCGATCCACGATATGGGTGACCTGGTAGGTAGGAGAGGTGTACAGCGTCGTTCCGTCGAAAAGCGCTCCTGCCCAGCTGTTGTGGCTGGCGGATATGCTTCCGCGCAGGGTGGTGATGACTTTGCGGGCACGGGGGAACATCGCCATGAGGTCGCGGAACACAGGCAGGTAGGCCTGCGCGTCCACGGTGTCGCCCCGGGTGACATCCACCGTTGAGGGGTGCAGGCCGAAATGTTTTGCTGCATCTTCCTCATTGCCAAGGATGATGTCGCAGCCTTCGACCAGCTCCGGCATGACATCACGGGGATGTTTCCCGTATCGCCAGAGATTCTTTCGATAGTTGAGGTCGGTGGAGACGGTCAGGCCCAGTCGGTTGGCGGTCCGGATGGCCTCCAGGCAGGCGTCGGCGGCGCCTTGCGAGATAGCCGGGGTGATGCCGGTCCAATGGAACCAGGTGGCATCGGAAAATACCGCTTCCCAGTCCACCATGCCGGGGCCGATGGAAGCCATGCCGGAATGGGTGCGGTCATAGACCACCTTGCTGCCCCGGTTCACCGCACCCATCTCCAGGAAATAGATTCCCAGCCGCTCCCCGCCGCGGAGGATATGGTTGGTGCCGACGTTCCTTTTGCGCAGTTCTTGCAGGGCACAGTCGCCAAGGTCGTTGGCGGGGAGTCGGGAGACGAATTCCACCGGCATCCCGAAACCGGCCAGGGAAACCGCGACGTTGCTCTCGCCGCCGCCGTATACCACATCGAAGGAAGCGGCTTGGGAAAAGCGGAGGAAGCCGGGCGGCGTCAGCCGCAGCATGATTTCACCGAAGGTGACGATTTTTGTCATGAAGGACCGTATTTCGCGGTGGATCCGTGGACATCCGGGGAAGGACTGCGCAGGAGGGGCTTGTCCCGCTTCCCTGACCGGCCGGGAGCCGGTGAGCCCTTCCTCCCCGCTCGGCAGCCGCGCTGTGGGCGGAGGATTAGTTGCCAGTCTAGTCCACCGAGTGTCGGAACCAAGTGCCGGGTCACCATGCCCGGCACGCCCAAAGTAGGGAATTGCGGAAGGAAAATAAAAAATCCCGGCAATAATCTTTTCCAGCGGCGGCATCCGGTTCCTGTCTACCGGACCGTCGGCCGGACCGTCGGACGGGGTGGCGCGCTCCGGTGCATACGGCGGGCGGACTGCCGGAGGTGTTTGCGTGGTGTGCTTCCGATGCCGACGGGTCGAGGTAATTCCAGCTGCAGCACCCATGCCGTTCTGGGAGGTAGCTCGAGGAAATCCTCCGGCCGGAGCGAGGAGCCGGAAACCATTCCGTGGCCATGGGCCCTGCCGGCAGCAATTCCCGGAAGCGCTCCAGGCCGAGCACCTGCCGGTGGACTTCCTTGTTCAGGATGACCATGTCGGTTTCACAATCCGTGTTTCGGAAGTGGACATAGATTCCGTCTTCGGGAGCGAAGTGGGACATGGCCCCTTCATGGACGACCCGGGCATTCCGGCGCCTCCGCAGCAAACGGCGCAACGCCGCCTGTGCGACGGTTTGCTCCGGCAAGCGGCCCCGTCCGTACGGGCATCGGCCGCATCATCGGGCCAGCCGCCTTGGAAATCACGCCGGATGAGGCCGTCGTTGCGTTGGGGCGGGCTGGTCCTTCGTACTTACGTACCGCAAAGCAATTACGGTATGCCCCGTGTGGTCAGCAGGAAAACAGGCCCCATCCGAAACAGGTGCGCTTCTGCTCCGCCCTGTTCGAAAAAACGCGGCATGTCATAGTTGTCAGGAAAGATGACGAGGCGTTCGGGAACAGGAAATCCCGGGCCAGTACCTCATCCAGGCCCACCAATACGGTTTCCCGGGTTTCCGGTTGAATCAGGGTCTTCACCAATGCCTGTCGGATGGGAAAATCCGGCAGAGAAGGCAGGCAGGATCCATCCGAAACCGCTGAGGCCTGCCCTTCTGCCAGTGAGGGCTTGTATGCCACACCTTCCAGACGGTATGCAGTCCGGGATATTCCGCCAGCAGCCGGCAGGACCAATCGGCCATGTAAGTCGGGTCCGGATAGGAATGGGTGTCCATGCGGATACCGTGCAGGCCGGCATATTCGACCTACCGGTTGGGAGTATGCACCCGTCGGAGCGGGGGGCGGGTTCCGGTTGGACGCCGGTACTGGCCAGCGAAAGAAGGAGGGCACAGGCAGGAAGCAGGTATCGTGACATATTGCAGGGTTGAAAGTCGGCTTGCCATACCCCGGGCCTTATTTCCGATTGTTGGCCCCTTTCGATAATATTGCAGCGCAAAGGTCCGTCTGTCCCGGGCTGGGGAACCTGTTCGGTGCCGGGTCGCTCCGGACGGAAGGAGTCCTGTTGCGGAAAATTTCAGACATACGCGTACAATGACAGTCAATTTCCACATTCATTATGTCGTCCGACCAGGAGAAAGGATGGAGATCAGTTGGCATGACGGCAGCGGTGTGTGTACCATGCTGGTGGCACACAGCTATGACGGTGCGAACTGGTTCGCCGCGTCGGAGGTGCCGGGCGGTACGGACCTGCACTACCGGTACGAGCTGCGGACACCTGCCGGTCTGGTGCCGGAAGACGGGGAATACCGCTGTTTGTCGGTTCCCAGCGAGGGCGGGCAGGTGTATTGTCAGGATTTCTGGCGTCCGCAGGACGACCCGGACCGGCTGTTTTTCTCATCGGCCTTCCGGGATGTCGTGTTCCGTCGGGAAACATCCCGGCCGGAAGCACGGGTGGCGGGGACTTCCAACCGGATCCTGTTCCGTTTGTCGGCGGTTGCCATTCCGCAGGACATGGAATGCTGCATCCTGGGGAACCACCCTTCCCTGGGAGATTGGAAGGTTCCATTGGTGATGGACGACGGGGCGTTCCCTTGTTGGCAGGCCTCCGTTGAGGTGTCGGAAAACTTCCTGGAGACCGACTACAAATATGCCATCTGCGAGAAAGGGACCGGTGTCGTCCGGCAGTGGGAAGCCGGGGAGAACCGCACCCTTCGGTTTTCGTTCCCCACCGGGGAAGGCAACCTGCTGGTTCGTTCCGACGAGCATTTCCGGTATGGAGCCAACCGGTGGCATGGGGCGGGTGTGGCGGTCCCGGTCTTCTCCCTGCGCAGTGAAAAAGGCTTGGGAATCGGGGAGTTCGCGGATCTGAAGGGCTTGGTCGACTGGTCGGTAAGGACCGGAATGAGGATGGTGCAGGTCCTGCCGGTCAATGATACGATCGCCACGAAGACCTGGACGGACAGCTATCCGTATGCGGCGATATCCATCCATGCCTTGCATCCCTTGTACATCCACCTGCCGGGAATCGCAACGCTCCGGGACAAGCGGGCGGCCGCCCGGCTGGCGCGTGAAACGGAAGCCCTCAACAACCTGGCGGCGGTCGATTTCGAGCGGGTCCTGGAAGTCAAGTTCACTTTCCTTCGTTTGCTGTACCGGCAGGAACGGGCGGCTTTCCGGCAGGATCCGGCGGTGCAGTCCTTCCTGTCAGACAATGCCAGCTGGTTGCGGCCTTATGCAGCATTCTGTTATCTGCGGGACACTTACGGCACGGTGGAGTTTCCGAACTGGCCGAAGCATGCCCTTTATTCGGAGCGGGTGCTGGAGGACCTTTGTCATCCGGATGCGGCGGCGTACGACGAGGTCGCCTTCCATTATTTCGTCCAATATCATGCCCATAGACAGTTGTCGGATGCGTCCGCATATGCCGCTGCCCGGGGGGTGGTTTTGAAGGGGGACCTGCCGATCGGTATCTATCGGTACAGTTGTGATGCCTGGATGGCACCGGAGCTGTACAATATGGACGGCCAGGCGGGGGCTCCGCCGGATCCCTATGCGGATGACGGCCAGAACTGGGGATTTCCTACGTACAACTGGGAAGTGATGGCCCGGGACGGCTTCGCGTGGTGGCGGCAGCGTATGTCCAAGCTGAGCGAATATTTCCATGCCCTTCGCATCGACCATATCCTGGGCTTCTTCCGAATCTGGGAAATCCCCGTCCGGCAGGTGAGCGGTGTGATGGGGCTGTTCAACCCACGCCTGCCTTATTCGCGGGATGAGCTGGCATCCTTCGGCTTGCAAGGGGATCTGACCAGGTACACCCGGCCGTATATCCGGCCATACATATTGGACAGGATGTTCGGCGAAGAGGCGGAATTCGTTCGCGCGCACTGCCTGGAGGAGGACGGGGTCGGTGGCTACCGGTTGCGTCCGGGGCTGGAGGACCAGGCGGCGGTTCGGGATTGGTTCGCCGCATGGCCTGAAAAAGCCGACCTGGGCAGGAAAGTCATGAAACTCGTGGCGGAAGTCCTGCTCATCGAGGAACCAGGCAGCGGCGGTACGGCGTTCAATCCGCGTATCACCTTGCAGACGACCGCATCCTATCAGGCGCTGGGCGCCGACGAAAGGGGCGTCTTCGACCGGCTTTACCAGCAGTACTACTACAGCCGCCATGATGCGTTCTGGCGCCGGCAGGCGATGTGGAAACTCCCGGCCCTGCTGTCCGCTTCCGATATGCTGATCTGCGGGGAAGACCTCGGTATGATTCCGTCCACCGTTCCCGGTGTCATGCAGGCGCTGAACATCCTGTCACTGGAAATCCAGCGCATGCCGAAAGGCGCCGCCGAGTTCGCCGACCCGGCGGAATACCCCTACACTTCCGTCTGCAGCCCCTCCTGCCACGACATGCCGACCATCCGGGGCTGGTGGGAAGCGGATGCGGCCCGTGCCCAGCGGTTCCTCCACCGGTTCCCGGGGATGGGGCAGGTGTCGCGGGAATGTACGGTGGAGGTCGTGGAAGCCATCAACCGCCAGCACCTGGCGTCCCCCAGCATGTGGGCGGTCTTCCCGATACAGGACCTGGTGGGTATGGATGGCGGACTGCGGCGGGCGGATGCGGCCGTGGAGCAAATAAATGACCCCAGCATTTCCCCGCATTACTGGCGTTTCCGCTTCCACCTGACCATCGAGCGCCTGTTGGCGGAAGACGGATTCAATGCCCGGCTGAAGCAGATGGTCCGGTCGGCGGCAAGGTAAACGGTAAACATGCCGGCGGGCCAGTCCGTATCACAGGGACAGGAGTTGGGCCATGGTCCGGACATACAGGTGGACGGCAGGCGGCTGCAGGCCGAATGCCGACAAGCCCGCTTTCAGCTCCCGACGGGCCACATCCGCACCCGGGCATTTGTCCGCACGCTGCCCGGCGGCGGTCAGCGCCGTGGGGGTCGCCTTGTCGCAGACAGGTTGCGAATTCCGATGGGAAGGAGGAGGGCAATCCGGGTATGTCCGACATCATTTCGGTACCGAACCCATGTTGGACAGGCGTACAACCAATTCCATGTCCATTCGGAATCGGGAAACCAATTTTTCTTTTCGGGCACCTTGTCCCTGCCCTCGCTCGATGCCTTCCTGCAGGGCCTCCTCCTTTGCTTCCCGGATGAGTTTCTCGCCGATGCTGCCTTTGAATACGGATGCCATGGATGAGTCGTTTTCAAACGGAAGGACCAGGTGCGTCGCCTTGGCAGGGAAGGCTCTGAACTGGTAGGTGACCAACAGCCGGAGGAAATTGACCTTTTGAACCTGATGCAGTTCGGTTTATTTGAAGTAAAGGATTTTCCTCGAAATCTCCAGCGGAATCAAGTCGGGTCGGTGCCGGTATTTGACGAGTAGGAAGGAGCGGTGCACCAGGTGTCTTCCGCGGAATTTGATGATGACTTCGTCCGCCACCCGATTCAGATCGACAAGTCCGAAATCGAAGGCGGGATGGTTCGGGCGCAAATCAACTTGTCGGTTAGGCAGCCTCTTTGCATCCCATTTGCCTAACCGAACGGTCAGATCACCAATCCGTAGCAAACCAGCCCGCGAAGCGGGATGCTTGGCCAAAAAGAATCTGCCCGGCGCCGCAATCCCTCCCTGCGGAGCGGGGAGCAAAATCCCCGTAATCAGTCAAATTCTCTAAAATTCGCAAACAAGTACTCCCCGCAAAGCGGGGAGCAAGAACCTCCCTTGAACGACCAATCCGCCATGCCATCATCCCTTCGGCCGCGACGTCGCAGGTCAACCCTCCTTCATGCGGAACCGACAGTTTGATTTGCGCCCATTTTGCTCCCCGCTTCGCGGAGAGGGGTACGTGGCGCGGGGCACGGGTGTGGACAAGAGGGAGGGGATTCGCTCGCGGGGAAAGCTGGACTACTTAACATTGGTGATCCGACAATTTGGTTTGCGCCCGGATTGGGAGGCAATGTATCCATACTTTTTCTCCGGGCCTTCGGTTTGTCGGGTGACGCATAATGCCTATTTTTAGAATAAAAAACTGCGAGCCGGCTCCGGTCGGTCCTTTGGAACCTCCCATGATGTCCAGGGCCGGTCCGCCGTCGGCTCGTACCGAGGATTTGTTATGCGGTACCAATGGCTATGGGTAGGGTTGCTGTTAGAGGCTTTGACGGTAGGTCGGGGTGTATCCGAACTCACGGCCCAGGCGGTCCGCACGCCGGATTCCCTTCTGCGGGAGCGGATCGCCCGGTACAAGACGGATCCGCGGGGTCCTTACAAGGATATCCGTTGGTTCTGTGCGGACGGAAGTTTCGCCGTACCCCGCGAGCAGACCTGTCCGGAACCGGGAGGGGTGCAGCGGGCCCGGTATAAAGACGAGGTGGCCGAACTGGCGGAGCAGGAACATCTTTTCATCGGTCAGATTCTGTCCACCACGAATCGATCGGCATTTTGGGATGAGGCGAATTATCAATCCAGGCTCAAGCAATATCTGTTGGAGAAATACCTACGGGTCGTTGATGACGGCTGGGTGCTCCGCCGGGCCCGATACTACCGGGGGGCCTGGCAGATCGAGGACGAGGAGGCATGGGGGTATGCCTTCCTGGTTTGGGCCTTGTCCGACCCGGACCGGACGGAGCGGTACTTCTTCCTGCTCCGGGAGGCTGTCCGTGACATTCCGCATCGGGCGGACGACCGGCAGACGCAGCAGCTGCGGGCTTTGTCGAAATACATAGCGGAGCGATATCCGCCGTTCGGCGACCTGCGGGTCAAATTGCACGGGCTGCCGGAGTCGGGAGATATCCGCCGGGTTTCCGATTTCATCGCGGAGCACCGTCGCCGGATGGATCCGGCCTTGCTGGAAAAACTGCAGTCCTTGCTGCATGGATTGGAGGAACAGTACAGGCCGCCGGACGTCCAGGCCATCCGTTCCTGTCTGGACCGGCTCCCGATGTCGTTCGGTTTCCGGTCGACGGTGGAAGCCTTTGCCAGGGCATTCGACCGACCGGTACCGGGTAGTGCCCGGGCCATGGCTTCGGCCGAATTGATGTGGCGGCTGCGGGAAGTCCTTCCGGATGCGCCGGACGGCGAGGTACGACTGGCACTGCTCGATTTGTCCCTTCTGTTGGAGGATTGGTACCGGTTGGCGTCGGAGGAATGGGAAGACCCCGGTCTTTCCGCGCAGTTGAACAGAATCTGCTATGGTACGATGGCTGCGGCGGGGACCGGCTTGCTGGAGGCATGGGAATGGAAAGCGGTGGAAGGCGGCCTTGCGGTTCCTCAGCAGGACTCCGTTTCCCTGCGCCTGCTGCAGGGTTATCAGGAAAAGGCTGCCCGGGTCGTCCGGTGGGGAGCCGGGCAGGTTCGGGCCGTCTTTCGGGAAGTGGTCGGTTTGTTCGGTGGTTTCGAGCCC
Source organism: Bacteroidota bacterium (assembly GCA_041163745.1). Classification (GTDB taxonomy): domain Bacteria; phylum Bacteroidota; class Bacteroidia; order Chitinophagales; family Saprospiraceae; genus UBA6168. The sequence goes on from JBEAQU010000051.1 coordinate 41,987, forward strand.
CTTGCGGGAGGATTTGTCGACGACCGGATCCGGTCATCCGTCCTGTTGTCGCTCGGCCGCGAAGCCGACGACCTGGGGCGTCGGATTGTCATGGCGACCGGGTCCGCTCCCGACTTGATGGGCGGGCAGGTACGCGGGCAGGCGCGCGGGTTGCATCCTGGATTTGCAAAAGGGCGGTTGGTTGTGGTGGACGAGCAGGATTATGGAGGAGGGATGGAAAAGGACCGGATATATTGTTTCCGGCGGCCGCCTGCCCAATTGCAGCCGGTGGCCGGCATCGTTGCGGTGGAAGCCGGCAATATGGTGTCGCATGTCCAGTTGTTGGCCCGAAACCTCGGCATCCCGCTGGCGGAGCTGTCCCCGGAGGTTTTCAACGCATTGCGCCGGTTCGACGGGCAGGAAGTCTTTTTCGGAGTCGCCCCTTCCGGGGAAGTCCGCCTGGCACCGGCTGCCGACATGACGGCTGCCGAGCAGCGTCTGTTCAGGGTGGAGGACCGGCCCCGCCGACGGGTGGAAGTCCCGACCGGCAAGCTGGACCTATCGGTCCGGTCGCTGCTACCCCTTCGCATCGTGGGGTCGGAGGCGTCCGGCAGGACCTGCGGCCCCAAGGCCGCCAACCTGGGCGAACTGAAACGGCTGTTTCCAGACCAGGTGGTCGAAGGGCTGGTCATCCCCTTCGGAATCTTCCGGCAACACATGGACCAACCCATGCCCGCCACCGCCGGGTCTTACTGGGATTTTCTCCAGCGGACGTTCGCCGAACGGGAAGCCCTGTCGGCCAGCGATTTGCCGGCATCGTATATCGACAGCAGTACCCTCGCCCGGCTGGGCCGCCTGCGCACCGCCATCCGGGAGATGCGGTTGCTGCCGGCGCTGACGGATTCCCTGCGCCTCGCTTTCGGCGAGGCGTTCGGCCGGCAGGCGTGGGGAACCCTGCCGGTGTTCCTGCGCAGCGACACCAACATGGAAGACCTGCCGGAGTTTACCGGTGCCGGCCTGAATCTCACGGTTTTCAATGTGGTCGACAGCACGGCCATCCTGCAAGGCATCCGTGATGTATGGGCCTCTCCCTTTTCGGAAAGGAGCTACCGCTGGCGGCAGCATTACCTGTCCAATCCTTCCCAGGTCTACCCCTCCGTCCTGATCATTCCCAGCGTGGCGGTGGACTACTCCGGGGTGATGGTCACCACCGGCCTGTCGGGTGGACAGGCGGAGGACATCACCGTCGCCTTCAGCCGCGGTGCCGGGGGGGCGGTGGAGGGACAGTTGGCCGAATCCTACCGCCTGCATCCGGACGGGATGGCGGAGCTGCTGTCTCCCGCTCGCGAACCGACCTTCCGGCTGCTGCCGGTGTCGGGCGGTACCGAAACAGCGTATGCCACCTTCGAAAAACCGATGTTGACACAGGGGGATGTGGATGAACTGCGCCGGCTGGCAGCGGCCTTGACCCGGAAATTTCCTGATATGGACCCGCCTTTTGATGTGGAATGCGGCTTCCGGGACGGCCATTTGTGGCTGTTCCAGGTGAGGCCTTACGTGGAGGCGAAGTCCGCAGCGGCCTGGTTGTCCGGAAGCGCCGTCCCCGGAACGGGTCACGACCGGCGGCTCCCGCTGGACAGGAACTGACGCCTGCCCGCCGGAACGACCGGGGTCAGGCAGTCCGCCATTTCTTACGGAGCAGGGAAATCTGTCCTGTATGGTATTGGGAGTGCTCCAGAATGGTCAGGATGTTCCGCAGGAAATCTCCGTATTTGCCATCGTCGAACGGTGCCGACAGTTGCTCGTCCGTCCAGCCGGACAACACCGCCGCAAAAGTGCGGGCATCCCGCCAGACGACTTCCTTCAGCGCCTCCCAGTCCCGTGCATCGGCAATGGGTGGCAGGTCGTAACTGTATCGGTCGCTTCCCTCCAGGGGGCCACCCTGCATGACCCGGAGGACAATCGCCACATAGTAATGGATGTGGTACAACAACTCGGCGATGGAGTGCACGTCGCCTTCCTTCCGAACCGCCTGCTGCCAATCGATGTCCGCCAGCAGTTCCGTGAGGGAGGGACCGGTGTAGCTTCCGCCGAAATGTAATTTTTCCAAATGAAGGGCCAGTTGTTTCGCAACAGACATATTCGGGACTTGATGGGTGAAAAAATCAGGCGACCGGTGTGATGCGTTCGTTTTGCAAACCCTCCTTACCGGAGCGCCGTAACGCTGTGAAGCGGTTCGCAACAAAATTATCATCCGATGCCAAGCATACCAAAAAAAATATGGCGGCCGGTTACGCCGCATGTCCGGCTGCCGCCAGGCCGTTCTCATACAAGGTGCAGGCTGTCCGCGCTGCTGCTCCTCCTGCTGGCGGGGCTGTCTGATGTGGCGGCTTATCCCATCGACGGATACCGGCTGACCGGTATCCGTCGGCTGCTTCGCCTGGAATGGATCCTGACCGGGGAACTCAAAGGGGCCGCCCCCTTGCCAGGCGCTACCAAGCGCCTGGCCGACATTCGGCTGCACCTGGCCGGCCCGGAAGGGGAAGGCCGGCTGCCAACGGATTTGCCGCCACCCGATCCCACCCTGCAGCAGAAGCTTCGGAGCTTGTTCCCGCGGCTCGACGAGAGCTATTCCATCGCCCTGCTGGACATCTCGCCCGGAAAACCCGTCCGATATGCATCCCAACAGGCCGACCGGGGCTTCCAGCCGGGTAGCGTGGGCAAACTGGCGGTCATCTCCGCCTTGTTCTGCGAACTGGAGAACATCTACCCCGATTCCTTCGCCCTTCGTCGTGCCCTGTTGAAGGACAAGCTTGTCCGCGGTGGTCCCTGGGTGGTGTACGACGAACATACCGTTCCCTTTTTCGACCCGGAGACCCGACGGTATTTCCGGCGGCAAATCCGGGAGGATGACGTGTTATCCCTGTACGAATGGGCCGACCATATGCTTTCGCCGAGCAACAACGGCGCGGCGACGGTGGTTTGGCGGGAAGCCGTCCTCATGCGGGTCTTCGGAAAGCATTATCCATCCCTGACATACGAGCAGGGGGAGGCGTATTTCCGGTCGACGCCGCGTTCCGTCCTGTCGGAAATAGCCGTGTCCGTGGTCGGCGACCCGCTCGTCTCCGCCGGAATTTCCCCGGAGGAATGGCGCCTGGGGCAGTTGTTCACCCGTGGCGGAACAAGGTACATTCCTGGAAAAGGAGGAAGTGTCGGGTCTCCGAAAGGACTGATGAAATGGATGGTCACCCTGGAGAAAGGAGAATTGGTCGATGATTCCTCCAGCTTGGAAATAAAGCGGCTCCTGTATCTCACCGACACCCGAATCCGGTATGCCGCCAACCGACGGCTGCGTACCGCCGCCTTGTATTTCAAGTCCGGCAGTCTGTACAGCTGCAGGCCTGAGGAAGGGTTCTCCTGCGGGAAGTACCAGGGTAATGTCGTGAACTACATGAATTCGGTTGCCATCGTCGAGCATGGTGACAGCACGGTCTACCTGGTGGCCCTGATGTCCAACGTCCTTCGCAAGAATTCCAATGCCGACCACAACACGCTGGCCGGCCGTATCGACGCCCTGGTCCGGGAATAGGAAAGTCGGCGTCAGCCCGTCATTTTCCGTTCACCGGTTTCCGCATGCTGCCGGCGTACACCTGGTCGCCATCCAGCACTACCGGCCGGCGCAGGAAAGTGTACTCCTGCAGGATCAGGTCGCGGTAGTCCGCCTCGCCGAGGTTTTTCTCATGGAGCCCCCAGGCCCTGTACTTCAGGGCGCGGCGGCTAAACAAGGATTCGTAGGATCCCGTCCTTTCCCGCAGGGCGTCGAGGTCTTCTGCGGAGATGGGGCGTTCCTTGATGTCCTGTACCTCGTATTGGTCGAGGTTCCTGATTTCGGCAAGGATTCGCTGGCAGGTCTTGCAAGTGCCGAGGTGCCATATCTTTTTCATGCGTCGTGCTGTTGAAGGTGGTCCGGCGGAGGGCGCTCCGAGTCCGGGTATGGTTGTGACAGTTTGTATCCTGGTCAGTGGCATGCTTTCACGACCGTGCCCGTGTACCGGCCGCCCCCTTGGGTATGCAGCAGGTAATGATACGGACCTGGCGGCAGGTGGCTGGTGTCCAACTCGTCGTGCTGACGCTGGTTCCGTTCGAGCACCAGCGTGCCGGCCTGGTTGTACAGCCGCAGGTAGGCGGAGTCGCCGGACGGCAGGCGGACGAACCACCGGTCGCAGAAGGGATTGGGGAAAATCCCGGCGGGGAGGGTGCGCGGTGCCGAGGAGGCGACGACCGGACAGCCCAGCGGACAGGTCTGTTGGTACGTGACGGCCGGGTCGGCGGCGAGGGTGGAATCGAACTGCTGGCCGGCGGCACAATCCTGTCGCAGGACCGCCTCCAGCCAGGGAAGGAGATACCGGTTGATGACGGCATGCTGTTCGGCGCGGGTGATGTCCGGGGCCGGACTGCAGGTGGCCTCGCCGAAGGTGCAGAGGAAGTTGCTCTCCGCCATCTGGCAATGGCTTCCGCCGGTAATGCTGAGATAGGCATGGCAATCCCCTGCAAGGGATTCGAACAGGGGGAGCTGGTGTTGCGGGGGCGGCGTGACGCAATCGTTGCCGCCTGCGAAGATGAGACTCGGTCGGGAGACCAGTCCTGCCGCGGCAATCGCGGAAGGGTTGGTCTCCGCCGGTGCGAGTGTCACCAGGGTCTGGATGCCCGTGTCCAGGGCCGCCGCCAGGAAGGCGGCGCCACCTCCCATGCTGTGGCCCATCACACCGGAAGCGGATGCCACCCGGCCGTGGAAGGGGGATCCCGGGTTGCCCCCCAGCTCGGACATCCCCTTCCGGACAAAGACCAGGTCCCGCGCCAGGGCTTCATGCGAAGGGGCGAAACCGCCTTCCGTCGTCGGGAAGACCAGGATGAAACCGGCGGGGACCAAGGCTTCCCAAATGTTGGCGTAGGCATCCCAGGTCATGACGAAACCGTGCCCGAAACCCAGGACAGGAAAAGAGGCGGGCGAATCCGCCACGGGTACTTCCTCCCCGGCGGCCAACGCCGGGTAATAGACCTCGCAAGGGATGCTTCGGTTGCCGCGGTCCGGATCGGTGAACACCAGGCTGCGGTGTCCGACCTCGAACGGCTGTGCGAAGGCCGCCCCTGCCGACAGCAGCAGAGCCGGCAGGAGCCGGCAACGGGACAAAAGGGTTCGGTTGGGCTTTTTCATGCGGTCGGATTCCGGGTGAGGGTGGCACCGGACAGCCGCCGGCAGGGCGGGGAATATCCGCGGCCGCCGGGTTCAGATCGGTGGCGCGGTTTTTCCGCAGGCTGCCGGCTGATTCCGGTTGGTAAAAATCGTAAAAATCGACCATTTTTCCGTACACAGCCGATGCACGGCTAAATATTAGCCGATATGTGGATATTTTTGTTTGCCGCAACATCGGCATCAGCGGGCCTCCGGCGAACAAGACGGTGAACGGATGCCGCTGCGTTCCTGGCTTCCAACCGCCTTTTCGGTGCCAAAAGCATACATAGCTTGAACCTGACCACTTCCGAACTCATCCGCCATGCCGACGGCAGCATCTACCACCTGCACCTCCGACCGGAGCAGTTGGCTCCGACGGTGCTGCTGGTCGGGGACCCCGACCGGGTTCCGATGGTTTCCCGTTATTTCGACCGGCTCGAACACCAGGTCCGGAAACGGGAGTTCGTCACCCATACCGGTTGGTTGGGCCGGCAACGGCTGACCGTCCTGTCCACCGGCATCGGCACCGACAACATCGACATCGTACTGAACGAACTGGATGCCCTCGTCAACATCGACCTGGCGGAGCGGACGGTCCGCCGGGCGCAAACCTCGCTCCGGTTGATCCGTCTGGGAACCGCCGGCAGCCTGTCCGCTGACATTCCCGTCGACACCCTGGTCCTTTCCGCTTTCGGTATCGGAATGGACAACCTCCTGACATATTATCCGTATCAACCGGAGGAGGAGGCCCGTACCCTGCAATCGGCCTTGGCCGATTTGTTCACCCGGCTCGGTTTCCCGTTCACCCCGGCCGTCACATCGGCGGATACCGAAACCCTCCGCCTCCTGTCAGCAGGGACGACCCTCGGGATGACCCTGACCAGCCCGGGGTTCTACGGACCTCAGGGACGTTCCCTTCGTTTGCCGACCCGTTTGCCCGCCGATTTTTTCGAGGCGGCCGGCCGCTTTCGGTACGAAGGTCTTCCCTTGGCCAACTTCGAAATGGAAACGGCCGGCATATACGGACTGGCGCATATGCTGGGGCATCGGGCGGTCTCCTGCAGTACCATCCTCGCCAACCGTGTCCGCGGCGAGTTCACAGCGGATGCCTCCGCCGCCGTCGACCGGATGATCCGGCTGGTGCTGGAGCGATTGTCGGAACTTCCCTGACCAGATGGAACCGAAAGACGCTGTTTTTCAATCGGACTCGTAGCGAAGAGGCGGCAAAAGGGGAGGAACAGCTTTCCGACCCTGTTGGCAGCACTCCGGTACGACCGGTCTGTTTCATCACGATAAACACCATCACCATGACTGACGTACGCAGGCAGCCCTTGTCCCGGCTGGTTTCGGATATGAAGGAAAGCGCCACCATCCGAATGGCGCAAATGGGACGCGACCTCAAGGCGAAGGGGTTCGACGTCATCAACCTGAGCCTGGGGGAACCCGATTTCGATACCCCCGACCACATCAAATCGGCCGCCAAGACCGCACTTGACGAAGGATACACCAAGTACACGCCCGTACCGGGCCTGGCGGAACTCCGCGAGGCGATCGTCCGCAAGTTCCGGCGCGACAACGCAATGGATTTCTCCCCTGCCCAGATCGTCGTCTCCAACGGCGCCAAGCAGACCATCGCCAACCTCTGCCTGGCCTTGCTCGATCCCGGGGACGAAGTCATCCTCTTCGCCCCCTATTGGGTTTCCTACTATGAAATCGTGAAAATGGCCGGGGGGGTCCCCGTGGAGGTGTATGCCGGTGTGGACCGTGATTTCAAGGTTTCGCCGGAGCAGGTCGCCGCCGCTGTGACCGACCGTACCCGGGCTGTGATTTTCTCTTCCCCCTGTAATCCGACCGGTTCGGTTTACAGCCGGCAGGAACTGGAAGCACTGGCAGCCGCCCTGGCGCCCTTTCCGGATGTGGTTGTGATTTCGGACGAGATTTACGAATACATCAATTTCACGGGACAGCACACCAGCATCGGCGCCATTCCGTCGATGAAGGACCGTACGGTCACGGTGAACGGCTTCGCCAAAGGCTATGCCATGACCGGCTGGCGACTGGGTTACATGGGCGGTCCCCAGCATATCGCAGCGGCCTGTGCCAAGATACAGGGGCAATTCACCTCCGGTGCCAATTCCTTCAGTCAGCGGGCCGCTGCCTATGCCCTGGATGCCGACCTGGCGCCGACTTGGCGCATGCGGGACGAATTTCGTCACCGACGCGACCTGGTGGTCGGCCTGTTGGGTGAAATCCCCGGGTTCAAGGTCAACAATCCGGACGGTGCCTTTTACAGCTTCCCGGACATTTCTCATTATTTCGGAAAATCGGATGGGGACATGGTCATCCGGACGGCGGACGATTTTGCTGCGTTCCTGCTGCTTCGGGCTCATGTCGCGACGGTCGGCGGCGATGCTTTCGGCGCACCGGATTGTTTCCGGATCAGTTTCGCCGCTGCGGAAGATGAAATCCGGAAGGCGATCGCCCGTATTGCGGAGGCGGTCCGTTTGCTGGCATGATTCCGGACGAGGAGCCGCCATCCCTTTTGTCCGGTCAGGGTCGCTCCAGGATGGCCCTCGCCAGGGCCATCCCCGAGAGGAAGGCTCCTTCGACATGGCCCGTCGGGCCGAAGCCATCCCCCCCGATGAACAGGGGGCCGGGCGCATCGCTGTGAAAAAAATGGTCCGGATGGCGGCGGAAGGCCAGGCTGTATCGCCAGCGGTGCACTTGGAACCGGGTGATGGCCGCTCCGCCGAGCAGCGGACGGGCGGCATCCGCCAATGACCGTCCGGCCTGCTCCAGGTCGCCGTCCAGATGCGCCGTACTGAAATCCGGGGCGGCATGGATGATCAGTGTCGGAACGGTGGATATCCCTTTGGCTGTGTGGTCCGCCAACCACGCGACCGGGTGGTCTTGCAAAGCCAATCCGCCCGGAAAAGGCAGGTCCGCGGGCCGGTCCAGCCAGGCCAGCACCGCCAGGCACGGGTGATAAGCAACCTGCGCGAGAGCGTTCTCTACGGCGGGCAGGTCCAGCCCGCTGCCGGTCAGCAGCGCCGAGGCCTGTGGGGCCGGAATCGCGAGGACCAGCACACCGGCCGAATAGTGTTCTCCGCCGGCGGTGACGACTTCCCAGGCGGTATTGTACCTCAGCCGGACAACCTGCTGCCGGCAACGGACGTCCAACCCTGCCGCCAGGGACTTGGGTACGGCATTCATTCCGCCTGTCCCGATGTAGCGGGGGTATGGGTCGCTCAGGTGCGCAGGTTTCCATTCCTGGATGGTGCGCTCCGCAGCCAAGGCGCCGGCCAGGGCGCGGAAAGCCGGTGTGCGGGTGGAGAAGTATTGCGCACCATGGTCCCATCGGGCCTCCCCGTCGCGACGGGTCGCCATCCGGCCGCCCGGTCCGCGGGACTTGTCCAGGACCACCACCCGGCGGCCGGACTCCGTCAGGGTACGGGCCGCCGTCAGACCGGCGATACCGGCGCCGACTACCAACACATCACTTTCGGTCATTCCTTGTCTTTTTTCGCTCCTGCAGTTCGGCCCGCCGCATCGGCATGCTGTCGATCAGGCCGAACAAATCCTGCAAAGGTACCGGTTCGGTCGACCGCAGCTTCTCCGTGCCGTCCTTTCCCAGCAACACCAAGGTGAAGCCGTTCCGGACCCCGTGGTGCTCGTACATCCGACGGAATGTCCGTGGTTCCGTAAATACCGCGATCCAGATGTCCCGGTCGACGATCCCGACAGAATCACCCTGCAACCATTGCCGTTGGAGCACCAGCGACGTGTCCGTCGCATCGGAAGCGAACAAGAGCAGCCGCCGGATGCCCTGGCCTGTGGAGGACGGAAGCCACAGCCACTGCAACATCAGAAGGACGGGGAGCCAAAGTCTCATCTGACAAAGGTAGGACAGGCGAGCTTCTGATGGGTATTCCGCCTCCGTTTTTAACAGGACGGACGGCTTTCCATGGGCGTAAACCAAATTCTCGGATCACAAATCCGTGGCAGACCAGCCCGTGAAACGGGGCGCAAGGACCTCTCTTGAACAATGAACCCGCCATGGGCGTAAACCAAATTGTCGGATCACCAATGCTTTAGGAGACCAGCTTTCCCCGCTAGCGAAACCCCTCCCTCTTATCTACACCCGTGCCCAGCGCCGCGTACCCCTCTCCGCGAAGCGAGGAGCAAAATCCTCGTAATTAAAAAGGCGAACAATTTCAACACACGGCCAATCATAAAATCACAAAAGAAAAAATTCCCTTAATCAGCCAAACTCTCTAAAATTCGCAGTCCAGCACTCCCTGCGAAGCGGGGAGGAAGAAACTCCCTTGCGCAACCAATCCGCCATGCCATCATCCCTTCGGCCGCGACATCGCGTATCCACGCTGATCAAAGCGGAAGCGGCAATTTGATTTCCACCCCTTTCCGCATGGCTTCCGGCCGGACCGGGTTCCTTTTTCCGGCGGGCTCGAAGCGGAGTGACTTTAACCTTTTCTCCGGATGCTTGTTTGTTTTCCATGAACATACTGTTGACAGGTGCCAACGGCTACATCGGCCAACGGCTGCTCCCCGTGCTGCTGGAGCAGGGACATCAACCGTTCTGCTGCGTCCGCAGCCGGGAACGCTTCGAAACGGACCAGGAACATCCCGACATACGGGTAGTCGAGGTGGATTTCCTGGCGGACCAGGCGGATGCTGTCCTGCCGACGGACATCGATGTGGCCTTCTACCTGATCCATTCGATGAGCAGCAAGGGGGATTTCGCGGAGAAGGAATCGCGTGCCGCCCGACGGTTTCTGGAATTGTTGGCACCGACCCGTTGCCGGCAGATAATCTATCTCAGCGGCATAGTCAACGAGTCGTCCTTGTCCGACCACCTCGGCAGCCGCTTTGCGGTGGAAAAGATCCTGCGCGCAGGCCCGATTCCGACAACCGTACTGCGTGCCGGTATCATCGTGGGTTCCGGCAGCGCCTCCTTCGAGATCATCCGGGACCTGGTGGAGAAGTTGCCGTTGATGGTCGCACCGAAATGGCTGAATACGAAATGCCAACCCATCGCCATCCGGAATGTCATCCAGTTCCTGTCCGGCGTGATGCTGCGGGAATCCACCTTTCACCAGGATTACGACATCGGCGGCCCTGAAGTGCTCACCTATCGGGAGATGCTCCTGCAGTTCGCCGACGTGCGGAAGCTGAAAAGGATCATCCGGACGGTGCCGGTCATGACGCCCCGTCTGTCTTCCTACTGGCTATATTTCATCACCTCCACTTCGTACTCCCTGGCGGTCAACCTGGTGGACAGCATGAAAATCAATGTCATCTGCCGTCCGAACACCCTGGCGCAGGAGTTGGGCATCGCCCTGCTGCCCTACCGGGAAGCGGTGTCGCTGGCCTTCCGCCGCATCGAGCAGAACATGGTCATCAGCAGCTGGAAGGACGCCTTCAGTTCCTTCGACACCAATCCGCAGCTGTTCCGGTACATCTCCGTGCCGCACCACGGTTGTTTCCGGGATGTCAAGATCCGGGAGGTGACGGGGCTGGAAGGGGCTGTCACCGACAGCATCTGGCGGATCGGAGGGGAAAACGGCTGGTATTACGGCAACTTTCTCTGGAAACTACGGGGTTTCGTGGACAAATTGTCCGGTGGGGTGGGGTTGCGGCGCGGCCGTACCAGCCCGGATCGGATTCATGCTGGCGACGCACTGGATTTCTGGCGGGTGCTGTTTGCGGACCGGACGGAAGGCCGCCTGCTACTCTTTGCGGAAATGAAGCTTCCGGGCGAAGCCTGGCTCGAATTCCGGCTTCTCCGCGAATCGAACCGAACCTTGCTCCGGCAGACGGCCACTTTCCGGCCCCGGGGAATCCTGGGCCGTATGTATTGGTACAGCGTCCTGCCTTTCCATTTCTTCCTGTTCGGCGGCATGGTCGACCAGCTGCTGAGGCATGCCCGTACCCAACAGGCAGCCGTTCCGCCGGCAGCCGAGCACCCCGCCGGCCGGTCAGCCGACGTAAATGACCATCTGGTGTGATCGACCCGTCCCGGCGGCCCGGCAGGAGCAGGCTTGCCGATCGTCGTTCCGCGACAAGGTAGCGGCGACATCCGTTCCGGGCTGGCAACAATTGTTTCTTCGTCCATGGAATTCGGAAAAGTACAGGATCTGTCCGACATAGATTTCCACCTTCCGTCCGACCCGCCGGGCAATGCCGCCCGCCTGTCGGCCCGACACCACCCGCCTCATGCCGCAACCCTCTACATCGGGGCGACCGGCTGGTCCGTACCGGAATGGCGGGGCACCTTGTATCCGGCCCGTTGCCGGCCCGACCGGTACTTGTTCCATTACAGCCGCCAATTCAATACCATCGAGCATAACACCACCCATTACCGGATTCCGGAAGCGGATACCATCCGTCGGTGGCGGGAACAGGCGGCTCCCGATTTCCGATTCTGCCCCAAGGTCCTTCAACGCATATCCCATGCCCCAGACCTGGGCGGCAGGGGAGAGCTGGTCGGCCGGTTCGCTTCGGCGCTGGAGGGGCTGGGCGGGCTCTTGGGCCCCTGTTTCCTGCAGCTGCCGCCGTACTTCGGGCCCGACAAGCTGCCGGTCCTGGAACAATTCCTGGCACATTTTCCGCTCCCGCTGGCGGTGGAGCTGCGGCATCCGGATTGGTTCGCCATTCCGCGGCAGTGGGAGGCGCTGACCGGCTGTCTGGCGGACCATGGGGTCGCGACGGTCATCACGGATGTCGCCGGCCGACGGGATGTCTGCCATATGACGCTCACCACCCCGGTCGTGCTCATCCGCTTCGTCGGCAACGACGGCCATCCCTCCGACCTGGCCCGCCTCGACGATTGGGCCGACCGCCTTGCCGCCTGGTCCGGACAAGGACTCCGGGCAGCATATTTCTTCATCCATTCGCCCGATGCCCTGCATGTTCCCGGGTTGGCAGGCACCTTCCGCCGCATGCTGGCCGATCGTTGTCCGAACCTTGCGCTCCGTGGTCCGACGCCGCTTCAACCGGACGCCCCGCCGGAACAATTGTCTCTCTTCTGATATCAGCGCCGCATCAACTAACCCGGGAACGCATCCCGGGTCAGGAGCGAACCGAGCCGTCGCCCAACCGTCGGCAGCATGCGTATGCGTGTCTCCGTAGCAATCCTGCCCATGTCATCGCCCATTCCACCCGATCCCCCTGTAGAAGCGGGGAGGGAAACCCACGCCATACAGCGCAAAGAAAAACATAACATTCCACCAATCAGACGATGAAAGAAAACGCCTGTACCTCGCCTCCATTCGCTGAGATTCGCGACCAGGCGACACCGCGAAGTGGTCAGACTGTCAAATTGCCGCCCAAGCAGCGATATGGCACCGCAGATACGGCAATTCGGTCCGTACCTGCGCAATGTTTTTTTTCTGTTAAAAGTCGTCATTGCGGGATCGGGCATGGCCCTCGGCGAAAAAGATGGACAAATCCCTGTATCTTAGCGCGCCCGGGCAAGCTGTGCCACCGCCCGGAATTCAGACGTGGAAAGGACGGCCGCTCCCATGCTGCGGATAAGGTCGTACAACCGGCAAGGTCCATGGTAAACAAGGGCGAAAACAATTATATACAGGCAAAGGAGGCAAGTGCCTACCCGTTGGTCCATCGTGACATCAGCTGGTTGTCTTTCAACTACCGGGTGTTGCAGGAAGCCAAGGACCCTACCGTGCCCTTGTTGGAACGGATCAAGTTCCTCGCCATCTATTCAAGTAACCTCGACGAGTTCTTCCGTGTACGGGTGGCAAACCATCGCAACCTCATGCGGGTGGGAAAGAAGACCCGGCAGGTGTTCGACTACGACCCCAAAGCGGTGCTGCATCAGATCCTGGGCATCGTCAATCAGCAACAGAAAGCCTTCAGCGACATATTCGAGCGGCAAATCGTCCCGGAACTTGGCAAACACCGCATCTACATCAAGCGTCGGCTGGATCTCGGCAGCACCCAGCGTGCATTCGTGGAGCAGTACTTCAGTGACAACATGCTGCCTTACGTGCAGCCTGTCCTCCTGGTCAAGCGGAAAATCCGTCCCTTCCTGAACAACGCCTCCCTGTACCTGACCGTCCACCTGCGCGACAAGGAAGACGACTCCAACCAATACGCCATCGTCAAGGTCCCGTCCGACCACCTGCCTCGCTTCATCCAGCTTCCCTCGCTGAACGGGCTCCGGGAGATCATTCTCCTTGACGATATCGTGCGCCACAGCCTGTCAAGGATGTTCCCTGGTTACCATATCGAGGATACCTACTCCATCAAACTGACCCGTGATGCGGAACTGTATATCGATGACGAGTACTCCGGCGACCTGATCACCAAGATAAAGGGCAGCCTCACCAAGCGGCATGTAGGGCCGCCCTCCCGTTTCGTCTATGACCGCGAAATGCCGGCCGACCTGCTCCGGTTTCTAATCGAGACCTTCAACCTCAAAAAGGAGGACATGCTTGAAGAAGGTCGCTATCATAATAATTTCGATTTCTTCAGTTTTCCGGATTTCGGCCTCCAACAACTCAAGAACGACCCGCTGCCCCCTTTGCCATACCCCCCCCTGGAAGATGCCGCAGACCTGCTCGGCCTCATCGCCCGGCGGGACCACCTGATCTGCACGCCCTACCATGCCTACGAACCCGTGGTCCGCTTCTTCGAAGCGGCCGCCCGTGACCCGGCCGTCACCCATATCAAAGTCACCCTCTATCGCATCGCCCGCCGCTCCCGGATCATGGAAGCCCTCATGGATGCGGTCGCAGCCGGCAAGCATGTCTTCGTCTTCATAGAGGTCAAGGCCCGCTTCGACGAGGCGGCGAACCTGGAATGGGGCGAACGCCTACAACAGGCCGGCGTGAAGGTCGCCTACAGCCTGCCCGGCGTCAAGGTCCACTCCAAAATGGCATTGGTCCGACGCAGGGAATCGGACCAGTACACCTATTACGCGTATCTGAGCACCGGTAATTTCCACGAGGAAACCGCCAAGGTGTACAGTGATTTCGGCCTGTTCACCGCCGACAGCCGCCTTACCCTGGAGGTGGCCCGCCTGTTTTCCTTTCTCGAGACAGGGAGCCGGACCAACCTCTCGTTCGACCACCTGCTGGTCGGACAGTTCGCCATGCGCGAGAAAATCGAGGAACTCATCGACCGGGAAATCCGTCACGCCGCCGCCGGCCTGCCCAGCGGCATCACCCTCAAGGTGAACAGCATCCAGGACGAAGAGGTCATCCGGAAACTGTACCGGGCCAGCCAGCAGGGGGTACCCGTCCGCCTGATTGTCCGCGGCATATGCTCCCTGGTTCCCGGTGTGCCGGGTGTCAGCGACCGCGTGGAGGCCATTTCCATCGTGGACCGATACCTCGAACATGCACGCGTCTTCATTTTTCACAACGACGGTCAGGAGTCCGTCTATCTTTCTTCCGCCGACCTCATGACCCGGAACCTCAGCTGGCGCGTCGAAACGGTTTTCCCGCTTTTCGACCAGTCCGTCCGGCGACAGGTCCGCGACATCATCGAACTGCAATGGCAGGACAACCGTAAGGCCCGCATCATCGATGCCGGACAATCCAACCGGTACCGAACCAATGACGCCGGCATCCCCTTGCAGTCCCAGCTGGAAACGTATTTCTACTTCAAACGAATGGGAGAAGGCAAGGAAGCCACCCACCAGGCCGCCGCTACCGGGGAATGACTCCGGTTCCGTTCCGTGACCTGCCGCCTGCCACGGCTACCTCCCATTTTTCCGTATTCGTTATATTTGCTCAGCATTAACAAAATTTTCCCCATTCATCAACCCATCCAATTCTGTCTTTATGAAAACGAATACGCTCCTGTTTCTGATTATGTGTTGGTTCGGCAGCAGCCAGTTGTCGTCCGCCCAGACCATCTCCCTGCATTTTCCTCAGTTCGCCGGCCGCAACTGGGACCTGGTCCTGGCACGGGGCCTGGGCAAGGATACCATCCTCAGCGGCGTGATTCCCGAGGACGGCCCCGTGGTGCTGAACATCCCGGAAACCTACGGCGACTATGCCGGCATGGCCCGCTGGATGCTGCACAACGGGGGTGGCCTGGACTTCGTGCTGAACGGGGAGTCCTTCTCCGTGGAGTGCCTGTCCGACCAACCGGATGAAAGCAACATCATCTACACCGGTACGGTGGAGAACACCTATCTGCTCGACAATTACCACGAACAGGAACGGCTGCAGCGCCAGTACGAAGCGGTCCTGATGGGGCTCCGTGCCTTTCCGGAGGATTCCCCGCTGCATCCCCAACTGTCCTCGGAAAAGGAAAGGCTGGAAACCACCTACGAAAAGTTCATGGACGAACTGTCGGCCTCCCCGCTGTATGCCGCCCGCTTCCGCGAGATTGTCAACTTCACCCGCGGCATAGGGTCGGACTTCGAAACCGACGAATATGCCCGTGCATTGGCGGCGGACGATTTCCTGCGCAACCGGATGTCCTGGCCCGCCCTCTACACCAGCAACCACTGGAGCGGCGTCTGCTTCAGCTGGGTCCAGCTGCACGTCATGGTCCTCGAGAACGACAGCCTGCTGCTCGCCAGCGCCCGGGACATCCTGACCAAGTTCGACGACCGGCAGCG
>JBEAQU010000052.1:0-13208 GCA_041163745.1 Bacteroidota bacterium
CGCTGTATTCCCACGTCACCGTGGTCACACCTACCGGGAAATCGGAACCGGACGTCAGGCCGGAGACCATGACACCTTCCAGGTCCGTACCGTCGCAGTTGTCTGCGAACTGCGGCAGGGCGTAAGTCACTTCCGCACCACAGATGTCGGCGTCCGTACCCTGGGCGATGTTGCTCGGGCAGGACTGCACCGTCGGTGCTTCGTCATCGGTCACTTCGATCTGGATCGTACAGCTGGCGGCGTTGCCGGCCGTATCCGTGGCGGTCCACACGATCTGGGTGATACCCGTCGGGAAGACGGCGCCATCGAGGCTGTTGGCGTTCGTACCCAGGTGCGGCGCATAGTTGTGCGTCAGCACGAGGGAGGAGGCACCGTTCGGCGGCACGCAGTTGTCCGTGGCGGTCACGTCGAACTCGACGCCACCGGACGTGTAGGAACAGGTACCGGCATCGGTCGAACGGGCGCGGACAAGAGGACCGCAGCTCAATACCGGCGGTACGTTGTCGACCGTGATCTGGTGGCAGGTGAAGTTGAAGCATCCCAGGTCACCGGTCTGAACGCAGACGGTGTACGTGCCGGCGCTGTAGCCGACGAAGGAGCCTGTTCCGTCACCATTGTCCGTGACGACGGCATGGAGGCCGTCACCACCGAACCAAACCACTTCGGCCTGACCATCCGGGGATGTCGGCAACACGGAAGGATCCGCGTTGTCCAGTGCGAGTGCGATCGTTTCGTTGGCACAAGCTGTGGACGGGACCGAGAAGTCGGCGTCGCTTGAAGCGCGAACTTCGATTTCGCCGCTGATGCTGGCGAAGCATCCGCTGGCGGCGTTGCCGATCTCATATACGATTGTATGGGTACCTTCACCGGCGGCGACGGGATCGAACGTGGCCGTAGCGCCGTTCCCACCGTCGGCCAGTGTACCGGCCGGGCTGGAAGGAGCGGAGAAGACACCGAAACCATTGCACACAGCCGGCGTACCGCTGTAGTTCAGCGTGAAGCTGCCGTCCTGTGCGCAGAGCGGACCGGAGAGGTCGAGGCCACCGAGATCGGGTTTCTCCTCGATCGTGATGGTGATGGCATCGCTGCTCGGCACGCAGTCATCCGGGAAGGAATAAGTCACCGTGATGGTGCCGCACTCCCCTTTGTACAAATAGCTGGTCGGGTTGATGACACCTATACCGATGAGGTCACCTCCTTCCACCACGCTGAAAGTACCGCCTGGCAATGCCGTGGCGGACAACAGGCTGTAGAGGTCGATCACTTCGTCCGGGAAAATACAGAGTTGGAAATCATCCGCCAGGGCAACTTCGGCAGCCGTGTAATCCGGCTGGACGACGATGTCATGGCATTCCGTCTCCTCGCAGGTGGGTGCACCTACCGTTACGCAGATGGTATAGGTACCGGGACCGACGGAGGGATCGAAGGAGGCGGTCGTGCCGTCGTCGGTCACGCTCGTACCGGTCCAGGTGACGTTGGCAGCCGTAAGGCCGTTCACGCCGTTGCCGTTCAATGCACTGACCAGCGAGAGCCCGAGAATCGGGTCGGATTCGCAGATGGTGGCGGGAACGGTGAAGGCAGGGTTTCCGGACGCGCTGACCACCACGAGTTGGGAATTGATGTGGTTGGCACAGACACCGTTGCTGACCGTCATGGTCACCAGGACGTTGACGGATTCGCCGGAAAGCGCGCCGGCAGCCGGGTTGAAGGAACCCGTGGCCGCATTGGTGATGAAACCTGCCGGGCTGCTGGCGAAAGTCACGGTCGCACCGACCGGTACGTCCGTCACGACCGGCAGCTGGACGCCGCCGTCCTGACAGATGGAAGCCGGAAGCGTGAAATGGCCGTCCGGTTTCTCATCAATGGAAATGACCACCTGGTCGCTGACCAGGTTGCCGTCGCAATCCGTCAGGTCGTACGTCACCGTGAGGGTGCCGTCTCCCCGGAGGTATTGGAACAGATTCCCGACCTGGTTGCCTTGGACGCTACCGCCCAGGGAAACCGAGAAAGCGCCGCCTGGTTCGGAGCTGCTAAGCAGCAGTGCTTCCAGGTCGAACGTTTCGGTTCCCTCCCAGCAGACGGAAAAGTCTGCCACGAGGTCGGCGTCACCGGCGACGAAAGTCGGGGCGACCATAATGTTGTGAGTCTCGGATACATGGCAGCTGGGGGAACCCACCGTATAGGTTACGGAGAAGTTGCCGGGGCCCGGCTGTCCGTCGCCGTCCGTATCCGGTACGTCGGCGGCGTTAATGGTGTAAGGACCGTACATGATGCCGGAAACGAGGACATCACCGCTCCAGGTGCCACAACCGGGGGTGTTCGGTCCCAGGTTGATGGTGAGCGGGAATTCGCTCGGGCAGACGATATAATCGGTTCCGATATTCCAGGCGGCCACCATATCGGTATCCGGAATGACGGATACGCTGCAGATGGCCGTATCGGTGTTGCCGAAGCAATCCAAGCCGACAATGGTCACGTTGAGACCGGCCTTCCCCATGTCCGCACACATGAACATGTTGGGCAGCACGTTGGCCACGCTGCCGGCGGATTGGCAATTGTCGGTGATGACCACCCCTTCCGCGATAGCGAGGGCTACATCCACCACCCCGGTGCCATGCTCACAGGTGGTCGGGTCGAACGGCAGCACAAGATCGATCGGGTCTGCCGGACACACGACGGTGGGAGCGATGGTGTCGCGGAACGTGACGGCAGCCGCACAAGTGACGGTGTCGCCTTCGTTGCCCCAACAGTCGGTCGGAATGAAGGAAATGTCGACCAGCGTATCGGCCGGGCAACGGTCGAACACGTTGAAGGCACCGACCGGATACTGGCTGATGGTGAGCGAACTGGATCCTGTGGAGGAGCAGTTGTCCTGCGCAGCCATCAGGGAGGTAAGGTCCGGCACCAAGATGTCACAGTTGCTGTCGGCGATCAGGTTGACGACCGCACCCAGGGCACTACAGTTTGAGGTAACCTGCGGGGCGGTGGTGTCCACCAGGATCATCTGGAAGTTACAAAGAGTGGGATTGCCGAAACAGTCGTTAACGGCAATGGTCGTGGGCTGAAACAAAGTGTCACATCTGTCGGACAGGCCCAGGATGGTACCCGGGACCGGGCTCTGCACCAAGGTCCCCGTACCGCAGTTGTCACTGATGCCGGTGACGAGGCTGGTGAAGTCGGGAGTGGAGATGTTGCAGATCCCGAACGAAGAGTTGATGGGAACAATCTGGTCGCCGGGGCAGGTAGCCTTCGGCGGGGTGTTGTCCCGAACAGTTACGTTGGCAACACAGGAGGCGGAATTGCCGGAGGCATCCGTTCCGATGATGCGGAGATTGTAAGTGACCGAGTTGGGACCCGGGCAGGTAGGACCGGTCAGCGATACAGGGTATGCTTCCACGGTCATGTCGTTGTTCACATCGATGGTCAGGGCGATGCTATCGGTAGCGGTGCAGTTATCAGACAACGTGGGTACGAACTGAAGCGCATCTGCTCCACTGCTGAAAATCGCTGAGCAAGTCAATGTGTCGACGTCGATGGTGATGGGTGTGGCACAGGCCACGACCGGCGGGATGTTGTCCAGCGCGCGCAATGTGACACTGGAACAGGCCACCTCACACAGCGTGCCGTCATCCGGATCAGCTGTCCCGCCAAAGGCAGGCCCGAGGTTCAGGAACGATGCGACCACCGCCACGGTGTAGTCTCCTTCCCCTGTCAGGACGGAACCTGCCAAAGGATACTGGAGCCCCCCCATGAAGGAGTAGTCTGCGCCGGCTGTACCGTTGACACCGGGCTTGTAGTCGGGAACCAATACCTGGCAGCTCCCGTCCGTATAGACCGTGTCCGGGCCAACTCCCGGACAAGACGCGGTCACGTTGCCCGAACCGGCCGGACACGCATCCATGAATTGCCCGAAAGCAAAATTCCCGAGCAGCAGACCCACCATGGTGAACACCATGCGGATGGTGTTCGCGAGTGGTTGCCTTCGGAAAGTTTTGGCAAACGTAAAACTCGTTTTTTTCATAAGATTACAATTTGATAAGCATTTTAAATCTTTTAATTGGTTTATATATGATTACGCTATTTACAATATGCTTGCTTGTAAGATAGCTGCAGACCGGGACCGATGGCAAGATTAGAGCCAGACAGAACCTCGATCTTCCCGGGAGAACGCCGGGAGTCGTCCAGGCAGACAACTCCTTTCGCGAGCGCTTTAACGGGAAGAACAATCGGTGCGTCCTATGGTCTAAAATTGCAATATGATAACTCACCGTTTTATTAGTTACCAAAACATTGCCACAATTCTCCCTTCGGAGAAAGGACGGACACTTTTGTACATTATTCTGGTTTCTCCACGAGAACAAGCCATTGCATTGTTCGTCGTTTGTATCCCTTCGTTACAGGCGGCTTTTGGTGGAAACTGGCAACATCCGTTGGAACCGTCGTTGGTTTCAACCTGGGCAGGAAAAAGAAAAAGGTAGGATGGCGCAGGAAAAAGTAGGTGGGAAAAGCGGAAGCGCGTTCGTGTTTCGCCGTTTCATGAGCTTGATGTTCGTAAGGGATTACAACGATAAATGGAAATTCGACGCAATATAGCTAATTTATGCTTTCACCCCTAACATATCCGGCAATTTTTGTTAAAAAGACGCTTAACCCTTACATCCGGGTCATTCGTTCCGCCAGGGAAGGTCATGCCGACCGTCCTTCGGTGCGCTTGCCGCATACCATGACCGCCAAAGCTGGCACAGCATTTGGAACATTTCTGACGGACGGGTTCATTCCCGTTGATCTGTCAACCAATCATTGTAACTGAATTCATGGCACGTTTCCTTCGTTTAGCGATCTGTTGTTGTCGCCCGGTCTCGGAACGGAAAGGACATGCTGCCATGCCATGAATCAGATGCATACAGCCTTCATGAAAAAGCCTTTCCGTCCGTATGGAGAGGCTTTTTGCGTTGCGCTGGTCTGTTGCGGGGATAAACCTGCAGGATTGTAACGAACCCAAGCCATGACAGCATTGCAGATACAGGATCGACACCGGCTTGCCGGCGATCTTTGGAAGACCGGCCGGTTGGTCGGACAAACGCCGCTCCATGAGATCCGGAACGTCTACCGCAAACCGGGCGTCCGGATTTTCGCGAAGCTGGAATGGCAGCAGTTGGGCGGCAGTGTCAAATCGCGACCCGCATTCCAGATCATCCGCCAGGCAGTTCACGACGGGCAGCTGGGGGGCGGGCGGCAACTGCTCGACGCAACATCCGGCAACACCGGCATCGCCTATGCCGCGATCTGTGCATCCTTGGGCATTCCCCTCACCCTATGCCTGCCGGAGAACGCCTCCCAAGAGCGCAAACGCATATTGACATCGCTCGGGGCCACCATCCGCTACACGTCCAGAATGGAGGGGACCGACGGTGCACAGGCGGAAGCACGCCGGTTGTTCCTGGAACAACCGGACCGGTTCCACTACGCGGACCAATACGGTAACCCGGCAAATTGGAGGGCCCATTTCGAAGGGACGGCACTGGAGATCTGGCGGCAGACCAACGGAAAAGTCACCCATTTCGTGGCAGGGCTTGGCACCACAGGCACTTTCACCGGCACGGGCCGCCGGCTGCGGAACCTCCGTCCGGACATCCGGCTGGTCGCCTTGCAACCGGACAACCCCATGCATGGACTGGAAGGTTGGAAACACCTGGAAACAGCCCATGTCCCGGCCATTTTCGATCCTTACCTGGCCCATGAGACCCGCTCCGTGGACACACTGGAGGCCTGGGACATGGTCCGGCAACTGGCACGCCAGGAAGGACTGCTCGTCAGCCCTTCCGCCGCTGCCAACCTGGTCGGTAGCATCCGGGTAGCCGAATCAATCGACGAAGGTGTCATTGTCACCACTTTCGCCGACAGTGCCGACAAGTACGCGGATGTCATGGATCATATTTTCTCCTGAAGGGATGCTGCACCATCATTGTTCCATATAACTTTCACTTTCACAAACGACGCCCATGTCTTGCTTCCAGCTCTCCATCGACCCTGCCGTGGCGGCGGTTATCCGCCGCCAGGCGGAACTGAACTACCCCTACGAATGCTGTGGATTCCTATTCGGAACCGATGTACCTCACCGGCACATGGCGGTCGCCCTGCCGGTCGACAACAACAAGGAAGGCGACCAACGACGCCGTTTCGAAATCTCCGTCCGGGATTACATGCGGGCGGAAGCATATGCCGCCCAACACGACCTCACCCTGCTGGGTGTGTACCACTCCCACCCGGACCATCCGGCCATCGCCTCCGAGCATGACCTGGCGGTCGCCATGCCCTTCTTTTCCTATGTCATCATCTCCGTCCGGAACGGATGTGCGGCAGACCTAAAGAGCTGGCGCCTGCAGGAAACCGGCCATCGCGCCTTCACCGAGGAATCCGTGGGCGAAGCCTCGGCTGCCGCAGTCTTCGCCGAACACTGAAAACCACAGGATGCAATTCCATAACCCGCCTTCCTGCTGGCGGGACGGCATGCCGCCGCGCCAGCAGGATACGCACCCAAATTCTCATTTATCATGGCTACCGTCATAATTCCCACACCTTTGCGTAAGTTTACAGACAACAAGGGGGTTTTCGAGACCTCCTGTGACACAGTCGGAGAGGCTATCCGAGAACTGACGGATACCTACGCAGGGCTGTCCCGTCATCTGTTGGACGAGCACCAGCGACTCCGCTCCTTCATCCGGGTGTATCTCGGCGAAGAGGATATCAACACCCTCGAGAAAGACCGGACCGCCATCCCGCCCGACGGAGTGGTCAGCATCGTACCGGCCATCGCAGGTGGCAGCACCAGCCCGTCAACATCCTTATAAAAAAAGAGATCATGCAACGACGTTACATGCAGTTCCGCCCCCGTACCCTGTCTTCCCTGCTCTTCCTGGCAGGTCTCGGATACGCCTGCTCCTCCGGTGGTCACGCCGAACCTGCCCTCCCCTCCGGCTTGCAAGCACCGGTCTCCGCAACCGACACGGTGACGTTGCCCCCTTCCGGCAGGCAGTCCGCCCTCGGAACCCCTTCGGCGTCCCCGACCGCCAGACCACCCGACCAGGCCCGGAAGACCAGCATCGGTGACTTCCCCTACTGGCATCACGTCCGGAACGGCGGACCGACCCCGACGCCAGGCCAGGCGGTCTTTTATCATTACCAAATGACCCGGGGCAACCAGATCATCCAGACGAATTTCGGCGCGCAACCCTCCGGCGGCATCATGCCTTCGGAGGAAACCTCCCGGAAACAGCCGCAGGCCATCGAGGAAGCCCTCCGGCTGATGTCCGTCGGCGACAGCATGACCATCTTATTCCCAAACCCAAACCCGGACAGCATCATCATTTATGAAGTGGTGATGCGCGGTATTTACAACCGGTAAGCGAATGCCCGCTTTCCCAGCGACATTCCCTTGCCATTACGCTAACGTTAGGAACCTCACCCGGCGGGGCAAAGGACGGACCCCATCCCGGCCTGCCGGATGCAGCCCCCGGATGTCCCCCGGAATGCTTGCCGCATCCCTGGAATCCATCGAAAGGGGAGGCCGGCCTCGGTTCCGTTTCAAACCATCCTGACATGGAGCAAGCCATCCAACTCAACAGCCGGGAAATGGCCCGCTACGCCCGGCATATCGCCATACCCGAATTCGGCCTGCAAGGTCAGCAACGCCTTAAGGCTGGCAAGGTCCTTGTGATCGGATCCGGTGGCTTGGGCAGCCCTGTCCTGCTCTACCTGGCCGCCGCCGGTGTCGGACACATCGGCATCGTGGATTTCGACACCGTGGACGACAGCAACCTGCAGCGCCAGATCCTCTTCCAAGTGGAAGACGTGGGCAGCCCCAAGGCGGAAAAGGCCCGGGAACGGCTGCTGGCGCTGAACCCTCACCTCGACATCAAGGTTTACAATACCCGTTTCACGCGGGAAAACGCCCTCGACCTGGTGAGCCGGTACGATGTGGTGGCGGACGGCACGGATAACTTCCCCACCCGATACCTGGTCAACGACGCCTGCGTGTTGGCCGGAAAAGTCAATGTCTACGCTTCCATTTTTCAATTCGAGGGGCAGGTCTCCGTCTTCAACTACCGCTACCCGGACGGAACACGGGGACCGAACTATCGGGACATGTTCCCAGAGCCGCCGCCGCCCGGCCTCGTCCCCAATTGTGCGGAGGGGGGGGTACTGGGCGTCCTACCCGGCATCATCGGCTCCATGCAGGCCAGTGAGGTGATCAAGGTGCTGAGCGGAGTGGGCGAACCCCTTGCCGGCCGACTGTTCCTCTTCGACGCGGCCGCCTTCACCACCCGTATCCTGCGGGTTCAGAAACAAACGGCCACCGATATCAGGGAGCTGGTCGACTACGAACGCTTCTGCGGGATCGTACCCAACGACCAGCTGCGGAAAGTCAGGGAAATCAGCGTGGCGGAATTTGCCGACTTGCAAAAGGCCGGCGCGGACATCCAGCTCGTCGATGTCCGCGAACCGCATGAATACGCCGTGTCCCACATGGGCGGCGAGCTGATCCCGTTGGGATCCGTGACGGCGGCCGCGCACCGCATCCGCCGCCAGGGCCAGGTCGTCATCCATTGCAAGGGTGGGGTCCGGAGCGCGAAAGCCATCCGGGAATTGGAAGATCTGTTCGGCTATGACAACCTGTACAACCTGACCGGCGGCATCGATGCCTGGGAGAAGGCCTTGGCCGAAACTGCATCGCCGGTTTCCTGACCCGGTACGGGGGCACCGGTTGCGGTGCCTCCGTACCTCAACGCAGGTTCGGGTCCAGTCGCCGGGCCTTCTCCATGTAAGGCCTCCCCTTCTCCGGCTGCCCGGCATCCCGGTAGGCGGATCCCAGGTATTGGTTGAGCGTGGGATCGTCCGGCCAGTATTCGAGCCCCTGTGAAAACCAACGGATGGCCTCCCCGAAGTTTCCCTGCATGGCATGAACCGCCCCGAGGTTCCGAAGGGCGTCCTTCATGCGCGGGTCGAAGGATACCGCTTTCTCGTACACCTCCCTGGCCTTGTCCAGCTCGCCCCGCTCGAAAAAGATGATGCCCATGTTGCTGTAGACCAGGGCGAAGTTCGGCTTGTGACGCAGTGCCAGTTCGTAAAGTTCCATGGCCTTGCCGTAATCCTTCCGCCGGTAGTATACCAGTCCGAGCTGGCTGTAAGCGTCATGATAGGCGGGATATATCCGGACGGCTCGTTCGAACCGGGATTGCCCCCGGTCGAAAAAGGCCTGCCGGGCCGAGGGGTCCGTTTCCTCGAGCCCCCGCTGAACCAGTTCCAATCCGAAATGATAATTGAGCTTCGCCGCGTCGGGTGCAACCGGCACATCCGCCGCATACAGGCTGAAACTGTCTTTCCAATCCTGGTTGCGGTCCACCGTCTTGTATCCGTAGAGGAGCAGAAGGATGCCGGTCGCGGCCCAAAATCCTTTCCGGCCGGGCCGGCCGGGTACCGGTTCGGTCACCGGCACCCGGAATACGGCGGCCAGGGTCAGGGCCAGCAGCAGGGCGAAACCAGGGGATGCGGCATACAGGAGCCGTTCTCCGTAGGAGGTGCCGATGGTGACCAGCAAGTTGGTGTATAAGGAGAAGTTGACGGCGAAGAAGAGAATCCCGAAGGACAGCAGCCGACGGCGGCGCCATCCGGCCAGTGCCCAGACCAGCAGTCCTGTCCAGGTAAGGAATGCAGCCCACACCCTGACGTCCGACCAATCGGTCAAAGGAATCTGGTTGTATCCGAAATCGCTTCCCAGGGGATGCGGGAACAACAATACGAGAAGATATTTTCCCAACAGCAACATGGCGCTGGCCATCCAGACCGGGAAGTCGTCCGCAGCGGCCACCAGGAAATTGTCCAGGACGGATATCTCCCCCGGATGGAGCAGCTCGCCGATGACTTGTCGGCGGACAAACAGGTACAGGATCACGGGAACCAGGTAGGCTGCCGTCGCCAGCCAGGCGCGGCGACCGGTTGCGGGTCGGAAGAAATGAACCATGAGCGGCATCACGGCCAGGAAGGTGACGGCGTTTTCCTTGGAAAACAAGGCGGCGGTGTATGCGACCAGCGAGAGTCCCCACCAGGTTTTCCGACCTTCGTCCAGGTACCGGGCCAGCCACAGGAGCGCCGTCAGGCTGAAGAACAAGGCGAGGATCTCATCCCTGCTCTTGATGTTGGCCACCACCTCCGTGTGTACCGGATGAGCCAGAAACAAGAGGGCCGTGAGGAACGGCACCAGCCAATGATAGCCGCGCATCCAGCGGTGCAGCGTGCGGAACAGCAGGATTCCCGTCAGGGCATAAAACAGGACGTTCATCAGGTGTCCAAGCCAGGGTGCCCCCCCGGCAAGGTCCCATTCGATGGCAAAAAAGGTCATCGTCAGGGGACGGTACAGTTCGCCTGGGCTGTTCCAATAGCCGTACCGTGCATCGTGTCGCCACAGTTCCGGAATTCCCTCGACACCCTGCATGGTCAGGAAGTTTTCCTTGATGACGGAGAAGTCATCCAACACATACCCATGTCCGAGGGTGTTGGCATACAGGGCGAAGCCTAGCAAGAACAGGCCCCCTTCCAACCAGGAGAGGATCGCCGGCCTGCCGGCAGCGGTCCGGACGCGGGTGGTCCGTCGTTCGGTTCCGGTTTTTCTTTGTTTGCGGTGCGCCATGATGAAGGTATTGAGCAAGCCGTCGGAAGCGGTCGACTTTTTCCGGCGGCCAGTTTTCCGGTCATTGAGTTCCGGCGGTACAGGCCGCCGGTTGTCAGACCATCAGGTTGCATCCCCTGATGTCGGAATTGTCCACCCGGCCGAGGATCTCGAAACCGCCGTCCTCCCAGACTTTGCCGAGGTCTTCGGTTGCCAGGAAGGAACAGGTGTCGAGGTTGGCCAGGTCGATGACATTGACTGCACCGGTCTTGCCCGGCTGTTGGGGACTGAGCGGGTCCGTCAGTTCCCGGGTGGACACCCGCAGGAGAGCGGAGGGAAGGAACCGGCCGGCGCCTTTGGAATAGGCTTGGGAGAACAATTCCGTCATGCCGTATTCGGAATGGATGGCCGGCACGCCGAAGGCTTCCTGCAGCCGACCGTGCAACTCCTCCCGGATCATCTCTCGCCGACGGCCTTTCATGCCGCCGGTCTCCATGACCAAGACCCGATCCGCCAGCGGCAAGGGCCCCTGCTCCGCCAGGTCCAGCAAGGCAAAGGAGACTCCCAGCAACAAAACCCGGGGGCGACCAGGCCCGTCGGAAACAGCGGCCGATTCCAACAAGGTACGCAAGGCCGCGGTGTTTTCCAGGAAAAAACCGCTTTCCGGATAGCGGGAACAGGCGATGAAATCCGCCGCCATATGTACCAGGGAGGACCCCGACCGTTCCAGGTAGGACGGCAACAGGGCCAGCACCAGGTATTCAGCGGGGTCGCCGTAGAATTGCCGGAAGCCACGCCTTGCGTTGCGGCGATAGCTTTCGGGATCCCGGACATCATGGTAGCTGGTCCGGCCTCCGGTGGTGCCGCTGCTGGAAAAGGTGAGGACCGGTTTCCATTCGCCCGTGCGGATCCGATGCTGCCGGAACAGCTGGATGGGCAGGTAAGGAATCTCCTCCAAGGAGCCCACCTTGTCCGCAGCCACCTTCAGCAGGCTGCAATAACGGGCGTAAAGTTCGTTGTGGCGCAGCTGGAAACGGAACACGGCCAGCGCCAGCTCCGCAAAGTCCGCGTCCCCGCAGCCCTGGATACGACGGAGCAACTGTTCTCTTTCCTGTTCGTACGTCATGCCTTTGCCTACCTGTGTAAGACGGGTGCGCCGGAGGTATGGAATGCACATCCCGGATTGTACCCTAAACTTCCGCTGTCGCGAAAAATAGTGTAATTTTCCACAAAATTAATGTCCATGAAACGGTTTCCCTACTTCCTTTTGCTGTTCGGTCCGCTGGGTGCCGCCATCGCCGGGCTGTCTTCATGCGCCAGCCCGCCGGATTATCCCCTGGAACCCTACATCGAGTTCGTCAGCTTGTCCAAAGATACCATGCAACGCGGACAGAACCAGGAGGATTCCGTTTTCGTAACGTTCCGGTTCACGGACGGGGACGGGGACATCGGAAACAACGACACCCTGGACCTTTTCCTCACCGACCTGCGTACCCAGGTGCTGGAACGGCAGTTCCGCATCCCGGCGGTGCCGAAACTGGGTGCATCCAACGGAATCAAAGGCGAAATAAGGGTCCGGTTGCTGCCCACCTGCTGCATTTTTCCGCCGGACCTGGGGTTGAACCCCTGTATGGACGAGACGCCGCTGATGCCTTACGACCAGGTCTCCTACGAATTGTTCGTCCGGGACCGATCCGGGAATGCATCGAATTCCATCACGGTAGGCCCGATTTTCATCCGCTGTTTCGGGTGAACAACCGTGCGGCCATCCTGGTACCGGGACGGCATGGTGGGGAAAAACCGCTGGAAATGAAAGCTGCTGGAGGGCGTCCCGCGGCAAAGGCGGCCGCCGGCTGTCCGGAGCGCCTCCCAACGGACGCAAACCAAATTGTCGGTTCGGCAGCCTCTTTGCATCCCATTTGCTGTTGGGCGTAAACCAACCTGTCAGATAGCAGACCAGCCCGCGCAGCGGGAAGCAAGTCTATCCCATCCACAAAGAATCTGCCCGGCGCCGCAATCCCTTCTCCGCGAAGCGGGGAGCAAAATTACTGTAATAGAAAAGCGCAGCACTTTCCAAAATCCTCCCAATCAAAAAATTACAAAAGAAAAAAATCCCTGTAATTAGCCTAATCCTAAAAATTCGCGTATCAGCATCCCCGCGAAGCGGGGAGCAAAGAATCTGCCCGGCGCCGCATTCCCTCCCCGCGAAGCGGGGAGCAAAATTACTGTAATAGAAAAGCGCAGCACTTTCTAACATCTTCCCAATCCAATAATTACAAAAGAAAAAAAATCCCTGTAATTCGCCTAATTCTCTAAAATTCGCGTACCAGCATCCCCGCGAAGCGGGGAACAAGAACCTCCCTGGCACACCCAATCCGCCATGCCATCATATCCCTTCGGCCGCGACATCGCAGGTTACCCCCCCCCCTCCTACATGCGAAACCGACAACTTGATTTGCACCCGTCGAAACCTGCTTAAAAATGCTGCTTGATGCGACATTTTGAATTGCACCCACCTGCATCTGCCTATGGTTGGCAGCCT
>JBEAQU010000053.1:0-24143 GCA_041163745.1 Bacteroidota bacterium
CCGGTGGTACAGGACACCCGCCTCGGTACTGATCTCCTCCGCCGAAACCTGCCAAGCCTGTGCCGCCGCCTCCCGCAGCATCTGCCGGGCCGCCGCACCTGCGCTGCGGAGAGGGTCCCATTTGGACTTTATGCCCCGGCTGCCGCCGGTGAATTGCCCGTAGCGGGCGTCCGGGTATTTCGCAGGGTCATGGGGTGCCATTTCCACCCGCACGTTCCGCCAGTCGATGTCCAGTTCCTCCGCCACGATCATCGGCATCGAAGTCATGACGTTCTGACCGAATTCCGGGTTGGGAGTGAAGATGGTGACGACGCCGTTATCGCCGATTCTCAGGTAGGCGTTGAAGTCGAACCACGCCTTCGGTATGGCGGGCACCTGTTCACCGGAGGTCGGCTTGCAGCCGGACAGCCAATGGAAACCAATGACCATGCCGCCGCCGGCGAGGACAGAATGGCGGAGGAAGGAACGACGGGTTGAGGGTACAGTTGTCATTTTTTTCTTTTGTCGGTTGAATTGGAGCAGTCGGGGCGCAGGTCCCGCCACTCATTTATCATGTATACCTGAGGTGGTTTCAGGTTTTGCGACCGACCTGATAGCCGCCTTGATGCGGAGGTAGGTACCGCAGCGGCAGATGTTGCCATTCATGGCGGTCTCGATCTCCTCATCCGACGGGTTCGGGTGGGATTTCAGGAAGGCGGCGGCGTTCATGATCTGTCCGGCCTGGCAATAACCGCATTGTGCCACATCATGTTCGAGCCAGGCCTTTTGGACGGGGTGGCACCCGTCATCGGAAAGGCCTTCGATGGTGGTGACCGGTTGGTTGCCCACCTGGGATACCGGAAGCATGCAGGCGCGTACCGCCATATCGCCGAGGTGTATGGTGCAGGCACCACATTGGGCGATGCCGCAGCCATATTTGGTGCCGGTGAGGTTGAGCTGGTCCCTCAGCACCCATAGCATGGGTGTCGCAGGGTCAACGTTTACCAGCTGTTTCTCGCCATTGATGTTCAAGGAGAAGAATGCCATGATATCAGCATGAATTTGGTGCCAGAAAATTTTTCGGTAGAGAGGATGACACGAAGGTGCATCATGGATGCATATCCGATTCACGGATACCGCACCAAGCGCAGGCCATGTCTCTACATGGACGGGGTCTTGTGTCTACGGCGGTATCTTGCGGTGTCAGTTCGCATGAAGCGACCGGTATTCGACGGGTGTGCACCCGGTCCGTTGCTTGAACAGCCGGCTGAAGTGCTGCGGGTATCGGAAGCCCAGCCCGAAGGCAACCTCGCCGACGGAAATGGCCGGGTGGCGGAGCCGGTCCTTGGCCTCATCCAGCAGTTTTTGTTGGAGATACTCCTGTGCCGTCCTACCGGTTTCCTTTTTGACGAGGTCACCGAAGTAATTGGCCGACAAGTTCAGTTCCCTGGCGCAATACGCTACCGAAGGCAGTCCGGTGGTCCGCGGCTTGTCCGAGGAGAAATAGTTGGCCAGCAACTCCTCCAATTTTTCCATAATCCCTTGATTCGCCTGGTCCCGGGTGAGGAACTGGCGGTCGTAGAATCGTTCGCAATAGTTCAGGAACAATTCGATGTTGGCAGCGATGAGCTTCTTGCTGTGCTTGTCGACGGATTGCCGCAGCTCGGCTTGTATCCTGGTGAAACAATCCAGCACGACCTGTTTTTCCTGTTCCGACAGGTGAAGGGCTTCGTTGGTATGATAGCTGAAGAACTTGTATGAATGGATGGCGGCGTCGAGGGAGGTCCCGTGGAGGAGGTCGGGGTGGAATGCCAATCCATGGCCCATGGGTTGGTAGGCGCTGCCATCGTCTTCGACCTGCATCACTTGTCCCGGCGAAAAAAAGACCAAGGTGCCTTCCTGGTAATCGTAATGATGTCGGCCGTAGCGCATGTCCCCACACTTCACTGCCTTGAGCACGACAAGGTAGATCCCGAATTCCATCCGGTATCCTCGTCTTGGGTGCGCTTTGGCAAAGTCGAGCACACTCACCAAGGGGTGTGGTGTTTCGTGGTTGTTGAAGGCATTGTATTCGCTGATGGTGTCGAAACGGTGGGTCCGCTCCATATTCGCTGAAGGTTTTCCCAAAAGTAGGGTTATTGGTGCGAAGTGGCTTCTCCCGGATGCAGAATCCGTAATTATGGTATGGAAATCCGTGATTTGTATAACCGGGGGGCCGAACCTGCTGTTTTAATGACATGCAGGACTGAGGTGCGACACGGACCCACTTGGCAGCGGCAGAGTGACGACGAGGACTTGCCAGCGAGGAGTAGCTTCACAAAAAAGGACTACGCATGTGCGTAGTCCTATGGTTATCAGTAGTCGGGGTGACAGGATTTGAACCTGCGACCACACGCCCCCCAGACGTGTACTCTACCGGGCTGAGCTACACCCCGTTGTCCGGTTGAAGGAGTGAATGGAGGGCCGAAGCCTTCCGGCGGAAAGCCGTTTTCCGATGGAAAAAGGAGGATGACAACGTAGGTTGTCTGGCGACCCGCAACCGGGGGAGGTGGGTCGTACTGGATTCGAACCAGTGACCTCATGCCTGTCAAGCATGCGCTCTAAACCAACTGAGCTAACGACCCTTATTATTTCGAAGCTCGCTTTCTTCACAAGCGGCTGCAAAAATAGGAAATAAAAAATTTCATGCAAGGGCTTTTTAAAAAAAAGGTTGGGGTGTCTGCATGCAGAGCCGGGGTCATCGGCTGCCGCTCGGGACCGACTCCAAGGTTTGACGGGGAAGCATGTCGTTGCGTTGGGCGGTGTGCCAGACGAAGGAGGCGATGATGGTGGCGGCCTGCCGCAGGTCGTCTTCAACGAGATGGTCGAGATTGTCCATGTTGCTATGATGGGTACGGGTGAAATAGGCGATGTTGTCCTGGATGAACTGGAACCCGGGGATGCCGATCGCATGGAAGGAGAGGTGGTCGGTGCCGCCGGTGTTGTCCAGGGTCAGGGTGGTGGCGCCGAGATCCTTGAAAGGGTCGAGCCAGGCACGGAAAATGGGGGCGACCTGTTCGTTTCCTTGCAGGTACACACCGCGGATGCGGCCGGTTCCGTTGTCCAGGTTGTAGTAGGCGGAGATCCGACCCTGTTCCGGTTTCACTTCCTGCAGGTTGCCCAGGTCGTCGGTCGTAGCCAGGTGGTTCCTGACGAAGCCGCGGGATCCGTAGAGCCCCTGTTCCTCGCCGGTCCATAGGGCCAGCCGGAGGGAACGGCGCGGCCGCACACCGGACTCCCGGATGACCTCCGTCAGGATGCGGGCCACCTCGAGCATGACGGCGCTGCCGGCCGCGTTGTCGGTGGCGCCGGTGGCGGTATGCCAGGAGTCGAAGTGTGCACCGAACATGACGACTTCCTCCCGCAGGTCGGTGCCGGGAATTTCCGCAATGACGTTATGTTCCATCCCGTCGGGATTGGTGTAGACAGCGTCTATGTTCATGCGCAGGGTGACCGGGATATCTTTCTGTAGCAGGCGGAACAGGCGATTGTAGTGTTCCACCGCCATGGTCACCTGGGGAAGGACCTCGGCGTTCTCGTCGGTGACTTTGCCTTTTCGGGCGCTGGCACCGGAGACAAAGACGGTGCCTAGGTCACCTTTGTAGCTACGGTCGATGGTGGCGAGGGGCTGTTCCTCATACAGGAAGTCGCGCAGGGTACGATAGAAGTTCCGGCCGCTTCGCGGAATATTGCGGAAGGGCCGTGGGGTGGGTGGGGATGCGTTGGCCATATCCAGGAGTTCCTCGGCCGTGAGACGTCTGGCCAGCGGCTCCTCCCATTCCTCGAGGGTGCGCAGCGTATCGATCATAACGAACCTCCCTTTGAGTTTTCCTTTGAAGGCCTGCAGCTCCTCTTCCGTGGAGGCATCGAGGTAGACGACCTCTCCGCGTACCGTTCCGTTGGTGGATGGGGACCATGCCTTCGGATAAGCGAGGATAGGGAAGTACATGGGGCCTTCGCAGTGCATGTCGAAATGTTTGAGTTCCCAGCCTCTGCCGAAAGGACCCCACTCGTCGAGGTGGACATCCTGCCAGCCCATGTCCTGGATTTTGCGGACCGCCCAATCGGTCGCTTTGTCCAGCATCGGGGAACCCGTCAGCCGGGGGCCATAGACATCGGTTATCCAGCCGGCTATATCCATGACCTGGCTTTGTTCCAGCCCGTGTTTCCGGATCAGGATGTTGATGCTGTCGTGAACGGGTTCAGGCTGGGCGGCCAGGTCGTCCGCGGACAGGCTCCAGCACAGACTGGTGGTGAGCAGGAAAACGAGAGGTCGCATGGTGGTCGTTTTGCAGGTGTTCAGAAATTGAGTTGGCGGGTGATGATGCCGTTGGCCAGGGAGTCGCGTGTCCGTTGGGTGAGCTGGACATTCTGGGAGACGAGCCGGCTGACGGAAGAGAAGACCCCCCTGCCTTCGGACAGGTTGGTGTAGGTCGGAATGTCCTGCGATCCGGTGATGCCCGTATTGGCACGAGCCACGTTTACATACTTCTCCAGGGACTCGCCGCCGGCAGTGATCATGACGTCGATACCTTGGAATACACGGATTACATCCTCCTTGACGGGGATGTTGCCCTGCAGGTATTCGTAGAATTCGATGCCTTTGCGGGCCACCACCAATTCGGCGCTGCCGCCCTGATTTTGCAGGTTGCGTGCCCAGACCCATTCCAGCTGGTGCTCACTGACCTGGCCGTTCTCGATTTCCGCGTATTTGAAAAGCAGGACGACGTCGAAGATCCTGGCGTTGTCATCAGCGGACCAGGTTATCTTGCTATCGGTGGTGTATTCGAAATTGAAATTGTTTGCCAGGGTAGGATTGGGAGTCCGGAGCTTGCCGGCCCCTAGCACCGTGGCGTCCGCGGTGACGGTCGGCAGGCCGTCCTTCCGTTCAAGATACAGACGCACCTCGTCGCCGGCCCGCAGCCTCAGCTCCCCGGAATCAATTTGGTACAGCCAGTTCGGTTCGTCGGCGAAGATGCCTTGGTCACGAGGAAGGTCCGCCTGGTTCCCGTCAACCCGTTGAAGGGAGTACCTTTGTCCGTTGCCGTTCTTCTCCAATTGGACCGTGATGGCAGCGTAATACAGGGAATCCGCTACTTGTGCAAGGTCCAGTGCATTGGCGTCCGGGTCCAGAAAGGCCTTCTCAACCCGGATGGAGTGGACGGGTTCCGTCAGGTCGAGCAGGCCGTATACAACAGGAATGTCTTTCCAGGGCGCGGCCACATCAAAGTCGTTCGAGCAGCCGGACCACCCGATGGCCGCGACAAGGAAAAGAAGGACAGGGTATCTCATCGTTGGATATTACGTTTGCATGAACGGATTGCCAAAGGTAAGCTTTTTGAGCGACATGACGGGCTTGACGGCCGCTATGTACACTGCCTGGCAAATCATAGTTTTCCCCGGAGCCGCAGGTTTTTCTTGTAAGTGACGATGTTCCGCTTATGTGCGTCATAGGTTGCGGCGAAATTATGCTGGCCGGAGCCGTCTCCGATGGCGCAGAAAAACAGGTAGTCGTGTTTTTCCCTTTGCAGCACGGCATCGATGCTGCTGATAGACGCCATGGAGATCGGGCCCGGTGGCAGCCCGGGATACTTGTAAGTGTTGTAAGGGGAATCGAGGTCCTTGTATTTCGCCAGCGAGCGGGAGCCCCAGTCACGGGAGGCGAAAACCAATGTCGGGTCGGCCTGCAAGAGCATACCGAGAGTGATGCGGTTGAGATAAACGCCGGCGATGCGGGCTTTTTCGTTCTCCGCATTGGTTTCGCGCCCCACAATGGAGGCCAGGGTGTAGACTTCGACGGTTGAAAGTCCCAGGCTGTCGGCTTGTTGCCGGCGGTTTCCGCTTTCCCAGAAACGTTCGTGCTCCTGGAACATGCGCTGTAGGAATCTGCGGGGGGGGGTGGTCCAGAAGAGTTCGTACGTGTTGGGAATGAAAGCGGCCATCAGGGTGGTGCTGTCATACCCGAAGCTGTCGAGGAAGGCCTGGTCGGAGAACTGTGCCATGAAGGCGGCCGAGTCTGGTTCCAGTACCCGGGCGACCTTGGCTGCGACCTGATCTGGCAGGCGCTCGTTGACCAGGGTGACCCGTACCGGTGCCTGGGCTGCGTTACGGAGCAGGCGCACCAGCCGGTAGTTGCTCAGGCCCGGCTCGATGCGGTAGCGGCCGGCGCGCCCTTGGAAGTCCATGCGCCGGGCAGTGGAAAGGAAGGAGGACTTGTTGAGTAGAAACCCGCCGGCATCCAGGCTGTCAGCAATTTCCTGTAGCGTGGAGCCGGTCGGAAAATGGACGAAAGGTTGTTCCAGCGTCGCCGGGACGTTCGGACGGGTCAGCAGGTACCAGACAACGGCTGCGGACGCCACCGCCACGAAGGAAAGCAACAGGGACACCTTCAGCAGAAGGCCCAGCCGCCGGGAAGGATTCGGGGAAAACTCCATCGTTCAGTACTGTTCTTGTTCGTTCGGAAAATCACCCGATTTCACATCGGCGCAGTAGGCTGAAACAGCCTGCTTGATCTCATCGAACAGCTCCAGATACCGACGCAGGAAGCGGGGCTGAAAATCCTTTGTCAGCCCCAGCATGTCGTGGGTGACGAGGACCTGTCCGTCGGCATGCCGGCCGCCGCCGATTCCGATGGTAGGGATGGTCAGACTCTCGGCCACCTCCCGCGTCAAACTGGCAGGTATCTTTTCCAAAACGAGGGCGAAGCAGCCCAGGTCCTGCAGCAACAGGGCGTCGCGCTTCAGTTTGGCCGCTTCCTCTTCCTCTCGCGCCCGTACCTGGTAGGTGCCGAACTTGTAAATGGACTGCGGCGTCAGACCCAGGTGACCCATCACCGGAATTCCGGCGGAAAGGATCCGTTTGACAGAGCCTGAAACCTCCTCGCCTCCCTCCAGTTTCACCGCGTGGGCTCCCGCCTCCTTCATGATGCGGATGGCACTCTCGAGCGCCACCCGCGAACTGCCCTGGTAAAACCCGAAGGGCAGGTCCACCACGACCAGTGCCCGGTGGACTCCGCGCACGACGGAGGAGGCATGGTATATCATCTCGTCCAGGGTGATGGGCAAGGTGGTCTCATGCCCCGCCATGACATTGGATGCAGAGTCACCGACCAGGATCACCTCCACACCGGCCTCGTCCAGTATCCTTGCCATGGAATAATCGTAAGCGGTCAGCATGGTGATTTTCTCGCCCCGGGTCTTCATCGCTTGCAGGACGTGCACCGTGACACGACGGATCTCTTTGCTTATGGACATAAGGGTACTTTTTTGTTCTGTGCGGGACGAAATGTCCATCTGTGCATCGGGGCTGAGCGATGGCTAATGTCAGCCTCGGCATTAACGCGTCCAAAGGTAAGTGTTTCCGGCAATCCTTTATATTTTTGCCATCAAAGCCGGTTGAACTCGTCCTTCGGCTTGCCGACTTACCAGTCCATACGGACTGGACAAATGCCAAACATGCATCTTACCGAAACGTGGAAAAAGAGAATCCGATGGCAGGTGCTTGCCGCGGCGGCAGCCTTGGGTCTGCTGCTATGGCAAGCCGCCGCATGGTGGTTGGGGCCGCTGCCCTTGGCGGCAGCCGTGCCCGAACACGCCGCTGTGGTGATTTCCTTGTCCCGCCGGCAGCTTGTCACCCAGGTTTATAACAACCCGCAGGCATCCTTGTTCGTTCCGGCCGAGGTCGGTGGCAGCTTCTCGGAGCTGGAACGTCTATTTGGCGGCATCCTGCCGCCGGATCCCGGCATGGACTGGTTGGCGACGGTCCAGCCGACCAACCATGGCAGCGACGTGCTGTTCGTCTTTCCCGGCCCGCGTGGCTTGTCCTTGGCATCCTTCCTGCAGGCTTCCTTCGCCGACAGCCAGCTGCGGGAAACCCGCTACCGGCGGCAACGGATATTCCATGTTTCTTCCGCTGAAAGTACTTTCTCCCTCTGCCGGTACCGCAACCTCCTCCTGGTCGCCAGACACGCCTACCTGGTGGAGCATGCGGTCAGCCAGCTCGACAAAAGGGCATCCATCCGGCAGCGCGTGGCCGATTTCCGCTCCTTGGGATGGGATAAGGAGGCCGACACAACGGCTGTCCAGCTCATGCTAAACCTCCCGGAAGTCGCCGGACAGTTCACCCCCCTGCTGCGGGAGAGGATGATTGACAGTTGGCAATCGCTCGATCGGATCGGCACCTTGGTACACCTTCGCTGGCCTTGCACACCCGGTACCGACACCTGGAAGGCCAGCGCCCGGCTGTCGACGGAGCATCCTGTGCTGGCGGCGAACCGCAGCGGTACGGTACAGCCCTACCGCCGGGTCCTATCCCTGATACCGGACAACATACCAGCCTTCGCCTGGTTCAGTACCGGTCCGGTGCCAACGGCCCGCACAGCCACCGCCGAGGCTGCCGGCAGCCCCGACTGGTTTGCCGGAGAGTTGGTCTCGGCCGCCGGAGAACCGCTCGACGAATCGACCACCGAACGCTTTCTCCTGCTGAAAGCCCGGGATGCCGCCGCAGCGGATGCCGGACTGCGTCCCCTGGCCGCCAAAACGGAGGATTTTCAGCTTTTCCAAATCCTCACCCTTCGGGACGAGTCCTTGGCCGCATGGACTGGTTTTGTGCCGGTAGGCGGTCTTCCCTTCGCATGTCTCGTCGGTTCGGATGTCCTGCTCGCCAATTCGAAAGCCGGTATGGAACGCTGGCTAAACAAATACATGGCCGGGCAGACGCTGGACCGGCAGGATGCCCTGGCCGCTGCGCTGCCCTCCCTGCCTCCCACCGCCAACGGTTTCCTCTATGCGGAAAGCAAGGCGCTCTGGCAGGCAGCCGTCAATCATCTTCGGGAAGATTTGCCCGGACAATTCCCTGCCCTTCCCGTTTCCTTCGATTTCCTTGCCGCCACTTGGCATAACACAGTGGATGGGGCTGCATTCGAGGTTGTCTCCCCCGCCCGCCAGGGTCACCTGCCAAGGGCACCCGACCTGCTATGGTCCGTCCGCCTGCCGGCAGCCGTCCGCACCGCTCCTCGCGTTTTCACTGGTACGAAGCCCGCCGATACGGATATTCTCGTCCAGGACGACGAAAATACCCTGCACTTGCTTGCCCATACTGGAAAAATCCGTTGGCGACTTCCACTTCCGGCTCCCGTCCGGTCGGATTTTTTTGCCATCAGCCTCCATGGCGACGGGGAACGCCAATATGCCTTCAGTACCGCCGACGCCATCTATGTCGTGGGTCGCGACGGCATCCTGTCACCTGGCTTCCCCCTCCGCCTGCAGGTACCGGCCGTCAACGGAGTGACGGTCGTGGATTTCTTCCAAAGCCACGATTATCGTTTTTTCATAGCTTGTGAGAACGGCAACATCTACGGACTGGATGAAAAGGGCACACCGGTGGAAGGCTGGAGACCCAAGAGCGGCATGGGCTTGGTGACACATCCCTTGCTGCACTTCCAGTCGGATGGCAAAGATTTCCTGGTGCTCCTGGATATT
Organism: Bacteroidota bacterium; assembly: GCA_041163745.1. GTDB lineage: Bacteria > Bacteroidota > Bacteroidia > Chitinophagales > Saprospiraceae > UBA6168. The sequence goes on from JBEAQU010000053.1 coordinate 9,498, forward strand.
GACGGCAAATTGTCCGTCTTCCAGAAAAACGGGGAGGAACGCTTCCCTTCCATTCAGTTGGAAGGGACCTTCCGCCAGGGGCCCGGTGTGCAGCTGGCAGGCCCGTTCAACAGGATCGTCGTCTGCAATGATGCCGGAAAAGCTTTTATCGTGAATTTGCAGGGCAAGCATTTTTCCCTGCGCCTCGCTGATGGATCGGAAGGGCCGGTGCGTTTCCTTTTTGCGGATGTCATGGGGGACCGCCGAAAGGATTACCTGGTGCTGACCCAGAAGGCCGTGCTGGGATATCAATACGAAGGGAAGCGTTTCTTCCGGTCAATGTCCTTCCTTTTGCCGAACGGGGCGGAGGATATATTCCCTGTGCGCTGGCCCGGGGAAATCGCAAAGCATGAGGTCGGCATGCTGGATGTCCGACGGGAACGAATTCACCTTGTCGACGGGGCCGGACTGCCGGTACCCGGATTCCCGCTGGCCGGCAGTACTTCGTTTGCCGTGGCCGACCTCTTCCACAACCAGACGGCAGTGGTGCTGACGGGACTTGGCGACCAGGTGGTCGCTTATGTGTTCGAGGACTGACGCTGTAGGGTTCTCTCCAGGGAGGTTTCCCGGCGGTGGCGTTCCAACGCCAGTTCCAGGAGGCGGCCGACCAAGTCAGGGTAGGGTAGGCCTGCCTGTTCCCACAGCTTCGGATACATGCTGATGTTGGTGAATCCGGGAAGGGTGTTGGGTTCATTGACGTAGACACGGCCGTCCGTACACAGGAACACATCCATGCGGGCCATTCCTTCCAGTTGCAAGACCCGGAAGGCCTGGACGGCTACGGAGCGGATCTTGTCGATGTCCTCCGATGATAAGTTTTCGGCCGGTACCACCACTTTTGCGGCATCTGCTGAGAGGTATTTGCTGTCGTAATCGTAGAATCCTTTTTCGACCACAATCTCGCCGACCCCGCTGGCGACGGGGGCATCCAGGTTGCCCAGGACGGCGGTCTCGATCTCCCGGCCCGGGATGGCCTGCTCCACGAGCACCTTCCGGTCGAACCGGAACGCCAGCTGGACGGCGGCGGCGAGCTCCGCGACCGTGTCCGCCCGGCTCACTCCCACACTGCTGCCCATATTGGCCGGCTTCACGAAGACGGGCAGTCCCAATTTCGCCACGATCGCAGCCGAATCCGGCTCCTCATGCGCATACAGGGTCACCCATGGTGCCACATCCAAACCCGCGTCCCGCAGCAGCCGTTTGGTCATGTCCTTGTCCATTCCGATGGCAGAGCCGAGGGTGCCCGGACCGACGAAAGGCAGTCCCAGCATGGACAACAGTCCCTGCAGGGTGCCATCCTCCCCGAAAGGGCCGTGGATGATCGGGAAAACCAGGTCCACCGACGGAAACGCTGCGTCGCCGTCCGCATAGGCGAAGACGGCGGAATGCCCCGGCCGGATGATCAGTTCCCGACCGACCACCCCTTCCAGGCTGTCCAGCAGATACAAGGCCTCGGCATCCAGGTGTTGCCAACGCCCTTGCCGGCAGACACCGATCACGACAGCCTGGTGTCGGGAGGTGTCGATGGCTTTGAATATGTTGCGCGCGGATCGGATGGAGATCTCATGTTCCGGGGAAACTCCGCCGCACAGCAGAGCGACAACTGGTAGGGATGCCATCGCTTACTTTTTTTTGTCCTTTTTCCGATCCAGCAGGGCACGGAGCTCCTCCTCGGTGACCGCATCGGAGAATGCCAGCTTGACCCGCTGGTTCAGCGCCCGTGCCTGTTCGGAATGGAGTGTGCCGGCCTCCGGCCTCACCTGGGGGAAGAACAGCACTTCCTGGATACTGGGTTGGTTGGTGAACAACATGACCAGCCGGTCGATGCCAAATCCGATGCCCGACATGGGCGGCATTCCGTATTCCATGGCACGCAGGAAGTCATGGTCTATGTACATGGCCTCGTTGTCGCCGCGTTCCATCAAGGAAGCCTGCTCCTCGAAACGTTCCCGCTGGTCGATGGGGTCATTCAGCTCGGTATATGCATTGGCGACCTCCTTGCCATTGACAATCAGTTCGAAACGTTCCACCAGGCCCGGTTTTTCACGGTGCCGCTTGGTGAGCGGAGACATCTCCACGGGATAGTCCGTGATGAAGGTGGGCTGGATGAAATGGTGTTCCGCCGTGGCGCCGAATAGCTCGTCGATGAGCTTTCCCTTGCCCATGGACGGGTCGGTCTCCAATCCGAGTTCCCGGCAAACCTGCCGCAAACCTTCCTCATCCAGGCCCGAGACATCATGGCCGCTGTGCTCCCGGATGGCATCGAAGATGGTGACTCGCCGGAAGGGTGCCTTGAACCGGATGGTATGGTCACCGACGGGCAGGTCGGTGGTGCCACAGGTGTCCAGGGCGGCCTGTTCTAGCATACGCTCCGTCGTTTCCATCATCCAGTAATAATCCTGGTAGGCGACATAGAACTCCAGGATGGTGAACTCAGGGTTATGCGTCCGGTCCATGCCTTCGTTGCGGAAATTCCGGCTGAATTCGAATACCCAGTCGAAACCACCGACAATGAGTCGCTTGAGGTACAGCTCGTTCGCAATCCGCAGGAACAGGGGGGTGTCCAGGGCATGGTGGTGGGTGATGAAGGGTCGGGCGGCGGCGCCACCCGGGATGGGCTGGAGGACCGGTGTGTCCACTTCCAATGCGCCGGCGGCATGGAGGAAGTTGCGCAGGGAGTTGACCAGCCGGGTCCGTTTGCGGAAGACTTCCCGGATACCCGGATTGACGGTCAGGTCTACATATCGCTGGCGATACCGAAGCTCCGGATCGGAGAAGGCATCGTGTACCTGACCATCCGCATCGACCTTTACCACCGGTAAGGGGCGCAGGGATTTCGCAAGCAAACGCAGTTGTTGCACATGGACACTGGTCTCGCCCGTCCGGGTCTTGAAAACATACCCCTTGACTCCGATGATGTCCCCGATGTCGAGCAGTCTGCGGATGAAGGTGTCGAAATAGGCATGGTCGCCGTCCTGTGCCATCTCCTCCCTGCGCAGGTAGAGCTGTATGGTGCCGGAGCTGTCCTGGAGGCTCATGAACATGGCTTTGCCGGCCTCCCGCTGGGCCATGATCCGCCCCGCCAGGCAGACCTGCTGAAAGTTGAGCCGCTGCCGGGTACCGTCGGGCAGCACTTCCTCGCGGTATTGCTCCCGGACGGTGGCGGCATGTGTGTCGACCGGCCAGGCCTGGGGCGGATAGGGGTCGATGCCCATGTCCCGGATCTTTTGCAGGTTGTCCCGCCGGACCAGTTCTTGTTCTGATAGTTGCATAGGGCGATGGTTGTTTGGCCTGCATGAGGCGCGCAGCCGGGCAAAAATAGCCAATTGAGCACATTGTTTTTCCGGTGGCGGTAAATTTCGGGCGCCCACGGCGATGATTGGTCTGTCCGCCGGTAAAAGCCGGACGTTCTATCCGGAAGGAACGATTATTTTGGTTACCTTGCCTCCGCAAAGCGATCGTTATGAAGAATTGCCTGTTTTATTGGACGGTCCTCCTGCTGCCGGTCCTTCCTTGCCATGCCCAACAGGAGACGCGCCGTTTCGGTTCTCCGGACAACCAGCCTCCGAAGGAGGTCATGCTCTCCGGCAGGGTCTTCGACCGCTCCACGGACCTGCCGATCCTGGGGGCGGTCGTGCAGGCGGCTCCGGGCGACGTTGCCGAAGTGACCGGGACGGACGGGGCGTATTCGCTGCGCCTGTCACCCGGGGTGTATGTCCTGACGGTGTCCTACCTGGGCTATTCGGACCACCTGGTCCGGTTGGAATTGTATGCGGATGCGGTTTACGATGTACCCCTGGAGGAGACGGCGGTGGCCTTGGGAACGGTGACGGTGAGCGACAGCCGGGCGGATGGCAATGTCCGATCCGTGCTCGGCAGCGTCGAGCAACTGTCCATCGAGCAACTGGAACGGAAGGCGAAATTTCTCGGGGAGACGGATGTGTTGCGCAGCCTGCAGTCCGTGACCGGCGTGACCAGCGCAGGGGAAGGAGCCGCCGGATTCAATGTCCGGGGCGGGAATGCCGACGAGAACCTGATCCTCCTGGATGGAAACCTGGTGTTCAACCCGGTGCATGCACTCGGCTTCCTTTCTCTCTTTCATCCTGATATGGTCCGGCAGGTGACCTTGTTCAAGGGCGGGGTGCCGGCGCGGTACGGCGGCAGGCTCTCTTCGGTGCTGGATGTGCGATTGCGGGAAGGTGACGACCAGACCTTCCAGGCGAAGGGCGGCGTCGGCATCGCATCCTCCCGCCTGGTGGTGGAAGGTCCCTTGGCTCGGAAAAAAGCCTCCTTCATCGTCGGCGGTCGGGCGAGCTACGTGGATTGGATCTTGCAACGTACCCGTAATGCGGACCTGCGCAAAAGCAAAGTGTTCTTCTACGACCTGACCGCCAAGGCGGATGCCCGCCTGACCCCATCCACCAAAGTGGGTTTCACCGCTTTTCAAACCGGTGATGATTTCCGGTTTGCAGACCAGGTCAAGTTCGAGTACGAAACCACCAGCGGGGCAGCTTACCTGCGGCAGCTGATTGGCGAACACGTAAACCTGACCGCCACCGCCAACCTGGGTAGATACCGGAGCAATCTGTTCGATATCAAGGGGAATGACCAGTCCCGCTTCTCCAATGAAATCCGCTATCTCCGCACCGGCCTGCAACTGGTCGCCCAACCGCTGCCTTCCCTACAGCTGGAAGCCGGTATGCAGCAGACTCGCTACCGGGTCGCTCCGGGCGAGTTGGAGCCGCTGGACAGCTCCGTGCTGTTACCAGACCGCCTGCCTGTGGAGCAGGGCGTCGAATCGAGCCCTTTCCTTCATGTGGAGTGGACACCCCACGAACGCGTGGAGGCCATGGCCGGTATCCGCCGAACCGGTTTCCGGAACATCGGCCCGGACGAGGTCTTCGTATACCGGGAGGGAATGCCCCGGGAAGTCGCCACCATCCTGGACACCCTTCGTTTTGCGGACGGGGAGACGGTGGTGCGCACCACCGGTTGGGAACCCCGCTTTTCCCTGCGCATCACGTTGGCACCAGACCAATCGGTGAAACTCGGATATAACCGCGCCTTCCAGTTTCTCAGCCAAATCACCAACACCGCTTCCGCCACCCCGATCGACAGCTGGCAACTATCGGGGTACCACCTGCCTCCGCAGGTTTCCGACAACTATTATATCGGCTATTACCGTAATTTTCGGGAAAACACTGTCCAGACCTACGCGACTTTATTTTATCGTACCATCGACCGACTGATCGATTACAAGGACTTCGCCCGCCTGCTGTTGAACGAACACGTCGAGACGGAATTGCTGACTGGAAACGGGAAAGCCTACGGCATCGAATGTTATGTTAACAAAGCCTATGGCAAACACCGGTTGGAAATGAACTACACCTGGTCGAGGAGCTTTCGCCGGATGGAGGTTTCCGAACGGCAGCTGACGGTGAACGGCGGAGACTGGTATCCTTCGAATTTCGACAAACCTCACAGTTTCAACCTGAACTATTTCATCCAATTGTCTGAGAAAACCGACCTGTCCGTGAATTTCACATACAGCACCGGGCGGCCGACAACGGCACCTGTCAGTTCCTTCTCGAACAGCAACGTACTGACCATACCGGTCTATTCCGAGCGGAACGCATTCCGGATACCGGATTATCACCGCCTGGACCTGGCTTACACCGTCGGTCCGTGGGGCCGGCGGCCGCAATGGCGGAACAGCCTGACCCTCTCGGTCTACAATCTGTATTTCCGCCGGAACGCATTTTCAGTGTTTTTCCAGCAGAACCCTTTCGCCAGTGTCACGGCTTACCGGGTGGCTGTGTTGGGCACCATGTTCCCGGCGGTCACTTACAACGCGGATTTCTGATATGCCGGTCCGGGTGGCGCCGGATCAGGCGGTCTTCTCCAAATGTCCGTCCACAGCCTGCCCGATGACGTACTTAAGCTGGTTGGCGGTTTGCATCCCGGATTGGCGCCACAACATCTTTCCCTTCCGGTACAGGATGAATGTCGGCACGCCGGAGATGTTCAGCTGCTGGGCGATCGCCGGATTCTTGTCGACATCCACGGTCACGATCGACACCTGGTCGCCCAGCTCCGTGGCGACGGTCCGCAGGATGGGGTTCATCGCCTTGCAAGGTCCGCACCATTCCGCCGCGAAGTCGACGAGAACCGGTTTCTCACTGTTGATCAACTCCTTGAAGGTTAGCTTTTTCTTTTCCATTGTTATTTTTTTTGACAAAGGTAGCCGGCCAGCGGCCGGATTTCCGTGATCGACTTCACAGGGGGTGCTCGATCAGCCACGGGCACCCAGAAAGGCGGAATACATCCAGACCTGTTTCTCCTGGGTACGGATGTAATCGCTCATCAGGGCATTCGAGCCTTCGTCTCCGGCATCCGCGGCCTGGTCCAGGATGTCCCGCTGCAGGATGATGACCTGACGGAAGGCTTCCAGGATGTCCCGGACGGCTTGGGTTCCGTCGGATACCTTGCCGCTTTCCCGGATACCGGAGTGCTGCATGTAGGCAGAGTACCGGTGGTCCGGGCTGGCTCCCAGGGTCAGTATTCGTTCCGCCACCTCGTCTATCTTCAGGAGCAGGTCGTTGTACAGTTCTTCGAACTTCAGGTGGAGCTCGAAGAATTTCTCTCCCTGTATGTTCCAATGATAACCACGGACGTTTTGGTAGAACAGGGAGTAATGTGCCAGGAGCCGATTGAGTTTGTCGGCCAGTTCGGCGGCTTTCACCGAATCCAGGCCGATGGCGTTGGTCTTGCTCATTTTTTTATTCGATTTGTGGAAAGGTTATTAAATTGCCTCCGTTATCATCCGGCGTGCATTTCCCTTCCATAACGCTTTTCAGCCTGTGTCGGTTCTATGGCCGCACGCAGCAGCACGGACGTCCTTGGAAAGATCGGATTTGGCCGGAAAAGCAACGAATGCTCAACAAACACCGCCTATGACACGCATGATCCGATTCACCCGGCTGTTGATATTGGCCTTGCTCGCGTATGCATCCTGCCAGTCCGGAAAACAGGAACCTCCCCGCCTGGAAGCTTCCTGGGAACTGGAGGGGAACGAGACCGATGCCCAGGGCACCACCACCCATACGGCGGTGTTCCGCCTCGTCAACAAAGGCCGCAACACCTTGGGAGGCGGATGGACACTCCACTGGAACCAATCCCCCCGTTACGTGCTGTCCACCGCCGGGCCTGCCGTGGTACGAAACATCAACGGCGACTGGTATGAAATGGAGCCCTCTGCAGACTTGTCGCTGGCTCCGGGTGACTCCCTGGTGGTGCGTTACACCTCGAGCGACTTCCTCATCAAGGAAAGCGACGGTCCGTTGGGTCTCTACATCGTATACCGCGACGAAGCAGGGGCGGAGGCCACCACCGGCCTGGTTGCATACCATGCGAAGCCATTCGTGCGGCCAGCGCAGTACACCCGAACGCCGGATGACCTGGAACCTTATCCCGATCCTGCCTTCCTGTACCGCCGCAACGAGGCCTTCCGGGTGGTGCCTGCTGCCGAACGCCATCCCTTTCTTCCGGCCCCCGTTTCCTTTTTGACCAAAGACGGGACCTATGCCTTGCCCGACCAATATCTGCTGCACTGCGACCCCTCCTTCGAAAAGGAAGCCGGCTTTCTGGCGGCAGCGCTTCGGGAACGGTACGGGCTGACAGGGGCAGTCTCCACCCAGGGAGCGGAACAGGCGGATCTTGTGCTGGAAATGACGGAAAGCGTGGCCAATCCCGAAGGATATGTCCTGACGGTCGATGCCGGGACCGGCATCCGGATCCAGGCCTCTGCCGCCGCCGGCGTCTTTTACGGGTTACAATCCTTGCTTTCCCTGGCCGGAACCGATGCGACCGGCAACCTGCTGGTGCCAGCTTGTTCCCTGACCGATGCGCCCGCCATCGCATACCGGGGCATGCATATCGACGTGGGTCGGAATTTTCAATCCAAGGAGACCGTCCTTCGGCTCCTGGACATGATGGCCCGCTACAAGCTCAACCGCCTGCAGTTCAACCTCACGGAGGACGAAGGCTGGCGCCTGGAGATCCGGGACCTGCCCGAACTGACGGAGGTGGGCGGCCGCCGGGGGCACACGCGCAACGACAGCCTGTGGTTGCAACCGGCGTATGGGTCCGGACCGGATCCCCATGATGCGGCCTCGAACGGAAATGGTTTCTACACGCGGGAGGATTTCAAGGAAATCATCCGTTACGCCCATGACCGTCATATCGAGGTCATCCCGGAAGTCAACCTTCCCGGCCATGCCCGGGCCGCCATCAAGGCGATGGAGTTGCGTTACCACCGCCTCCTGGCGGCCGGACAAGCGGAGGAGGCCGAGCGATTCCGGCTGATCGACCCGGCGGATACCTCCCGCTACATTTCCGCCCAGGGATATTTCGACAACACGACCTGCGTCTGCCGGCCACAGGTCCTGCGGTTCTTCGATTGGGTGGTGGATGATATCGTCGCCATGTACCGGGAGGCGGAGGTTCCGATCCGGATGTTCCATACCGGCGGCGACGAAGTGCCGGCCACCGCCTGGACCGGCTCGCCGATGTGCCGGGAATTCCTGTCGGCACATCCGGAAATCAAAGACACCCGGAACCTGCAGGGGCTGTTTTTCGGGCAAATGGTGGAAAGCCTGCGTGCCCGCGGATTGCAGACCGGTACGTGGGAGGAAGCGGTCATGGTCTTCGAACAGGGTGGCGATTGGTATCCGAACGCGGATTATGTCGGTCAGGCGGTGTATCCCTACATCTGGAACAGCCTGTGGGGCAACCAGGACCTCGGCTACCGGCTTGCCAATGCAGGATACCCTGTGATTTTGTGTAATGTCACCAACTTCTATTTTGACCTGGCTTACAACAAGGATCCCCGTGAACCGGGCCTCTATTGGGCGGGCTTCGTCGATACCGAGGACGCCTTCTCCTTTGTTCCCTACGACCTGTTCCAGTCCCTGCCGGCCGACCAGATGGGCCGGCCCTTCGATCCCGCCTTGGATTTTGAAGGGATGGTACGGCTGACGGCAGCCGGCCGGGAAAACATCGCCGGCCTGCAGGCCCAGATGTGGAGCGAGACGATCAAAGGTCGCCAGATGTTCGAATATTACTACCTGCCGAAGCTGTACGGCTTCGCCCAACGGGCCTGGCAAGGACAGGCAGACTGGGCCGGGCTGGGCCGTGAGGCAAGGCTGTCGGATTACAACCGGTTCCTGAATACGGTCTCACAGGTGGAGTTGCCCTTCGCCGAATCTTTCCGTGGCGGCTATCATTTCCGCATCCCTCCGCCCGGGATGCTGTCCGAAGGCGGGACCGTCACCATGAATGCCGAGTATCCCGGGTATGTCATACGCTACACCACGGACGGAAGCGAACCGGGTACCGACAGTCCCCGCTATTCAGAACCATTGGCGGTGCCAACGGGTACCACCGTCCGGGCCGCCTGCTTCAGCCAGTCGGGTCGTCATGGATTTATCTCCAGCTTAATCATCGAATGATCATGGAAACACCGAATAACAACTCCCGCCGTTCCGTTGCCCTGGATGCCCTGCGCGGCTTTACCATCATCGCCATGATCATCGTCAACGACCCGGGGTCATGGGATCATGTCTATCCGCCGCTGTTGCATGCGGACTGGAACGGGGTGACGCCGACGGATTATATTTTCCCTTTTTTCCTTTTCATCGTCGGCGTATCCATTGTCCTGGCGTACGACAAAAGAACGGCGGACGGCGCGGACCGGCAAGCGTTGTTAAAAAAAGCGGGCGGACGCGCCCTCAAGATCTACGGGGTGGGGCTGTTCCTCTGGCTGTTTCCCGGATTTGACTTCACCTCGATCCGTTGGGTGGGTGTCCTGCAGCGAATCGCTTTTGTGTTCCTGCCCTGCGCGCTGCTTTATTTGTACACCGATTGGCGGACCTGGCTGCGCATCGGCGTGTCCTTGCTGGTCGGTTATTGGATTGTGATGGCGTTCCTGCCCGTCCCGGGCATCGGGTCACCGGACCTGTCCGCCCCGATGAAGAACTGGGCCCACTATCTGGACGGCCTCCTGTTGCCGGGCTATCTCTGGCAGAAGACCTGGGATCCGGAAGGCTTGTTGAGCACCCTGCCGGCCATCGCCACGGGCATCAGCGGGATGTTGGCCGGCCGGCTGATGCTGGATGTGAAGGACCCCTATCACAAGGTGGCCTGGTTGTCCGGCGCAGGCTTCCTGCTGTTCACGCTCGGTGGCGTCTGGAGTTGGTTCTTTCCTTACAACAAGCCCATCTGGAGCAGTTCCTATGTACTTCACACGTCCGGCCTCGCCATGATGGCCCTCGGGGTCTGTTATCTGTTGGTTGATGTGAAGGGATATGTGCGATGGACGCGTCCCGGCCTCATCTTCGGGGCCAATGCTATCACGGCCTATGTGCTGGCCAGCCTGTTGACGGCGGTGTTTTACAATGGTTTCGGTGATTTTCCGGGCTTGAACGCCGTTTGGGTGGATGGCTTGTCCGCCACCGGGTTGGATCCGCGGCTGGCTTCCCTGTTGTATGCCCTGCTGTATGTCCTGATCATCTTCGTCCCGGTCTACGGCTTGTACAGAAAACGTGTCTTCATCAAATTATGAATGCAAGGCCGTATCCGGCCGCCTGCCGGGGATGCCGGGGCGGGCCGACGGTCCTAACAGCAAGGTATGTTCCCTTACCTGGAAAAAGTAAAGGCCCAATTGGATGCCATCGTGCGCGGGCAGGAGGTGCCGTTGCGGCAGGCCGCCGAGTGGGTTGCGGAGACGATCGTCAAGGACCGGATCATCCATACGTTCGGTACGGGCCACTCCCATATGGTCGGGCTCGAGTTGTTCGTTCGGGCCGGTGGCCTGGCGAATGTCAACGCCATGCTGGACAGCATCGTCATGACAGCCGAGGGATCCCGCCGCAGTGCGGAGATCGAACGAATCCCGGGGTTGGCGAAGGTGATCTGGGACCAGCACCGGATAGACCCGGCGGACATCCTGCTGGTCGTGTCCAATTCCGGTCGGAACGCGATGCCCCTGGAAATGGCCATGGTCGCCCGGGCGCACGGTCTGCGGGTGATGGCCATCACCTCCCTGGAGCAGTCCGCCAGATACCCCTCCCGGCACCCGAGCGGGAAGAAGCTAATGGATGTGGCCGACTTGGTCATAGACAACCGGGTGCCTTCGGGTGATGGGCTGATGCATATCGCCGGCAACCTGACCGGCCCCGCCTCCACCCTTTCCGGTGTGTTCATCGCGAATCTGATCGCGACGGAAGGTATGGCGCTGGCCGCCGCCGCCGGGGTGCCGTTGCCTATCTATTACAGCCAGAACATCGACGGGTTCAGCAACGAGGAATTGTATGCCCGTTATGAGAGCCGGGTGAAACACCTCTGAGGCCTGAAAGCTTTTTTTGGGCGGCGGGTCTCAATAACGCCAGCTGGTCAGGTCGGCAGTCTTCGGGGCGGTGCGGGGAAGTTCCCGTGTCCACTTGGGGATGAACATCCGGTGGTAACGGAGCCGGGAAATCGCATTCGGCTGCTGGTGGTCTCCGTTCCAGCAATGCTCGGCCCGGTCCCCGTAGTCAACCTCCCCGTCATAGTAGGGGGCTGCGGTGGCTTCCAGCCTTTCCTCGGCCAGGTAGACGGCGTTGTTCAGGTAGTAATTGTCTATGTCCCCGCAGTAGATTCTGATTTTTCCTTTCCATTTTTCGCCTTTTTCTGCCCAGTCACGGTGCAGGATGTGAGACAGGTCGTAGTTTTCCCGCCAATAGGCGGCGACGACGCTGTCGATGTCACCTGTGAGCTTGTCCCATATCCGCATGGGGTACCCGTCCGGTCCCTGGGGCGAATAGGTGGCCTCCCAGATGTCCCATTGCTGGCCGGAGCGGCTGTGGTCGCCGAGCATGAGTTCCCGGTGATTCATTTCCTGCAGGGTGGAGGAGACATGGCCGCGGTAGTCGCGCATGCCGGGCCGGGCCGTCTTTTTGAAAGGACTGTCGAGGAAATAGGCGTTGCGGTCCTTGTAGATGTTGACCACGGTGTAGGCGCGGAAGTCGATGGGGTCCGGACAGGCGGCGAAACAGCCGTTGTATTCGTCGGGGTAGAAGACCTGGGCGGCGAGGGCTTCCCAGCCACCGGTCGACCCGCCGTACAGGAAGCGGGCCCAGCCTTGCCCGATGCCGCGGAAAGTGGATTCGATGTAAGGGATGAGCTCGTAGGTGATGGCATCTCCATAAGGGCCTTGGGCGGCGGAGTTGACCGCATAGGAGTCGTCGTAGTATGGCGTGGGATGTTGGATCTCCACGGCCAGTACCCGGGGGAAATCGGGTCCGGACCACAGTTTGTAAAAGTCGTAGGCTTCCTGCTGCTGGATACGATTGTAGCAGTCGAGGCGGAAACGGGAACTGTATTCGCAAGGGATGGTCGTATCGGGCGGGGTGGTGCGGAATCCGCCAAAATCGTGGGGGAAGTGCCCATGGAAGATGGCGAGGGGGTAGCGCACATCCGTTCGGACCGCCCAGTCCTTGGGAAGCAGAACATGCGCGCCCAGATACATGTCGCGCCCCCAGAAATCGGACAGCAGCTTGCTTCGGATACGCACATGCCGGATCCACTCGGTATCTTCCGGTGCGGCTATGGGGGGGATTTTCCGATGAAGGGAGAGTTGTACGGCTGTGGCAACAGTCGGGTCGATGTCGACGGGAACGGGGTCATTGTACAGGTTGCCGGGGGCGAGGTTCCATTGCTGCCCTTCGCCGCGGTCCATCGGCAGCCGGACCGTATGGCCGGTGGCGAGCCGGAAGGTCTCATACCGGTGGAAGAGCGCCTGGACATAGTAGCGGCCGGGAGGGATGTCCGCCAGGGCGGCGATGGGGTATCCGAATTCCGTACCGTCGAAGACGACGGGTTGGCCCGGTTGCCAATCCACCACATTCCTACCGAAAGCGAGTTGGGTGCCGGGACCGTCAACGATGTCGAAGCGAGGCTCCTTGTCCGCCCGTTTGGACAGCATCAGGATGAGGCGGCCATCCGCGACGTCCGCCCGCAGGCTGTCCGGAATGTTTATGACGAAGCGGATGGGAGGGCCGCCGTCGGCGGAGCCCTGGCCGGACCGGCAGGATAGGACGGTGACGGCCAGACCCGCCGATAGGAATAGGACGGGCCGGAGCATGGATGGGAGTAGCAGCTTCATGGAGGGTGTCGTGTTTGGTATGGTCGCCGGGACGACGGTCACAGCCGTGTCCCGGCAGGTATTTCATAGCAAAAGAAAGGGAGGAGGCCGGCAGACGGTCGGCGCTGCTCCCGTCCGGTTCATTTCACCATATCGGCATCGAGGATGTCCGACGCTCCCGATGCGGCTGGTTGGTGACCCTGGTATTGGGCATCGCCGAAAGCCAGCAAGGGATAGAAAATCACCGGCAGGAGGATGAGTCCGACGGTGAAACCTTCGTCTTTTCCGAATTTCTTGGACAGCAGATTGGTCGTCCAGATGCTCCAGATGAGCCCGACATAGGGTATGATCATCAGGAAAAGCCACCACCAAGGTTTGCCGACGATACGCAGCAGGACCAAGAGGTTGTATATGGGGACGATGACAGCCCAACCGGGTTGTCCGGCTTTCTCGAAAATTCGCCAAACGGAGGCGATGAAAACCCCGGCGACGCCGAGCATGAAGACAATGAAAAGGAATTCCATGGTTTTGAAGTGTTGGTGAAAAATAGAAGGGAACCGCCCCCGCACCGCCAGGCAATCCGCCGGCAGGAGGCGTTCCCCGCCCGGGCGGTTTCAGGGGTCGATGGTCAGACAAGATAAGCTTTTTTCTTGATATGCCGTATCACCCTTATTCATTGTCCGGACAGGGGTTCGAAAAGCGCTTGCAAGGATAAGGTAAGCGAACCGGTTCCGAATCAAGACCGTCTTCGGTTTCGGGAGGGAAAAAGGTCCGGACCTTCCTGAAACGGGGTGTCGCGACAAATTAGATAGATAAAAAGACCCGTTTCGTTGATTACCGGTCCGGCTCCGAAAATGGATGAGGATATTTGCATCCGTAATAATCACGAAGCAATATGGCTGTTTCCGGCGGATTGAGTCGTTTTCGGGCACTTGTCCGTCGCGGGAATCTTCCTCACCAATGAATTTGGATATGAAGCCATCCAATCTCCGATTCCTGGTCCGGACTGTACTCTTCCTGACCTGTCTGCTGCCGGCGGCCTTGCCGGCACAACCGGGCGATCCTGCGGCACGAGCGGAACGTCTGACCCTCATGATGCAGGAGAAACTGTCCCTTTCCGGCAAGCAGCTGGAAAAAGTGCGGGAGATAAACAATCGCTACGCCGCCAAACAGGCGGAAGCTTGGCAAAATGCCGCCGGTGACCGGGAAGCTGTGCGTCGGACGATGGGGACTTTGCGGGAAGAGAAGGACAAAGAGCTGAAAAAGGTGTTGACCGCCGCCCAATACGAACAGTACGAGGCCATGGAGCAGGCGCTGCGCAACCAACGGGGCGAAGGCCGCCGCCAGGGCGGTTCCCGCAGCGAAGGTGCTGCCGGAGACGGTTCCTGAAGGATTCCGCCCGACCGTTCCAAGCATTGCGCTTAACC
>JBEAQU010000054.1:0-29109 GCA_041163745.1 Bacteroidota bacterium
CTCGACGACATCTCCCGGCCTCAACTGAAAGGAAGGAATATTGGTAAGAACACCATTGACCACGATATGGCGATGGCTTACCATCTGTCGTGCGGCTCTTCTGGTGGGAGCCAAGCCCAACCTGAACACGGTGTTGTCCAACCGGGCTTCCAAGAACTGCAGGAGGACAGTACCTGTCACGCCATGTTTGTGACTAGCCTTTTCAAAAAGGTTTCTGAACTGACGTTCCAGTACACCGTAGGTGTATTTAGCCTTTTGTTTCTCCATCAACTGGATGGCGTAGTCGGAACGTTGTTTGCGCCGACGGGAGTTCCCATGTTGTCCGGGTGGATACTTCTTTTTATCGAAAGCTTTGCTGAAGCCGTAAATGGCCTCACCGAACGCACGGGCTTTTTTCTGTTTAGGACCTTTGTACCTTGCCATTATGTAAAATAACTTTTTGCTGAGATATGAATCCGATCAGATTATACACGACGTTTTTTAGGAGGACGACAGCCGTTGTGCGGAATGGGTGTCACGTCGAAAATCCTGATGACTTTGACGCCGGATTGATCGATTGCCCGGATGGCTGCTTCCCGACCTGCTCCGGGCCCTTTCACAAAGACCTCTACGGCGCGAAGGCCAGCATCGAAGGCTACTTTGGCAGCATCACCCGCAGCGACCTGCGCAGCGTAAGGCGTGTTCTTCTTCGAACCACGGAAACCGGCCTTGCCAGCGGATCCCCAGCTGACAACGTCTCCTTTTTTATTGGTCATGGAAACGATGATATTGTTGAATGTAGCTTGTATGTAAGCGAAGCCTTCCGGTTCGATCTTGACTTTACGCTTGACCTTGACTTTGGATTTTATCTTTGCCATTATTCAAGAAATGATTGGATGAACATGCTGCTTGTAACGCCCCTCGAAACAGCGAAAGGCTATTATTTCTTAGTGGCCAGCTTTTTGTTGGCTACAGTCTTACGCTTACCTTTCCTTGTGCGGGCGTTGGTTTTGGTACGCTGTCCACGCAGGGGAAGCCCCTTACGGTGGCGCAATCCGCGATAGCAGGCGATGTCCATCAAGCGCTTAATACTCATCTGGACTTCTGACCGGAGTTCGCCCTCCACCTTGTAATCCCGCTGAATGAGCTGTGTGATGGTTCTCACGTTATCGTCCGTCCAATCCGCGACCTTCACATTTTCGTCGATCCCGGCATTGGAAAGGATTTCACGAGACCTGGAAGTACCGATACCAAAAATATATGTGAGACCGATGAGGCCCCTTTTGTTCCTTGGTAAATCTACACCTGCTATACGTGCCATATTCTGATGTTTACGTTTTTCTGAACGATTCGAGAATCAACCCTGACGCTGCTTGTACTTGGGGTTTTTCTTGTTGATGATATACACCTTACCTTTTCTCCTCACCACCTTGCAATCCTCGGTACGTTTCTTTACGGAAGCTCTGACTTTCATGACTGATAATTTATTGGTGTATGAAAATATGCTGAATTACTTGTAACGATAAATGATACGACCGCGAGACAGATCATAGGGAGACATCTCGACGGAAACCCGGTCACCTGGCAAAATCTTGATGTAGTGCATGCGCATCTTACCGGAGATGGTAGCGATGAGCAGATGGTTGTTTTCCAGCTTTACCCTGAACATAGCGTTCGAGAGCGCCTCCACAATCGTACCGTCCTGTTTAATCAAATCTTGTTTTGCCATGCCTTAATTTTCGGAGCGCAAAGATACGAATCTAAGTTAAAGTTTCAATTTGCTTGCATTATTTTTACACCTCGTCCATCAAATGCACTCATAAATGCCAGATACAGTGTATTTTTCTAGGCTGAACGAGACGATTGCCTTGAAAAGACCATTCAATCCGATGCGACGGACAACTCCAGGGCGCGCACAGGAGACAAAGCCTGGTTTGCAGCAACTGCCGCCTCCACCATGTGGTGGTCTGACAATATGTCGGCCGGGCCGTTTCTTATGGCCACTGTGTGTTCAAAATGGGCGGAAGGCGTGGCGTCTGCAGTCCGGATTGTCCAACCGTCGTCACCTTGGCGGATATCTTTCTTTCCCAGGTTTATCATGGGTTCTATGGCGATAACAAGACCTTCCTTCAGTAGCACACCATTTCCTCGTTTTCCATAATTAGGCACTTCCGGATCTTCATGTAGCGACTTACCGATTCCGTGCCCCACAAGTTCCCGGACGACCGCATACCCGTTATCCCTTTCCACAAAATGTTGAATCGCATAACTGACATCGCCGATTCTCTTTCCAGCCGTCGCTTGCGCGATACCGCGGTACAAGGATGCCTTTGTCACCTGAAGAAGAAGCATTGTCTCTGCAGGAATCTCACCAATGGCGAAAGTATAGGCTGCGTCGCCGTGGTAACCGTTCATCAGCACGCCGCAATCAACCGAGACGATGTCGCCCTCTCTGAACTCCCGATCCGAGGGTATACCATGAACCACCACGTCGTTGACAGAAACGCAAAGCGTAGCGGGGAAGCCCCTGTATCCTTTGAACGCCGGTACCGCGTGATGATCCCTGATCAGGGTTTCCGCCTCCCTATCAATGACTACGCCCGTGAGACCGGGACGCAGGATCGAACCTATATGAGCAAGCGTCCTGGAGACCAGCAAACAGGATTGCCGAATCAACGATATTTCCTCTTCTGTTTTGAAAAAGATCAAGTGCCCGAATTTTATTACTGACGGTATCCGCCACAAATTCCAGAAAGCAAAAAATCGTGCTGCCAGTTTGAAGCCTAGCTGAAAGAGCAGACGGCTTTTACTGACGGCACGACAACCAAAGCCCAAGGGCATCGATTTGAACCGGCTGAAGATGCAAGAGTTGATGCTTCGGTTCCGCTGTCCGGTTCAACGCCGTACGGCCTTATTGCGAACGGCTGCCAATTACCCGAGGGCAAAAGCAGCCGATAACAGATATCACATTCCCGAGCCTATACCTTGCAGCCTTGAACGACCTTGTATTTTACCGGACTTCACAAGACCGTCGTACCGCCGCATCAACAAATGGCTTTCGACCTGTTGCAGCGTATCCAATACAACACCCACACCAATCAATATCGAAGTCCCGCCGAAGAAAACTGCGAAAGCAGGATTCACGCCGAAGGCTCTGGCAACAGCGGGCAAGATAGAAATTATACCCAAGAAGAAAGAACCGGGAAGCGTGATCCGGGTAGTGACAGCATCTATGAAATCCGCCGTAGGCTTCCCAGGTTTGATACCAGGAATGAAAGCGTTCTGACGCTTCAGGTACTCTGCATATTGGGTGGGATTAACCAACAGCGCAGTATATACATAGGTGAAAGCGACGACCAGAACAAATACAATGACAGCGGATGTGGCGGAATACGGGTCGACCAGCTGGCGCATGATGCCGGTCGGTTGGGAGCCCGAACTACCGGCGAACTGGGCGACGGTAGCGGGAACGAACATCAGTGCCTGCGCGAAAATGATCGGCATGACACCGGCGGCATTTACTTTTACTGGTATGTAGTCACGAACACCACTCGCCGGCATGGCTGTTCCGCCACGCTGAACCATATGCTTTGCAAACTGAATCGGAATTTTCCTTACGCCCTGTATGATCAGAACGACGGCCATGATCACCACCAGCAGCAAAGCAAATTCAAGGATGAGCTTGAACAGCCCGCCGGAATCGAACTGCAGAGAAATCTCGCTGGCCAGGGCCTGTGGAATAGCAGCTATGATACCGATGGTGATGAGCAAGGAAGCTCCGTTACCTATGCCTCGGTCTGTTATTCGTTCCCCTAGCCACATGGCGAAAACAGTACCCGCGGACAAGATGACCGTACTAGCGAACCAAAAAATACCTTTTGGCATAGTGGGGTCGATAGCACCCTGAATCGAATTGATGTAAGTCAGATACCCACCTCCCTGTACCAATGTGATCGCTACTGTCAGCAGCCGGGTAATCTGATTTAACTTCTTGCGACCGCTCTCCCCCTCTTTCTGCTGGAGCCGCTGGAAATAGGGCATCGCAAAGCCGAGAAGCTGCACGATGATGGAGGCTGTAATGTATGGCATGATTCCCAAAGCCATAACGGAGGCATTTTGGAAGGCGCCGCCTGTAAACAGATTGACAAGACCGAGCAAATCAGCAGGCGTGGAGCTTTGGCTGGCCTGGTCCAATGCGACGGGATCTACCCCGGGGAGAACCACATGGGAACCCAATCGGAAAACAAAGAGCATGAGGACCGTCCAACCGATCCTTTCTCTTAGTTCTTTGATTTTCCAGATGTTCTGGATAGTTGAAATAAATTTTTTCATCGGAATTGCTTGATGAACCTGGCAGCAATGGTAGCCAAGGATCAAATTTTCTGAGACAGGTTTACGGAAGCGCTCAGAATATGTTCTCCGAAAACAGGAATCAAATCAAATTTACGCTTCCTCCTTTTTGAACGATGGATTCCTTGGCTGCGGCGGAGACTGCGTGAATGGTTACATTGACCGCTGCTGACAATTCTCCTCTGCCGAGGATTTTGACTTTATCGTTCTTACCGATGATATGATTCTCATAGAGCGACTGTGGGGATACATCCTTGAGTTGATACTTATCCACGTACTCTTGCAGCCTGTCGAGATTGATGGACACATACTCCGTGCGGTTTGGATTCTTGAAACCACGTTTCGGAAGCCGACGCTGCATTGGTGTCTGACCACCTTCGAAAGCACGCTTCTCATTGTGACCAGTCCGTGCCTTCGCCCCTTTATGACCCTTCCCTGCAGTACCACCACTGCCGGAACCTTCCCCTCTTGCGATACGTTTGTCGGACTTATTAGAACCCGGTGCGGGTTTGAGATTATGCAATTCCATGAATGACATGCTATTTATTAAGTTGAATAAAACGACGGCTGCAACAAATCATACCTAAAGGATCAGACATGTTCTACCTTCAGCAAATGCTGCACCTTAGCGACCATACCCAACACCTGGGGTGTAGCTTCATGTTCCACCGTCTGGTGCATACGACGAATGCCAAGTGCCCGGATGGTTTCCTTTTGCTTCTTGGGCCTGTCGATGGCAGACTTTACCTGTGTTATTTTGACCTTGCTCATTGCGAAAAATTTATCTGATTAATCTGACTCGCCATTAAGGATGCCTGAAGGGCCGGGAACAACGACATTTTACCACAAAGAGGCGGTATCAACCATTAAAGACCTTACCGATGGAAAGACCACGTTGCCTTGCAACCATCAGCGGGCTTCGAAGCTTAGCCAATGCATCCAGGGTTGCCTTGACCACGTTGTGCGGATTGGAGGAACCCATTGATTTGGCCAAAACATTGTGTACGCCGGCTATTTCCAGGACTGCACGCATGGCGCCTCCGGCTATAACACCCGTACCATCGGCAGCCGGACGAATCAAAACACGGCCTGCGCCGAATTTACCAGCTTGCTCATGAGGGATGGTACCTTTAAGGATGGGCACTTTGATCATGTTCTTCTTGGCATCGGCGGCCGCCTTGGTGATGGCCTCCGTCACATCCCGTGCCTTTCCGAGGCCCTGGCCAACGGAACCGTTCCCATCCCCTACCACTACCACAGCCGCGAAGCTGAACGTACGACCACCTTTCGTGACTTTGGCCACACGGTTCAGGCTGACGAGTTTTTCCTTGAACTCCGATTCTGCAGGCTTCATTTTTTGGACATTACCATTAGACATAGCGATGATTGATTTAAAAAGAGGAATGGATGGATGGTCAGAAGTGGAGCCCACCTTCCCGGGCACCGTCGGCCAAAGCCTTGACTCTTCCGTGATAAAGATAACCCGCACGGTCGAACACGACACCCGAAATGTTGGCACCTTTCGCCTTTTCGGCGAGCAGCATCCCGACCCTGCGGGCCTGTTCCGTTTTGGTGATTCCTTCCTCCGAAATACCCTTTTCCTTGTAATTGGCGGATACCAAGGTGTGACCGGCCAAATCATCAATAAGTTGGCAGTAGACACCTGTGTTGCTCCGGAAAACGGAAAGACGCGGTCTTTCCGGCGTACCTTTGATGGTCTTCCGGATGCGTCTGCGTATTTTCAACCTTCTGGCTTCTTTGCTGAACTTCATTTTACGCTGATTTATCCTGGCATAAGGCGCTCGAGGTCCAGACCCAGGAAATGAACAGAAATATAAATGTTCGATTATTTCTTGCCGCCAGCCTTGCCAGCCTTGCGCCGCAAAATTTCGCCGACGAAACGTATACCCTTGCCCTTATACGGTTCCGGTTTACGAAAGGCCCTTACTTTGGCAGCTATTTGACCGATCAGTTCCTTATCATGGCTTTCCAGGCGGATGATCGGGTTCTTACCCTTTTCCTGACTGGTAGACACCTTGACCTCATCCGGCAAATAGAAGTACACCGGGTGGGAATAACCCAAAGTGAGTTCGAGCAACTGACCAGTATTCGCTGCCCGATAGCCTACGCCGACCACCTCGAGCTCCTTGACGTAGCCGTTGGATACACCGACCACCATGTTTTGGATCAGCGAGCGGTAAAGACCATGCAGGGAGCGATGTCGTTTCTGATCAGTGGACCGTGAAACGAGCACCTCGCCGTTTTCGACCTTGACATCTATATCCTTGTCAACCGACTGGACAAGCTCCCCTTTCGGCCCCTTGACGCGAACCACGTTCTTGTCGCTCACATTGACGACGACCCCCGCTGGGATCAACACCGGCATTTTACCAATCCGAGACATCTTGAAAGTATTATGATGATACAGAAATTAAAGTATATAACACAGGACTTCACCACCGACATGATGGTCACGGGCCTGCTTGTCCGTCATGATACCCTTCGAGGTAGATATGACAGCGATACCGAGTCCGTTGATAACCTTGGGAAGATCGTCAGCCTTGCGGTACTGCCGAAGCCCAGGACGGCTGACACGCTTCAATTCCCGGATGACGGGCTTGCGTGATACGGGATCGTATTTCAAAGCTATTTTGATCACACCGCTCTTGCCAGCGGCGTCATCGAATTTGTAATTCAGGATATAACCACTTTGATAGAGAATTTCCGTGATAGATTTTTTTTCCTTCGAGGAAGGGATCTCAACCACCCGGTGACCTGCCTGCTGGGCGTTCCTGATACGCGTCAGATAATCTGCGATAGGATCGGTAACTATCATGCTGAAAATATTTTTACGTTAGCTTATGTGAAGACTGAGGGAACGTCCGGTTACCAACTGGCCTTCGTAATACCGGGAATCTTGCCTTCGAGGGCCATCTCACGAAACTTCACCCGGCAAAGACCGAATTTTCGCATGTAGCCTTTCGGACGTCCGGTCAATTTGCAACGATTATGAAGCCGTACAGGCAATGCATTCTTCGGCAATTTATCAAGCGCATCATAATCACCCGTTTCCTTGAGTTTCTTACGCAGGTCTGCATATTTAGCGACCATCTTTTCGCGCTTACGTTCTCTGGCTATCAATGATTTTCTTGCCATTTCGATAAATATTTAAGCGGGGAAAGCCCCAAGTTGCGCCTGACACTAGGTCAAGCCTGTTGGTTTTTGCTCTTGAAAGGAAGCCCAAGGGCTTTTAGCAGCGCCATGGCCTCTGCGTCCGTCTTTGCGGAAGTAACGAACGTAATGTCCATTCCGGTGATACGAGTGACCTTGTCGAGGTCGATTTCGGGAAAAATGATATGTTCAGTAATACCCATGGCATAGTTCCCACGTCCGTCGAAGCTTTTGTCATTGATTCCCCTGAAATCCCGAACTCTGGGTAGCGCAACAGAGATGAGGCGATCCATAAAGTCCCACATGCGATCCTGGCGAAGTGTCACCCTGACCCCGATGGGCATACCTTCCCGAAGCTTGAAATTGGAAACAGACTTCTTGGCCCTGGTCACAACGGCCTTTTGACCTGCGATCTTGGAGACTTCGTCAGCGGCTACATCGACCAGTTTCTTATCCTGGGTAGCAGCACCAACCCCTTGGTTGATGCATATCTTCAGCAGCTTGGGAACCTCCATGACATTTTTATACTGAAACTGTTCCTGGAGCTGCCGGATGACATCTTCGGCATATTTCTTTTGCAGACGTGGAATATATTTCATCACTGGAATGTATAAGGCTTATTAAATGAACAATTCCCCTGATTTCTTGGAGTAGCGTACCAACTTTCCATCCACCAGCTTCCGTCCGATGCGAGTGGGTTCACCCGATTTCGGGTCCAGCAGCATCAGGTTGGAGATGTGGACAGGCGCTTCTTTTTCGACTATTCCGCCGGGGTTTGTCTGGGTAGGCTTCTGGTGCTTCGTTATCATATTGACCCGTTCCACAATGGCCCGGTACTTATCTGGAAACACCTTCAGGATTTCTCCGGTCTTACCTTTGTCCTGGCCGGCGATGACCATTACGCGATCACCTTTGCGAACATGCAGCTTTCCGATATTTTTTTCGTTGTTGGTTGACTTTGCCATGATCTTCGATGATTAACCGGTCCGAATTTTAGGTAGCGGGACATAAAAGCCGGACAAGCGCTACTATAGGATTCACAATACTTCCGGAGCGAGGGACACTATACGCATGTAATCCCTTTCCCGCAGCTCGCGGGCGACCGGGCCGAAGATACGTGTACCGCGCGGTTCGTCCTGATTGTTGAGCAACACGCAAGCGTTGTCGTCGAAGCGGATGTAGGAGCCATCTTTTCTACGAACCTCCTTGCGCGTGCGGACGACGACCGCCTTGGAAACCGTGCCCTTCTTCACCCCACCAGGGGATGCATCCTTGACGGCCACCACGATTTTGTCGCCGACCGAGGCGTATCTGCGGTGGGATCCACCAAGGACACGGATACAAAGAACTTCTTTTGCGCCGCTGTTATCTGCCACCTTGAGTCTCGATTCCTGCTGAATCATAACCTTAGAATTTAACTAGTTAACTTCTTATCCGGAGTGAAAGGCACCGGCACCTATCAAAAGGTACGTAAAAAATGACAACACTTACTTCGCCCTTTCGACGATCTCCACCAGCCTCCAGCGTTTGTTCTTACTGAGTGGCCTGGTCTCCATGATCCTGACAACGTCACCGATGTTGCACTCATTCTTGTCGTCATGTGCCATGAACTTCTTGGACATTTTCACGGACTTACCGTACAAGGGATGACGAAGGCGTCTTTCCACCTTTACGTTGATGGTTTTTTCCATCTTATTGCTGACTACGACACCGACCCTGGATTTTCTAATTTTTCTGCTTTCCATTTTTATGCTTTTTGCGGCTGGATCGATATCCGTCGAAGGATACTCCGCCATTGGACATACAATTATCTGCTTTTTCTTCTAGCCCTGATTTTGGAGCGTTTGGCCAGCTGTTCGGGAGAAGCCGCAGCCAGTTCGCGACGACGGATTTCCGTATTCAGCCGGGCGATGTCCCTACGGATATCCCGGAGCACCAAGGGGTTTTCCAGACCTTTAGCGGCGTGATCGAACCGCATCTTCTGGTATTCCTTTTCTGAACTGTCCAATTCTGACAGCAATTCATCGTCGGCCAATTCCTGTAATTCCAAATATTTTTTTGTTGCCATGATGATCGGATTTGAAAGTAAAAGCAAAGCAGGGTTGGAGGGATCAGAACTTGACCATGTCGGGTCGAACGGTGAATTTGGTCAAGACCGGCAATTTCTGCGCTGCCAAGCGCAATGCCTCCCTTGCGATTTCCTCATTCACGCCGTCGATTTCGAACATAATCCTTCCCGGTGCCACCATTGCGACATAATGGTCAAGGGAACCTTTCCCCTTACCCATACGAACCTCCTGGGGCTTTCTTGTGATCGGACGGTCCGGAAAAATACGAATCCAGACCTGGCCCTCCCTCTTCATGTAACGCGTCATAGCGATACGAGCCGATTCTATCTGACGGTTTGTTATACGCCCGCCGGTGATTGCTTTGAGGGCAAAGACACCGAAACTGACCGTACTTCCTTTTACCGCTATGCGATATTGGTTGGGCTTTTGCTGCTTGCGATACTTGATACGCTTAGGCTGTAACATTACAAGAACATTTAAAAGATTCAAAGAGAGCGAAGAAGACAGCGAACCTTTTTAGGCGAAAACAAACTGTCTTTGGAAAGCGGCGGCAAAGGTACACCAATAAAACGTATTCGTGCTATCCGCAAGTCGCTAAATGTTAGCGACGGCGACCACCGCCACCACCTTGACGGGAATCCCTTCTGCCGCCGTCGCGGCCGGAGCCTTCCCTACGGCCACCTTCCCGGCGGCCACCATCCCTTCTGCCACCGGCGAAACCTCCGCCGGCACCACCGGAAACATCCTTCTTGACGCCGGCGGCGTTAGGAGAAAGATCTCTCTTGCCGTAAACCTCGCCGTTACAAATCCAGACCTTGATACCGATTTTACCATAAACAGTCTGGGCTTCGGACAGGATATAGTCAATATCAGCACGGAAAGTATGCAGCGGGGTCCGACCTTCCTTGTACTCTTCCGTCCTGGCCATTTCAGAACCTGCCAATCGACCGGAGATCCGTATTTTTATCCCTTCGGCACCTGTACGCATAGTTGACTGGATAGCCATTTTGATGGCACGCCGGTAATTGATACGGGCTTCGATCTGCTTGGCTATTGATTCACCAACGATGGCGGCATCCAGTTCCGGCTTACGGATTTCCTTGATATTTATCTGGATTTCCTTACCAGTGATCTTACGCAACTCTTCCCTGATCTTATCGACTTCCTGTCCTCCCTTACCGATAACGATTCCAGGCCGTGAGGTATGAATCGTTACGGTGATTCGCTTCAGGGCACGTTCGATGATTACCCTGGCAATACCTCCCTTCATGACCCTGGCCTTGAGGTAGGTACGGATATTCTCGTCTTCCACCAGTTTTTCGGCATAGTCCTTTCCAGCATACCAGTTGGACTCCCACCCTCTGATGATTCCCAGGCGATTTCCGATCGGATTTGTCTTTTGACCCATTATAAGAGAAATTAAAAAGTAAATGCCAGTATGAACATGTGATTAACCCTCCCCGTTTGCAGCATCGCCACCAACAGTTTCGGATGATTTGTCATGCTGGAGGGGAATGGAATTAGCCACGATCAGGGTAACGTGATTCCGGCGTTTGTGTATCCTGGCGGCCCGCCCGTGAGTGGCTGGTCTAAAACGTTTGAGCATCGAAGCCTCGTCCACGAAAATAGTCTTGACCACCAAACCATAATCATCCGAACTGACGGAACCTTCCAGTTTGTATTCCCAATTGGCGACTGCGGAAAGCAAAAGCTTCTGGAGCCAAAGGGCCGACTCATTCTTGGTGAATTTCAGGATATTAAGTGCATCGCTGACTTTCTTACCACGAATATTATTTACCACCAGCCGCATTTTACGGGGTGACATCGGACAATTTTTGATTTTCGCAACTGCTTCCATGATAGATTATTGTACGATTAAATTCATAAGACCTTGACACAAGCCCCATCAGCGCGCAGCCTAACAGAAGGATTGGCGAAGACGAAGTCTCGGGGAACACCAGGTGGACGTTCGGATAAGAATCAGCCCTTCCGATGACCTGCATGACCGCGGAAATTTCGGGTCGGTGCGAATTCGCCAAGTTTATGGCCTACCATAGGTTCCGTGACAAAGACAGGGATGAAATTCTTGCCATTGTGCACGGCGATGGTTTCACCGACCATATCCGGAACGATCATGGATGCCCGGGACCAAGTCTTTATTACCTGTTTCTTTCTGGCCGACTTAGCCATCTCAACTTTTTTCAGCAACTTATGATGTACGTAAGGGCCTTTTTTAATGGAACGTGGCATAATTGATAATATGCTTAAATGAAGATGAACCAGCGACTATCGGATGACGGTCAACCGTCAGTTGGTCGTCTTTCGCCTGGATATGATCAAACTCGACGAGTGCTTCTTGGTATTTCGGGTCTTAGCTCCCTTCGCCATTTTGCCTGTACGAGAGCGAGGATGCCCACCGGATGCACGGCCTTCTCCACCACCCATGGGGTGATCGACCGGGTTCATGGCCACACCTCTTACGCGGGGGCGGCGTCCTTTCCAACGGTTGGCACCGGCTTTACCCAAGGTTTCGAGCCCATGATCCGGGTTGGAGCAGGTTCCCATAGTGGCTTTGCAGCTGGAGAGGATCCTGCGGGATTCCCCGGAAGGCAACTTGATGATGGCATAACGGTCTTCCCGTCCCAGAAGCGTTGCCGCCGTCCCGGCTGACCGCACCAAGGAGGCGCCTTTCCCAGGCACCATTTCGATGGCGTGGATAGCGGTACCAAGCGGGATGTCCTTCAGGAATAGCGCGTTACCGGTATTGGGGGCTGCGGACTTACCGGACATGATGGCGTCGCCGACCTTCAGTCCATGCGGCGCCAGAATGTAGCGTTTTTCTCCATCCGCATAGAAAATCAGAGCGATATAGGCTGAACGGTTCGGATCGTATTCGATAGTCTTTACCGTTGCAGGAATACCATCCTTGTCGCGCTTGAAGTCTATGATACGGTATCTCTTCTTATGCCCGCCGCCGATTTGGCGCATGGTCATCTTCCCGGAGCTGTTTCTTCCGCCGGAACGTTTGAGCGGCGCCAGGAGACTGCGTTCCGGCTCGTCCGCAGTTATTTCGGAACGGTCGGTAGTGACTTTGAAACGCATCCCCGGGGTGATGGGGTTGTACTTTTTCAGTGGCATGACTTAATATTTAGATATCACCAAAGATGTTGATAGTTTCGCCTTCGGCGAGGGTGACGACGGCCTTCTTGTAACCGGAGACCCTTCCTTTGACGACACCGCGTTTTGTATTGCGGCTTTTCGATTTGGAAGGAACGACGATCGTATTGACGGAAGCGACCTCGACATTATAGATGCTATGGATGGCTTTCTTGATTTCCACCTTGTTGGCATCCTTGTTGACGACAAAAGTATACTGGCCTTGCGTTTCGGACAGCGCGTCGGCTTTTTCCGTAATGACGGGTCTGATCAGGATTTGCTTTGCCATAACGATACTATTGGACGGTTGGTCCGGATTTTCGAAGCACGTCGTGGCTTCGGCACATCCGGCTACCGACTATTCACATGTTGGAGACGATTTGTGCGATTGCCGCCTCAGACAACACCAGTGTGTTTGCGTGCAGGATTTCGAACGTGTTGATATCCTGGGCACGTACCACATTGGCTTTCGGCAGGTTTCGACTGGACAGATAGACATTGCGGTCATATTCGGCCGTGACCAACAAAACCTTTCGATTATCCAACTGGAGGGACGAGAGGATATTGGCGAATGATTTTGTTTTGGGCGCATCGAAGGTGAAGTTCTCCAGCACCACGATGTTACCATTCGTAGCCTTGTCCGCCAGCACCGATTTCCGGGCTAGACGCTTGACTTTCTTGTTCAGCTTTTGGCTGTAGTCCCTTGGTTTCGGGCCGAAGACACGCCCCCCACCCTTGTACAGCGGGTTGTTGATGTCCCCCTTCCGGGATCCGCCGGTTCCTTTCTGACGATGGAGTTTGCGGGTGGAGCCGGACATTTCGCTTCTTTCCTTGGACTTGTGGGTCCCTTGGCGTTGGTTGGCGAGATAAGCCTTGACTGCGAGCCAAACGATATGCTCGTTAGGTTCCGCTGCGAAGACTTCGTCCGGGAGGTCGACGGATTTTCCGGTTTTTTCACCTTGGATATTCAGCACTTCTAATTTCATCACATGGAAGTTGAAGGATGCGAAGTAAAGTTATCGGATTACTTGGGGCTATTCTTTTCGATTACGACATAGGCGCCGTTGTGTCCGGGAATGGCCCCTTTCACCAGCAGGAGATTTCTCTCAGGGAACACTTTGACAACCTTGAGGTTACGCACCTTGACACGGTCTGTTCCCATATGCCCTGCCATACGCATTCCTTTGAAGACGCGGGACGGGAAAGAGGATGCACCGATGGAACCGGGAGCTCTTTCGCGGTTGTGTTGGCCGTGGGTCCTGTCACCGACCCCTCTGAAGCCATGGCGGCGCACAACACCTTGGAATCCTTTACCTTTCGTGATACCGACGGCATTGACGGAATCTCCTTCCCCGAAGACCTCTTCGACACGGACCAAGTCACCCAGGTTCTTATCAAGCAGATCGAAATCACGGAACTCCACCAATTTGTGTTTGGGCGTGGTCCCGGCTTTTTCGAAGTGCTTCTGCATAGGCTTGGTGGTGTTCTTAACCTTCGCATCGTCGAACGCCATTTGGAGGGCTGTGTAGCCGTCGGAATCACCTGTTTTGACCTGTGTGACGACACAAGGTCCGGCCTCGATGACTGTGCAGGCGATGTTTTTTCCTGCGGCATCGAAGATACTAGTCATACCTACTTTCTTTCCGATTATACCGTTCATCGGGCAGAATTTTTATGGAGCGCAGATTACTTCAGCAGCACATACCCGGCTGATAGCCAGAAGATACTGCTGACACAACCTACGTTGTTTTCGAAAATCAAACTTGGCGGCGACGCACGCTCCGCATAAGGAGACGGAGTTGGCGGTCGCATGAATGACAGTAAGATGTCAGCGTAAGGAATTACGTCAACTTGACCTGGATATCCACACCACTGGGCAGTTCCAATTTAGATAACGCATCGACTGTCTTAGGGGTGGGCGTGTATATTTCGATCAGTCGCTTGTGTGTGCGTAGCTGGAACTGCTCCCGGGATTTTTTGTTGACGTGCGGCGAGCGCAGGACAGTAAAAACCTCCTTTTTAGTGGGCAGCGGAATCGGACCAGTAACGACAGCACCGTTGGAGCGAACTGTTTTTACGATCTTCTCCGTCGACTTGTCGACCAGATTATGGTCATAGGAACGGAGTTTGATTCTGATTTTTTGATTCATGCCTAATCAGGTATTATCAACTTTTGAAAAAAGGGTGAAACACGCTTTTTCAAAGGCGTGCAAAGATACTAACAATTATGCTTTAACCAAACCTTTTGCTTTTTCAATTACATCATTTGAAATATTTTTAGGCGCTTCCGCATAGTGGGAGAACTCCATTGTTGAGCTTGCGCGACCTGATGTAATTGTACGCAGTTGGGTGACATAACCGAACATTTCGGAGAGCGGAACCTCTGCCTGGATTGCGATAGCATTGCCTGCGCGTGGTTCCTGGCTTTTCGGAAGACCTCTTCTTCGGTTGAGGTCACCGATGACAGCTCCGGTATATTCGTCTGGGGAGACGACTTCCAGTTTCATGATGGGTTCCATGATGACGGGGCCGCACTTGGGAGCGGCTTCACGGAAACCTTCCTTGGCGCATAATTCGAAAGCGATGGGTTTGGAGTCAACGGCGTGCATGGAGCCATCGTACACTCTTACTTTCATACTTTCAATATTATAGCCGGCGAGGATACCATTCTCCATCATGGCGGTGAAGCCATCGCGGATAGGTTTCTGGTAATTCCGATCGATGGCACCACCGACGATGTCCCAGACGAACTGTAGCTTAGTCTTACCTGATTTGAATTCCTCTGTTTCGAGGAAATCCGGGTCGGCGGGACCGATTTGGAACTCCATATCGGCGAAGAGACCAGAGCCACCTGTTTGTTTCTTCAAGCGTTCGCGATGGGAGAAGGATTTGGTGAGTGCTTCCTTGTAGTTCACCTGGGGCATACCTTGGTTGCATTCCACTTTGAATTCGCGACGAAGGCGATCCACGATGATTTCCAAGTGCAACTCACCCATGCCGCTGATGACCGTCTGATTGGTTTCCTTATCAAAGCGGACCACGAAGGTGGGGTCTTCCTCGGCCAGTTTGGCCAATGCCAGGCCGAGTTTGTCCATATCCTTCTGTGACTTCGGTTCCACGGCGATACCGATGACCGGATCCGGGAAGTTCATAGATTCCAGCACGATAGGATACTTTTCGTCACAGACGGTATCTCCCGTGCGCAAGTCTTTGAATCCGACGGCCGCGGCGATGTCACCTGCCTCCACGAAGTCGATGGGGTTCTGCTTATTAGAGTGCATCTGATAGAGACGGGCGATACGTTCCTTTTTCCCTGAACGGGTATTCAGAACGGCGGTACCGGCGTCCAGGCGTCCGGAATAGACGCGCATGAAACAGAGCCTTCCGACATACGGATCGGTTGCGATTTTAAAGGCGAGGGCGGTGAATGGCTCGCTGACGGAAGGCTTGCGGACCTCCTCTTTTTCCGTATCCGGGTTGACACCGACGATGGCATCCACGTCTGTCGGGGAGGGAAGGTAGGCGCATACAGCGTCCAACATGGCCTGGACACCTTTGTTCTTGAAAGCGGACCCGCACAAGACGGGTGTTATGCTCATGCCGATCGTGGCTTTGCGCAGCGCGGCACGAATTTCATCCGCGCTGATGGAATCCGGGTCATCAAAGAACTTCTCCATCAGGGAGTCGTCGTATTCTGCGGCTGCTTCCACCATTTTCATACGGAACTCCTCCACGGTTTCGAGGAGGTCCTCCGGAATCGGAACTACTTCGTAGGTCATGCCCTGGTCTTCCTCGTTCCAGATGCGGGCCTCGTTGGAGATAAGGTCCACCACACCTTTGAAACGTTCTTCCGCACCGATGGGTACTTGGAGCGGGACGGCCCTGGCACCCAATTTTTCGCGGATATCATTGACCACGTGAAAGAAATCGGCGCCGCTGCGATCCATTTTGTTGACGAATGCAATGCGCGGCACCTTGTAGCGGTTCGCCTGGCGCCAGACCGTTTCGGATTGGGGCTCCACACCGGAGACGGCGCAAAAAAGCGCCACCGTTCCATCGAGCACACGCAGGGATCGTTCCACCTCCACGGTAAAATCGACGTGACCCGGGGTGTCGATGATATTGACGGTGTAGGTATCGTTGTGCCAGTTCCAGGAGGTTTTGGTTGCTGCGGAGGTGATGGTGATACCCCGTTCCTGCTCCTGTTCCATCCAGTCCATGGTGGCGGCGCCTTCGTGTACCTCACCGATCTTGTGCGTCAGGCCGGTATAATAGAGGATCCGCTCGGAGGTGGTGGTCTTACCGGCATCGATATGGGCGGCGATTCCGATGTTCCTTGTGAATTTTAGATCTTTAGCCATGGCAATAATCCTATGGGTGATTTAAGAGATATGGGGAGGACCGAATTCGGAATCAGGTCCTGAAATGAGCGAATGCACGGTTGGCCTCGGCCATCCTGTGCGTATCCTCCTTTCTTTTTACCGCGGCGCCTTCGCCTTTGCTGGCAGCGATCAGTTCCGCCGCCAATTTTTCGGAGAACCCTTTGCCGCTTCTTTCGCGGGCGAAACGGATCAGCCACTTCATACCGATGGAGACTTTCCGCTTGGCCCTGATTTCCTGGGGAATCTGGAAGGTCGCCCCCCCTACCCTTCTGGCCTTGACCTCTACCTGGGGCATGGCGTTGTTCAGCGCCTTTTTCCAGAGTTGGTGTTCGTCCTGTTTGGTTCTATCGTGGATGATGTCCATCGCTTGGTAGAATAGGGCGTATGCGGTGGACTTCTTGCCCTGCCACATCATGTTGTTAACGAACTGGGTGACCATGGGATCGCTGTATCTCGGATCCGGAGCCGGTAACCTTAACTTTGGTTTATGCTTCCTCATTTTACAAGCATTAAATATTGAACTGTTTAGAATTACCTCGGAAGAGCGGCGCCGAGTCTACGCACCCCGGGTACGCGGTACGGCGAGGGGGCGTCACTTCTTAGGCCGCTTGGTGCCATACTGGCTGCGGCTTTTCTTCCGGTTGTTGACACCTGCGGTGTCCAAGGCACCCCTTACGATGGTGTAGCGTACACCGGGCAGGTCCTTCACCCTTCCGCCTCGGACGAGCACGATGGAGTGTTCCTGGAGGTTGTGGCCTTCACCAGGAATGTAGGCGATTACTTCGATCTGGTTGGTCAGCCTTACCTTGGCTACCTTCCGAAGAGCGGAATTGGGCTTCTTGGGAGTGGTCGTGTACACCCTTGTACAGACGCCCCTGCGTTGCGGGCAGGCTCCGAGCGCCCTGGACTTGCTGGCGACCTCCACTTTCATCCTGCCTTTGCGAATCAGTTGATTGATGGTTGGCATAATTGATTGTTTACTCCTGTTTCCTATGGATGCATGACGTCCTATCCTGTCTTGAGGGGTTTGGGATTTACACATGACGACTCACGCAGCACCCATACCACGAAAAAAGGTCTTTTCAAAGCGAGCGCAAATGTAGCTGATTTACTTGAACCGATGGTAATTCGAACAAAAATTTATTCAATATTTTTAAGTGTTCCGAGGGGTATCAGGGCTACCCAGGTCCATGGATACGGCACGGCGGATTACGGAGCGCCGGATTCCACCATGAAAAGGCGGCCTGAGGCTGTACCGGGAGGAACTGGCTTTCCTGTCGGCAGTGCGCAGGAGGAGGGTCTCTGGTTCGGCATCTCCCAGCAGGCTGCCTGGACGCAACGCAGAGCAAAAGCGCTTAATTTTGTCCACCGGATGGGGAGAAGGGCGCGGTTCCAAGATGCCCGGGCCTTGCAAACCGCACCGTCGAATTTGAAATCCACCAGTATGCGCCAACATTTCGCTTTCCGAGCCATACGGGTCGCACCCGAACCGGTGGGGGGACTGCGATGAAACCTAAGCCTAAATAGCGGGTTAAATGGAGGAGGACGTGCGCACAGGGCGACGACCGTTCCATTTCATCCACGATAAAAACAGAACCGATGTATTATCAGAACATCCTAGAGACCATCGGCAACACGCCACTGGTCAAACTGAACAAAGTGACGGCGGAGCTTCCGGCCTTGGTATTGGGAAAGATAGAGACCTTCAATCCGGGGCACAGCATCAAGGACCGGATGGCGCTGAAGATGTTGGAGGTAGCGGAGCAGACGGGGAAAATCAGGCCTGGTGGTACGATCATCGAATGTACGAGCGGCAACACGGGGATGGGGCTGGCCATTGCCGCCTGTGTGAAAGGATACCGGTGCATCTTCACGACAAGCGACAAACAGTCAAGGGAGAAGTTGGATTTGCTGCGGGCGTTGGGAGCGGAAGTCATAGTCTGTCCGACGAACGTAGCGGCTACGGATCCGCGCTCTTATTATTCGGTGGCGGAACGGCTCAGCAAGGAGATACCGAACGCATACTGGTTCAACCAGTACGACAACCTGGCGAACCGTCAGGCCCATTACGAGTCGACGGGGCCGGAGATATGGGAGCAGACGGAGGGCAAGGTGACCCATGTGGTGGTAGGTGCCGGGACGGGGGGAACGGTGACGGGGGTGGCGCGTTACCTGAAGGAGCGGAACCCGGCTGTGCAGATATGGGCGATCGACACCTACGGGTCGGCGCTGAAGAAGTATCACGAGACCGGTGTCATTGACGAGCAGGAGATTTATCCGTATATCACGGAAGGGATAGGGGAAGACATCATTCCGCTCAATTACGATTTTGATGCGATAGACCATTTCGAGAAGGTGACGGACAAAGACGGGGCGGTGATGACGCGGCGGCTGGCGCGGGAGGAAGGGATTTTGCTGGGATATTCGGCGGGCAGTGCGGTAGCGGGGTTGCTGCAGCTCAAGGACAGGCTGCGGCCGGAGCACGTCGTGGTCGTCATATTCCATGACCATGGCAGCCGGTATGTAGGGAAGATTTTCAACGACGACTGGATGCGGGAGCGTGGTTTCCTGGAGGCCGAGTTGAAAGTGAGGGACCTGATTGCCATGAAGACGGACAAGCATTTTCATTTTGTGAGGCCGGGTGACAGTGTGCTGTCCGCTTTCAACACCATGAAGCGGTACGATCTTTCCCAGCTGCCTGTTTTGGAAGGTACGGACATGGTTGGCAGCATCACGCAGAACGAGGTATTGGAATTCCTGTTGGAAAATCCTTTGCGGCATGCGGAGGAACCCGTGCAGCGGATCATGTCCCCGCCGTTTCCATTGGTTGCGGAGGACCTTGCCTTCCGGCAGCTGGGCAAATACCTGAACAAGGAAGTGCAGGCTGTGGTGGCGCGGGACAAGGCCGGCAACTACCACATTCTCACGCAGTATGACATCATCCGTGCTGTTTAGGGAGGCCTATCGGCCGCAGGTCCAAGCCCGTCCCTCTCGGCGGCGGCCATCAGACGAAGGCGCAGCGTCGCTGCGAGGCATGGTCGTTGGCGAACCGAAGGGATTGGAGAAGGCACAAGGGTGAGGGATACGGAACCGTGTTACGAAGTCTGGCTCTGGCAGTATCCGTTGCCAGCGTCATGCCAAGGAAAACCGGCCGGTGCGCGTTTGTTGCGTACCGGCCGGCTTGTTTAGGGAGGGAGGGGGGTTGCGGGCGATGCGGAGCGGGGTCAGGTACGGCGGCGTCATTTGAGGAAGAGCGTGAAGACGACCCGCCGGTTCCTTTCCCTCCCCTCCGGGGAATCGTTGTCTGCAATAGGTTTGCCGGCGCCTAAACCCCGGTATTCCATGCGATCCGGGTCGATCCCTCTTGACAGGAGGTATTCGAGGCAAGAGAGCGCCCTTTCTTCCGACAGGACCAGGTTGTCCTCATTGCTGCCGACATTATCCGTATGTCCTTCGACGGAAAGGTGGTAGCGAGGATAGCGGACCAGGATACCGGCCACCTGGTCCAGGACGACATAGGAAGCGGCCTTCAAGGTGGCCCTGCCTGTTTCGAACTGGATATTGTCGGCTGCGAATTCCAGGAATTCCTCATCGATTTTTTCGATAGCAGGGCAGCCTTCGTTGGGGCCCGCTTCGTCTGGGCATTTGTCGAGGTGGTCAGGAGTGCCGTCCTCGTCGGAATCGGGGCAGCCCATGTCCGGTACCGGGCCGGGTGCATCGGGGCATTTGTCGAGGAGATCCGGCGTACCGTCGTTATCCGAATCCGGGCAACCGTCCGTCTGAGCGGTGCCGGGCTCGACCGGGCAGCGGTCCGAGGCGTTCGGAACGCCGTCCGCATCATCGTCGGGGCAACCGGCTGCGGAGGGCATGCCAAAGAGGTCCGGGCATTGGTCCAGGTGGTCCGGGATTTCATCATAATCCGTATCCGGGCAGCCCGACAATTTTTCGGGGCCGGGGGTATCGGGGCAATCATCGGCGGCATCGGGCGTGCCGTCCTGGTCGGTATCCGAGAGCGGGCATCCGAAATCCGCAGGCAACCCTGGCGTGTCCGGGCAGCGGTCCAATTTGTCCGCCACCCCGTCGTTGTCCCTGTCCGGGCAACCACGGAGGTGAGCCGGACCGGCTTCCTGCCAACAATCGTCTTCGAAATCATCGAGGCCATCTCCGTCGGTATCGGAGACCGGAGGAGGCGGAGGTACCTCCAGGACAGTATCCTGGTCGACGGGGCATCCCATATTATCTGGTGGTCCCGCGACCTGCGGACACTGGTCCAGGTGGTCTGGCACCTCATCCATGTCCTCATCCGGGCAGCCTTTGAGGGGGGCGGATCCGGGTGAGTCCGGGCAATCATCCTCGAGGTCGGGCAAGCCGTCGAAATCGGTATCCGGACAACCGTTGGTTGATGCGGGGCCGGGTTCGGCGGGGCATCTGTCCAGGTCGTCGGCTACGAGGTCGTGGTCTTGGTCGGGGAACGGGAGGCTGTCTTGGGAGCGGTTGAGCAAGAAATGCCAACCCAGGCCGAACTGCAGGTTGTCGCGGTCGGCGGAGAAGGACTTCCGGAAAGCGGAATGTGCGATGAGAGAGGAATACCTACCGGATTTCAGGACAAAGCCGGCGCCGAGGGGCACTTGGAAATTATTGTTGCGGAGTGATTCCGTGGCCATGCCGATACCGCTGAAGAGCATGGGGCGGATTTTCCGGTCGGGCGGCAGGAAGTGGTACATGCCCAGGAAATCCAGGCTTCCGATGGTCTCCCTGTTTTGTTCACCGCCAACGGAGACGACACTGACCTGGAGCGGCACACCGAAGGTGAGGTAATCCGTCAGGTGGAGCAGGTAGCTTATTTCCAATCCATTGCCGGGTTTCAGTCCTCCGAATCCGTTGAGTGCGTGGTAATCGGAGGCCAGCACTTTCGCCGCCACGCCGTACCGGATGTCGGCGGACGGTTGAGCGGAGAGGCCGGCGGGGAGCAGGCACAGCAAGCAGCAGGAAAGGTAGCGGTGTATGAGGAGCAGTCTCATAATCAGTCTTGGGAATTTACGGTCGTTGCAGCGGAAAAGAGCGCGAGTCCGTCGGGTATCACCAGACGACCACATCGTAAAAAGATAAATATCATGCCACAAATTCCGGTGGGAGGAGGGGGCGGCGGAAGGTACGCGACCGTCAGGAGCAGATCGGACGAGGGGATTCAACGGTCATTGAGGCTCCAGTCGTAATCCAGGAAGGTGATTCTTGCATTCCCCGGCAGTTTTGCTTTGGCATATCGGTTCAGGAAGGCAGGGAGATTTCCGAAGTCTGCGGCGTACCAATCGAATATTCTGCTGATGGAAGCGGAGCGGGGCTCGATGCGGTTGGCGGAAGGGTTGTTGACAAACAGGCGGGTCCGGGCATCAAGCTGGGCATCCAGGGTGTCGGGCAGGAACGCCTGGTTCAGCAGCGGGGGGCATGATTTAGCGGCGCAATTGAGCGCGAAGTGGATCCGGGGGTCTTCGAACTGCTTGCGGAGGATGTCGTTTTCTATCTGGTTCAGGGAGTAGGTTCTTGGCCCGACGGCCACGCGGGGCACATCCCAGGTCTTTCCGCCATCCAGGTCCATGATGCTTTTCAGCGGATAATTGGAAGCGATGAGGCGGACGGTGGCGGCGTTATAGAGATTGATCCAGTAAGCCATTCGGTCGTTGCGGGGCCAGTTGTCGGCCGGAGGGGATTGACGGAGGTGCTGCAGATAGGCGTCGAGTGTGGTGAGTTCGCTGCGGAAGCCGGGATAATCGACGACACCGGCCGGAGAGACGAAACGTTGGAGCAATGCGTTCCAGGCTTGGTGTGACGGGCGGGAGGGGGGTGATGGGGTTTGAGGCAGCGGGTGCAGCAGCAGGGAGAGGAGGAAAGCAAGCAACATGACCGGGATTTTGAGCAAACATCGCAAATCCGGCGGTAGGGAGGAAGCCTGGTGCGGAGGATTAACAACATTTAACATCGGCAGCGGCATGGTTGGCGGGGGCGAATGATTTGGCCACACGCATCGCAATCATTACTTTTGCCGATATCCGGCGGCGGGAGGGCCGTCGGCGCTGCTGGCCGGAGGCGACTCCGACAGCGGCGGCGCACCGAGCAAACAGCAGCAGCATGTCCGTCAAAGTTGAGCAACTGACCAAGGTCTACGGGACACAGCGGGCGGTGGACGACATCAGTTTCGAGGTTGGGCGCGGGGAGATCCTGGGTTTTCTGGGTCCGAACGGAGCCGGGAAAAGCACGACCATGAAGATACTGACCTGTTTCATACCGCAGACATCGGGCAAGGCGACCGTATGTGGGTACGAGGTTGGGGAGGCGCCGTTGGAGGTAAGGCAGCGGGTGGGTTACCTACCCGAATTGAATCCGTTGTACGAGGGGATGTATGTGAGGGAGTATCTTCATTTTGTTGCTGGACTGCACAAGATACCGGGGAAGGCGCGGCGGATAGCGGACATGGTGGAGCGGACGGGGTTGGGGGTGGAGCAGCACAAGTTGATCGGGACCTTGTCGAAGGGTTACCGGCAGCGGGTGGGCTTGGCACAAGCGATGCTGCACGACCCGGAGGTGTTGATACTGGACGAGCCCACCTCCGGACTGGATCCGAACCAGTTGGTGGAGATCAGGGGATTGATCCGGCAGTTGGGTCAGGAGAAGACGGTCATTTTTTCCACGCACATCATGCAGGAGGTTCAGGCGTTGAGTGACCGGGTGGTGATCATCAACCGGGGCAGGTTGGTGGCCGACGGCACCATCGGCCAATTGCAGCGGCGGGTACGGGAGGAGATGGTGGTCACCCTGACGTTTGCGGAGCCGGTACAGGATTCCTTATGGCGGCGACTGCCCCAGGTCAGGGAGTGGCGGCACCTGGGAGGGAGCCGATGGCGGGTGACGGGGGTATCGGGGGAAGACATCCGGGGGGTATTGTTCCGGTTTGCGGTCAGCCAGGAGCTGACCTTGTTGGAGCTGCGGCAGGAGGAGTCCAGTGTGGAGGACGTATTCCAGCAGTTGACAGGGAAGGGAGCACGAGCGATTGTATAGCGGGAGGTGTGCGTGACAGGCAAGAAAAGCGGAAGATGCATGGCAACCGGACTCAGGATATTCATTTGGCTGGCTTGGGGATGTCAGGTCATGGGGCAGGACAGTCTGCCGGTGACCAAGAACTTCCATTTTGCGGACGGGGCATACCTGTCGATGGCAGCATGGCAGGCCAACCGGCCTGAGCTACCGCAAGCGGAGATCAGCATGGAGCACTTCACCAATCCGCAGACGGCTGTGACGCAGGTTCGGGAAGTCCGGTACAGGGGCAGTGGGCAGCGGGTGCCCTTGGACAGCATCCGGGTCATCGTGCTGGGTGGCGTTCCTTCCGTGCGGGTGTCGAGGGAGGAGATCAGCAAGGAGCTGCCCTCGTTCGCCGCCTTGAAGCTACGGGGAAAGGTCTGTTACTACACCTATCCGGACTGGCGCAAGCGGACGGTGG
This sequence comes from Bacteroidota bacterium, assembly GCA_041163745.1. GTDB lineage: Bacteria > Bacteroidota > Bacteroidia > Chitinophagales > Saprospiraceae > UBA6168. Next base: position 24,600 of record JBEAQU010000054.1, read on the forward strand.
CGATATCCGCCTACAATCCTCTCAACGGCAGGCCGTTCCGGAGCGGGCGGGTGGAGCGGGAGGAGGAGGTGATCGTGGAGAAGCTGTTGCATTTCGAGACAGGGGAGACCGCGGACTTCAACCTGGAGAATTTTCTACGGTTCATATCGGACGATCCGTTGTTGGTGGAGACCTATGCGGAACTGCCGGCGGAAGCGCAGGCGGAGAAATTATTCAAGGGACTACTGATATATGTGGACCGGAATCCGACCTATATCAGGAGATAAAACCGGAGAGATGGCGACCATATTCCTGAAGGAGATCCATTCGTTTTTCAGTTCCCTGATCGGCTACATAGTCATCGGCGTGTTCCTGACCGTACTGGGGTTGGTCATGTTTGTATTTCCGGACACGAGTCTGTTGAAGTACAATTATGCGACGTTGGACCAGTTGTTCGACATTGCGCCGATGGTATTTGTCTTTTTGATACCGGCGGTGACGATGCGTTCGTTTGCGGAGGAGCAGCAGACGGGGACGATCGTGTTGTTGGTCACCCGGCCGGTACGGGATGTGGAGATCATTGTGGGCAAATATTTGGCGAACCTGGCGTTGGTGCTGTTTGCGATACTTCCCACGGGGTTGTATTACCTGACGGTCTACCAGTTGGGGAGTCCGAAGGGCAATCTGGACAGCGGGGCCATAGCGGGTTCGTATCTGGGGCTGATGTTTCTGGCGTCCGTTTTCGTGGCGATCGGGATATTCGCCTCTTCGTTGACGAACAATCAGATTACGGCGTTCATCGTATCGACGTTCCTGTGTTTCTTTTTTCACTGGGGGTTCACGTTTCTCAGTGCGTTACCGGTATTTGTGGGCAAGGTGGACGACCTGGTTCAGATGGTGGGCATATCCTATCATTACGATTCCATCAGCCGTGGGGTGGTGGACACCCGGGACCTCGTTTATTTCCTATCCGTGACGGGTGTATTCCTGGCGATGACGGCGACTTCCCTGGAGCGTCGGAAGTGGTAGGGGCGGCATGCAAAAAGCGTACAAGCAGGCATATGGATCAGCAACACAATATCAGGAGGCGGCAATCGATGATGCGTTTGGGGTATGTAGTGGGGATTGCGATATTCCTGAACATCCTCAGCGGGGTATTTTTCACGCACGTGGATCTGACGGCGGACAAGCGGTTCACGCTGACGGAGCCGACGCGGGAATTATTGCGGGAACTGGATGACAACGTATACGTCGAGGTATTGCTGGACGGGGCGTTTCCAGCGGGATTCAAGCGTTTGCAGCGGTCGGTCCGGGAGATGCTGGGGGAGTTCCGCATGCAATCCGGGTACATTGCCTATCGGTTTACGGATCCTGGAGCGGGTACAGCGGAGGACATCCGTGCACGGCGGGAGAAATTGGCGGGAGAGGGGATCGTACCGACCAATCTGACGATCAAGACCAGCGAGGGGCGGGAGGAGCGTCTGATTTATCCGTATGCGAAGATCACGTACCGAGGTCGGACGGCCGTGGTGGATTTATTGGACGAAGATGCGCGGGGGCGCAATCCGGAGGAGCAGTTGAACACATCGATCAGCGAGCTGGAGTACAAGTTGGCGAATGCGATGCACAAGCTGCAGATAGGGGCGAAAGAGATCATCGGGTTCACGGTGGGGCACGGGGAGTTGGGTGATGCGGAGCGAAAGTCTTTGGTCGGGTATCTGCGGTCGTACTACGAGGTGGGCACCTTTCACCTGGACAGTGCGACCTATGTTCCGCAGGAAGTCAAGGTATTGGTCGTGGCGAAGCCGCGGCGGCCGTTCAGCGAGCGGGACCTGTTCCTGTTGGACCAGTATGTGATGAACGGGGGCAAGGTTATCTGGCTGATCGATCCATTGAATGTGGAGTTGGACAGCCTACGGGGAAAGAGCGGGTACGTAGCGACTGATTATCCATTGAACATCAATGACTTGCTATTTAGATACGGAGCGAGGGTGAATCCGGATCTGGTATTGGACTGGCAGTGTTCCCGGATACCGATGGTCATTGATGCGAAGGGGACGCAGGAGTTGTTCAAGTGGTATTACCATCCGATCGTGATACCGCAAACGGACCATGTGACGGTAAAGAACCTGGACGGCATCAACCTGTATTTTCCTGCGTCCGTCGACACCATCAAGACGAGGACGGCGGTGCGGAAGACGATCTTGCTGCAGACATCCGAGCGCAGCAAGATACAACCGAACGTCACGCGGATCAACTTCGACATACTTCGGTACGGGGATGAGTTGGCGGGGGCGTTCAACAAGCGGCACATACCGGTGGCGGTGTTGCTGGAGGGGGTATTCCCCTCTGTGTTTGAGAACCGGCTGACCGCGGAGATGGAGGAAGGGTTGGCATCGATCCGGCAGCCGTTCAAGTCGGAGAGTGTTCCCACGCGGATGGTTGTGATATCGGACGGAGACATTGCGCGCAACATGGTTTCGATGACGGGGCAGGCTGTTCCGTTGGGGTTCAACCAATTCGAGCGTTTCCAATTTTCCAACAAGGATTTCCTGCTGAACCTCGTGGAGTATCTGCGGGATGACAACGGGATCATTGCGGCCCGCGGGCGGGAGGTGGTATTGCGGCTGATGGACACGCCGCGGGCGGAGGAGCAGGAATTATGGTGGCAGTTATTGAATGTGATGGTGCCACTGCTTTTTTTGGCGGGGTTCGGGACTGCGTACAGTTGGTGGCGGCGGCGGCGGTATGCCGTACGGGAAAAATGAGAAAAAAGGCACATCCCGGGCCAATAAGCCGGATTCTGTAATCTCACCCCGTCCGTTGCGGGACGGGTTGAAACCTCCATCATTTATCTAGGGCGGGCCTCACGGCCGACCTCCATCTGCCTACCCCCCGGCTCGGGCGAGCAGCCCTTTCGCCGGCCTTTATGGGGTCGGCGGCACCGGTATACATGGCATTTCAACCCACAAGGTTTGTCCGCCCCCCAAATTGCTTTGGGGCGCTGTGCGCTCTTACCGCACATTTTCACCCTTACCGGACCCGGAAAATCCGGATCAGGCGGTTATTTTCTGTGACACTCGCTGTATTCCCGGCAGGCGGGAACCCCACCCGTTAGGTGGTGTGGTGCTCTGCGTTGTCCGGACTTTCCTCCCCGGCGCGATGATGGCCGGAGCGATGGAGTAGCCCGGGATGTGCGGTGCAAAGATATCAAATACCTGTATGATGGGGCGCAAATCAAATTGTCGGTTTCGCTTCGAGCTGCGTTGATGTGCCATGTGGCGGCCGAAAGGTTGACGGAATGGCGGATTGGTTGGAAGATGATTTTTTTTCCCGCTTCGCGGTGAGTGCTGGTCTGCGAATTTTAGAGAATTTGGCTAATGACAGGGATTTTTATTCTGTAATTTCATGATTGGCGTTGTGTTGTAAATTTTTCGCCTTATTGATTACGAGGATTTTGCTCCCCGCTTCGCGGGGAGGGGTTTCAGCGTTGGGCGGATTCGTTGTGGATGGGATAGACTTGCGTCCTGCTGCGCGGGCTGGTCTGCTACGGATTTGTGACCTGACAGGTTGGTTTACGACCAACAGCAAATGGGATGCAAGGAGGCTGCCCAAGCGACAATTTGGTTTGCGCCTGTATGATGTCGGCGGGGCGTCCGGCATTGTGTGTGTCAGTCTTCGGGATGCATTTCCTGGTAGGCGTCCACGGAATGTTCGCCTTTGCGGTTTTGTTCGGCGAGGGTCCATTGGTCGGTAGCGGACGTCTGGAGCCAGATATTACCGGAGCGGCGGAACACCTGGGCGTTGAGGCCGAAGGAATCCCAGAGTTGTTTTTCGAAGGTAGCGACCTTGAGGTGTCCGTCCGTACTCACCTCCCCTTCCTGTCGGAATCCGGGTACATTTCCGATGGTAACGGAGGGATGCAGCTGATCTTCCGGGGGGGAGGGCCGGCCGTTTTCGTAGGCGCCGCGATAGAACTGGATTTGCAGGCCCGGAAATTTCGAGGAGAAATCGGACTGCAGGTCGAGCAAGGTTTTTTCTTTCAGAATTTTCATGTGTTTCGGTTTTGTGCTTGTGTCCGGCCGGCGGGCGTCATCCTGTTGGCGAGGGATGCCGGACACGATACGCCATTGCGGAATATCCTGTCCGTCGTTCCTATGAGCGGATGCGCAAGGGAGCGGTATCGACATCCGTACCGGATGTCGGCGAAGCAGGCGTCCTGTTTCAACCAAAGGTACGGTAACGGCGGGAGAAAGTGAATGACAAAAATCAATTCGGGTGCAAACCAATTTGTCGGTTCGACTTTGATTTGAGTTGATGCGCCATGTCGCGGCCGAAGGGATGTTGGCATGGCGGATTGGTTGTTCAAGGGAGGTTCTTGCTCCCCGCTTCGCGGGGAGGGCTGGTCTGCGAATTTTAGAGAATTTGGCTAATTACAGGGATTTTTATTCTGTAATTTTATGATTGGCCGTGTGTTGTAAATTTTTCGCCTTTTTAATTACGCGGATTTTGCTCCCCGCTTCGCGGGGAG
>JBEAQU010000055.1:0-19775 GCA_041163745.1 Bacteroidota bacterium
TGTACAGGGGAAACCTTCGTCATCCAGGGTGGCCCCGATTTTTCCGATATCGTCTATCAATGGACCGCCCCCGCCGGATTCCTCAGCTGCACCGATTGTCCCCAGCCGACGGTGACAGCCCCGCAGGCAGGTTCCTGGTCGATTCAGGTGCAGGCCACCTTGGGCGGGTGTTCCTACAGTGACCTGATGTTCCTGGAGGTCACCCCTGGACAAGCCCCCGATTACCAAATCGCCGACGACCTGTCGGTATGCCTGGGAGATACCGTTCAGATCGGATCGGATGATGTTGCGGTGGAATGGTCCGTGTCCTGGTACGGCGAGGATTCTTCCCTTGTCTTTTCACAACAACCCAATCCCGCCGTTTCACCAGTCGCCACCCAGACGTTTTATGTGCTGGTCCAAAGTACGGAATGTCCGGCCGGCACCTTGGATAGTGTCACCATTACAGTGAATACCGTCCCACAGATACTCCTGCAAACAGATACGACCATCTGCCAGGGTGACGGCATAACATTGTCTCTGCTTAGCCCGGAACCCGGCGTGGTCTACAACTGGTTCCCCACCGAATTCCTGGACCAGGCGAATGTCCTGACAACCGTTGCCCGGCCGACGGAACCCATCCGATATTTGTTGAGCGCCGACAATAACGGATGCAGCAGGCTGGACAGTGTCCATATCGATGTGATTCCGGCCGCGCTGTCTTTGACAGGCCCCGACACCCTGCCCATATGTGCCGGTATGGCGGTCGGCATACAGGTCCTCCCGAATCCCTTGGATGCCGCCATCAGCTGGACGCCGGACAACGGAACCCTGGATCTTCTGTCCGGTACGGATGTGACGGCCACGCCTTCCGTTGGAACCACTTACACGGCCACCCTCGTCAACAACGGGTGTGTCCGGACCACCGCCGTATACGTCGGAGTGGATTCCCTTCCATACGACCTGTCCATTGTCCCTGCCGACACACAGGTCTGCGTTGGTGCGTCCGTGCTCCTGACCTCCCCCTCTTATGAACCCGCCGATTTCGGAGCGCTTACTTTCGCGTGGTACCCGGCCACCGGACAGCTTACTCCGGATTCCTTTCTCAACATGATGGTACAGCCATTACAGACGACCACCTATCTCCGGGTAGCGCAAAATGGTTATTGTCAGGACACGTCCCTTGCCACCGTTTACGTCATTGATGCCGGTGCACTGACCGTCTCTCCAACGAACCCGATCATCTGTCAGGGGGACTCCGTCGCATTGCTGGCGCAGGCTTTCGCTGCGGAATCCTTTTCCTGGAGTCCTACGGACGGGTTGTCTTGTGCGGACTGCCCGCAACCCATCGCCTTTCCGTCGGTGGGAACGACCTACACGGTCGAAGCCACCGTTTCCGGTTGTCCGATTAGCACTGACATATCGGTGGATGTGCTGGCCACGCCCGCTATACTGGCACCCGACCCATTGGTCTGTGCCGGTGAATCCGTGACCCTGAACCTGGATCCTCATCCGGAATGGACCTACCTTTGGACCGCAACCGGTCAACCCCTGTTCTCCAGCACAGATCCGGCCCCCACGATCGTGCCCGGGCAATCGGATACGTTCCTGGTCACGGTGTCGAACGGAGATTGCGCGCCCGTCGGCTTTTCCGTACCCTTGTTCGTTTCCGGCAATCCCGTGCTTGAGTTGCCCCGGGACACCACCGTCTGTAGTGACCAACCGTTTCCGTTGACAGCTGTCTCGAATGTACCCGGGCAATTCCTTTGGGAAAACGGGAATCCGGACAATCCTTTCCTGCCGGAGGAACTGTACGTCGGCGACAATCTTTTCCAACTGACTTATTACAACCTTTGTGGCGACACCTTGTACGGTTCCGTCCTGGTGCAGGTGGTCGATCCGGTTCGGATATTGGATATCCTGCACTCACAGGACACCACCGTTCTGTATGTCGGAACGACGGTGACACTTTCTGCGGACACAGACCCCACGGCAGAGCTGACCTACCTTTGGTCTACAGGTGGGTCAGCCGACACCACCACTGTAAGACCGACCGAACCCGGTTCCGCAACCTACCAGCTGACGGTGACCGACAGCTATGGATGCACCGACAGTGCCGGCATCACCTTCCGGGTCCTGCCAAGTGTCTATGGCATACCCAATGTTTTCACGCCCAACGGGGACGGGACCAATGATGTCTTCCAAGTCGTCATTACCGGGGAGAACATCCTGGTGGAACGGATGGATGTCTGGAACAGATGGGGGGAGCAGGTATATTCCGCCGTCGGTGGAAAGACTGGTTGGAACGGCCAACACCGCGAAGAACCGGCATCGTCCGATGTGTACAGCTACCGGATTGAGATCAGATTGCCGGACGGTCGGAAACAAATCCATACCGGTGATGTTACCCTGCTGCGATAACAAACTCCTTACCTATGCTCATGCAATCCAGACAACACATCTGTTGGTGGTTCATTGCGGCCACCCTGTCGTTGTCGGTTAAGATGGCTGGGCAGACAGACACTTCCATCCTGATTCCCACGGTCGAGGTCACGGCGGGTAAGATTCCGACGGATTCGGATTTCCGCCTTTCGCACGGCCCGGACTCGATGACCCTTGCCCTGGCACAAGGGAGTAGTTTCGCCGCCATCCTCCCCTTCAGTTCCGATGCCTACCTGCGTTCCTACAGCCCTGGCGGACTCAGTACCCTCAGCCTCCGGGGTACGGGGGGCGGACATACGCCCGTCATCTGGAACGGGCTGAATCTGCGGCATCCCATGAACGGGACGACGGATTACGCATTGTATCCTGTTTGGTTGCTGGACGAAGTGGTGGTGCAGACCGGTTCTGCCGCCCCCTACCAAGGGAACGGCCTGGTCGGCGGCGGCGTCCTCCTGGAGGATCGGCTCCGAATCCGGGACGGCAGCAGCTGGCATGCAGGCTCGGTCGCCGGAAGTTTCGGAACCTATGCCGGGATGGCAAAAGCGGAATACCAACAAGGACGGCATGGAGGAACGGCACGATACATCCATCAACAGGCAACCAATGACTACCCCTTACCCGTCTCTCCTCCCCGACGGCAGGAGAACGCCGGCATGCGACAAGATGCCATGACGCTTCAATACCGATTCCGACCGGATTCCACACAAGTATGGTCGGTATACACCTGGTTGCAGCAAGCCGACCGGCACATCCCACCGACACTTACAGAGGCCAACGTATCAGCCCGGCAGCAAGACCGGATCATTCGGACAGCCGTTCGCTGGAAACAAGACAAAACAAAGTCCACGACGACAGCGGTGGCTGGAATTTCAAGGGACGAAATCCTCTATTTCAGCTTGCTCACTGATTCCACCCGCAGCATCTCCTCCTTGCTGCAGTCAGACGTCCGTCACTCGAGGCGTTTGTCCGGCGGCGGAAGCATCGAAACAGGGTACCAGTTCGTCGGACAGCGGGCCGTGGCACCAACGACCGGCGACCGGCTGCGAGGCATCCATACGCTCCATTCCATGCTCAAGCTACCGCTGCCCTTGCCTCGGACCTGGTTTCAGGTATCGGCACAATCCACGGTGCTGGACCGACAATTAAAGCCACTCGGCGGAATTATTGCCCTGCACACCGCCCTGTGGAAACATATCGGCTGGATGGCCAGCCTGAACCGTTCCTTCAGCTTTCCCACGTTCAACGATCTGTATTGGCAAGATGCCTTTTCGGAGGGTAATCCCGGCCTGCTTCCGGAGCAATCGAACGGAATAAGCTCCGGTCTGACCTGGCGTCCGCCGCGCGCTGCGAGGCATACCGGGATGATCCAGGTCTCGGTTTCGGACAATAGGGTTCGGGATTGGATCCTGTGGGAACAATCGGACCATCGTTGGAGACCGGAGAACAAACGGAGTGTCCGGGCCCGCAGCCTTTCCGCAAACGTAAGCCATGCCGTTCGCTTGTCATCGGACTTTTCCTTACGGTACCATGCAGGATTCGCCTGCAACCGCAGCACGGTTACCGCTGTCTACGATCAGCGAAACACCCGTCAGATTGGGAAACAACTGATTTACACACCGGTCTGGACAGGTTACGCAACCTTCTCGTTTCTGATCCGTCATGCCACCCTACAGTTTCAGACGCAATGGGTCGGAAAAAGGCAGACGACTTCCGACAATTACCAGGCACTTGCCCTTGCTCCCTACTGGCATGGCAATCTCGTGGCGCAGCGGGTCTTCCGCTTGGGTGAGCATGGGAACCTCACCCTGGCGGGGACGGTGCATAACCTGTGGGATGCGACCATAGAGACTATCGCCGAAAGGATGATGCCAGGCAGACATTATCAGTTCAGTATTTTATTGGGACAAAGCCGTTGAAAGATTTTTTCCGATACCATGCAGGATTGTGAAGCGCAAACAAATTTCGTATCCGCGACCCGAAGCGGCACGCCACCCATGCCAGGTGACGGTCCATGGCTGTTCGAGGCGTAACCCAAACTGTCGGATCACAAATCGCAGCAGACCAGCCCGCGCAGCTGAAAGCAGGTCTATCCCATCCACAACGAATCCGCCATTCCATCACCCTTTCGACCGCGACATGGCGCATCAACTCAAATCAAAGCCGAACCGACAATTTGGTTTGCGCCCATTGGGTTTGTGTCCGGATAATGTATTCCGTCGCTTTTTCCTTTTTGGAAAGTTTGTATAATTTTACCTAGTTACAGGTGACCCGAGACGTCATTGGAACCGGAATCAGGGAATACTGAGCGGCCTAACGCCATACCGAACGAGGCGATACAAGCAGGCTCCCTGGCTTTCCAGACAATGAGGATGGATATAATCGTCACGATTTCGTTTCCATTCCGGCGTCAAGGGTTGAAAAGGGAACCGGGTGCAACTCCCGGGCTGTTCCCGCAGCTGTAAGCCTCCGGTTGGTTCGGATCATCATGCCACTGTTCCGAAAGGAATGGGAAGGCGGTTCGGACGAGGCGAGCCAGAAGACCTGCCTGTATCATTGCCTGTCAGCTTTCGGAGAAAAAGCTGGAGTGCGCTGTACTTTTCCGGCATTGCGTCCACGGATGATCCTGCCGGAAGGAGCCCTCCATATTTTCCTGGCGAAAGGAAAACATTCATTTCCAACATCTAACAGACCATGTTTCCACGTAATCCTGCGAAACCGCCCGGTTGCCGCCCTGGCATCATTTTTCTTTGCCTTGGGTTGCTAACCCTATCCGCCTGCGAATCGGAGGTAGAGCCCGTCAGTGGGCAGTCATTCGGAGCAGGCATCTTCATCGTCAACGAAGGACCTTTCCAATCCGGAAGTGGAACACTCAGTTTCCATGACCGCCAGACGAAGGAAGTGCGGCATATGGTCTACAGCCAGGCCAATGGGGGTGCCTCTATCGGCAACATATTCCAATCCATGTCAATCCAAGGTGGGAAGGTCTATCTGGTGGCCAACAATGCCGGTCGGATGTTGGTGGCGTCCAACACCACCCTTCGGCACCTGGGTATGTTGGATGGGCTGGCACAACCAAGATTTTGTCTGCCTGTTTCCGAAGACAAGGCCTGTATCACCCAATGGGGGAGCGACGGCAATAGCGGCAGCCTTTTGCTGGTGGACCTTACCACCTTTACCGTCCAGGATACCATACAGACAGGCGTAGGGCCGGAGCAGATGCTTCGCATGGGCAACAGGCTGTATGTGACAAACAGCGGCGGGATAGGCGGGGTTGATTCCACGGTCACAGTGATTGACATAGACAGGTGGCAGGTGACCGATCAGTTAGTGGTCGGTACCAATCCCGTCAGCCTGGCTGCCACGCCGGACGGTGCCGTCTGGATAGGTTGTGCCGGTTATTTCGACTGGGCGGATCCAGGCAACCCCTTGAACGAAGCTGGTCGTTTGGTCCGGCTGGTGGAAGATAAGGTGGACCGGACCATACCCCTGTCCACCGGTGCACATGACCTGACATCCACCGGTGATGGGAAGCGGTTGCTTTTCCTGGGAACTAACTACGGTTCATCCGTATACCAATTTTCTTTGGAAAACAATCAGGAAACCGTCGGTACATTCCTGTCCGGAAACTATTACGCGTTGGCCGTCGACCCTATGACCGGGCATATCCTGGTTTCAGACGCCATGGATTTCCAATCGGTCGGTCGAGTACATATTTTTGATCCGGCGGGGCAGGAACAGGGCGCTTTCGATGCCGGCGTCATACCCGGTGGTTTCGCTTTTCAGTAAGGTGCCTTCCGGCAGGTAGACAAGTGAATACAAAACCAATGAAATGGCAAAGAAAACTGCCGGGCGAAGGTATTCCGCAGCCTTGCGGGAAAAGGCGGCCGGGATAGCCGCCATCCTTGAATCGTTGTATCCTGAAACGCCGGTACCCTTAGATCATGAGGATGCGTACACATTACTCGTGGCGGTGCTTTTATCCGCGCAATGCACGGACATCCGGGTCAACCAGGTGACTCCGATTCTATTTGCGCGAGCCCGTGATCCGTTCGCCATGCGGAAAGTGCCGGTGGAGGAAATCCAGGCCATCATACGGCCATGCGGACTGTCGCCGGCCAAGGCGAAGGCGATTCATGCCTTGTCCGACATCCTGGTGAGGGAGTACGAAGGGAAAGTACCGGCTGATTGGGGGGCGTTGGAAGCGCTGCCCGGGGTAGGTCACAAGACGGCGAGCGTCGTGATGTCCCAGGGTTTCGGTGTCCCGGCTTTCCCGGTGGACACCCATATTCACCGCTTGGCATGGCGTTGGGGACTGAGTTCCGGAAAAAACGTGACGGAAACGGAGCGGGACCTGAAGGCGCTGTTCCCGGAGAGTTCCTGGAACAAATTGCACCTGCAGATCATATTCTTCGGACGGGCGTACTGTCCGGCAAGAGGGCATGAGGCGGAAAAGTGTCCCATCTGTCGCATTTACGGACGCAAGGAGTTGTTCACCAATAAAAAAGAAAAAAAATGATATGGGAGGCATGTGTGGAAACGCTCGAAGAGGCCGTTCGGGCGGCGAACAACGGAGCGCATCGCATTGAATTGTGCAGCAGGCTCGAAACGGGAGGATTGACTCCTTCCGCGGAACTCATTTCCGCATGCATGGCAGCTTTGTCCATTCCCGTCATGGTGATGATTCGACCACGGGCGGGCGATTTCGTTTACGACGAGGCGGAGTTGGCGCAGATGAGGTCGGCGATCGACCGGTGCAAATCACTTAAGGTTGCCGGTGTGGTTTTCGGAATCCTTACCCCGGAACGCAGATTGGATCAGGCCGCCACCCGTGCGATGGCAGCCTATGCCGCTCCCCTCCCCTGCACCTTTCACAAGGCGATCGATGAAATTCCGGACATACCAGCGGCCGTTCGCCAGCTGGTTGAAATTCCGGGTATTCGTCGCATCTTGTCTTCCGGAGGAACGGAAACGGCCCGGGAGGGTGCGGTAATGCTTCGTCGGATGATGGATGAGGCAAAAGACCGGCTTACAATCATCGTGGCTGGAAGGGTGACGTTGGAAAACAGGGACGAATTGGTCAGGCTGACCGGAGCCCGGGAATGTCACGGCCGCAAGATCGTCGGATGAACACGGAACATCAGGGGCAGAAAAACATCAGCCGGACCGACAGGAATCGATCCGGCTGACAACGGAATCGGAAAAGGTTCCATCCCAGTGAGGGAAAATGGCCGGGTATTGTTACTCCAGCTTGAACTTCACCGGAAGGTTGAACTGAACCCGCACGGCACGGCCGCGTTGTTTTCCAGGTTCCCATTTCGGCATCATGTTGACCACACGCAGGGCTTCGGTACCGCATCCGGCGCCGATTTCACGCACAACCTCCGCCTGCGTGATGGAGCCGTCCTTCTCTACGACGAACTTGACGACAACCATGCCTTCCACGCCGTTCTCCCGCGCGATAGCAGGGTATTTGATGTTACCGTAGATGAACTGCAGCATCTTCTCATCCGCGCATTTCTTTTTCTGGGCCTTGTCTGTGATGCCTTCGCAGCCCGGGAAGGAAGGTTGGTCTTCCACGACCTTGAAAATCTCATCCTCCTCCTGTTTTGGTGGCGGCGGTGGCGGCGGTGGTGGCGGTGGTTTGTCGACGACGGGTTCCGGGCGTTGGAACTCCTCGTCCTTCGGACTCAAGTCCTTGAAGACGACAGTTTCCTCTACGGAAACGTCGTTGGGCACTTCCTGAATCTTTGGTGGCGGCGGTGGCGGCGGCGGTGGTGGTGGCTCTGCCGTACGGGGGGTCTCCATTTCGATTTCCTCGTCCAAAGTCCCCAACAAGGCGGATACATCGATCACCTTTTCGTACTGGGTCCAGCTGAAAGCCAGGATCATCAGCACGATCGACGCCAACAGACCGTAGTTCAGGAAGGTACCGCTCAAGCTGAACGTGTCCACCTCCGGATACTTGTTCCTCCCCACCAGGGGGGATTCGAAAGTAGTGCCGGCGTGCTTTCCGGTCAGGTCGCTGTCAGCCCGCCTGTTGTAGATTCTGCGCACAATGTAAATGATGGTCGCAGTAGCCACAATGACCAGGACGAGAGAGGCAACAACCCACTTGCCTGCAACTTCTAAATCCATATTGGCTAAATTTTATGAGTGAAAAATCTGAATCCCAAATAAGCGAGGATGACACCTGCCAGATTGGCGGCCATATCCAACCATTCGAAACGGCGGTACGGTAGCAATCCCTGCAGAAACTCCATCAACATTCCGTAGGCCACCACAGCGACGAAGGTAATCAGGAAATGATTTCTTTTCGTCTGCTGGATGACAGACAGGGCCCTGAATGCCAACCAAGCCAACCCGGCATAAGCCAGCATATGGTTCACCTTGTCCTTCGGAACCCATTCCTGCGGCACCGGTGCACTTTTGTTCAGGGACAGAACCCCGATGGTTGCCGCGCAAACTATCACGGGCAGAAAAGCGCTGACGACCAGCATACCTTTTTTGGCCATGTTATCTGTTACAAAGATGAGGGAAGCCGGCAGGTTGGTGGGCGACGCCTCATTTTTTTTTCTCACCCGGGTGCTGTACCTGAGTAGGCGTCAGCCGACCAAGTCGGCATAGGCGGTGGCATCCAGCAGTGATTCAAGCTCCGAAGGGTCTGAAACTGCGACTTGAACGATCCATCCGTCCGTGTAGGGTGATGAATTGACCAAGGTGGGGTCATCACCTTCCTTCTCATCTACAGCAGGATTGAACGCAAGCACCTTGCCGCTTACCGGCATGTAAAGGTCAGAAGTAGTCTTGACGGCTTCCACCGTTCCGAAAACATCCTGGGCGGTAAGCGTGTCGCCGACACAATCGACCTCCACGTAGACAATCTCACCCAGTTCCCGTTGTGCGTAGTCGGTGATTCCGATGAAAGCGGAACCATCCGCCTCCAATCGTATCCATTCATGGTCCTTCGTATACTTCAGGCCTGCTGGAAATTCCATTGTGCGTTACTTTTAATGATGATCCGGTGCAGGGCCCGAAAAGTAGACGAGGCGGTCAAGGCAAATGAAACCAGGTCCGACAGATCCGTTTCCCGCATCGGGTCAAAAATAATTCATTAGCCTGAAAACCGAACTGTCAAAGAGAATATTCCCGAACTAAATAGCGATACGACACCGGAACAAACCAAAGAAGCCTGATTGTTCGTACCTGTACGGGTTCTCAGTCGGATGCCAGTCAAACAATTCGGAGGGGGCGGATCGCAGTGGGAAGGGATGTCTTACAAAAAACCGGACTACCAAGTAGGTACGTCCGGCGAAAACACGCTCTCTCTAATTTGAGACACAAAACTAACATAAAATATCAAGGCCCAATCCCCGGGCATGAATTTTTAGGAGCTAATCGATAACACGGGCGACACGAGTTATCCGATATCAAACAAAATTTCGTTGATTGGTCGTTAGCAGGACAATCAAAACCTTATAATCCGGGAATGGCGGAAATAAGACAGGATTATTCGGAATGGTATTGTTACAGGTTTTTCTTTCACTCCTACGGTATGGACATCCGTTGTTTCGGAAGCCCAAAAGGAACTTTTTGTCAGTATTTATTTTGAAAAATCTTGGAATACTTTAATTTTGCGTCCGCTTGACAGTCAAATTAAACCTATCATGAAAAAGAATATCCATCCACAAGAGTTCAAGACCGTTGTCTTCAAGGATATTTCCTGTGACGAGGCTTGGTTGGGGCGTTCCGCCGCTCCGTCCAAGGAAACCGTCGTTTGGGAAGACGGCAACGAATATCCGCTTATAAAGGTGGAGATATCGTCCTACTCCCATCCGTTTTTCACGGGAAAAATGAAATTCGTCGATACGGCAGGTCGAATCGACAAATTCAACAAGCGGTTCTCGAGTTCCCGTTTCGCCAAATCGGAAATAGGGGAATGAATTGAGGGTTTTCCGCAAAAAAGCCTCTGCATATACGCAGGGGCTTTTTTCGTAGTCCAGACATCGTGGCTCCTGTGGCAAGGACAATACCGGTTCCTACTGCACATAAGGTCAGTATCCTGAGCCTGGGGGCACAAAAACCGATATATTTACATTTCGGTTTTCCGGTGTTTGGAAAGCAAGAATCTGAAGCCATCAGATTCCATGGTGCTCGCAACCGCAGCGTCCCGACTTGCTCCATACGACGGCCGGTCCTGCCAATGATGACAGGTGTAAAATGAACGGAAATCGCTTTATTGCTAAATAGATGACAATTCCAATCCCGACATCTATGAAGAACATCATTCTGTTTGACAACGAGACAAGGGAACAACTGCTGCCATTCACCTTCATCCGTCCGGTTTGTGAGCTGCGTGCAGGGATCCTCACAAACCGGGAGCGTTGGGAACTGGCCTTGGGTGGTAAGGCGTCCTACATAACCCAGGATTACCTGTCGGACAAGTATGACATTACGATTTCAGAACAGAACTACCTGGTCAACGGTGCGATAATTCCGGATGAGAACCTGATATCCATCATCAAGCAGATTCGGAACGGAGAGGCTTTGCTATTCGATGGCGAATTGGTGGCCGCGGTGCTGAACCGGGAGCAATTCGACCGTTTGATGGATGATGATATCGACGAGTTGACCAGTTACGAAATATCTTCCACCGGAGTGACAAAGTTGAACCGGTTGTGGGACCTGGTATACCTCAATGACCGAATTCTGCGTCAGGATTACGACATGATCGCCGCAACCCTGCCATCCGTATCGCTGGACAGTGACAACCGACTGATGGGGGAGGACATATTGGTGGAGCCGGGCGCCATCGTATCCGGAGCCACTTTGAATGCCCGTACCGGTCCCATCCATATCGGTGCAGGCGCACAGGTGATGGAGGGCGCTGTCATACGAGGACCGTTCTCCCTGGGAGCGGGCAGCATCGTCAAGATGGGCGCGCGGATATACGGTGCCACCACGGTTGGACCCGGCTGTGTGGTGGCGGGAGAAATCAAGAATTCCTTGTTCATGGGAAACAGCAACAAGGCGCACGACGGATACCTGGGCGATTCGGTCATCGGGGAATGGTGCAATATCGGTGCGGACACCAATGTCTCAAATCTCAAGAACACTTTCGGAGATATTCGAATATGGGACTACCAATCAGGTACATACGAACCAAGCGGCAAACAAAAACTCGGTTTGTTCCTGGGAGATTTCAGTGTATGCGGCATCAATACCATGTTCAATACAGGGACCGTAGCGGGTGTGGCCGGCAATATATTCGGCAGTTCTTTCCAGCCCAAGTATATTCCTTCTTTTTCTTGGGGAGGTGGGGAACAGTTCTCGACTTATCACCCGGAGAAAGCCTTCCAGGTAATTGAAAGAATGATGGCTTTGAAGGGCAGGAGCTTCCTGACGGAGGACCGGGTGTTACTGATGAAGGTTTTTGAGGATACGGCGGCTTTCCGGGCATGGGATTCCCCTGCCCCGCTCGGACAGCGTTTCTTCCGGGGAACGGACAAGTCATGAACGGATGAAGTCGATTTCCGCCAGCCGTTGCCAACGATTGATGAGTTATTGCTACCCTGTTCCGGTGGCATCTGCCTTTTCGGAGGCAAGCGGCGAGCTGGAACTGGTCTTGCACAAAGGTGAGTACCGGCTGTCCACCTCCCATGCCGTGTATTCCCACGGCATTCACTATACCAATTTCAGGCAGTATTTCAAGCGGCATGCCACGCTGCTGCCAGAAGCGCCTTTCTCCTTGTTGGTGCTTGGGTTCGGCTTGGGCAGTGTGCCGTTGATTCTCGAACGATTACATGGACGCACCTTCACCTGCACCGGTGTCGAACGTGATCCGGCCATCGCAGCATGGGCGACCCGATTCACCCTTCCGCGATTACGAACACAGGTGGAGCTGATCGTTTCGGACGCCTTGGATTTCCTCACAGGCAACCGCAGGCGATTCGATCTGCTGGTAGTGGATATCTTCATCGACGACCAAATTCCGAAGCCTTTTCTGGAAGAAGGCTTCCTGCGGCAGCTTAAGACGGCATTGTCCGTTTCCGGATTGGTGCTTTACAATTGTTTGTACCTTGAAAGTCAGGACCAGAAAGCAACCAACCGATTTTTCGAACAGGTTTTCCAGGCTGTTTTTCCGGAAGGCAATCTGGCGATTGTCGCAGGCAACGCCATCCTGTCCAGTCGTTGAAACTCCTGCATGTCCATGCCCTTTCAAGCGCCAGGACGGTCTTGCCGCCGGCTGCGATCCAATGAAAGACATACAGGAGACTTACGACCGTAATAATTGACGCGGTTTTGTTATCTTAGCTTCCCTATATAGAATTATGAGGCTCAAAACTCTGGAAATCAAAGGCTTCAAATCTTTCGCCGACGAAACTTCGATTAATTTCGAACAAGACGTCATCGGCATAGTAGGTCCGAACGGATCCGGAAAGAGCAATGTCGTAGATGCCATCCGTTGGGTACTGGGAGAACAGAAAAGCAGTGAGCTCAGGTTGGACCAAATGTCCAATGTCATTTTCAACGGCACCAAGAAGCGTAAGCAGGGCGGCATGGCTCAGGTGACCCTTACCTTCAGCAACACCCGCAACATCCTGCCCACGGAATTCAGTACGGTGGCCATTACCCGCCGCCTTTACCGTAGCGGAGAGAGTGAATACCAACTCAACGGAGTAGCTTGTCGACTGAAGGATATCACCAACCTGTTCATGGATACCGGCATCGGGTCCAATTCCTATGCCATCATCGCATTGGGCATGGTGGATGAAATACTGGCCGACAAGGACAATGCGCGGCGCAGGATGTTCGAACAAGCTGCCGGCATATCAAAATACAAGGTACGCAAAAGGGAGACACTTTCGCGATTGCAGCATACAGCGGAGGATCTGAACAGAGTGGAGGATCTGCTGTTCGAACTAGGTAACAACATGAAATCCATGGAGCAACAGGCCAAAAGAGCCAGACGCTTCCTGGAATTGAAAGCGGAATACCGACAGCTGAGCCTGCAACTGGCCACGCTTCGCAGTGCCACACTCAAGCAGCGTTACAAGGAAATTTCCACCAGACTGGAGACTTCCACTGACACGTACAGCGGATTGGAGGTCATCCAGCGAAACCTGGAGGCCCAACTCGAGCGGGTACGAAAAGAACAATTGGACAAGGAATCCGCCTTGTCAGACCGGCAGCGGACGGTCAATTTGCTTGTCGGGCAAATCCGTGACGGAGAGAACGACCGAAAGGTCTTGGAGCAAAGAAAATCCTTCATTCAGCAAAGCGAGCGCAAATCGGCGGATCTCATCGCTTCAAACTTAGAGAAACAGGAAGCCCTGCAAGCTGAAATCAACGAATTCCAGGAAACACTCGGAACAGAAAAGAGATTGGAAAGCAGTTTGGAAGACAAGTTGGCTGCTGCGGAATCGAATTTGGAAAACATACGGGCTACCCACGGCAATATCAAGGCGGAACTGGATGCCATCGTACAGGACCAACAACGGTTGGAGAAAGAGCTCTACGGCTTTGAGAAGCAGAAGGCCGTCAATGCGAACCAAATCGAAAATCTCCATTTCGAACGCAACCTGGTGGAGGAGGAAATCCGACAGCGCAGGCAGGAAGTTGGCACACTTCAGGGGCGAACGGAAGCGCTGTCCACAGAGAAAACCAACCTGGAACAATCCTTGGCAGCCCTGGAGGAACAGGCGGAAGTCCGCCGACAGGAAATCACCGCCCTCGAGGAGCAATACACAGCTCACCAGCAGGAACTCCAAGGCCTTCACCGACAGTTGGATGCGCACCGGAACGAATACCGTCTCACCAAGAGTATGGTAGAGAGCCTGGAAGGCTTCCCCGAGAGCATCCGTTTCCTCAGCAACCCTAAAAATTGGAAACAAAGCGCCCCGCTGTTGTCCGACCTGATCTACGTGGCGCCGGCCTATCGGGTAGCGATTGAGAATTTCCTGGAGCCTTATCTGAATTATTACGTCACGGAAGATCTGGAGCAAGCCAAGCAAGCCATCGGCCTGTTGCAAAGCGCACAGAAAGGAAAAGCCAACTTCTTCTTATTGTCCGCTTTCCGGGATTATGTCCCGCCCATCGGATTGTTTCCCGCCAATACGACGCCGGCGCTGGATTATGTGCAGTGCGAACCGGCTTACCAGAACCTCATAGCGTCTTTACTGGAGCATGTCGCGATCATCGGACACGAGGAACCTCCCCAAACGGCAGACTTAAGCCACCTGGTGCTACTGTCACAGAGCGGTCAGTTCATCCAGCGGAGAACCAGTCTTTCCGGAGGCAGCGTCGGGCTGTTCGAAGGCAAGAAAATCGGGCGTAAAAAAAACCTGGAACTCCTGGAACAGGCCATCCGCCAATCGGAAACCAAGGAACAGGAGTTGTCAGAAAGACTGTTCGAGACAAAGGACGAGCTGAACAAACGTAAAGCCCTGCAGAGCCGCAAGGAGATTCAGTTGGTACAGTCGCAACTCAACGCCATTGCGCAGGAGCAAGCATCTTTCCAGGCGCGATTGGAAAGCTATGAATCTTATCTGGCTGACTCATCCGCCAGATGTGCGGGAATTCAGCAGAAAATTGACCGGCTGAACGAAGAGAACCGAGCCATTGAGATCCACCTGCAGGAGAAGTTGCAGGAAGCGGAGGCGGCCCGCCATCTGATTTCCAATACGGACGGTTCCTACCGTCAGGCGGCTGAATCCCTCAGTCAGGCAAGCACGGCGTTCAACGAGGTGAACATCGCCTACGTGAGGCAACAAAACAAGGTCAGCGGTTTCCAACGCGAGCTCGCTTTCAGGGAAAAGCAGCTGGACGAGAACCGAGCCGCTGTTTCCGCCGCACGCAAAGCTTTGCAGGAGGCGGTGGAGGAGCGGTCCTCGCTGGCGGGAGAACTCGCATCACTCGAAGAGAGGCTGCTGGAGGCTTACAAGCGTAGAAAGGAGGAGGATGCCTATCTGACGGAGGCAGAACAGGCATACTTTCAAGTCAGAGGGGCTGGCGTCGAGCTGGAGGACCAGGTCAGGGCCGCCGCTCGCAATACCCAGGAGTTGCAACTGACCATCAACCAACTAAAGGACCAATTTGCAGAAGTCAAATACCAGTTGTCATCGCTTGCGGAGAGATTACGCATAGAATTCGGTGTTTCTATCAATGAAAAGGATTGGTTGTCTTCCGACCCTGCGGTTCCGGAACAAGTGGATGAAGTGGAATTACAAGGCAAAGTGGACCGTATGAAATCCCGACTGGACGGATACGGCGATGTCAACCCGATGGCAGTGGAAGCATTTGACGAGATGAAACAACGTCATGAAACCATTTCCGCCCAACGCGACGACATTCTGAAAGCCAAGGAAGATCTGCTGGAAACAATCAAGGAGATAGAAGAGACCGCCACCCTTCAATTTCTGGAAGCATTCGGAAAAGTTAGGCTTTACTTCATTGACGTGTTCCGCAGTCTCTTTACGCAGGATGATGCCGCGGATCTGATCCTGCTGGATGCCGGGAATCCGTTGGACAGCAAGATTGAGATTGTTGCCAAGCCGAAAGGGAAGCGACCACAAACCATCAGTCAATTGTCTGGTGGGGAGAAAACGCTGACCGCTACGGCGCTCTTGTTCGCCTTGTATCTGTTGAAACCGGCTCCTTTCTGCATTTTCGACGAGGTTGATGCTCCGTTGGATGATGCCAACATTGAAAAATTCAATCGAATCATCAAGGAATTTTCAAAGGAGAGCCAATTCATCATCGTGACGCACAACAAACAGACGATGGCTGCGGTGGACACCATCTATGGCGTATACATGGCAGAGCAGGGTGTGTCCGCACTCACCCAGGTCGACTTCAGCTCGCTAAGACACGACCTTATGCCGGAGGACATCCACAGCTGACCCGCATGTTTATCATGTGTCCATCCGGCTTACTTCCATTCTGCCGGTGCGCTTGTTCTCATGTCGTTGAAGGTAGTCATCCAACCGGGCGGCCTGTTCCGAGGCGGTTTGCCGGAAAGGCGCCGTATAATACCCGGCCTCCTTCCGTTGACGCAGTGTCTCGAATAGTGTGACGGCGCAGGCTACCGAGATGTTCAGACTTTCCGCCATGCCGAATTGGGGAATGGTGAAATGGCCGTCCAGCATGGATGCCGTCAAATCGCTGATGCCGTCGTGCTCGTTTCCGAACAGCAAGGCGACAGGCTGTGTCAGGTCAAGGTCGTACAGCTGGCCAGCACCGGGTGCGAAACCCGCTCCAAGAATGCGGGCGTACCGTGCCCTAACATGGGAAAAACAAGATTCCGGTTGCGTGAAATAGCAGACATCAACCCACTTGCGTGTGCCCATCGATGTCCGCTTGCCAATGACAATCTTTTCCTTTTGAAGGTGCGGCTCAGTCTGCAGGACATAGATGCAGGCGACGCCCACGGCATCACAGGAACGAATGACCGCGCCGATGTTATGGGTATCCGTCACATTTTCCAAAATGACGGTGATGTCCGGCTGACGTCGGGCCGCTACCCTACGGAATTTATCCAATCGATTAGTGTTCATCCTATTGAGGAGGACCCTGGGACACAGTTACAGGGTTAACAATCCTTTTTTTCCGATCCATGTGCCTGTAGTGTGGGCCATCCAAGCGAAGGGGGCGTCGAAGGACAGCATATCAACGCTCATTGGCTTTTTGAAAGTGGTAATTCCTGAAATGGAGAATATGGACGAATTTGTTCTCCATGTAGTCGTATCCTTCCGGTTCCTCCGCGCTCATCCCTACCTTCAGGGTGACTTTATCAAATACGAAATCGCTGTGTAAGCCTTGGTAGACCTCCTTATCCAGTTGTTTGAAGAACCCCCTGCCCCATTTGTCTACCATGGATGCAAAAAAGGTAGTCACATCATACCCCAGGTATGCCTCTTCCCGCGGGAGGGTACCGAATCTGTCGAAATATCGGATGTTGAATTCGCGTATCCGGCTGTCATTGCGGTCGATAAAAGAAGCGGCCGATACATGTACGTTTAACCTTTCGTAATATTCCAGATCGATTTGTTCGAAATCCATCCACCGGGGCATTCCGTACACGGTGATGTCCGTATCATCCGACTGTTGCATGATCAACTGCCGCAGCAAGGAATAGATGAAGGGCTCGCTGGACCACGAAGGCACGACGAATACGTTCTCCTTGTCTTGCCGTATATACCTGCTCACCCCGATATTATTGAAGTCCCGGGACACGATGAATTCTGTCAGCGGAGGCGAAGCGGTGCCGTCCTTATCGGCAGCCAGTGCATTGGCAGCCTGGAAATAGGAAAGTCGCTCGATTTCATCCGGTTGGTCCTGCACGACGAGAACGACATTCGCATCCGGGTGATTGCGCCGTATGTAGGCCAGCTGGGCCTCACAATGACTGCGCAAGGATGGGTTGACCTGAATATAGAAAGGGTTTTCCTTTACCATGGCGAATTGCGCTACGAACGGAACCACCATCGGTGTGTTGTTTGCGGCGGCGAATTTAGCCAGCTGGCCCACCTGGTCCTTTTTGTAGGGACCGATGATCAGATCCGCCTTGGCCAGATCGGGGTCCTCCATGAGTTTGGTCAGTTTGTGAACGGAATTTTCGGTGTCGTTCACATGCACGTTCAAGCGGATGCCGTCTTGCTCCAATTGTTCGTATGCCATTTGGGCGCCACTGTAGAATTGGATTCCCCATCTTGTTTCCGGTTCCATCTGGGACAAGTCATCGCGTTGGGAGTAAAAGGGCAGGAGCATAAACACCTCATACAAACCGCCCGTTTGGGCCATTTTTTCCGCAGGTGCATAAGGTCTGTTGGGGGAAACGGGATTGGATTTGTTGGTAAATTTGGTGGTGGTGGTGATGGGGGGGAATTTATCTGATGGTAAAACCGTCCATCGCACGGTATCCACCTTGCCGGAGACCTGCCGGACGGTGCGCCATTCTCCAGTCAAGGGATCGTATACGCGGTTTCCTTGGAGTTCATCCAGTGGTTCCTGTGAGAATCCGGTCCCTTTATCCGACGCCCGGGCCGGCTGAAACCATTCGCAGGATGCCAGCAGGAGAATAAAGCAGCAACACAGGCAGAATGCGGCGGTTTTTCCGTACATATCCAATTTGTTAGTCTCATCGGCAACAAGCGTCCTATTGGAAATGGTTCCGATCATTCCCATTCGATGGTAGCGGGAGGTTTGTTGCTGATATCGTAAACGACGCGATTGATGCCGCGCACATGATTGACGATTTCACTGGAAACCGTCGCCAGGAAATCCAAAGGAAGACGGCTCCACTCCGCTGTCATCCCGTCAACGGAATTTACAGCGCGCAGGGCGACAGTCTGTTCATAGGTACGTTCATCACCCATGACGCCGACGGAATGGATGGGAAGCAGGATGGTGGCTGCCTGCCAGACCTGGTCATATAAACCATGATTGCGGAGTTCCCGGATAAAAATATGATCCGCCTCTTGCAGCAAGCGAACCTTTTCCGGCGTGATGTCGCTAAGAATCCGCACACCGAGCCCAGGGCCTGGGAAAGGGTGTCTGTGCAGGATGTCAGTTGGAATATCCAAGGCTTTGCCAACCTTTCGAACCTCGTCCTTGAAGAGCATGCGCAAAGGTTCAACGATGCGGAGGTTCAGCAAATCCGGCAGTCCGCCGACATTGTGGTGTGATTTGATGGTGACGGATGGGCCGTTCACCGAGACGGATTCGATGACATCCGGATAGATGGTGCCTTGTCCCAGCCAACGTACCCCGGACAGCTTCTTCGCTTCTTCCTCGAAGACTTCAATGAACACGCGGCCGATGACCTTGCGTTTTCTTTCCGGGTCCGACACATCCTTCAGCTCCTGGTAAAAGCGGTTCCTGGCATCGACCCCTACGACGTTCAGGCCCATCTGGCGATAGGCGTGGATCACTTCTTCGAATTCCCCTTTACGCAGCAGGCCGTTGTCCACAAAAAAACATACCAGGTTGCTGCCGATCGCCCGGTGCAACAGTTCCGCGGCAACAGTGGAGTCAACCCCACCGGACAAGCCCATCAGGACCTTTTCCTCTCCGAGTAGCGACTGCAGCTCCGCAATCTTTTCGGTCACGAAATTCTCCGCATTCCAGCTGCCGGTGCAACCGCAGATGTCCCGGACGAAATTTTTCAGGATGCGGGCTCCTTCCAAGCTGTGCGTGACTTCTGGATGAAACTGTATGCCGTATACAGGTCTGACGAAAGCGCCTTTCCTCGATTTGTAAGCGGCCACCGGAATACTGTCCGTCCCGGCCAACAATTCGAAAGGTGCCGGCAGCGCGGTAATGGAGTCACCGTGAGACATCCAGACCTGTGAATCGTC
>JBEAQU010000056.1:0-9444 GCA_041163745.1 Bacteroidota bacterium
TTTTAGAGAATTAGGCTAATTACAGGGATTTTTTTTCTTTTGTAATTATCGGATTGGGAAGATGTTAGAAAGTGCTGCGCTTTTTTATTACTGGAATTTTACTCCCCGCTTCGCGGGGAGGGATTGCGGCGCCGGGGAGATTCTTTCTGGCCAGGCCTCCCGCTTCCCGGCTGGTTTGCTATGGATGGGTGACCTGACCGTATGGTTCAGCCATTGGGAAGCAAAGAGGCTGCCTAAGCGACATTTTGCATTGCACCAACTGGCAGGCGCTCGGCAATATGGCCACCTGCCGGTGTCGTATCTTTGAAATACAGGTTCCCGATCCCTGCTGTTGTAAGGAAATGGTAATGCGCGAACGGGCTTGTTTCAACGTGAAGTGTCCGACATCCTCCGGCGGGGGACAAACTCACCATCTCACCAGGCTCCGAAAGGATTGATGTGGAACAAACATAAAAAATGATCGATCATGACCCAGCAGGAAATCAACCGGCTCCTCGCCACCAGTCCGTCCGGCAGCGGCGCCCAGCTGATTGCCACCCATGCGTCCTGGGTGCTCCTCATCGGAGACTATGCTTACAAGATAAAGCGGCCCGTTCGGTACTCCTTCCTCGACTACACGACCTTAGCCCTGCGCAAGGCCGCTTGCGAAGCGGAAGTTCGGCTCAACCGGCGGTTGACGGACATCTATCTCGACGTAGCGCCTGTCGTGCGGACAGCGGACGGCCGCATCCGCATCGGCGGCCCGGACGGTGAGATCATAGATTACGCCGTCCGGATGGTCCGGGTGGATCCCGACCGGCAGATGGATGTCCTCCTCGACCGGGGAGCGGTCACCACCGGGGAGGTCCGGATGCTCGCCGCCCGGATCGCCGCCTTCCACCAGGCGGCGGATATCAGTTACGAGCCGTACGACCAGGCACGGCTCCTGGCTGATTTTGCGGACCTGGAGACCGCTGCGGCGCCGCTGGCCGCCGGGATTCCCGGGGTGGACACCCGGATCCGGGCCTGGACCGGTCTCGTCGAACAAGCCATTCCGCCCCTGGCCGCCCGATTCCGGGAACGGGTGGCGGCCGGCTTTGTCCGTGACGGGCACGGCGACCTGCACTGCCGCAACATATTCCTCCTGGCGTCGCCCGTCATCTTCGATTGCATCGAGTTCAGCGAGCACTTCCGAATCAACGATGTCCTCAGCGAAATCGCCTTCCTGGCCATGGACCTGGACCTGCACGGCCGGCCCGACCTGACGGCTGTCCTGCTGGACAGCTACCAGGCGGTCTATCCGTGCCTGCTCGTTCCGGCCGACCGCATCATCCTCACCTACTTCCAGCTGTACCGGGCGGGCGTCCGGCTCAAGATCGCCGGCTTGCGCCTGGCGGCTGTGCCGGCGGCGGAGCGGGCGGCAACCGTGACGGAAGCACAACGGCTGGCCGACCTGTGCGATACGTATGCCCGCTCGCTCGCCAAACCGACGGCATAGAAGACCGGGTCATCGCCGGCTCAGCGCGGCGTCCCTTCCAGGACCACCACCGAACACGGTGGGAGGGTAAGGGTCAGTCGGCCGTCGATGAAGCGGAAATCCCGAAAATCGACCGGCCGGACGGTGTCGGGTGCATCGAACGTGTTGTGCGACTGGATGGTGGGGGCGGACAGGACGGTCGCGGAAAACCCGCCGAGCCCCAGGGCACGCAGGTCCGCTTCGACCGGCTGTGCTTCCCGCGGATCGATGTTCGCGAGGGAAATGTGCACCCTGCCCCGGCCGTCCCGGGAGGCCGACGCGGAGAGCGCCGGCAGGCGGTCCTCCCCGAGCTTGTAATCCGGCGACAGGAACGTGACCGGGAGCAGCTGGGCGTCGAAGTGCGGTTTGTACATCTTCATCACGTGGTAGGTCGGCGTGCGCAGCAGTTTTTCGCCTTCTGTCAGTATCACCGCCTGCAGGACATTGACCGTCTGGGCGAGGTTTGCCATGCGTACCCGGTCTGCGTGGTTGTTGAAGGTGTTCAAGGTCGTGGCGGCGATCATGGCGTCGCGCATGGTGTTCTGCTGGTAAAGGAAAGCCCCGTTCGTCCCCGGCTCGACATCGTACCAACCACCCCATTCGTCCACAAACAGGGCGATTTTCTTTTTCGGGTCGTACTGGTCCATGATGGCCGTATGCCGTCGGATGAGTTCCTCCATCTCCAGGGCCCGTTGCATCGTCGTGAAATATTGCCGTTCGTCGAAGGCTGTGGCGCTACCCTTGGCACCCCAGTCGATGACGGAGTAGTGGTGCAGGGCGATGGCCTCGAGCAGGTGGTGGGGAATGTTCTTCATGAGTGTCTCCGTCCATTTGTAGTCGGCGCTGCTGGCGCCCGAGGCGACCCGTACGAGTTTGTCCGAATTGCTCCAATCGGTGGTGAACGTCACAAACTGACGGTAGATGTTGGCATAATACTCCGCCGTCATGTTCCCGCCGCATCCCCAGGCCTCGTTGCCGATTCCCCAGTAGGTGACCTTGTACGGCGCCTGTCGACCGTTCTTTTCCCGTAGTTCCGGCATCGGGCTCGACCCTGCCGGATGGTTGGTGTACTTGATCCAATCCGCCAGTTCCTGCGGGGTGCCGCTTCCCACGTTGGCGGAAAGATAGGGCTCCGTCCCCAGCAGTTCGCACATCCGCAGGAACTCGTCGGTGCCGAAGCTGTTGTCCTCGCGGACGTTCCCCCACCAGATGTTCAGGATCGAGGGGCGCTCGCCTTTCGGTCCGATGCCGTCCTTCCAATGGTAGGTGTCGGCGAAGCAGCCTCCCGGCCAGCGCAGGTTCGGAATCTCCAGTTCCCGCAAAGCCGCAATCACATCCTGCCGTACGCCTTCGGTGTGGGGAATGTTCCTTTCCTGTTCCCCCACATAGAACCCGCCGTAGATGCAGCGTCCCAAGTGTTCCGCAAAATGACCGTAGATGTGGCGGCTGATGACGGGCGCATGCGGCTGCGCCCGGATGACCAATGCCGTGGTTTCCTGACCGATGACCGGCATACCGGCCCAAAGTGTTGCAAACCAAAAGGAAAGGTGTTGTAGGTGTCTTTTTTTCATGTTCGGTTGTTTTATGAAATCCCTCCACCGTCCGGTGGTGAAAGAAAACCAAGTATCCATAAAAATCGCCGGAATTCATAATGCCCTGCACGCTACACCTCAAATGGGTGCAATTCAACATGTCGCTTAGGCAGCCTCTTTGCGTCCCAATGGCTGAACCATACGGTCAGGTCACCCATCCATAGCAAACCAGTCGGGAAGCGGGAGGCCTGGCCAGAAAGAATCTGCCCGGCGCCGCAATCTCTCCCCGCGAAGCGGGGAGTAAAATTCCAGTAATAAAAAAGCGCAGCACTTTCTAACATCTTCCCAATCCGATAATTACAAAAGAAAAAAAATCCCTGTAATTAGCCTAATTCTCTAAAATTCGCGTACCAGCATCCCCGCGAAGCGTGGAACAAGAACCTCCTTGGCACACCCAATCCGCCATGCCATCATATCCCTTCGGCCGCGACATCGCCGGTCACCCCCCTCCTCCATGCGAAACCGAAAATTTGATTTGCACCCTTCGAAACCTGCTGAAAAATGCTGCTTGATGCGACATTTTGAATTGCACCCGTGGGAGATCCTGACGAGCATTTCGAACGTCTGCTTCGATTACATCCCGGCGATGATGAACGGTCCGCCGGACATTTCTGTCTGGCCGGATCCGGCGATCGTATTTTTTTGCGAAGGGGTGAACCGCCTGGAGCTGCGGGTGAACAATCCGGGTGACGCACCCGACGCGGAGGTGCTGGTCATCCGGGTGGTGGAGCCGCTGGTGATCGAATTTTTGTTGGCCGTCACGGATTGTACGCCGACCTTTGCCGTCGCTCCGGCCGACTACCTGCAATGGACGGGTCAGGTGACGGGATGTCTGTGGGATTTCGGTACCACCGGAACTTCCGCGCAATGCGATCCGGGCATCATCCGCTTCGACACCACCACCATGGTGATGTTCACCGGGTATAACCAATGTGACACAATCACCTTGACGGGGCAGGTCACGCTGACGTTCGGCGGGCTTCCCTCCTGAACGCCTGTCCGGAAACGCTTTGTTCCAATCACGCCCCATGCTTACTATCTGCAGACCTATCCAGCTGGAGTTGGGTGCGGGACGGGATGTCGGCGGGACCTTCGTTCGACCCGGCGTTGGCCGGCCCCGGGCATCAAACCATCATCTACGGGGTGGAACCAGGTATACAATCGGATACGGTCCACTAGTTTGTCCTGGATGCCTCGGTGACCCTGGGCGGTTCGGTCCAGATCTGTTACGACGGAGGCTTGGTTGTCTTCACGACCGGGAGCGCGGTGGATCCCGTCACAGGTGCGCACGACCCCTTGTCGTGATGGTGGTCCGCAGGGACTTCCTTCATCGAAGCGAAGGCGATGGTTTCGGTATCCGTTCGTATCTGTATCATTATTTTTTTTTGTGGAGAGGAATCGGGGTGCGTGGTAGAAGTCGATCGCTGCCG
This sequence comes from Bacteroidota bacterium, assembly GCA_041163745.1. GTDB lineage: Bacteria > Bacteroidota > Bacteroidia > Chitinophagales > Saprospiraceae > UBA6168. The sequence goes on from JBEAQU010000056.1 coordinate 4,518, forward strand.
ATGATCGGTCGGCAATTTGGTTTACAACCGTAGGGAGGTGGGCCGGTGTAGCTGGCCGGCAGTGGTAGCCCCGAGGAAGGCCAGGGTGGGCAGACCTGTCGGAAGAAAGACAGGTTGAGCGAAAACACCCGTTTCCATGGCGCTACCGGAAGGGGATGACCATGAAACGGGCGTTCGGCCACCGCACCGCACCTTGACCGGGATGTGCGGCAGGGCGGCAAATGGTTTGACAGGTAAATGTCGTGCCTGCTTACTGCGCCTTGACCAGGCGTGCGTTCAGCACCTGGACGGGCCGGTAATTCTCCTGCAGGAGATGTTCCATGGCTTCCAGCTGTTCATGCGAGGCCTGGATGTTGGAGGACCAGACAAACCAGTTGACGATTTCGGAACAAGGGGGTGTTGTCAGCGAGCCGTCGTAATACCAGAAGTGGGCCTTGTAGTAGTTGTTGTAATCCGCCGGCATCAGCTCGTCGGGATGGAAGACAACGCTGTCGTCTGCATGACTGCCGACCGTATCGGGCCAGGTGTTCGCAAGATTTTCGAAGAAGGGGTTTTCATCCCCTTCCTCTACGAACACACCGATGACGGCGAGCTTTCCGTTGTCCGGATTTTGGTGGACGAAGTGGATTTCTGCCGGATAATGTTCGCCCCGAACCGTATGCTCCGACTTGGCGTGGAAGTGGAACTGCAGGAGGTTGTATCGTTGGCCATTGAGCGAGATGTAGCTCTTGCTGTTCGGGTCGGTCGGCTGATCGATGTTGTATTGGATGGTATGGCCGTTGTTCACGATGTTGGTGCCGGTATTTTTCCAGTAGAAACGAAGCGATCGGGAGAGGCTGCGAGTCGGGGGCGGGATGATGTTGACGGGGGATTGCCTTCTGCCGTCGCAGGCCCAGCCGGAGCAAAGGCCGCCCCAAAGATCGGGCCCTTCGGGTCCTTCGTACGCCCAGTGGGTATCGACGCCGTCGCAGTCCGTGCGAAGGCTGACGACACCGGTTTCGTCGTCGATCTGGTAGGGGGATTCGACGACGGTCTCCTCCAAGGCGAGCGAGGTGGACAAGTCGTTGTTGTCGGTGGAGCAGGCTTGGAATAAAAATGCCATGCCTGCTGCGGGAACGAGCCAGCGTAGCTGTTTTCTGTTAAGTTGGTCCATGATGATGATTATACTTGTTGCGACGGGGTCATCTAAGGGTCAAAAAGGCTCTTTTCTTCCTACTATGTGCCTTTTTTCGGTCAAATAGGGGGGCTATGATCCCTCAAGAAGGCTTCAAGTGGAATGAAAATAGCAATTTGTTCCCATTTCGCTGACCCATCGCAACTAGTCTGTTGAAAAATGAAAAAATTGGAAATGATGCGGATGGAACGGCGCCCGCTTGTGCCGTCACAAGATACGCTGTTATGTGCGGAAAAAAGAGGAAATCGCAAAATGCTTTGCCAGCGGATGGGAGCCGGTTATCGGTGGTCTTGGTAATTGAAGAAGGAGTCGATTTCCTCGTCCGACAAACCGAAGGCGTGCCAGGCGTTCCGGATTTCGCGTGCGGCGGTATCGCGGTCCTTTGCCTGTTGTCGGGCGCTGTGGGCGGCGACCGGGAGCCTGTCGGCCTTTGTAGGTTCGAAACAGCGGCGGTAGGCCAGCACGAAGGCACGGGGCAATCCGCTGATGTCGGCGGCGAAATCGGTTGGGACGTCTTTCTCCGACAATTTGCGCAGCAGGATGGCTTTTTCCTCGAAACGGGAGACCAGGCGGTCAATTTCCATACCTTTCTCGATACCTTTCTCAATGCCTTTTTCGATACCTTTCTCGATGCCTTTTTCCATACCCCTCACCATTCCTTTCTCGATTCCTTTCTCGATTCCTTTCTCGATGCCAATTGCCAAGCCTTCCTCGATACCTTTTTCCTTTCCTTCGAGGAACTTGGCTTCGCCGATGGAACCGGGCAGGGGCATGACATCGGGGAAATTATCCTGCAGGGCCCGGATGATGGCATCGGTATCGGCGTGCTGTGCATATGCCATGACGATGTAATTGAAGATGATTTTAAAGAGGGCTGTCTTTTCCTCCCGGGAAAGGGAGTCTTCTGTAAAAATAAAGGAATTCCGATAAAGATCGGGCGGAAAATCCTGCTGCCGATGCTGATATTTCAAGAGGAGGAAGGCGTTCCGCAGCAGGTAGGCCTTTCGTAGGTGGACGATTTTGCGGTCGGCTACGTGGTTGAGGTCGACGAGATGATACTGGAAAGCAGGGATGAACCTGCACAAGGAAGGATGCGGGAGGTGGAAGTGTTCATGGAAGGTGCTGTGGTGCCAGCGATGTTTGCCGTGGTATACGACGATGGGGATGACGGGACTTAGGGGCCGGTCGTTTCTTTTCGACTGGGCGTTGTAACTGGCAAGAAGGTACCGAAGGAGCTGGAGGTAGATGTTGTCGGGCACGAAGCTTTTGTGTTCGAGGAGGAAAGCGATCCGGACGGTAGCGGTGTCGTCGGCCTGGTTCCACCGGCAGGAGTAGACGATGTCGACGAAATGCTGACGGAGTTCATCGTCGACGAAGGAGTCGGGTTCCTGTCGGAGGGAATGGTAATCCAAACTGCTGCGGAGGAAGGGTGGAAGCCAGACCTTGAGGAATGCTTCCGCTTGGGAGGGTATGGAGAAAGTGGCCTTGAAGAGCTCGTCGTGCGGCGTCAGGGGCATGGTTTTTTGGAATTGGTTGGAGTAAAGATAGTTTTTTTAAATGATATGACATTCGTGGCTGACCGAGAAGATGAGACAATGCTTCACCGAGCTGGTCGGGTGAATTTGGACAGCAACTTGAGAAAACTTAACTTGAAGTTGCTTATGAAAAAACAAGTCGTGAACACAGCGATTGCTTGGGCGCAAACCAAATTGTCGGTTCGGCTTTGAGCTGAGTTGATGCGCCATGTCGCGGCCGAAGGGATGGCGGCATGGCGGATTGGTTGTTCAAGGGAGGTTCTTGCTCCCCGCGAAGAGGGGAGTGCTGGTCTGCGAATTTTAGAGAATTTGGCTAATTACAGGGATTATTATTCTGTAATTTTATGATTGGCCGTGTGTTGTAAATTTTTCGCGTTTTTAATTACGAGGATTTTGCTCCCCGCTTCGCGGGGAGGGGTTGCTGCGTCGGGCAGTTATGTTGATGAGGGGCGGACTTGGTCTGCGATTCGCAGGGCGGACTGGTCTGCTACGGATGGGTGGTCCGACAGTTTGGTTTACGCCCCATCGTTCCGTCCTCGAAATGTCAATTACTCACTGAAAATGACCATATGATAACCGATAATGGTCATTTGATAAATGAATGGTCTCGGCGGATCAAAAAAAATGATCTTTGTTATTCCATAGTGAAAACCTTATCTTCCGCCAACATGGTGTCCGAGAATAGGTGCCGGTCGGTTGACCTGCTGAATCTGAATCAGTAGGGCTGTGTCAGGGCCTTGCTAAGGATGTAAAAAAGAACAATACAGGTGTATACCGAATAACGCGATTTCTCGCGGCACGCGCTTTCATGGGGCGTTATTTTCGTTGAAGTAGCCGGCGCGTTCCTTTTTTTATCCACTGGATCCCCAAAAGCTACGTGTGCAAAAGAAATGGACATGATGGGTCGATACGGCAGGAAGCTGATTCCCTTCCCATGCAACGCTAAATTGATGCGCCAAACCATTCATAATGCCCGAGCAAACACTTTTCTCCGCCGTTCTGATAGATGAAGAACAGCAATCCCTGGACTTGATGAATCGGCAGATACAGACTTTCTGTCCCGACATCCGTGTGATTGCAACCTGCAGCACTGCCAATAATGGGCTGGCCGCCATCCGGAAATTACAACCCGACATCGTATTCATCGACATCCAGATGCCCTTCCTTAACGGACTGGACCTGTTGCAAGGAATCCCCAAAATCAATTTCGCAGTAGTCTTCACGACCGCTTACAACAAAGACACCATCCATGCCCTCGAAATGAATTCCCTGGATTATCTGCTGAAGCCTGTCATGAAGGACAGGCTGTTGGTCGTCGTCAAAAAATTCAGGCAACAGATGGTAAAAAATACCGGATTCCAGGATACCTCCTTGCAAATGCTGCTGAAACGCCATCTACAGCCCTTTGAAAATAAAATCGCCGTAACTATCCAGGATTCCATTCTGTTTCTCGAGGTAAACAGCATCATCTACATCCAGTCTGAAAGCAATTACTCCTATATTTACCTGAAGGACGGCAGAGCCATTCTGTCCTCCAAAAATCTGCTGGTCTTCGAAGAACTCCTCACCAAGCATCGTTTCATCCGAATCCATGCCTCCTCTTTGGTCAACCTCGAGGAAATCATGGAATACAAGAAAAAAGGCGGCGGCAGTGTGATCATGTCGAACGGAGAGGAAATCAGAGTCTCCCGAAACAGAAGGTACGAATTGCTGGATTTGATATGAAACTAGGCCTTCCCTGCCCGGTGTTTTCACGAATTCGGCTAGCAGCTGCAAATTCCGGATGAATGGCCCCCTACGCCCGGTGGTTTGTACCCATGTCGAGGGGGCAATTCAACATGTCGCATAGGCTGCCTCTTTGCATCCCAATCGCTGGACCATACGGTCAGATCACTCATCCGGTGCAAACCAGCCGTGAAGCGCGAGTTCTGGCCATAAAGAATCTGCCCGGCGCCGCAATCCCTCCCCGCGCAGCGGGGAGTAAAATCCGGTTATTAAAAAAGGCAAAAAATTTACAAAGCACGACCAATCATAAAATTACAAAAGTAAAATTCCCGTAATTAGCCAAATTCTCTAAAATTCGTAATCCGGCGCTTTCCGCGAAGCGGGGAACAAGAACCTCCCTGGCACACCCAATCCGCCATGCCATCATATCCCTTCGGCCGCGACATCGCATGTCAACCCTCCTCCATGCGGAACCGACAATTTGATTTGCACC
>JBEAQU010000057.1:0-25566 GCA_041163745.1 Bacteroidota bacterium
TGACATCGGCAGGAAATTATGTAGACACGTTGGTTGGTGGATCTGGTTGTGATAGCATCGTTTTCTTGGCCTTGACGGTGAATCCAGTCATTACCGAAAGTATCACTGCTACGATCTGCGAAGGCGAAGTCTTCAATTTCAACGATACCGACCTCAGCGTAGCAGGCACCTACATCGATACCTTGGCCAGTTCAACCGGTTGCGACAGCATCGTTACCCTGGATTTGACGGTTAATCCAGTACTTTCGGAGACTATTACCGCTACCATTTGCCAGGGCGAGATATTTGTGTTTAATGGAAACAGCCTGACATCGGCAGGAAATTATGTAGACACGTTGGTTGGTGGATCTGGTTGTGATAGCATCGTTTTCTTGGCCTTGACGGTGAACCCGGTCAATACCGAAAGCATCACCGCGACGATCTGCGAAAGCGAGACCTTCAACTTCAACGGTACCGACTTCAGCGTAGCAGGCACCTATATCGACACCTTGGCCAGTTCAACCAGTTGCGACAGCATCGTTACCCTGGCGTTGACGGTGAATCCCGTCTTGAGCGAAAGCATCACCGCGATAATTTGCGAAGGAGAGTTCTTCAACTTCAACGGTACCGACCTTAGCGTAGCGGGTACCTACGTCGACACCTTGGCCAGTTCAACCGGTTGCGACAGCATCGTTACCCTAGCGTTGACGGTGAATCCCGTCTTAAGCGAAAGCATCACCGCGACGATCTGCGAAGGCGAGACCTACAACTTCAACGGTACCGACCTCAGCGTAGCAGGCACCTACGTCGATACCTTGGCCAGTTCAACCGGCTGCGATAGCATTGTCACGCTGGCCTTGACGGTGAATCCCGTTTTAAGCGAAAGCATTACGGCGACAATCTGCGATGGGGAGACCTTCAATTTTAATGGTACCAGCCTGTCATCAGGAGGAAACTACCTTGATACATTGGTCAGTGAATCCGGTTGTGACAGTATGGTCAACTTGTCACTGACAGTCAATCCTGTTTATTCCCAAAGCATCTTTGCAAAAATTTGTGAAGGAGACACCTTCTTCTTCAATGGAATAATTCTGACCACTTCCGGTACTTTTTCAAATACTTTCGTAAGTACATCTGGATGTGACAGTATTGTCAATCTTGGACTTAGCTTCAATCAAGTGGTTACAGAATCCGTATCCGCCAGTATCTGTGCAGGTGAAACCTATTTCTTCAATGGTGTCGGACTCAGTGCTTCCGGAAATTATATTGACACACTGACTAGTACAACCGGATGCGATAGTATCGTGGATTTCACCCTGACGGTGTTTCCCCCCTTGTCTCAAACCGTTGACCTCACCATCTGTCAAGGAACAACATTCGTATTCAATGACAATCTAATCAGCACTTCAGGTACGTACACCGACACCCTGACAAGCGTCGCCGGATGTGATAGTATCGTGACCTTGGAATTGACCGTAACCCCTGCTCTGTCGGATACCATCCAAGTTTCCATTTGCAATGGAACCACATACAATTTCAATGGAGTTAGCCTTGCTAACAGTGGTACCTACACCAGTTTTGTTTCTACTGCAGCGGGTTGCGACAGTCTCGTAGTCCTTGAATTGACCGTAAACCCTGTTCCTTCGGTAACCATACAGGAAACCATTTGCGAAGGGAAAACCTTTCCATTCAATGGCAGTGTCCTCAGTACTGCTGGCACTTATGCCGATACATTGACCAGTTACCTGGGTTGTGACAGCATTGTCATGCTTGAGTTGACAGTGTCACCTGCATTAACGGAAACCATCACCGATACCATCTGTGAAGGATCAACCCTGAATTTCAACGGAATTCTAGTTGGTGTTACAGGAACTTACATTTTTTCACTATCCAATGCATCCGGTTGCGACAGCACTGTCACTCTCGTCTTATCTGTTCTTCCCGCCATTACCCAAACGGTGAGTGCAACTATTTGCGAAGGAACAAGCTACTTTTTCAATGGAAATGAAATAACCACCGCTGGGACGTACACCGCTAACTTCACCACTGTGACCGGATGCGACAGTATCGTGACCTTATCGCTTTCTGTGAAACCTGCGCTGACAGAAACCGTCGGCGTCGTAATTTGCGAAGGATCTGTCTATAATTTCAATGGTACCGAAATCGCTATGGAAGGAACCTACACCGATACCATTACCAGTTTCAACGGTTGCGACAGTATCATCGAATTATTTCTTTCCATTCAAGCGCCCGCATACAGTAACATAACCGAAACAATTTGTAGCGGCGAAACATACAACTTCAATGGAACGATCTTGTCAGTGCCAGGTGTCTATTCCACCACATTGATTTCCTCCGAAGGATGTGACAGCACTGTCACACTCAACCTGACAGTAGACCCCATACCTTCCGAAACAATCACCGCCGTCATTTGTCAGGGTGAGTCCTACAATTTCAACGGCACCTTGCTGAATGCCTCCGGTACATATACCGACGGCGTTCCAAACTCTTCCGGTTGCACCGGTGTCCTTACCTTGAACCTGACTGTCTTGCCGACGCTGACAGAGAATATTCAAGCTTCCGTTTGCTTGGGGCAATTCTATGATTTCAACGGTACCATCCTGACAACTCCCGGTACTTACACCCAAACAATAACCAGCACGGCCGGCTGCGACAGCGTTGTCACGCTGCAGCTATCCATCATCCCGTTCTTTTTCGAAAACATCGATGCCTCCATTTGTCAGGGAGGTTCTTACTCATTTGGCAACAATGTATTGTCGACTCCTGGCACTTATTTGGAAGCTTTCGTCAGTATTGCGGGCTGTGACAGTATCGTGGTGTTGAACCTGTCAGTGGCCCCCGTTTCCCCTGTAAACGTGCAGGCGACCATTTGCGAGGGTGATTTTTACAATTTCAACGGCGCTGCCATTTACAACGCCGGAACTTATATCGATACCTTGACGACTACGCAAGGTTGTGATAGCATTGTCTACTTGACGTTGAAGGTGCTCCCCATTCCGCAAACGGTTCTGAACGTCGCCATCTGCGAATCGGATTCCTTCCTTTTCGACGGCACTTACCTGAAGGTAGCTGGCACATACGAGACAGTGGCAACCGGTGCCAATGGCTGCGATAGCACGACGACCCTGCAACTCTCCCTGATTCCCCAAACACAAGGCTTTTTGGATGCGGCCTTATGCGGGGACGAGGCATTCTTTTTCAATGGTCAATGGTTGGCCAATGCAGGTATTTTCTTCGATACACTGGTCAATTCGATGGGATGTGACAGCTTCGTCACCCTGACCTTATCCAAGTTTCCAATCGAGGTGGATACGGTCGAGGCTACGTTATGCCACGGTACATCCATGCTGTGGAATGGCGAGCTGCTGTCCATTCCCGGAAGTTATCCGGATACCTTGCAAAGCATACACGGTTGCGACAGCATCGTCTTCCTCCTGCTGGACACCTTACCTCCGGTTTACGATTATGTTACGTTTGAAACATGCACCGGAGACACCTTGTACTGGAATGAGCAGGTGATTTCATCAGATGGTGTTTATTCGGATACATTCCCTTCCGCCAGCGGCTGCGATAGTATCGTACAATTCCAAGCAACTTTCCTTCCGATATATCAGCAGTCAATCGTTGCCTCGATTTGTGAAGGCGGCCAGTTTACGGTCGGAAATTCAACCTATTCTTCGCAAGGAGTCTTCGTAGACACGCTTACCTCCTTCTTCGGTTGTGATAGCTTGGTCACGCTCACGCTGAACGTACTGAATGTTCCGTTGACATTTTTGAACGGGTACCTATGCCAAGGGCAATACTATGACCTGAACGGCACTCTCTATGGATCGCCGGGTATTTATGCGGATACATTGCTGGCCGTAAACGGATGCGACAGTATAGTCGTTCTGGACCTTTCCGTCCTGCCTTCCGCCTTCCACACAACATCCGTAGTTGCCTGCCATGGGGAATCGGTTGTCTTCAACAACACCGTCTACACAGTACCAGGTATTTATGCAGATACATTGACGGCCTTCAATGGCTGTGACAGTATAGACCAACTGGATTTTTCATTCTTGCCGTTGAACAGTGTGCAAGTGCAGTCCAGCATCTGTCAAGGGGACACTTATGATTTCAATGGAACCATGCTTGACAGTACCGGTATCTATGTGGATACATTGCAGGACATCTTGGGCTGCGACAGCATCATTACCTTGCTACTTACCGTCAACCCCTTACCCGTCATCCAAATCACAGGTTCGAATTGGCTTTGTGAAGGTCAGTCTTTGATACTTTCCGTGACCGATCCCACCCAAGGTCCAGTCATCTGGTTCAACGGTCTGTCGGCAGATTCGATCGTGATTTCTTCCACAGGATGGTTTTGGGCATCCGTTACAGATACCAACGGCTGCATGGAATCGGACAGCTTCCTGGTTCAAGCGGCACCGCCCGCCATTGCAGATGCTGGCATGGACGCTGACCTTAGCTGCACCGGCTTACCGGTCATTATCGGACCTGTTTCTCCATTGCCGGGCTCGTATGCCTGGTCAGGACCTGGAATCGATACCAGCAATCAGGGGGTATCCAATCCCGCAGTCATTTCGGAAGGAATATATACGCTAGTCTATACCAACGAATACGGATGTACGGGTACCGATACAGTCCTGGTAGGCGCTGCGGATGACTATCCTACCGCAGCGGCCGGAGCGCAACTTTTCCTGACTTGTCAAGATACTGCGGTCTACCTCCAAGGTATGTCGGATACGCCGAATGCAGCATTCCTTTGGACCGGTCCTGGAATCGACGTATCCAATCAGCATCTGCCAAATCCGTTGATCGGCACACCAGGTGTGTATGTTCTGACGGTCACAGATTCGTTGACTGGCTGCCAGTCGGCTCCGGATTCCGTCTCGGTCGTGGCAAACAATACGGAACCGGTAATCGACATCATCGCAGACGGTTACCTCAATTGTTACACCAGCCAGGTTACGCTGCTGGCGCAATCGGGCGGGTCTTCCAATGACTTGGCGTTGCTTTGGCTCGACAACCAGGCGACCATCATCACCAACCAATCCGCAATATCCGTCATAGAGCCAGGTCTTTACACGCTATTGGCGTATGACTCACTGACCGGCTGCAATTCCTCCGCCAATATTTTGTTGGAAGACTTGATGATTTATCCGGTTGCTGCTGCAGGAAACCCTGCACAATTGAACTGTTTTGACACGGCGGTCATGCTGGACGGCACTGAGTCGGACAGCAACGCGAACATTGTCATTCAATGGACCGGTCCGCTGGGGAGTGTGATTCTCAATCCCAATTCCCTCACTCCAACGGTTGATGCGGAGGGGTGGTACTTCCTTTCGGTACTGGATACCGTCAACGGATGCATTAATATGGATTCGGTATGGGTGGGTTCGGATTTTGTCCCTCCGCTGCTCGACTTGCAGGATTCCATCTTATTGCCCTGCTCTCTTGATTATGTCATGCTGGTTCCCACCTTGGCAGACCCAGATATTGGACTGAGTTACTTATGGACATCCGATAGTGCCGGAATGTTGCTTTCTCCCCCCTACGCCCAAGTGGCATACGCCGGTGGGCAAGGAACATACTTTCTTTCTGTAACAAATCTTTCCAACGGTTGCAGTGCATCGGATTCGACAAGCGTATCCGTGCCGCCACCAGTTACCGCATCCATAATGACGGTCTCGTCTTGTGCCGCACAAGCGGACGGCGCGATCATTTTCACGGACATCAGCGGTGCTGCACCACCGTTCAATTTTACTTTGAACGGAATGACGATGTCCATACAACCGCCATTTGACGGCCTCTCTCCCGGTATTTATCATGTCGGACTGTCGGATGCTTCATCCTGTACTTGGGATACCACCGTTTACCTTCCTTTGTTCCCACCAATGGAAGTGTCGCTTGGGCCGGATATCTTCATCCAGATCGGCGAGACTGTCATACTGGATGCGCAGGTCTCCATTTCTTTGCCGGCTGTTGCTTCCACGGAATGGTCACCCTTCGGTGAGATTCCATGTGCCTGGTGTTTCCAACCGGAGGTCCAACCGTTTGTCACTACGACATATTCGGTGGTGGTGACAGATACCAACGGATGCCAGGCAGCCGATGAGTTGATAGTTTATGTCAACCAAAATCCGCAGATCTACACGCCGAACGCCTTTTCTCCAAACGGTGACGGCATCAATGATGTCTTTGTCATCTATACAGGGCCGGAAGTGGCCAATGTAAGGGAGTTAAGGATTTTCGACCGGTGGGGCGACAACGTCTACTTCCGGGAGAATTTCCCGCCGAACGATCCGGGATTCGGATGGGATGGAACGTTCCGGGAAAAACCGATGGATCCAGCTGTCTTTGCATTCTTCACCATTCTGGAGTTGGTGGACGGCTCTTCCTTCGTATTCAAAGGGGATATAACACTGGTCCGGTAAAATGGACCCACACAAGGCCTGCCTCAAGTCAATGATCCCTCAGCAGCCCTCGAAGGTACTCATCGCTGAAGTCTATGCGCAGGGAAACCCATAGGGGCAGATGATCGGACAGTTGTAATGTCCGCCAGGTCTTCTCGTAATAACTTCTTACCTGCCGCTCCGTTTTGCCGACGACTTTCTCTGTGAAATAAGGAAGGTACGTTCGGAGGTCCCCCGGCGTCATGACAACCTCGCTGAAATCGAAGGCACCTGCCGCCGGACGATCCTTTCGGAAACGCACCATGTCTCCTTCCGCCAGCCGGAAGGCTATCTGGTCATAGAATTTCGAGCGGCCCAGATCGGTAGGCTTGTCCCTCAATGCCTCCGGGATATAAAAACCGGTATCTTCCAATGCTTTCATGGTCAAATGTTCCGGATCCTCGATGTTGAAATCTCCCAGGAGAATGTAATTGGTGTTCTCCCGTTTCGCTTTTCGCCGGAGCCAGTTTCCAATGGCTGAAATCTCCGCAATCCTGCGTTGCATCCCTGCACTGTTCAAGGAAGCGGATCCGTAATAAATGTGGACGGTACAAATGGTGAACTTGAACCAGCCTGCCTGAAAGGCTGCCAGGAATGGCGTCCGGGCAAACTGCACAGCACCTTCGTTGATTTTGAGATGGGGGGGAAGGACTATTTCGCCCGCCATGTTCCGGAATGTGATCTTGCGCTTGTCATACAGGAAGGCCATCCGCTCCCCACCGCCCGCGGACCCTTCCGTCGCATCGGTCACCAGGTAATCCCAATGTCCACCCAACAGGTTCATAACCTGTACCAGTCCCGCCAGGTCGGTGCTGACTTCCTGCACCGCTACGAAATCGAACGCATCTATGATCTCGGCCAGGTAGTGGTAGCTTTCCGGCAAGCGGTTGTCTTTGAACTCACGGATGTTCCATGTGGCCAACAGCAATGTGTCCCGAGCAGTCTTGACCGGGATTTCGCTGCGTATCTTTTCACGCAGCACCAGTAATCTGAGGATGGTGCGTTCCTGTTCTATCTTGTCATCCCAATGTTTCAATGGCTTGTAGTAAGGCTTGGATGCTAATTTTATGCGGCGATGTGCCAGGACTGTGAATGTCCATGCGCATGCTTGACAGGCGTCCGTAACCGCTGGTATGTCCTGGATGCCCTCCTCCTCAAATGTAGCGTAATTTCCGGATGATTCGGAGCAGCGGCTGACACGCAAGAATGCAGGTCTTGATCCGACGGATCCCAAGATTCCAACTAAACAAATGGATAGCGCTGCCTCCCATTTGGAATTGGATAGTTTTATTCGACATAAGGCCATCCGTATGATGTCCATCCCAACGAATATTATTAGCTTCGGTCGTAAATAATTCGTCCCTTATGGAAGTGTTAAGCAGCGCGCCCGGCCGAATCAACCTGATCGGGGAACATACGGATTACAACGAAGGATGGGTATTGCCTGCCGCCATCGACCGCAACATCCATTTCTCTTTGGTGCGACAGCCAGCGGGAGACCGAATGGAGGTATGGGCGCGGGACCGTGGAGAGGGATTGTCTCGCAGACTGGACGACCATGGCCCGGAGCCAATGGGTAGCTGGCAAAACTATGTCATCGGCGTGGTTGCCGAACTTCTGTCCCTGGGATGCCGCCTGGGAGGTTTTCGCGGGGAATGTTGGGGAGACGTGCCGATTGGCGCCGGTCTCAGCTCTTCCGCAGCCCTCACTTGCAGTCTGGCATTCGGCCTGAACGAATTGTTTTCTCTGGGTTTGGATCGTTGGACGCTGGTCCGGATTGCCCAAAGGGCCGAACACCATTACGCGGGCACCCTTTGCGGAATCATGGACCAATTCGCCGCAGCCATGGGAAAGGCCGGCATGGCCATGCTGCTGGACTGCCGTTCCGGCAGTTTCACTTACCATCCGTTGGATCTGGGGCCTTATACCCTGCTGCTCTTGAACACCAACGTCACCCATGAGCTTTCCATGTCCGCTTACAACGACCGGAGGAGGGAATGTGAGGAAGGGGTATCTTTGCTCAAGCAGGAACATCCCGGCATTTCCACGCTTCGGGACCTGAGCCCGTCCGATCTGGAAAAAGCCTGTCATCAACTGCCACCGCTGATTTACCGCCGTTGCAGACATGTTGTCACAGAGAACGAAAGGGTAGGGCAGGCCGTCGCAGCCCTCCGGTCCGGCGACCGGGAATCACTGGGACGCTTGTTGTACGCATCACACCGAAGCTTGCATACTGACTTCGAAGTGAGCTGTCCGGAACTGGATTGCCTGGTGGATTTCGCCGCCGGCCGGGAGGAAGTCGCCGGGAGTCGCATGATGGGAGGAGGTTTCGGAGGCTGTACCCTCCAGTTGGTGCGCCAAGACGCCCTTAAACAGTATATCGGTGCTGCCACCGCACACTATTCGGCAGCATTCGGCCGAACGCTGACCCCGATCCCGGTCCGGACAGGTGACGGAGCCCGGACGAGATCAAACACATCCTCCATGCCATGAAAAAACGACTGTACATCGCCGCTACGAACCAACATGTCGGAAAAACCACCACTACTCTCGGAATTGTCCATGCCTTCCGACAGCAAGGCATCCGCGTTGGTTATTGCAAACCGGTCGGTCAGGAAGCCGTAGACCTCGAAAACCTGCAGGTCGACAAGGATGCCTTGCTTTTTTCCACGATGATGCATTTCGACCTGGTCGCAAAGATCCACAGTCCTGTCATCCTGGGCAAAGGCGCCACCCAGGCTTACCTCGACCAACCGTCTGCTTTTTCATACCAGAAGGATATCCTTCATGCAGCGAACATTCTGGAAAAGGAATACGAAATGGTTGTCTACGAAGGAACCGGCCATCCCGGCGTCGGCAGCGTGGTAGGGTTGTCCAATGCACAGGTGGCCGATCTGCTACAGGCACCTGTCGTCCTGGTCGTCGAAGGAGGCATCGGATACACCATAGACAGAATCAACCTCTGCAAAGCGCTTTTCCAGGAACAGCAAATCAGACTGGCAGGCATCATCATAAACAAGGTTGTTCCCGAAAAACTGGAGAAAGTGAACCGCTATGTCGGCATGAAGTTGAAAGAATGGGGTATTCCGCTGCTGGGCATCCTGCCTTTCGACAAATCACTGCTCTACCCGCTGCTAGACACCATCCGTTACGCCATCCATGGCAGAATCCTGGCCAATCCCCACGGTATGAACAACCTTGTGGAGAATGTGGTGGCGGCCTCCCTCATGGGCAGCCATAAGTTTGAGGATGAAAAGGGCGTCCTGCTGGTAACAAGCAAGAACCGGCTCAATGACTCGGTTCATGCGATTCAAAAACTATGTAAACTGAAGGGGATCGAAGGTTCGCCCCTGGCTGGCATCATCATCACAGGCGATGGGAAGAACGTTCACAGCCTGGAAGGGTTCGATCACGAACACTACCTCAACGAACATGGGATTCCGGTGATTTCTACGCCCTTGGATACGTATGGGACGGCAGTAAAGATCAGTCACCTCGAGGTCAAGATCAACGTCCAGACACTGGGAAAGGCCAATCGCGCCATCGAATTGGTTCGTAATAACATCAACCTGGAATTGATTAGCTGGTAGCTGGGTACCAGCCAACGCCTTGCCTAGGCTTACTTCTGTCCGTCTCCGTTCACCCGTCCTATCCATGCAGCCCGCATGACGTCCCGGATACTGCCGTACATGCCAGGCTCCAGCCGACGGGCAGTCGCCTGGTCCACCCATTCACCGCCGGTGATGTCTTCCTCTTCCTGCAATGTCAAGGCACGTTGCCGGGTAACCATCCGGAACCAATAGGTTCGCTTCAACATGCGTTTGCCATGCTGCCGGTATGTATGCCAGGTATCCGGAATGGAATCCAACACTGCCTCCGCAAGCACGCCGGTTTCCTCCAGCACCTCCCTTACCGCCGCTTCCTGGGGCGTTTCCCCCGGGTCGACCTTGCCCTTCGGCAAATCCCAAAAACCTTTCCGGTAGATCATCAGCACCTCCTCCTCATGAAACACGACACCCCCCGCCGCAGACACCGACTGGTACCCGGTCCGAAAATCGTCCCACAACGCTGCCAAGTCGCCATGGTAGATCACAACTTCTTCCAGACGACTCGATTTCTCCAGCATATCCGCCACATTCAACAGGTATTTTCGCTTGCCTGGATATCGAAGCAGCAATTTTTTATCACCCAGTGATCCAACTTCCGCTATTTCAGTCGTCCGGACCAGCCTCACAGGGGTGTTGTTAACATAAATTTTATACATTTGCCAACCTTTTGTGGTTTGTGATCTGTCTTCGGTCCCATACCGGACACCATGCTGTTAGTCCTTATCTTTACCGAATGGATACCTCAACTGCCGTAGCTGGCATGCTGTTGCAAATAAAGGCAATTAAATTAAGTCCGCATGCACCTTTCACTTGGGCTTCCGGAATCAAATCCCCCATCTATTGCGACAACAGGCTTGTCCTGTCAAATCCTGACGCCCGGAATCTAATCAAACGCTGCATGGTGGAAAAATCAGCTGTATTCCAGCCTTTCTCCGCCGTGGCAGGGGTGGCTACCGCCGGTATCGCTCACGGGGTGCTCCTCGCAGACGCTCTTTCCCTTCCATTTGCATATGTGCGGTCAAAAGCGAAGGAACACGGCCGCCAAAACATGCTCGAAGGAGAACTTTCTCCGGGAACTGACGTATTGGTCGTGGAGGATCTTGTCTCCACAGGCGGGAGCAGCCTGGCCGCCGTACAGGCACTTCGGGATGCAGGACACCATGTCGTCGGCGTGCTGGCCATCTTCAGCTATCAATTCGAACAAGCCTTATCGGCTTTCGAGGCAGCGGAATGTCCGCTGCATACCTTGTCCGGATATGATGTGCTGCTGAAGGAAGCCTTGGCAACCCATTACATTCAGCCGGGTGACATGGACATGCTGAACGCCTGGCGACAAAGCCAAGGCAGACAAGCCTGACGCATACTTTCAAACCCCATCAACGAAATTTAAAATTTTGGAAATGGCATTCATTAACAAGCATTCTGAGGAATTCCTGCAGCGATACTTGAACAACGCTTCCCCGACAGGTTTCGAATCGAAAGGCCAGCAACTTTGGCTGGATTATGTCAAACCCTTCACAGATACCTGGTCTTTGGATAATTACGGCACGGCCTATGCCGTTATCAATCCGGACGCCCCTTATCGGGTCGTCATTGAAGGCCATGCGGACGAAATCTCCTGGTTTGTCAACTTCATCTCGGAGGAGGGCTTTATCCATGTGATACGAAATGGTGGGTCAGACCATCAGATAGCCCCCTCCAAACGGGTCAACATCCATACCCCGAAAGGCATCGTCAAAGGTGTCTTTGGCTGGCCCGCAATCCATACACGGCATAACGACGACAAGGTCTCTCCGAAACTCGACAATATTTTCATCGATATCGGTGCGAAAGACAAAAAAGAGGTGCTGGATTTGGGTGTCGAGGTCGGATGCGTTATCACTTACGAAGATGAATTTACGATTCTCAACGGTCGTTATTATGTGGGCAGGGCGCTGGATAACCGCATGGGCGGCTTCTGTATCGCGGAAGTGGCTCGTATGATACACGAGAAAGGAGTCAGACTACCCTTCGCCCTTTACATCGTCAATTCCGTCCAGGAGGAAATCGGCCTGCGCGGCGCCCAGATGATTGCAGACACCATCAAGCCACATGTCGCCATCGTAACCGATGTGACGCATGACACCTCCACCCCCCTCATAGAGAAGAAGAAGCAAGGGGATGTGAAATGCGGAGACGGGCCATCCGTTACGTTCGCTCCGGCCGTCCATCAGAAACTGTTGCAGCTCATCTTGGATGCGGCAAGGGAAAACGACATCCCCATCCAACGGGAGGCAGCTTCCCGGTTCACCGGTACGGATACGGATGCCTTCGCGTACAGCAACGGCGGCGTGCCTTCCGCCCTGATCTCCCTGCCCCTGCGGTATATGCACACGACCGTCGAGATGGCACATAAGTCCGATGTCGAACATGTCATCCGTCTGATTTATGAATCCTTGCTGAAAATCGAGAATCAGCACAATTTCAAGTATTTCTGAACCTTGCTGCCCCATTTGCCCGACGGCCGTGGCCATTCAGATGACCACGGCCGTCCTCGTTTTACTCCTTCCTCCTCCGGCCTTGTCCCTAAAGGGTATGCTGAGTTTCGCCCGCATTTGTTTTTTTGCACGGCAAAGAATCGTTTTTGTTGTCAATGCCTTCTAAATTAAGTATTATTGAATCAGCTTACAGTTCCGTTTCAATTCCCGCTCGTAAGCGTGCCCCGCAGACCCGCCAACATACGTCTTGCAAATGAAGAAACTGTTTATGATTGCCTTGGGTGCCGCCCTGCTGAGCTCTTTGTCGACCTTGTGGCTGCAGCGGTTCCTTTTTCCGCCCACCGCCGAATGGGTTCGTTATCAGAATATGCCCCCTCCCAGGCATGTCAACTATCAGGAATACGCCCCGTTCCGGACGGCCGCCACACCAACAATCGGGGGAAGTCCACTCCCGGATTTCACGAGCACCGCCGCCCGCGTAACGCCTGCTGTCGTTAATATCAGCGCCAGGGAGGATTCGGCCTTGCCCTGGTGGGTCGGCGGGCGGGCTTACGAAGGAGGCGCATCCGGATCTGGCGTCCTGATTTCCCCGGATGGCTTTATTGTCACGAATCATCATGTCGTGGAAAACGCCTCCACCTTCGAGGTAACACTCCACAACCGACGGGAATACGTTGCCGAATTGATCGCATCCGACCCGAACACCGACATCGCCCTGGTCAAATTGTCTTACCCCGACTCCGACCTGCCTTTCATTACATTCGGCAATTCCGACTCCCTGCTGGTCGGAGAGTGGGTGCTGGCCATCGGCAATCCTTTCAACCTTTCTTCTACGGTCACCGCAGGAATCGTCAGCGCCAAAGGCAGAAGCATTGAAATATTGGAGGGTGAATACACCATCGAGTCCTTCATCCAAACCGATGCAGCCGTCAATCCGGGCAACAGCGGTGGCGCACTCGTGAACGCATCCGGTGAATTGGTGGGCATCAATACCGCCATCATCACCCGGTCCGGTAAGTACGAAGGCTATTCCTTTGCCGTTCCTTCCATTCTGGTGGAAAAGGTGGTCACCGACCTCATCGATTTCGGGGAAGTCCAACGAGGACTCCTCGGGGTGAACATCAGCGCTGTCGACCAATCCCTTGCCGCCGATCTGCGTTTACCCGCTGTCGCCGGCGTCGTCATCCAGTCGGTAACGCCAAACGGAAGCGCCGCCTCCGCCGGTCTTCGGCCACAGGATGTCATCACGGCCGTCAACCAGGTACAGGTGAACACAGTCCCGGAACTGCAGGAACAAATCGGTCGGCTGCGTCCCGGAAGCGCCGTTGAACTTGCATATTTCCGGAACGGCTCCCGAGCCAGCGCCTACGTCACACTCCAGGGTGCCCGGCCCCACGGGGCTCCTGGCGACTCGCCTTTGACATCGGATGTCCTCGAATCCCTCGGGTTCAGCCTCCGGTCCCTAAACCCGGAGGAAAAGAACCGACTGCCGGCCGCCGGTGTCTTCGTCGATGCCATCATTCGAAACAGTGTCATCGACCGGACCGAAATGGATCCAGGATATATCATCACCCATGTCGGTGACATCCGCGTCCGTACGGTGGCGGAGGTACGCCGTGCACTATTGGGCAAACGGGGAAGAAAAGTCTACCTGGAAGGTTATTATGAAAATTATCCTGGCGAATTCTACTACACCTTCTTCCTGAAATAGGAAAACAAACAATTGTAACCACCCTGACCAATATGGATATCGAATGGAACAAGAACGAGGATGCCATGAAATTGCTGGTGTCGAGGCTTAACCACCGGCTGGCCGGTATCCATCAAGGCGGCGGAAAGGAAAAAATCGCCAAACTCCACGCCAAAGGAAAATGGCATGCCCGTGAACGAATAGACCGTCTGTTGGATCCCGGGTCGGAACGATTGGAAATTGGCGCATTCGCCGGATTCGAAATGTATGCGGAACACGGCGGTTGTCCTTCCGGCGGCGTCGTGGTGACCCTCGGATATGTCACCGGCAGGTTGTGCGTAATCGTAGCCAATGACGCTACCGTCAAGGCAGGTGCCTGGTTTCCCATTACAGCCAAGAAGAACCTTCGCGCCCAGGAAATAGCCATGGAAAACCGCCTGCCCATCATTTACCTCGTGGACAGCGCAGGCGTCTACCTGCCGATGCAGGATGAGATATTCCCGGACAAAGAACATTTCGGCCGGATATTCCGCAACAACGCCCGGATGTCGGCCCTGGGAATCCCTCAAATAGCCGCCATCATGGGCAGTTGCGTCGCCGGGGGCGCCTATCTGCCAATTATGTCAGATGAATCCATCATCGTGGAAGGGACGGGTAGCATTTTCCTGGCCGGCCCCTATCTTGTAAAAGCCGCCATCGGGGAGACGGTGGACCAGGAAACACTCGGCGGCGCAACCACGCAAACGGAAATTTCAGGCATCTGCGACCACAAGGTGGCTGACGAAACGGAGTGTGTCTCCTTGATCCGCAAATTGGTCAGCCAAATGGGGAAACAACCCCTCACCGGGTTCGACCGTATCGCGGCCTTGCCACCCAAAGATCCGGAAGCGGAGATCTATGGACTTTTTCCCCATGACAGCGGCAAGACCTATGATATGTCCGCCATCCTTCACCGACTGGTGGATGGCTCGGAACTGACCTATTACAAAAAGGATTACGGCAGGTCCGTTATCTGCGCATACGCCCGTATCCAGGGCTGGGCCGTCGGTATCGTCGCCAACAACCGCTCAGTCACCCGCTCCGGAAAAGGAGAGGTCCAGATCGGCGGCGTGATATATTCTGATGCGGCAGACAAAGCCGCTCGCTTCATCCTCAATTGCAACCAAAAAAAAATCCCGCTGGTCTTCCTGCATGATGTGACCGGCTTTATGGTTGGCAGCCGCTCGGAACATGGCGGTATCATAAAGGACGGCGCAAAAATGGTCAATGCCGTAGCCAATGCCACCGTTCCCAAATTTACTGTCATCATTGGAAATTCCTTCGGCGCCGGCAATTACGCGATGTGCGGCAAAGCGTACGACCCCCGCCTGATCGTCGCTTGGCCCGGCGCCAAAATTGCCGTCATGGGGGGGCAGCAAGCCGCCCGAACCTTGTGGCAAATCCAACAGGCCACTTCACGGAAACCGGACGCCTTGGCGTCCGAAGCGGATGACTCCAACCCGCTCCATACTATCCAGGCTCACTACGAACGGACGACCACACCCTATTACGCTGCCGCCAGGCTGTGGGTGGACGCCATCATTGATCCGCTGGAAACCAGAAAATGGATTTCATTCGGAATCGAAATGGCAAACTTTTCGCCGGTTGGTCGGTTTAATACGGGAGTGATGCAAACATGATGGGTCACATACTCCCAACCGCTTCGTAATCTTGCCGCCATGGAAGAAAATTTCACTACCAGCGACAACAATACTGCACCCGGAAAGGCTTCCTGGCTGAAAAGAATCGGAATCCTGGGTTTTCTTTTTTTCCTCGTCAAGGGCTTGGTTTGGGTGGGCGTCATCCTGTGGGCCGGCAGATGCGCCATCGAATGACACCGACACCAACTTGGAACACCTTGCCAATCAACTGGCAAGGGGCAGCCCACCGGCTCGCACTGGTTTTCGCCCTGGCTTGCTCCCAGTTTTCGAAGTCGTCTGCCCAAGCGCCCCTGTCAACACACACTCGGCAGGATGTGATGTCTCCAATGCCCGCACTCGCCACCTTTCGATTCCTTCATTATCAGCCCATCGCCCCTGTCCGGACAGCGTTCGAACAGCCCGCCATGCCTCCCATGCCGCTTTTCTGCCGCCTGGAGCATCGGATGCATCGAAAGGTTCCCCTGTCATTGCGATTGGGTAGCCTGGAGCATGTGAATACCCTGGAGTGCAAACCGAACTACGCTCCATGGCTTCCTCCGCGGTAATTGCCGCTTTCGTCCGCTATTCGAGGTGGAACAGGTTCCGTATTCCGATCGTACGATGATAGTTGAATCCCTCCGCATATTCGAATCCCGCCCGCCTGCCGAAGGCCCGGTTCTTTGCACGTAGGAACTCCATGAAATCCCGCCCGGAAATCGGCGTGGAAACCTCCTGCTGGAATGCTTCGTTCTCACCCTGGTAGAATTGTGAGCGGAAGGTCCGCACCAATTCCATCTTCTCCTCCAGGAAACGGGAGATGTCAATGACGAAATCAGGTGTCAGGTCCCGGTCTTGTATGTAATGATACAAAGCCTTCGGGCGCCATTGTGCCTGCTGATTTCCTTGTTCGTCCAGTGTGACTATTTTGATGAGGCCCGCGTAGAAACAGCTATCCGCCACTAGTTTCGCCGCCCGCCCGTGGTCCGGATGTCGATCCTCCAATGCATTTGCCAGCACTATTTCCGGTTGGCTGCGTCGAATGGCCCGGATGACCTGCATCATCGTTTCCTCATTGTTTTGAAAGAAACCATCCGGTAGTCCCAGATTCCAACGGAACGACGCTCCCATTTTTTCCGCTGCCTCCGCCGCTTCCGCCGCCCGAATCTCCCGGCTGCCCCGGGATCCCAGTTCTCCTTGGGTCAAATCCAGCAGCCCCACCCGATACCCGCTTTCCAAATGGGCCAGCAGTGTTCCGCTGCAACTGAGCTCGATATCATCGGGATGAACCCCGACGGCCAGTATGTCTACCTTCATGTAGTCCTGTATGTTTTCACCGCTACCCGTCGACCGGCTGACGTTATTCCCAGCTGGCCAATATCAGAGCGGACCATGGATGTACGAAACTCTTGTTGCCAATTAGTTTTCCCATTCCCGCCGGGTCAATCCGACGGTTCTGACACACAATCCGCCAGTCACCCTCCGGTACCGTGACCTGTTTGCCGACCTTGTTGCCGTTGAATACGAGGAAGATCCTTTTCCAAGGGTCTCCTACGGCAGCCCCGTCCAACTCGTAGGAAACGACGTTGTCGAAAGGCTGCTGGAAGAACTGGAGGTGCCGCGCAATGTCATCGCCCGTTTTCATCCGAAAGGCAGGATGCTCCTTGCGAAGTCGGATGAGGGCCTGATAATACTGGAAAAGGTCGGAATAACGCTCCTTGTGGCTCCAATCGATCCAGTTCACCTGGTCTGGGGACTCGAAGGAATTCTCCACACCCATCTTCGTCCGGACAATTTCCTCCCCCCCATGAAGGAAAGGGATTCCTTGGGAAGTCAGCACCATCGTCTGGGCCAGTTTGTTCATGGCCAGCAGGTCCTCTTCTGTGTTTTCAGGACAGGAAAGTCTAAGTCGGTCCCATAAGGTATGATTGTCATGACAAGAAACGTAATTGATGCATCCGGCAGGTGACCTGGCCCAGGGTGCCTTGGCGTAATTCACTGCCTGATAGTCCACCTGTGGATGCGGACATGCACCTACAATACCGAATTTGACGCTTTCCTCCATCCCATAGCGACCGTTCACGAAGCCTTTTTCCGTCGGCTTGAAAACATGTCCTTTCACCCCGTCCCGAAATTCATCGCAAAAAACAGCTATCCCGTCAAGACGGTTGGCATTTGACTTGATCGAGCGGTCCTGTTCGTACAACACGGTTTCATTGGCAGTCCAACCTTCACCGTACACGAAGATCGTGGGGTCGATTTCCCGTAGTGCCGCCGATATGGCATTCATCGTTTCTATGTCCAACAATCCCATCAGGTCCACCCGAAAACCGTCAATATGATATTCCCGTGCCCAATAGGTAATGGACTGCACAATGTAACGACGAACCATCTCCCGCTCGGATGCCAACTCGTTCCCGCAGGCGGATCCGTTCGACCATTTGTACCTCGGCGGCGGTCCGATCCGGTAATAGTAGTTTGGAACCGTCAGATAAAGCGAGTGGCTCTCCACCGGACCACCCGTATGGTTGTACACCACATCCATCACGACCCGCAATCCCTTCCGATGAAGCGATTGCACCATCTGCTTGAGTTCACGGATCCGTACCCGGCCGTCCGTTGCATCCGTGGAATAACTTCCCTCCGGTGCATTGTAATTCTGGGGGTCGTAGCCCCAGTTGTAGGAACTCTCGTCAGACAGTGATTCATCGATTGACAGGAAGTCGTAGAAGGGCAGTACGTGCACATGGGTGACACCCAACGACTGGATATGGTCCAGTCCGCTGGGCAAACCTTCCTCGGTCCGGGTTCCCTCCGCTGCCAACCCCAGATACTTGCCGGGATGGGGAATGTTCCCCGCCGGATGGACGGAGATGTCCCGAAGGTGGAGTTCGTACAGGATGATGTCCTCGAAACCGGCCAGGGGAGGACGCTGGTCCTGGCCCCATCCCGGAGGGTCTGTGGTGGACAAGTCGATGACCATGGACCGGGTCCCGTTGACACCGACGGCCTTGCCGTAAGGGTCGGATGTTTCCGGTAGCCAGTGTGCACCCATGCGGATGCGGTAGGTGTAATATTGACCGGCCAAATCTCCTTTCACGGCGATTTGCCATACTCCGTTCTTCCCTTTCCGCATAGGCAGGGTCCTTTCGGGTTCACCACCCGAACCGTTCCGGTACAGCTGCAACATGGCCTCCGCTGCCGGTGGTGACCAAAGCTTGAATTCCGTTCTGCGTTTGTGATAGGTTGCACCGAGATCATTCCCCTCGTACACAGGATAATTGTCGAAAGTGAGGTCCCCGATCTTCTCTGTTGCTTCCTGTCCTTGCATAAGCCTGGAAAATGTCATGGTGAGCGTCAAAAGGAACAAATATCTCATCGGAAATACTTTTGCAATAGCGTGAGGTTGTTCGATGTTGTACCTGCTTTTGGAAAAAATGTTCCACGGCCCTTCAGGATGGGGCTGATTGCCAGGGCTAAGTTAATCAATCCACATTCTTTTTGTGAACAGCCGTTGCAATCGAACCCTCCTCCGTTATCTCCTGAAAATCTTTTGTGCATTCCGACGCTTCGATAAGTATATTTTCGTATTTTCGCGCCGTTTTTGAAGAAGGTTGCCATGGATGCTGGCCGGTTGTTTCTCGGCTGCTCCATGTTCCGACCGCTTCCGCAGACAGTTCACCCGGCTCGCAGGAAGGATGCATGCCTCCGCCTCAGACGCGCGGCAACCCACCTAGTTCCGGAAACCACAACCCGTACTGGTTCGTTACCTTCCGGTTTCCCTGGGGTTCACCCCATCACCGGCCCTCCGCATCCGGACGGCAGGAGGGCCGTCCGGGCTGACGGTTTCCCTGACGGTTCCCTTTAATTTTTTTTATGATTGAATTGAGAAACATTGCGATAATCGCACACGTCGACCATGGCAAGACCACGCTGGTCGACAAAATGCTTCATGCCGGCAAACTGTTCGGCGAACACGAAGCTCCCGGAGAACTGATCATGGATAACAATGACCTGGAAAGGGAACGTGGCATCACCATCCTGGCCAAAAACGCCGCCTTCTGGTACAAAGGTGTAAAAATCAATGTGATTGATACCCCCGGTCACGCGGATTTCGGCGGAGAGGTCGAGCGGGTGCTCAACATGGCGGATGGTGTGCTGCTGCTCGTTGATGCATTCGAAGGCCCCATGCCGCAAACCCGTTTCGTGCTTCAGAAGGCGCTGGAGCTAGGCCTGAAACCGATTGTTGTCATCAATAAGGTCGACAAGGAGAATTGCACGCCGGAAGAGGTCCAGGATTCCGTTTTCGACCTGATGTTCAATCTGGGAGCCTCCGAGCAGCAGTTGGATTTCCCTACCGTTTTCGGGTCTGCCAAGCAGGGCTGGATGGGTACGGACTGGCGGACGCCGGGTACGGACATCACACCTTTGCTGGATGCCATCCTGGAACATATTCCCCCGCCGAAGGCTTCCCAGGAAGGTGGCGCTCAACTGTTGGTCACTTCCCTCGATTACTCCAACTATATCGGACGAATCGCCATCGGCCGACTGCATCGCGGCCGTCTGAAGGGCGGACAGTCCATCTGTCTGATGAAACGCGACGGAACCCTGTCCCGACAGTCCGTCCGTGGTCTATACTTGTTCGAAGGCCTTTCCAAGACCAAGGTGGAGGAGGTGGTGGCCGGGGATATATGCGCAATCCAAGGCATAGAAGGATTCGATATCGGCGATACGATAGCCGATGCGGAACAACCGGAAGCCCTGCCGACCATCTCCATTGACGAGCCGACCATGAGTATGCTCTTCACCATCAACGATTCCCCGTTCTTCGGCCAGGAGGGAAAATTTGTCACCTCCCGGCATATCAAGGAACGCCTGGACAAGGAATTGGAAAAAAACCTCGCCCTTCGCGTTCAGGAAACCGGTACCACCGATGCGTGGCGCGTCTATGGCCGTGGCGTCCTTCACCTTTCGATCCTCATCGAAACCATGCGCCGCGAAGGCTATGAACTGCAGATCGGACAACCACAGGTGATTCTCCGTAAAATAGACGGAGTGCTCTCGGAACCGGTGGAGGAAATGACCATCGACGTGCCCGAACCTCATTCCGGTACGGCCATCGATATGGTGACACGCCGGAAAGGCATCCTCAATTCCTTGGAACCGAAAGGTGACCGGGTTGTCCTCCATTTCGAAATTCCCTCCCGGGGTATCATCGGACTGCGTGGAAACCTGCTGACCGCCACTGCAGGTGAAGCCATCATGACACATCGCTTCACTGCCTTTCAGCCGCACAAAGGTGAACTCCCCAAACGCCAGAACGGCTCCCTCATCGGTATGGAAACAGGCAAAGCCATCCCGTACTCCATCTTCAATCTCCAGGAG
Organism: Bacteroidota bacterium; assembly: GCA_041163745.1. GTDB lineage: Bacteria > Bacteroidota > Bacteroidia > Chitinophagales > Saprospiraceae > UBA6168. The sequence goes on from JBEAQU010000057.1 coordinate 21,292, forward strand.
CGGGGACGCTTCTTTGTGGAGGCCAATGAGGAGATATACGAAGGACAGGTGATCGGGGAGAATACCAGGCCGGGCGATTTGACGGTCAACGTAACCAAAACGAAAAAGCTGACCAATGTAAGGGCTTCCGGCGCCGACGACAAGATCAAATTGGTCCCGCCTGTCCGCTTCACCCTGGAGGAAGCCTTGGAATATATCATGGAGGACGAATACGTGGAGGTCACCCCAAAGAGCATCCGCATCCGCAAAATCCTGCTGAAGGATTTCGAACGCAAGAAAGCCGGTAAATCATCGGCCGAGGTGCTTATGGAAGCCTGACCGAAGATCCGGTCCTATCCCTTGGTCAGGGGAATCAGAAATTGTTGAGCTCATGATACAACCGCTCCACCGGTAGTCCCATGACATTTGCATAGGAGCCTTCCAGCGCTTCCACCTTGCACCACCCCAACCATTCCTGAATGCCGTAGGAACCTGCCTTGTCATATGGTTTGTAACGGTCTACATAGTACTCGATCTCTTCCGAAGTGACAGGCCGGAACCTTACCTTCGTCGTCTCCCGAAAGGTGTGCCTCCGGTTTTGTGTCAACAGACAAACACCGGTCACAACCTGGTGCGCCTTGCCGGACAGTTCCGCCAACATCCGGCATGCATCCGGCCGGTCGACCGGCTTTCCGAAAATCCTCCCGTCCAGTATGACGACGGAATCCGCGGCCACCAACAGCTCGGTCGGATCTTCCAACAGATGTGCCGAAGCCCCCGCTTTCTTGACGGCCAGGTATTCCGGAACTTCCTCCGGAGCCATCTCCGGAGGCCAGGTCTCGTCCACCATGGCGTACCGAACGGAGACGCATTCGAATCCGGCCGCTGCAAGTAATGCACTGCGACGGGGTGAGGCGGAGGCCAATACGATCTTCTTTTTCAATATTTCCATAAGACCAACAAGAATAAGCCGATTAACATCAGCCATTTGCATGTTTTGCTTAGCCTGCTGTAGTGTGTTTTTCCGGATGCTTTCCGGATATTTTTTCCAAACCATGCCAACGGCAACCCCATCCCGAAGGCCCAGCTGACGGCGCTTACAGGATGCCCGATATGCCACTCTCTTACGGCGAAAACCAGCACGAAGACACACAATGCATATGTGAGACCGGCTGCCAGGGTGTTCGTCCGATCCAAACCGAAAAGCACTGGAAATGTGCGAGCACCTACCGCCCGGTCTCCATCCAAATCCTCCGCATCCTTGATTATTTCCCGGATAAGGGTGATGTGAAAGGAATACCAGAGGTATACGACCAGCGTGGTGCGGAAATGAAAGGCCCCTCCGACAACCGCTCCGGACCATGCTTCATGGTCCGGTAGGAATACAACCGCGGCCGCCAGGGAACAATATACGGCTACCAACAGATTCCCCGCCAAGGGAAGATACTTTAGCCGATAAGAATAATACCACAGCAGGATCACAGCCCCGGGATACAACAGAAACCAACCGGGATGGCCGGCCACCAGCGCCAGGTAGACGGCGATGATGCCACCTCCTAAGGTTGTTATCCAATACGCCGACATGACTTGCCGGGCAGTGACCAAGGCGCCGATTCGTACGGTCTCCGGTCGGTTGAGTGTGTCAGCCAGCGTATCAAAACGGTCATTGATCAGATACCCGCCCGCCGTAATGAGTATCGTGTCAAGTACGAGCAGAAAGAAATGAAGGCCGTCCAGAACCGGATCCGCCGGTACAATCGCCAACAACGGGCATAATAATGCGAACCGCATCAGGTACTGGGTGGCACCGACCAACAGCAGATTTTTCCACCTAACCAAACCCACCCACACGGTCAGTCGCCGCCTGTATCTTTCTTTCTCGGATAGGGTGGGGGGCTTGAGCGGTTTCATTTCCAGTGACCGTTCAGCTTGAGGACTTTCTCTATCACGTCACGGACACATCCTTTTCCTCCGGGCAAGGGGGAAACGTATGGGCAGATGGCCATGATCTCCGGTGCGGCATCCGACGGACAGACCGGCAGGCCCACCCGCCGCATTACATCGTAATCCGGCAGGTCGTCTCCCATATAGAGAATGCGGGACTCCTCCAGACCGTATACGTCCAGGTACTCTTCATAAGCCCCCAGTTTGTTTCGAACGTTGGAGGCGATGTCCTGAATACCCAGGGCCCGCAGCCGGTCGGCTACGCCCCTCGATTTCCCGCCCGTTATGACGAACACCTGATATCCCTGCCTGAGAGCCAACTGGATGGCATATCCGTCCCGGACATGCATGGTTCTGAGCAAGGCTCCCTCCTCCGTAATCAGCACTTCATTGTTGGTCAACACACCATCCACGTCCAACATGAATGTACGGATCGGAAGGAACCTTTCCAGCACGTTTCCGGTACTGATTTCAAGGTAGTGCTCATTTGATTCCGGTGGCAAGGCCTGCTGCATGTGCTGGAGGATTGAGTGGGATAGGATGAATGGCGGATGGAAGGGTGCATGGTCTCACAACCAAATACCCGGGAAACTGAGTGGACTTACCGCCTTATTGGTTGTCCCTCCATTCGTACACCCATTTCGCCTGGATTTGCTCCAGATGCCCTTCGCTGCAATCTTCTCTCGCATCAGCGAAATTCGGTATTTCCATAATCCATTCCAGCAGTTCCGTGAAACGGATTCGGTAGATCTTGCTTTCGTCGAAAGCATCCCCGAACCGTTCGTACAACTTCATCGCAATGTCTTCGTGATCTCCCCAATGGATGGGAAGGTTGTCAAAAGCTTCGAATGCCATATGTATCTGGTTTTTGCTTGTTTACCGAATCAGGCCGACCGCTTCCGGCCGCTTCAGCCGATTCGCCTTGGATCCTTCAATTGAAGGGCCGAGTCGGGGCGCCGGCATCCCGATTCGGCAAGCTGGAAATTTTCAGTGCTCATGGCCAATGATACGACCTTGGTCCGGAATTTCTATCTCCACCGTGGCTTCTTCGGAGAGCAGGACGCACTGACAGCCCAGGCGGGATTCCAGGCGTGGATTGATGGCACGGTCGATGAAATCCTCCTCCTTGTCCGATATCTCCTCGAGGAACTCGTCTCCAGCCTTGACATAGACATGACAGGTGCTGCAGGCACATACCCCACCGCAATTATGATTCAGGTGAATGTCGTGCTCCTCCGCTACTTCGAGAATGGACAGTCCTTCCGCTATACCGGTAACCGTCAAGGGCTCGAGCGTTTTGTCTTCAAATGTGAAATGTATGGTAGCCATATTGTCTGTTTTTGTGATGTTGACCGTTGCCGCCTGCCTTCGGATTCACCGGGGATTCCGTCCGACCTCTTGCAATAAATGCAACAGACTGGAAAAGGTTCAAGTTGGAAACCTGCGGGAATCGCTGGATCGATTCCGGCAATGCGTCCGTTATTGATGCCCATGACCGGCTTGACAAGCCTACGTCACAGGTTTTGCTTCGGTGTGCTGGTCTGATTTCCTGACAACCGGACAGGTGAAGACCGCCGCCGACTGGCAAAATTACCAATGCCTGCCTTAATTTGTGAAAGCATCAGCCAGGGTTATGGTCAGTAAATCGATGCACAGCGGAATTCGGAAGCCTGCGGATGGCTGGACTTCGGACAATAATCAAACTGTCCTGTAAGGATGGTTCCTTTGTCGGACGAATCTATTACATTTGCGTCGTACCGATGTGGGAATGCGTCACAAGATGGCAGCGGTTCTCCCGGGATCCTTTGCCCGCCGTCGAGCTGATTCCGGTGTCAATTTCCCACAGGAAACTTCCTGTGACATCGCGTCCGGGTAGCAATACCATCTCAAACCCTTGTTCAGGCGAATTATCCAATCCAAAAAATGTGCTGAACCATGGATTGATTCCTCCTGCTCCCTTGGAAAATATTTAACATACATTGCGGATAATCCGGCGATATGACTGAAAAAATTCTCATCCTGGACTTCGGGTCTCAATACACGCAACTGATTGCCAGAAGAGTGCGTGAGTTAGATACCTATTGCGAGATAGTGCCGTACAACAAGGTGCCTGAACCGGATGAGACCGTCAAAGGCATCATTCTGTCAGGCAGTCCGTACTCTGTCCGTCAACCCGACGCGCTGCGTCCGGATCTGACCCCACTTCTTGGCCAAAGGCCCGTTCTCGGCATCTGCTACGGCGCACAGCTCATTGCCGACCAGTTCGGCGGAACGGTGGAACGCTCCGAAAAAAGAGAATACGGGAAGGCCACCCTTCAGCTCGCGAAATCCTCCGACCCCTTTTTCCAAGGA
>JBEAQU010000058.1:0-76353 GCA_041163745.1 Bacteroidota bacterium
TAATTCTCTAAAATTCGCGTACCAGCATCCCCGCGAAGCGGGGAACAAGAACACCCCTTACACACCGAATCCGCAGCATACCAGCATCCCTACGAATCGGGGAACAAGAACCTCCCTGGCACGCCCAATCGGTCATACCATCATATCCCTTCGGCCGCGACATCGCAGGTCAACCCCCTCCTCCATGCGGAACCGACAAATTGATTTGCATCCAACAAATGGGGGTCAGAAGGTATACCGCAACATCGGGGAGGCGATGACGACGAATTCCTTTTCCGGACCGTAGTAGCTGCCCCGCATGGGGCCGGCTTCGCATCGGAAGCCGGCCTTGAGCCGGTCCGCACCGAGCAGCGGTTGGAGGAAAGCGCCGCGGAAGCGGGTCAGCCCGAGGTCATCCACCTCGTAACCGGACCGGGAGTAGACGGCCCACCGGATGCCGCCGTCCACTTCGAACCACCGGCAGTTCGGTTTCCAGCGGAGGAACAGATGGGAGAAGGCGATCTGGTCGATGCTGTTGACATGCGCTTCCCGGCGGTTGCCGGACCAGATGGTGTTCTCCTCGGTGAGGTAGCGGTTGGCAAGCAGGACCCATTCGATGCGGTTGGGGAGGATGCCGATGCCGCCGCCGAGGAACAGGTTTTCCCCCACGATATTGCCCACGAGGTGGACGGAGGTTCCGAGACATTGGAAGTCGACCCCCCAATGATGGATGGAGCATACCTGTGCATTCCCTCGGGTCGGGGGCAGGCTCAGCAGCAGGAAGGGCAGCAGTCGAAGGAGCGGCATAGTCTAGGAATCAGGAGACAAGAAAGGGTCTGTGCTTGCGGTACCGTTCGGTACGGGTCTTGTGGATCACACCGTTCCAATTCGATCCGAAGCCGATAGCGTAGGAATGACCTGCGGTATCCCGGTGGAAGTCCCTGTCGCGAGGCATGGATGTTGCCTGTCGTTCCATGGCGTCCATATCGACGGGTCGAAGGATTGCGTATGGGGCGGATGGTCGGGCAAGGCGCGGTCCTGTCTGCCGAAGGGAGGGATGACGGGGTTGGCAGTTGCCAGCGGGTATTTATTCATGGACTGAAAAGAACTTGCAGGAAGAAGAGATTTGTAAATTTATAAAAAGTCGGGAACCGTCCGCTTGTTTCCTGCCGCCGTCGGCAGCGGGGGTGTCAATCAGCCAGGACGAATGATGCGTAGACAAAGGGGATAAATTCCCAACAAATACCAAGCGATAAGGGGTCTTTGCCTTATATTTGTCCGGTTCGGTTGCCGATTGTACCGGTGCCACCCGGTTGTGGGGGCTGAAGGTACCCGGATACTTCCTAAAAAAAATACAGCGACATGACCAGAAGAGAAGCCCTTTCGCGGGCGGCGGTGCTCCTCGGGGGGGCCGTCAGTGCGCCGGTGGTGACGGCGGTGTTGGGCGGATGCCGGGCGGAACCATCGGGTACGTTGGTGCCAGCCTACCTGAGCAGGGAGCAGTCGGCCCTGGTGGACCGGCTTTGCGACATCATACTTCCGCAGACATCGACGCCAAGTGCGACGGCGGCAGGCGTGCCGTCCTTCATACATGCCATCCTGCAGGATGCCAGTCCGGAGGAAGGAAGGAAAGCCTTTGTTTCCGGTCTGGCACAACTGGACCGGGAAGCGGGTGGTTTCCTGGGCTTGGCGGCTGGGGAGCAGGAAAGCTACCTGCGGTCCCTGGACGAGGCGGCCCGAGCCGCGGGGGGCGATGCCAATCCGGCACAGGCAGCCTGGCGGCAACTGAAGGAGCTGACCATCGTGGGATATTTCACGAGTGAGGTCGGTGCGGGAGAAGTACTGGAGTACGTACCGGTGCCGGGTCGGTACGAGCCTTGCATATCCCTGCCGGAAGGTCAGCGGGCCTATGCGACCTGACCGACGTAGGCAGCAGCAGGTTAGGTACGACGACAAATTCATCAAAAAAACACCCGTATGCCACAGGAAAAAAAAGGCGGCGACATCCCCACCACATACGATGCCATCGTAATCGGATCCGGTATTTCCGGCGGGTGGGCATGCAAGGAGTTGACACAAAAGGGATTGAAGACATTATGCCTGGAACGGGGGCGTCCCGTGGAGCATGTGAAGGATTATCCGACCGCCATGTTGCCGCCTTGGGCGGACAAATACCGGGGTCGGGTGACGGAAGAAACGAGAAAGGAATACCCCATCCAGTCGAAGAATTACGCCTTCAGTGAGATGACGAAGCATTTCTACGTGAAGGATACGGAACATCCCTATACCCAGAAACGTCCGTTCTGGTGGATCCGTGGATACCAGACCGGTGGCAAGTCCCTGTTGTGGGCCCGCCAATGCTGGCGATTGAGCGAGCGTGATTTCGAGGAGAATGCGATGGACGGCCACGGCTGCGACTGGCCCATCCGCTACCAGGACCTGGCGCCTTGGTACAGTTATGTCGAGCAGTATGCCGGCATCAGCGGTTTGGCGGCGGGAATTGCGGAAGTGCCGGACAGCCCTCATTTCCTGCCGCACATGCCGTTGAACTGTATTGAGGAGACCTTCAAAGGCAGGATAGAGAAAGCCTTTCCCGGGCGTCGGTTGATACCTAGCCGACCGGCGCACCTGACGGATGACACCCATAAGGAGCGGGGTCGGTGCCAGTATCGGAACCTATGTCACCGCGGATGTCCGTACGGTGGGTATTTCACCAGTGTGACCAGTACCATTCCTGATGCGATGAAGACCGGCAACCTGACCATGCGGCACCACAGTATTGCCGTGGAGCTGGTGTATGATGAGAAAAAGGGCCGGGCCAGCGGGGTGCGGGTGCTGGATGCGCAGACAGGGGAGATGCATATGTTCCGGGCGCGGATCATATTTGTCAATGCCGCCTGTCTTAATTCGACCTGGCTGTTGTTGAACAGCAAGAGCGGCCGGTTTCCGGAAGGTTTCGGCAATGACAGCGGCGTAGTGGGCAAGTATCTGATGGACCATCATTTCCAGGTGGGGGCATCGGGGGAGTTTGACGACCATGCGGACGAATATTATTTCGGCCGGCGGCCGAACCATTTCCTGATACCCCGGTACCGGAACATCCGGGAGGATGCCCAGCCCAATTATTTGCGGGGGTTCGGCATGTACGGCAGCGGCTGGCGTCAGGGATGGGGGGAGGTTGCGGCGATGAAGGAGGTGGAGCTGGGTTTCGGGCCCGGTTTCAAGGATGCCATCAGCCGGCCGGAGAGCGGGAAGTGGGCGGTTCAGATGTTCCCGTTCGGAGAGTGCCTGCCATACGAAAGCAACCGGGCATACCTGGATACGGACCAGCTCGACAAATGGGGTTTGCCCACCCTGGTCATGGACGCCGCGTTCGGGGAGAATGAGAAGGAAATGGCCCGACAGATGTTGTCCGACAGTGTCGAGATGCTGGAGGCGGCGGGGGCCACCAACATCCGGACTTTCGACCAGGACATTCCGATCGGGTTCGGCATACATGAGATGGGTACGGCCCGCATGGGGCGGGACCCCAAAACGAGTGCACTCAACGGCAACAACCAATTGTGGGCATGTCCGAACGTCTTCATGACGGACGGGGCCTGCATGGCATCTTCGCCCTTCCAGAACCCTTCCCTGACGTATATGGCGCTGACGGCGCGGGCCTGTGATTTTGCGGTCAAGGAATTGAACCGGCAGAATCTTTGACGGAAGAAGTGGCGGGGCTGTCGCCGTTTGGTTCCGAGAGGAAAGCATGGACGGCCTTCCCGGCATCCCTGCCCTCCCGGAGGGCCCAGACGACAAGGGATTGGCCGCGCCGCATATCCCCGGCGGTGAAAACCTTCGGGATGTTGGTTCGGTAATGGGTGTCCTGTACGGTTCGTCTGTCAGTCAGGGCGACACCGAGTTGGGCGAGCATACCGTCCGGGTCGGGGTGCAGGAAGCCTGCCGCGATAAAGGCGAGGTCACAGGGGAGATCCCTTTCCGTACCGGGAATTTCTTCGAAGCGGCCGTTTCCCCATCGGATGGAGACGATGCGTATGGCGTTGAGCCGGCCCTTTTCGTCACCGAGAAAGGCTTTGGTTTGGATGGCCCATTGCCGGTCGCAGCCTTCCTCATGGGAGGAGGAGGTCCGTAACATCATAGGCCAGTTTGGCCAAGGGGTGCTGTCGGCGCGGTGGTCGGGCGGTTGCGGGAGCAGTTCGAGTTGGGTGACGGAAGCGGCGCCATGTCGGTTGGAGGTGCCTACGCAGTCAGCGCCGGTGTCTCCGCCACCGATGACGACCACCTGTTTGCCGGTGGCGAGGATGGATTGTTGGGCGGGCAGTTCGTCGCCGGCGACGAGCCGGTTGTTTTTTTCCAGGAATTCCATGGCGAAGTGGATTCCTTTCAGCTGCCGGCCAGGCAGGGGGAGGTCCCGGGGGATGGTGGCGCCGCCGCAGAGCAGGATGGCGTCATAGTCTGACAGCAGGGATGCGGCATCCATGGATACCCCGACGTGGACGCCGGTCACGAAACGGATTCCTTCCGCTTCCATCTGTTGCAGTCGTCGGTCGATGACCCATTTTTCCAGTTTGAAGTCGGGTATGCCATAGCGGAGGAGTCCGCCGATACGATCGTTGCGTTCGTAGACCGTCAAGGTATGACCATATCGGTTCAGCACGGCGGCGGCAGCCAGGCCTGCCGGACCGGAACCGACCACGGCCACATGCCGGCCGGTGCGGCGGGCTGGAGGGGAGGGGTTGAAATAGCCGTTGGACCAGGCGGTTTCGGCGATGGTTTTCTCGATATGTTCGATGGCCACCGGCGGTTGGTTGATGCCGAGGACACAGGCGGCTTCGCAGGGAGCCGGACAGATACGGCCGGTGAATTCGGGAAAATGGTTCGTCAGCAGGAGGATTCGGGCCGCTTCGTTCCAATCTTCCCGATAGACGGCATCGTTGAACTCGGGAATGATATTGCCGAGGGGGCAGCCGTGCTGGCAGAAAGGGACCCCGCAGTCCATGCAGCGGGATGCCTGTTCGGTGGTTTTTTCCGGCGGGAATGCCGCCGGGATTTCCTTGTAATCCCGTAGCCTTTCCGAAACGGGCCGGGCGGGGGGCAATTCGCGTGTGTGCTTGATAAAACCTTTCGGATCTCCCATTGCAATTGTTTTTTCAGGCCGACAAAAAGAGCCGGGGCATGGCGAAGTGTTGAGACGGTACGTCGTGCGGGGCCGCCGACGGGCTCAGGCGACGGCGGAGGGTGTGGCCCGGGCAGCTTGTCGGAGCGATTCCCGGGTGGCCAGGGCGCGTTTGAAATCCTGGGGCATGACCTTCACAAAATAGGATTTGTGAATTTTCCATTGTTGCAGGATGGTCAGGGCGAAGCGACTGCCGGTGAACCGGAAATGGTTTCGGACCAGGGCACGCACCAGGTCGAGGTCATCGGCGGAGAGCGGGTCGATGTCCACCATTTCCGTATTGCAATGGCGGACGAAGGACAGGTCGTAGTTATATACGAAGGCGGTTCCGCCGCTCATGCCGGCGGCGAAATTGCGGCCGGTGGAGCCGAGGATGACGACCGTGCCGCCGGTCATGTATTCGCAGCCGTGGTCGCCGACCCCTTCGACGACAGCGGTGGCGCCGGAGTTCCGGACGGCGAACCGTTCCCCGGCGCGTCCGTTGATGAAGACTTCCCCGGAGGTGGCACCATAGAGGGCGACGTTTCCGACGATGATATTTTCGGAAGGTTCGAAGGGGGCGTCCCGGTCCGGGGTGACGACCAGGCGGGCGCCGGAGAGGCCTTTGCCGAAGTAGTCGTTTGCCTCCCCTTCCAGGACGAACTGCATGCCGGGGACGGTGAAGGCGCCGAAGCTTTGACCGGCCGATCCCCGGAATCGATATTGGATGGAGCCGTCCGGGAGGCCGGCTGCGTGGAATCGCTTGGTGATTTCGTTGGCCAGGAGCGTACCGGTCGCCCGGTCTGTATTGCGTATGTCGAAGGTGGACTCCACATGGCTGCCATAGGTCAGTGCGTTCCGAGCTGTCTGGAGGAGGCGCCAATCGAGTTGTTCGTCCAGGCCGTGGTCTTGTTCGATACATTTGAACTGGCTGGTATGGTCTGCGGCGGGTTCTCGGAACAAGAGTGGGGACAGGTCGAGGTTACGGTGTTTCGGATGGCGGGTCAGTGCTTTGACCTCGAGGAGGTCCGTGCGGCCGATGAGTTCCCGGACCGTGCGGATACCGAGGGACGCCATGATCTCGCGCAGGTCTTCGGCGAGGAAGGTGAAGAAATTGACGATATGCTGGGGGTCGGCATCGAAGCGGGTCCGGAGGGTGGGGTCCTGGGTGGCGATACCGACCGGGCAGGTGTTGAGGTGGCATTTGCGCATCATGATACAACCTTCCACGACGAGGGCGGCGGTGGCGACGCCCCACTCCTCTGCACCGAGGATGGCGGCGACGGCGAGGTCTTTGCCGGTGCGGATTTGGCCGTCCGCCTGGAGGGTCACGCGGTCGCGGAGCTTGTTCCGCACGAGGGTTTGGTGTGCTTCCGCGAGTCCGAGTTCCCAGGGCAGGCCGGCATGGCGGATGGAGGTGAGGGGGGATGCGCCTGTTCCTCCGTCGTGGCCGGAGATGAGGATGGCATCGGCATGGGCTTTCGCCACGCCGGAGGCGATGACGCCGACGCCGGCCTTGGAGACCAGTTTGACGCTGATGCGGGCCTCGCGGTTGGCATTTTTCAGGTCGAAGATCAGCTGTGCAAGGTCTTCGATGGAATAGATGTCATGGTGGGGCGGCGGAGATATCAGTCCTACGCCTTCGGTGGAGTGCCGTACCCGGGCGATCCAGGCGTCCACCTTGTGTCCGGGCAGTTGGCCACCTTCCCCGGGTTTTGCGCCCTGTGCCATTTTGATCTGGATTTCGGCGGCGTTGGACAGGTAATGGCTGGTAACGCCGAAGCGGCCGGAGGCGACCTGTTTGATGGCGGACCGTTCCCAGTCGCCGTTGGGCTTTCTTTCGAAGCGGTCGGGGTCTTCGCCGCCTTCGCCGCTGTTGCTTTTGGCGCCGATTCGGTTCATGGCGATGGCGAGGGTGGTATGGGCTTCATGGGAGATGGAGCCGAAAGACATGGCGCCGGTGGCGAAGCGGCGGAGGATATGTTCGGCAGGTTCGACTTCCTCGAGGGGGATGGGGTGTTGGTTGGCGGTGCGGAAGCGGAGGAGGCCCCGCAAGGTGCAGGCGGATTCGCTTTCCCGGTTGATGAGGGCGGCGTATTTCCGGTAGGCTGCATAATCGTTGCGTCGGGTGGAAAATTGCAGGAGATGGATCGACTGTGGGTGGAAGAGGTGGACTTCCCCATCCTGCTTCCATTGGTATATTCCACCTGATTCCAGCGGGGCTGGTCTGTCTTCTGCGGGCAGTACGGCTGCGCGGGCATATCTTTCCAAGGCTTCTGCGGCGAGGTCGTCGTAGCCGAGTCCTTCGATGCGGGAGATGGCGCCGGTGAAGCAGCGGTCCACGACTTCCGCGCTCAGGCCCAGGATTTCGAAAATTTGGGAGCCGTGATAGGATTGGAGGGTGGACACGCCGTTTTTGGACATGATCTTGAGCAAGCCTTTGGAGACGGCCTTGACGTATTTATGGATATAGTCCTGGCAAAGTTCTACAGGTTGTCGGCGCAGGGAGGCGATGGACCAGTAGGCTAGATAGGGATAGACCGCATTGGCGCCGAAGCCGATCAAGGTGGCGAAGTGGTGGGTTTCGAGGATGTCCGCCGCTTCCACGAGCAGAGAGGTCCTGCCGCGCAGACCCATGCGGATCAGGTGGTGGTGCACATAGCCGACGGCGAGGAGGGATGGGATCGGGGCCAGGTGGTCGGCGCGGAGGCGGTCGGAGAGGATGAGTATGTTGGCGCCGTCCTTGACGAGGCTTTCCGCCTGTTGGCCCAAGTGGTCGAGGGCATGGCGGAGGCGTCCCGGCTTGCCGTCGGCTTTGAAGCGGATGTCGAGCTGGGCGGTTCGGTAATGGGGGTGCCAGATATGTTTGATCCTGGCGAATTCGGCGTCGGTCAGGACCGGTTGTTCCAGGCGGATGAAGCGGGCGTGGTCGAGGGTCATGGCCAGGAAATTTCCGCCGCCGCCGAGGCGGGAGGAGAGAGACATGACGGATCGTTCGCGAATGGGGTCGATGGGGGGATTGGTCACCTGGGCGAACAGTTGTTTGAAATAATTGGCCAGGTGCTGCGGTTTTTCGGAGAGTACGGCCAGGGGGGTGTCCGCCCCCATGGATCCGATGGGTTCCTCTCCGTTGCGGAACATAGGGTCCAGGATGACCCGGAGGTCTTCCCGGGTGTATCCGGCGCATTGTTGCCGTCGGAGGAGCTCCATGGGAGGGGGCGCCTGTTGGTCATCGGTGGTGGCCGGTGGCAAATCCTGGAGGCGGAGACGGTATCGTTCCAGCCAGTCCCGGTAAGGCAGCCGTTTGCAGATGATTTTCTTGACTTCGTCATCGGCGATGATGCGTTGCTCATCGAGGTCGGCGACCAGCATACGGCCTGGTTGGAGGCGTCCGTTGGCCAGGATCAGGGAGGGATCCACCGGCAAGGCGCCGGCTTCGGAGGCCAGGATCAGTCGCTGGTCGGCGGTAAAGCAATACCGGGCAGGGCGGAGGCCGTTGCGGTCCAGGGTGGCGCCGACAAGGGTGCCGTTGGTAAAGCAGATGGCGGCGGGACCGTCCCACGGTTCCATCAGATTTTCATGGTATTCATAGAAGAACCGTTTGTAGTCCTCCATTTGTTCGTCATGTTCCCAGGCCTCCGGTATCATCATCATCATGGAGTGTGGCAGGGAGCGTCCTCCCATAACCATCATTTCCAGGACATTGTCGAAATATCCGCTGTCGGATTGCCCTTTGGGGCAAAGTGGTTTGAGCATGTCCAGTTCCTCACCGGAATAGAACTCGGATTGGAGGTTGTTCTCCCGGGAACGCCACCAGTTTAGATTGCCGGTCAGGGTATTGATTTCCCCGTTGTGGGCCACATAGCGGAACGGTTGGGCCAGTTTCCATTTCGGGAAGGTATTCGTGGAGAAGCGCGAGTGTACCAGGGCAAGGGCGGAAGTCAGTCGTTCGTCCTGCAGGTCGAGGAAATAGGAAGGAAGTTGCCAGGTGGTGAGCTGGCCTTTGTATATGACGGTTCGATGGGACAGGGAGGCGAAATAAAAGAGGTCCTGTTCGACGGGAGACAGTTTCCGATGGACTTCCCGGGTAGTGTAGTTGCGCAGCAGGAAGAGCTTGCGTTCCAGTTCCATGCCACGGAGTCCGTCCTGATGTTCTACGAAGAGTTGGACCATATCCGGTTCGGTCTCGAGCGCGGAGGCGCCCAGGGAGGAAGGGTCGACGGGGACGGGCCTGATGCCCAGCAAGCGGAAGTTCAGCCATCGGAAGCAATCGCGCATGGCATCCATGCAGCGGGTGCGGGCATGGGGATCCTTGGGAAGGAACAGCATGCCGACTCCGTAGGCTCCGAATGCAGGAAGCCGGAAACCGAGCCGGCTGGCTTCCTCCGCGAAAAAACCCTGGGAGACCTGGAGCAGGATGCCGGCGCCATCCCCGGTATTCGGTTCGCAACCGCAGGCGCCGCGGTGTTCCATGTTGCGCAGCATGGTCAGGGCGTCCTGCACCAGCTGGTGGGTCTGTACGCCCGACAATTGGGCGATGAATCCGGTACCGCAGCTGTCGCGCTCCTCCTGGGGGACGTACAGGCCTTTGTTAGGTATATCGTTGGTTTTGCAAGCCATATGATAACGATTGTTTCGCTGAACGGTGGTGTTTTGCGACAGGCAGCCAGGTCCCTGTTTCCGCCGCTGCGGGACTGGTTCATGCCGAAGGTTTGCCGGTCGGGAGGATGTTTGTCGACAGCAATGAAGCCATCGGAAGAACCGTCTCGATTTTTTCGTCGGGGGAAGGCAGGAAATACTTCCCGAAACCGAGGCTGCCGGCGCTTTCGGTGTGGCTGCTTACAATAAGAAAGATAATTTGGTCAGATCCGCCAAGGCGAGGAAAAACAAGTGCCCGGGAAAGCCTCCGAAGGCATCCTTCGAGCGTATCGTCAGGTTTCAGATGGGTATGCAAGGGTATACGGGGGCGGGACGCCTCCTGTTGCGTGCGGTTCGTTCGGTCTGTCCGCCGGGGCTTTTCAGCGTCTGCTACGAACCCATACTTTGCAAAATACCTAAAATACAGTCAGATTTTCAAGGTGTTAACGAAAGAAGCCGCTTTTTAGTTATGGGAATTAAAATTTAATCGGGGCTTGTTTGTGAAATAATAATCAGCTTTAAAGTGAAAAAAAATATAATCCATGAATTCGCCGGACGAAGGGGCATCAAAACCGAATGAAATTCTGTTGAGAAAAAAAGTGTCTGCCTTTGGGAATCGTATCGGTGGCAAGAAAAAGGAGTGGGTTCAGTACAGCAGGATATCGACGCTGGCGCCTTGCTTTCGCAGCCACAGGAAAGCATCCGTCACGACCTCGACGCTCATGGCGGTGGCCCATGCATCGGCCATCATGCAGGAGGGGGCCTTGACGACGACCAGTTGGCGGGATTGTCGGCTGATGCCGGATCTGGGGTCGATGATATGGGAGTGGCGGATACCGTTGGTCTCGAGGAAGCGGTAGGTATCGCCGGAGGTAGCGATGGCGGTATTTTTCAGGGCGATTTTTTCCGTGGTGACGGTATCGTTGCGGAAGACCGGTTTTTCGATGAGCCAACCCATGGTGCCGGGCGGGGGATCGGAGGCGAGCAGGTCGCCGCCACCGTCGATGAGTGCTGACCGGATACCGGCCTTTTGCAGGACCACCATGGCTTCATCCACGGCATAGCCTTTGGCGATGCCGCCGAGGTCGATGCGTGTGCCGGTCCGTCGGAGGGAGTAAGCCCGGTTTTTTTCCGGCACGAGGTATTTGTATCCGACGGTGGCGAGTGCGGCCGCCAATGCGGCCGAATCAGGAACCTGTTGCTGTCGGAAGGCTTTCCGCCACAGTTTTGTCAGGGCGCCGGCGGTGACGTCGAAAGCGCCCTCGGATTTCCGGGAAACTTCCCGGGCATATTCCAGGACGGTCCACAGGTCCTGGCTTACCGTCATTTTCACTTTGGTACCGGCGAGTGCGGACAAGCGGCTGACTTCGCTGTCTTCGCGATAATCGCTCATGGATAGTTCCAGGCTGTCTATCCTGGCGAAAGCGGCGGTGGCGGCTGTCCGGGCGGTTGCGCTGTCGGATGCGTAGCAACTGATCCGGAACAAGGTACCCATGGCCGGGTGTTCCGTCTCGAACCGAATCAAGGCTTGACCGGTATCCTGTGCCACGGCGGCGGTAGCGGAGAGGGCGGCGATGGCCAGCAGTCGGAAGGCCAGGTGAAAGACGGTACGGGAAAGCGTCTGCTGCATGGCAAGGCGGTTGATGGTTCGGGGTGAGGAGGTGTCGGAGAACGCTTGCCGGTGCAGCCTTGAAAAGACGGGCCGAGGGCCGGCCGGCGGATATGGCGGGACGAAGGAAGTGGTGGAGGCGGTACCGGCAGCAACAGCCTGGCAGGTGGTGAGCCATGCTGGCCGCTGGCGCCGGTACCGCCCGACATCGCAGCGGGAAGCCCCTCAGAAGACGACCGATTTGCCCGGAACGGCGCAGGGATACATACCGTCCGCATCCGGATTCAGCGGCATGGCCGCATTCCAGTCGAGTGTGGGAGGCAGGAGGCTGATGTCGGATTGGATGGCATCGTCCCAGGAAACCAGTTTGCCGGAATAGGTGGCCATACGACCCAGGATGGCTGTCATGGTCGCCTTTGCACCGTTTTCCGCATCAGCGTACCGGTAGTCCCCGCGGGCGATGGCGGCGAACAGTTCGTCGTGTTCCACCTGGTAAGGGTTCGGGTCCTTCCGGTCGTTGTATTTCATGCGTTCCTGGCCGGTACGGGACAGCAGGACACCCGGTCCGGGGGCGCTGCCATCGGTTCCCTGGAACATTTCAGTGACCCGGCTCATGGTTCCGGGTTGGTGGCGGCATTGGCTGAACATACGGCTGCCGTCGGCGTATTCGTATTCCACGAAGTGGTGGTCGTAGATTTCGCCGAAGTCGGGGCCCACCCTGACCTGGCGTCCGCCCATACCTTGGGCTCGGACGGGATAGGCGTTCTTTACCCAGTTGCCCACATCCAGGTTGTGGATATGTTGTTCGCAGATGTGGTCGCCGCACAGCCAGTTGAAATAATACCAATTGCGCATCTGGTATTCCATTTCGGTGAGGGGGCGTCCGGCTTTTTGAGCGAGGTCGTTTCGTTTGTTGACCCAAACGCCGTCGTTGTTCCAGAAGACGTTGGCGGTGACGACATCCCCGATGGCACCGGCATGGAGTTGTTCGACCCAATCCCGGTAGATCTTTTGGTAGCGGCGTTGGAGACCGACGACCACATTCAGCTTTTTGCGCTTCGCTTCGGCTGCAGCGGCGAGGACGCGCCGTACCCCGGGGGCATCGGTTGCGACCGGCTTCTCCATAAAGACATGTTTGCCTTGCCGTACAGCCTCCTCGAAATGAATCGGCCGGAAGCCGGGAGGCGTGGTCAGAATGACGACATCTGCCAGGGGAATGGCTTTCATATAAGCGTCGAAGCCGGTGAACTTATGTTCTTCGGGTACCTGCACGCGGTCCCTGACGTTGCCGCCGGCACCGGACCAATCCGAGATGTCATCTGCGGTGAGGGTGTTGTAGGCGCCGTCGAGCCGGTCGCGGAAGGCGTCCGCCATGGCGACCAGCCGGACGTTTTCCTTGGTGAGGAGTGCCTGCATGGCCGCACCGGTGCCACGGCCTCCGCAGCCGACGAGCGCCACCCGGATGGTGTCGTCACCTGTGAGGTGGGCTGCTGCGGAGAGGATGCCGGGTGCCAGGAAGGAGGCTCCCGCCGCCAGGGAGGTATTGCGCACGAACGAGCGCCTGTCGGGCCGATACCCCTTGGATCTTGATTTTAGAGACATGGTGAACTAGATTAAAGGATGAAAGTTTTGTACAATCCATTTCCCGGACAAGGGTTGTCGGTCGTATCGGGCCTGGCCTGATACGCATTGGTCGACCGGGGGGATGTCGATGGGGATGCCGCGGAGAGCGTCTGAGCGGTCTGTACCGACATGGCCATCGGCAAGAAGTAGCAAGGTAGGAAAAAAGGGGACAAACAGGTTTAGATAGGGGGCAATTTGTCGATGCCGACCACTGCTCAAGGCGGTGGTCGGCGGCTGGGACAAGGCGGGGTTCAGATTTTTCGCCGGAACGTCCGGATGTTTTCGGCGGGTTTGGGAAGGCGCGACCGGCCATCCCATTCCAGGAGGGATTGGAGACAGTGGTCGGCGGACGGGGCGGTGACGGACCATTTCCGGGAGAACGGCTGGTTGTCGGCATGAACGGTCATGGAACTCCGTGCCAATCCGTTCCATTTGTAGAGGTCGGCGATTGTCATACCTTGGAATTTGGTAGCCAGTTCC
This sequence comes from Bacteroidota bacterium, assembly GCA_041163745.1. GTDB lineage: Bacteria > Bacteroidota > Bacteroidia > Chitinophagales > Saprospiraceae > UBA6168. The sequence goes on from JBEAQU010000058.1 coordinate 13,488, forward strand.
TCGATGGAATGGGTGGCGGCATAGGTTTCATAACCGATGAACAGGCCGGCCCGTTGGCGTTTCTGCAGGGCTTTGTGCAGGATAGGTTCGGGTCGGTCGAACGGGCTTGTGAGCGAGGGCGTCGGCAGTACGGCCAGTGGGACGGGGACGGACATCACCCGCCGGACAAGCGGTGGCGGGGCGTCTGCCGGCAAGCGGAGCTCGGGCAGCACGTCGATCGATCCCGGCTGCGGGAGGAAGTGGTGGGTTTCGGCCGGGAACCAGATGGTGAGTTCCTGTCCGGGGGACAAGTCCTCCTCCTCGAGGTTGTTCCAGATGCGCAGGTTGTACATGGCACAGGAGAACATGTTGGCCAGCGATTCCAGGTTGTCCGTCTCCCGTACCACGTAGGTGGTGCGGATGTAATTTTCCTGTTCCATATAAGTCAGTGAATCGACCATGGGAGGCACGGTCAACATATCCGTTCCCGCTTCCTGTCCGTTCGAATCAGGGCGTTGGAGTTCCAGGAATTCACGCAAGGCCGTGGCCACCCGACGGGGGAGCAGGACGAGGTGGCCGTTCGGGCTGGCTGGCACGAAATTTTTCTTGAAGGCCTGGTTCAGGGTGGCCACGACCTGGACCGGCAGTCCGGTGACGGCTGCGATGGTTTCGAAATCGAGCTGCTGATAGACGGTCACGGCCTCTGTCAGCTGAAGGTCGATGGGTGGGGTGTCGGGAATGATGTCATGCAGGTGGAAATGGGTGGCGATGTAGGCGACACCGATGAAAGCGGGCACGAAGTTGTTGGTTTCCTTCGGCAGGTATTTTGACAGTTCCCAATAATCGTTCGTCTTGGCTCTGCGGATGGCCTTGTTCAGGTTTCCTGCACCACAGTTGTAGGCGGCCAGCGCCATTTCCCAGCTACCATACCGTTCGTATTGTCTCTCCAGGTATTGTATGGCGGCCTGGGTGGATTTGTGGGGGCAGGAACGTTCGTCGACTTCCCGGTTGATGGTCAGGCCGTAGTTCCTACCGGTGCCGGACATGAATTGCCACAGGCCACCGGCACCGACGGGGGAGATGGCCCTGGGATTCAGGGCGGATTCCACGACGGCGAGGTATTTCAGGTCGGCAGGCATCCCATGTTCCCGGAGATAGCGTTCGAAGATTGGGAAATAGATGGCGGACCGATAGAGCACATTCCGTGTCAGGCTGGCCTCCTTGGACAGGAATTTCCTGATATGGGTCTCCACAGCCTTGTTGTAGCGGGCATCGACGATAAGCTCCATTCCGCTGATCCGTTGTTCCACCTCATCCCTGTCGAAATTGATACCCGAGGCGTGAGCGGCCGGGAAGGCGGACAAGAGAAGGAGGAACAGCGAAGCGAGGGTCCTGCGGAGCGTTGGTATTTCCATAATTTTATTGTTAGCTGAGAACCAACGTCAGAGGGAAGGGATTCACACCCATGATACTTGCGATTGTTCCGACGTAAAGATGTTCATGTCAAATATGTGAAAAGTCTCATTTACAACTATCAGCATAATAGTCAGGCATAGACGCAAAGATAAGGAATACATCCTTTTTTACAAGGATTGTCCAGGATGCGTGGTGACAGTCCGGAATCTTGTTCAGCGGCGATTGTCGTCCGGTGTTTGTGGCGATGTGTTTCGTGCGCCACTTGTCGATGGATGGGCGAGTGTTTGGCAGGCGGGTCGCAGCGCGTACCCGTTCGAGAAATGGGCATTTCAAATAAAGTGCCGGAAATTGGGCAGGGGTTGGTTTACGGTTGTGTGGGGAGGAGGCGGACCCGGGAAAGCAGTTGGGCGTCCTGTCGCACATCGGCCATGAATTGTACGCCGACGGCCATGCCGTCGGCATCGCGGCCGATGGGTATGGCGACGGCGGGGATGCCGGCCATGTTTGCCTGGACGGTGTAGATGTCGGCGAGATACATGGAGAGGGGGTCATCGGCCACAGCTCCGATTTTCCAGGCTTTGACGGGGCTGGCGGGCATCAGCAGCAGGTCGTGGTCGCGGAATACGGCGCGGGTGGCGTCACGGATGAGACGGCGGACCTGTTGGGCTTTGGTGAAGTAGGCGTCGTAATAGCCGCTGCTGAGGACGAAGGTGCCGAGCAGGATCCTGCGTTTCACCTCCGGTCCGAAACCCTCCGTGCGTGATTTCCGGAAGACTTCCTGGACCGTGGCTGCCTGCGGGCTGCGGTGTCCGAAGCGCACCCCGTCATAGCGGCTGAGGTTGGAGGAAGCTTCTGCGGTCGTCAGCACATAATAGGCGGGGATGAGATAATCCAGCAGGTCGAAATCGAGGAAGGTCACCTGGTGTCCTTCATCCTGCAATCGACGGACATACCGCATGGTATGTGCATGGATATCGGCATCCATACCGGGGTGGTGGAGGGCTTTTTCGAAGCAGGCTATCTTGAGGGGGCGGGCATCGGCCGGCGGGAAAGGAGCGGGCAGGAACGGTTCGGGCCGCGCGGTGGCGTCCAGGCCGTCCGGCCCTGCCACTACCCGGAGGACCTTTTCGACATCTTCGACCTGTTTGGCGAGGATGCCGATCTGGTCGAAACTGGAGGCATAGGCCAGCAGTCCGTAGCGGGAGATGGTGCCATAGCTGGGTTTGAATCCGACCACTCCGCAGAAAGCGGCCGGTTGCCGGACGGATCCGCCCGTATCGCTTCCCAGGGAAACCAGGCAGGTGTCGGCCTGGACGGATACCGCGGAGCCACCGGAGGAGCCGCCGGGCACCCTGGACGGGTCATCCGCGTTGCGGGTGGGACCATAGACAGAGGTCTCGTTGGTACTGCCCATGGCGAATTCGTCGCAATTGACCCGGCCGATGATCATGGCATCGGCCGCCTGCAGCCGTTGGACGGCCGTGGCGGAGAAAACGGACCGAAAGCCTTCCAGGATTTTGGAGCCGGCTGTGACGCCGTGGCCTTCGTAGCAGATGACGTCCTTGATGGAGACGACCGCACCGAAGAGCGGTCCCATCCCGGCAGGGTCCTGCCGGAACCGGGCATCCAGTTGGTCGGCACGTTCCAACAGCTCGTCCGTGAACACTTCCACATATATGCGGAGGTGTTCGGTGGCGGCAATCCGTTGGAGGTAGTGTTCCGCCAGCCGGCGGCAGCTGGTTTCCCCCCGCGATATGGATGCCTGGATGTCAGACAACCGGGAGGGTACAAAGGGATGTGTTGCAGCGGAATCCAACAAAGCAAGATTTTAGGCGTAGCGGAGGCCGGTTCCGGTGGCATGCAACCGAACGGCCTTCCGGGCGGACGTAATCAGATGACGGACCGGAATTGGCGAAGGAACCGGACATCGTTCTCGAAGAAGAGCCGGATGTCGTGTATGTCGTACAGACGCATGGCCTGGCGTTCGATTCCCATGCCGAAGGCGAAGCCTGAATAACGGTCCGGGTCAATGCCGCAGTTCCGCAGGACGGCCGGGTCGACCATGCCGCAGCCGAGGATTTCCAGCCATCCGGTACCCTTGGACAAGCGGTGGTTTTTTTCGTTGTCCATACCGATCCACACGTCCATTTCGGCGCTGGGTTCTGTAAAGGGAAAATAGCTGGGTCTGAGTCTGATCTTCGGGGTGCCGAACATTTCCTGTGCGAAGTACATCAGGGTTTGTTTCATGTCGGCGAAGCTGACGCCTTCGTCCACGTAGAGGCCTTCCACCTGGTGGAACTGGGCATGGGAGCGGGCGCTGATGGTTTCGTTCCGGTAAACCCGGCCGGGGGCGATGATGCGGATGGGAGGTTGCCGGGAGGTCATGACCCGTGCCTGGACGGGCGAAGTATGTGTTCTGAGCAACATTTCCGTACTGCCCTTGAGATAAAAGGTGTCCTGCATGTCCCGGGCGGGGTGGTCTTCCGGCGTGTTCATGGCCGTGAAGTTGTGCCAGTCGTCCTCGATATCGGGGCCTTCCGCCACGACAAAGCCCAGTCGTTCGAATATGCCGACGATGCGGCTCATGGTCGTGGCGATGGGGTGTCGGCTGCCGAGGGGGAGCGGATCCCCGGGTCGGCTCAGGTCGACGTCCTGTACCGTCGGGTTTCGGGCCTCTCCGGCGATTTGACCGAGCAGGGCGGCGTACTTTTGTTCGGCGGCGTTCTTCGCTTCATTGACGAGCCGTCCGTATTCCTTCTTGTCTGCGTCGGGTATGTTCCGGATATCGCCGAAAAGCGGTTTGATGATGTTCCGGGAGCCCAGAAAGCGGATGCGGAACTGTTCCAGCGTTTCCGGCGAATCCGGCTGGGAGGAGGCGATTTCCTCGATAACGGCTTGTACTTTACTGAACATGGACGTAATTTTTTTTGCGGCCACGGGCAGGCCGGGGCCGGGTTTCCGCTGAGGGTGCCCATTTTCCGGGGGCGGGTCGGCTGTTCGGTGGCAAGAGTTCGCCCAGGCGTCGGCCGGTCCAGCCGGTGCAAACATCCGTAAAAAAATCAAATTCGTCGCAAACGGCATTCCGATATTTCGAAGGGGGCTGCCAGGACCGACCGGCTTCTTCGGCGGTGGAATCGGCCTGTAAAATTTCCAAGGTTGGGAAAAAAGCATAAACTTAGCCAAAAGAAGCGGATCCGGTCTTCCGGAAGAAACGTTGCCAGATCATGGAGCAACCGTTCCGCGGTGTGCTCAAGAAACAGGAGAAACGATGCAAGTATTGCTGCAATCATATCGGGCACAGCGTATGACGCTGCTATTCAGCTGGTTGGTAAGCATGGTGCTATCTGCGGAATTTGTCTTGTCGCTATCCATGATCGGGTTGTTGCTCTTGGCCTTGTTGGAGTTGAGGATAGACGGGCCCTCGGTGCGGCTGCAATTCCGGGCCGGTTGGCAGGAGGTGCTGGCGCGTTATCGGGAAAATCCTGCTTGGTGGGTGGTTGCCTTTCCGTTCCTATTGGTGTTGGTGAGCTTGCTTTGGTCGGAAGACCGGGCCTACACTTTGGAGCGGTTGCGGATCAAGTTGCCGTTTCTGGTTTTGCCGTTCGCTTTCGCCGGGATGCCGGCCCTGCAGCGGCGGGAGGTGTTGACCATACTGTACTTCCTGTTGGTGTTGATGGGGGTCACCAGCCTGTATGTGCTGTTCGAGTTCTTTGACCGGTATGAGGAGGTGATGGCGGACATCGGACGTGGCGGGCATTTGCCAACTCCTTCCAACCATATCCGCTACAGCCTGACGGTGGTGCTGGCCATTTTGGGCGGAGTCTTCCTATTGATCGGGCCGTATCGGTTCAGATACCGGGGCGAACGTTGGTTGGTTGGCGGGTTGACCCTTTACCTTTTTCTTTTCCTGCATCTGTTGTCTGTTCGCAGCGGTATCCTGTCGTTTTATGCGTCGGCAGCGGTGTTGCTGGCGGCCCATGTCCTGGCACGGCGGAAATATCGCCTGGGTTTGGCGCTGGCCGTCCTGTTGGCAGGCATACCGTTGCTGGCCTACCGGACCATCCCCAGCTTCCGGTTGAAGGTGGATTATGCGTACTGGGACTATCTCCAGTTCCGGCAAGGAATCGGCGGCGGCTATCCGGACGCGGAGCGGCTGACATCCATGTTGGTGGGTATGGAAATCGGACGGGAGCATATGTGGACCGGTGTCGGGGCCGGTGACCTACGGCAGGAGGTGAAGCAAAAATATGCATCGGCGGCATGGCGCGATTATTCCTTCCGAATGCCGCACAACCAATTGGTCACGGTTTTCGCCGGCACCGGGATTCCGGGACTGATGCTGTTCCTATGCGCCTGGTTTTATCCCCTGCTATATCGGGGGCTGTACCGACAACCGGCCTTTTTGGCCTTCCATGCGGTCATATTCCTTTCATTGATGGTGGAGAACACTTTCGAGAACAACTTCGGGGTGTCGCTGTACCTCTTTTTTCTGCTTATAGGGTTGAACCACCTGTCGGAGCCGCCATCTGTTGACGGCGCCAATTCCGGTAGCCGAAGAAACTGACAGCGGTATAGACGGCCATGACCACAGCGGCGAGCAGCGCGTCCCTGGAAAGAAACAAGACGGCGGCGGCGGTATCCAGCAACATCCAGTAGATCCAGTTCTCCAGCACCCTGCGGATCGTCAGGTAGGTTGCCAGGATGGAAAATGCCGTGATGAAGGAATCAGGATAAGGCAAGGCGGTGGGGGTGAAGCGTTCGAACAGGTATCCCAGCAGCAGACTGAGCATTCCTCCGGCAAGTAGGACCGGCACATGACGTTTCCATCGCCAGGATCGTACCTGCAATCCGGTCGGACCGGCCGTCTCTTTCCAGGTAAGGAATCCCCAGCATCCCATGCCCACATAGAACAATTGGAGGATTCCGTCAGCCCACAGTTGGTAGCGGAAGAAATCGGCGTATGCCCAGATGCTGCAGCTGACGATACCCCATGGCCAGCACCATCTGTTACCGAGGGCGGCCAGCCAGATGTACCCGAGGGCGGTGACAAGGATGGACCAATCCAATATGGTCTGGCTTTGCCATTGCGCCAAAAATGTATCCAGCAGAGGCATTGTGTCGGTTGTCAACGTATCCATACAGGACAACATGAAGCGGGTTAGAAAATATCCGGCCGATACCGTCGGCCAAAAGAGCCTTTGTCGTTCGTCCGGAACGAGAGTCGGCGGCATCGGCCGGTTGTGCTGCGGCGGCAATCCGCTGTCGGGAATGCGTTGCGGCATCCGCTGCAAAAATAATCGGGATCTGGCGGCGAAGGCCTACCTTTCGGGTATGAAAAAAGGACGGATGGCCTGCTTGCCTATATTTGCGGGCGGAAGGCGTCGGGAGGCCGGCCCGAGTGTCGCATCTGTGGTCCACGGGTAGGCGACGATCTGGTTTGCGTCAGGGCGTCATCATCCGTCATCCGGACAAGGCATTATGTACCAGTTTTACGGAATCAGGCATCATGGTCCGGGATCGGCCCGGGCCTTGCGCAAGGTGTTGGAACGGGATCCGCCGGATTGTCTGTTGGTCGAGTTACCGGCGGATGCGGCCCCATTGCTACCATATATGGGCAGGGTGGATGGTGCGGGCATGCTGGAGCCGCCGGTGGCCATGCTGTTGTATGAGGAGAAGAATCCCGGCACAGCCGCTTTGCTGCCATTCACGCGTTTTTCGCCGGAATGGAACGCCATCCGTTTTGCCCAGGAACGCCAGATTCCGGTTCGGTGCATGGATTTGCCGATGGCATTGCATTTTTCGTTTCAGGAGCAGGAGCGGGTTCGGCGGGCGGCGTCCTTGTTCGCCGAGCCGGAAGGGAAGGCGGCGTCCGAGGCGGAATCCCTCCGGCGGGATCCGATCGGTCGGTTGGCGGAACTGGCCGGATACACCGATGCGGAGCGTTGGTGGGAGGTTACGTTCGAACATCCCGACCCGGAAGGGGACGTGTTTCCGGTCGTAGCGGAGATGATGACCGTCCTGCGGGAAGGAGTGGAAGATACGGTGGAGACCCAATTGCGGGAAGCTCACATGCGGCAGGTCATGCGGCAGGCCGCCAAGGAGGGGTTCCGTCGGATGGCGGTTGTCAGTGGTGCGTGGCATGTGCCGGCGCTGGCTGCCTGTCAGGCGGTCAAGGCCGGCCAGGACCGAGCCTTGCTACGGGGCATACGCAAGGTGCGGGTCGTCGCCACATGGATTCCGTGGAGTTACGACCGGATGACATTTCGGAGCGGCTTGCGTTCCGGCGTGCATGCACCGGCCTGGTACGAGATGTTGTTCGACCACCGGGAAAATGCCACGGCACATTGGATGGTAGGGGCGGCGAGGCGGCTCCGGGAGGAGGATTTGGAATCCTCCCCTGCGAATGTCATGGATGCTGTACGGTTGGCCCGGACATTGGCCGCCCTGCGTGGCCGGCAGGTGCCGGGTGCGGAGGAATTGCAGGAGGCGGCCGTCTCCGTATTGTGTTCCGGCGATCCGGCCCTGTTGGAGAGGATATCGGAGTATCTGGTGGTAGGTCGGAGGGTGGGCAGGGTGCCGGACGACATTCCGTCGGTGCCGTTGCAACAGGATGTCGTGCAGCAGGTCCGTTCGGCCCGTTTGACAACCTATTGGGAGCGGACCACCGAGGAATGGTTGGGAGCGACCGCTGCCAATCCGCAGGGGGGAATAGACCTGCGGGAACCGGCGGGGAAGTTGAAGAGCAGATTGCTGCACCGGTTGTTGCTCATCGGGATACCCTGGGGCCAGCCGGTTGAGACGGAGCGTCATGTGTCCGCAGGGACGTTCCGGGAGTGTTGGAAGCTACGGTGGTCGGCCGACTTCACGTTCCTGTTGATAGAGAAGAGCGGTTGGGGAAATACCTTGGAGGAAGCGGCGGGCTACAAGTTGCGCAAGGACTGTTCGGTTGCCGGAAACCTGCCGGATCTGTCGCGTTTGCTGGACCGGGCATTGAAAGCCGAGATGGTGTCGGTTTATCCGGTGTTGCTGGAACGCCTGGGCAGCATGGCGGCGGTGGCGACGGACACGTTTCAACTGACGGATGCGTTGCCGACCCTGGTGGATATTTTGTTGTACGGTGATGTGCGGGAGACGCCCGAGGCGCCGGTCGCCGGACTGGTCGACCACCTGGTGGCACGGATATGCATCGGATTGGCCGGTGCGGTCATCCACCTGGACGAGGAAGCCTCCCGGGCGGCTGCCGAAAAGATCCGGGCTGTACAGGTGGCATTGGCGCTGTTGCGAAAGGAATCGCATATGTCGGCGTGGTTCTCCGCTTTGCAGCGTCTGTCGGAACATAAGGCCCTGCACCCCCTGTTGGAGGGCGTATGTGTCAGGATGCTGTTCGACCAGGGTGTTATTCCGGTATCACGGATGGCGGAACACATGGCGTTCGCTCTGTCCGTTGGCCGCCCTGTCCAGGCTTCGGCGAGTTGGCTGGAAGGATTCCTGTCGGGCAGCGGCCTGTTGCTGATTCATCATGCCGGCTTATGGGGCATTTTGGACGGATGGGTGAAGACGCTTGGCGGGGCGGAATTCTTGCAGCTGCTGCCGGTTCTTCGCCGGACCTTCTCCCGGTTTTCCGCGGCGGAACGGGCCCGGATGCTGGCGATTGCGCGCCAGGTTCCCCAGGCCGCCCTGCTGCCGGCGGCCTCGGGTGCGGCGGCACTTGACATCCGCCGGGCCGAGAAAGCCGTACCCGTGCTGGTCCGGCTGTTGGGAGCATAGGGCAAGGACAGGTGCTTGCCGCCGTCACAACCGTCCTGTTAATTCGAAAGAAGATCTTATTTTTGCAGGGGGCTGTCGACCTGGCAGGACGCATTTTGCGGAAGAGAAACGGACGACGGGTATCCGCTGGTCGTCCGTCCGGTCGTAAAAGCAGGGGCATGCGTGAGCCGCGCGCCGAAGGATTGCCGGCGGTTCCGCGGCCGACGTCCCGGGAGGTGACCGACCTACCCGGAGGACGGGGCAGACAACCGGAGACGCGGGCTACATCAGCCACCTTTAATCTACAGACACATGGCCAAACGACAAGCCCGCAGGCAGGCAACCACGAAACACCAGGCAATCATCATCGGTTGGATGTGGAAGGCCTTATGGACCGGGTTGGCGGGGATTGTGCTGGTATTTGCGGTGCTCTCCCTCGGCGACCTTCCCGACACCGAGGAATTGGAGAACCCGAAGAGCGAATTGGCCTCCGAGGTGCTTTTCTCGGACGGCACCGTCATGGGCCGTTATTTCATTGAGAACCGGGTGCCGGTGGATTTCGACGAATTGTCTCCCTACGTCGAACAAGCCCTGGTCGCCACGGAGGACGTCCGGTATTACGAGCACAGCGGGATAGACTTCAGGGGCTTGGGGCGTGTGTTCTTCAAGACCCTTCTGCTGGGTGACAAGAGTTCCGGGGGGGCCAGCACCATCACCCAGCAGCTTGCCAAGCTCCTGTTCACCGTAAAGCCGGCCTCCGGACCGGAGCGTGTCATCCAGAAGCTGAAGGAGTGGATCATTGCCGTCCAGCTCGAGCGGAAGTACACCAAGGAGGAAATCATTGCCATGTACCTCAACAAGTTCGATTTCCTGTACGACAGCCATGGCATCAAGGCAGCATCCGAAACTTATTTTGCAAAGGACCATTCGCAACTCCGCATAGAGGAAGCGGCCATGCTGGTCGGGATGCTCAAGAACCCATCCCTGTACAATCCCAAGCGGAAGATGCCTGTCGCCGAAAAGCGGCGGATGGTCGTCCTGGACCAAATGCGAAAGAGCAACGTGATCACCCGGGAGACGTACGATTCCCTGCGGGTGCTTCCCATCGACATTTCGAAATTCACCCGGACCAATCACACCCAGGGCCTGGGCACCTACTTCCGTACCGAGCTGGTCAAGGACCTGTTGTACGATATTCTGCCTGGGGATGAATGTCGGAAGAAACCGGATGGGTCCCCCTACAATCCGTACAAGGACGGACTGCGCATCCACACCACCATCGACCCGGTGGTACAGCAGCATGCGGAGGCGGCCATGGCCCGGCACATGACGGCTCTCCAGGACCGTTTCTGGCAGGTATGGAACAAACAGATGCGGATGTCGCCCTGGGATTACCAAAAGAAGGATGCGACCGAGGCGGAATTGGCCTATCGCAACCGGAAGCTACGGCAGTTGGTGCGATATTCCGAACGCTACCTTCTGATGCGTGACGCTTTGCTCAGCGAACCGATCGCCGAAATGGAGGAGCAGGCGGAGGGGCTGTTGCTCAGCGATGCGATGATGGAGAAGCTGTTGCACCCGAAATCGAAGCTGAACGACAGGGAGCGGCAGGTGATCGATTCCCCCGGATGGCCAGCCCTGGAAGAAAAGTGGAAGGAGTTCCAGTCGGCGGTGGAGAAAGAATTTCGCAAGAAAGTGAAGATGAAGGTGTTCGACTGGCATGCGCCGGGATATGAGAAGGACACGGTGATGTCTCCGATGGATTCCCTGAAATACCATCATATGTTCCTGCAGATCGGGTCGCTGGCCATAGATCCGCGCAATGGCCATGTCAAGGCATGGGTCGGAGGAATCAATTCCAAGTACTTCGCTTTCGACCATACGGGGGCCAACCGACAGGTGGGTTCCACATTCAAGCCTTTCATCTATGCGACGGCCATTGCCCAGCAGGGTATTTCCCCCTGTACGGAAGTGACCGACATGCCGCGGACCATCTTCGCAGGCGAAGGGAACTTCCAACTACTCGAGGACTGGACCCCGCGCAATTCGACAGACAAGTACACGTATCAGACGATGAGCCTCCGCTCCGCGCTGAAGAAATCCGTCAACACCGTTTCCGTCTTTCTGATGCAGCAGCTGGGTTCCGTTCAACCGGTGTTGGAACTGTTGGAGAACATGGGCATAGGAAAGGACAAGATCCCGCCCCAGCCCGCGATTTGCCTGGGAGCGGCGGATATGACCGTCATGGACATGACCGGAGCCTACACCACCTTCGCCAACAACGGCTACTATAACAAGCCGGTGTACATTACCCGCATCGAAGACAAGAACGGCCGGGTAATCTACAGCCAGGAATCACAGGAACGGCAGGCCTTGCAGGAAGAGCCGAACTTCGTGATGGTGGAGATGCTCAAATATGCGTCCGGAGGCATGGGACTGAAGAGCGAAATCGGTGGAAAGACCGGAACGACGAACGACTATGTGGACGGGTGGTTCATGGGCATCACCCCCTCCCTGGTGGTGGGAACCTGGGTCGGTGGGGAGGACCGTTGGATCCGATTCCTTTCCTTGGCCGAAGGCCAGGGAAGCCGGATGGCCAAGCCGTATTGCCAGGATTTTCTGCGGCGGTTGGAAGAGGACGAAAAATCAGGTTACGATTGGGAGGCCCGTTTCGTCAAGCCGCGTGGTGACATGAGCATCGGTCTGGATTGCAACGATTTCAATTCCCTCGGGGACGACGATGAATCCTCCGACCTGGAGGACGGATTCGGACCCGCCTTGTCCCCGCCCCAAGGGGAAGATCCCTTCGGGATGTCACGTCCCACCCAAGACCATCCTTTCGGTGTACCTTTTCCGGCAACAGGCGATCATACGGAGCCTGCCCCCCGGTACGCCACCACGCGTCATAACGACTAAAGCATGTACCATATCAAGCATTTGCCGGCCTTGGTCCCGGTTGTGTTACTATCGTTCCTGACCTTCAGCTGTGTCCCCCCCTCGGAGGAGGGCCTGCTGGAGGTGGATGTCGATTTCACCAATCCGCTGGTGCAGGAATTATACACCTATCAGGACAAAGGCATGGTGGACAGCCTGCTCCGTTATTTCAAGGATAAGAACCCCACCATGCGATACCTGGCTGTCCAGGCCTTCGCCTCCCAGCAGGATACGGCGGCGGTGGACAGCCTGGGCGTCATGTTGTACGATCCGGTGGACGAAGTCCGGGTGGCGGCGGCCTATGCTTTGGGGCAGCTTCGGCATAAGCGGGCGGTACCGCTGCTGACGGCGGCGTTCGACCGGTATGACACGACGGGAATTTCCTTTGTGTTCAACGGGGCGGTCCTGGAGGCCATCGGAAAATGCGGGTCGTCGGAGCAACTGGACAATCTCGCCGCCATTTCCACTTATCGGCAGAAAGACACCTTGTTGTTGGAGGGCCAGGCCAGGGGCATCTACCAGTTCATGTTGCGGGGGCTGGTGTCGGAAAACGGCACCAACACCATGGTGCGTTTCCTGCACGAAAGAGGATATCCAGCCCGGGTTCGCGGGATTGCCGCCCATTACCTGATGCGGGCCAAGGGTATCGACCTGGCCATGGCGGACAGCCTGCTGCCGCCGACCCTGGCCAAGGAGGACGACCCGAACATCCGGATGGCCCTGGCATCCGCCATCGGGAAAGCGGGTACGCCCAAAGCGCTGAACGTGTTGTTGTACCAGTACAATCTGGAACGGGACGACCGGGTGAAATGCAATATTCTGCGGGCATTCGAAAACTTTGACCATGACAAGGTAAAGCCGACCGTGCTGATGGCCATCAACGATCCCTCGCTGATGGTGGCGTCCACCGCTGCGGATTATCTGATCCGCCGGGGAGCCGAACAGGAGGCGACCATTTACTGGCAGTTGGCCAAACAACCCGGCCGGCCTTGGCAGGTCGCCCTCAAACTGTATGCGGCCGCCACCCGTTACCTGCCCTACAGCATGGAGGAACCCCGGAAGTATCTGAACTGGGAACTCAAGAAACGGTTTGAAAATGCCGTCAGTCCCTACGAAAAAGGAGAGGCACTGCGTGCCCTCGCCCATTTCGGTTGGAACTACCGCTACATCAGGGATGCCGCATATCCTTCCGACCTGGCGGTTGTCCGGACGGCCGCAGTGGAGGCTTTGGCCATGATAGCCCGGATGCCGGATTTCAGCCGGTTGTTCGGAAGCGGAAGCCAGGTGCGCCGGGAGCTGAGCGATTGTTTCCGGGATGCCATCGAAACAGGAGACCTCGGGATGGCCGCGGTCGCCGCCCAGGTCCTGCGGGAACCGCAGCTGGGCTTTCGCCAGACATTCGACAGCCTGCAGATTCTGGAGAACGCCCTGCGCAAACTGCGGCTTCCCCAGGAAATCGAAACCTATAATGAAATCAAGCAGACCCTGGATTACTTCCAGGGTAATCCGCAGGTGCCTGTCCAACCCAAATTTTCCCATCGTATCGATTGGAAACTGGTCTCGGAGCTTCAGCCCTCCAGCCGTGTCCGTATCCGGACGGAAAAAGGGGATGTCGTCCTGCAGCTGTTGCCAGAGGCCGCACCCGGTTCGGTCGCCAATTTTCTGGAACTGATCCGGGACCAGTACTTCGACGGAAAAACCTTCCATCGGGTGGTGCCCAATTTCGTCGCCCAGGGGGGCTGTCCCCGCGGAGACGGCTACGGAAGCCTGAATTATTGCATCCGCACAGAGGTTCCGTACCTCCATTACGACCAGGAAGGTTGTGTAGGCATGGCTTCCGCCGGCTTGCATACGGAGGGCACCCAGTTCTTCATCACACACTCCCCGACGCCACATCTGGACGGACGGTATACGATTTTCGCCAGGGTGGTGGAGGGAATGGAGGTGGTCTACGCATTGTCCGTAGGCGACAAGATCGACGGGGTGTCGCTGGAAACACCCAAGTGAACCGGAGGAACCGCCGGTCCCGGTACCGGAAGCGTCCGCTAACCAATACAAGATGAAAGACACACCATTGACAGGCAGGCACATCGCACGGGGTGCCAAAATGGCCGGTTTCGCCGGTTACAACATGCCCATTTCCTATGAAGGAATCCGGGAGGAACATCAGGCGGTACGGCAGCGGGCCGGCATCTTTGATGTCTCCCATATGGGGGAGTTCATCGTGCGCGGAAGGGAGGCCCTTCGCCTGGTCCAGTACCTGACAAGCAACGATGCCGCCCGCTTGTCAGTTGGTGACGCGCAGTATTCCTGCCTGCCCAATGACCGGGGCGGGATTGTGGACGACCTGCTGGTCTACCGTCTGCCGGAAGACATGTGTGCGGCGGACGAACAAGCCTTCATGCTGGTCGTGAACGCTTCCAACATCGAGAAGGATTGGAACTGGATCCAGGAACACCATACCTTCGATGCCCGACTCATCAACATATCCGACGAAACCGGCCTGTTGGCCGTACAGGGACCCCGGGCGGTCGAGGTGCTGCAGCCCCTTACCTCCATGGACCTGGCAGGAATGAAATACTATACGTTCGGCAAAGGGACGGTCGCCGGTATCGGTAACGTGCTGGTTTCGGCCACCGGCTACACAGGGTCGGGCGGTTTCGAACTGTATGTGCAGGCGGGTCAGGTGGCGGCATTGTGGGATGCCATCCTGGCGGCCGGACAGGAGGTCGGTCTTCGGCCGGCCGGTCTTGGCGCCCGGGACACACTGCGCCTGGAAATGGGGTACGCCTTGTACGGGAACGACATAGACGACACCACTTCCCCCTTGGAGGCTGGTCTCGGATGGATTACGAAGCTGAAGAAGGGGGATTTCATCGGGGCGGATTTGCTTCGCAGGCAGCAGGCGGAAGGCGTGCAACGAAAGTTGGTCGCTTTCACCGTCGATGACCGCCGGGTTCCGCGGCACGGATATCCCATCGAGGACGCCGACGGCCACGAAATAGGCCGGGTGACGTCTGGCACACAGTCTCCTTCCCTGGACAGGCCCATCGGGATGGGGTACGTCCGGACGGCTTTCGCCGCGGAGGGGACATCCCTACAGGTGGTGGCCGGGAGCCGCAGGATGCCGGCGAAGGTCGTCCGCCTGCCATTTTACAAAGGATGAGGGGCGGTCTTGTTCCCCTTGGCAAGCCTTCGTATCCATGACCACCACCCTACCCGACCAGTCCAAGTCAATTTATCGGGCGTTTTGTGAAGGCGCACAGGACGTACCGATATTTCTGCAGCCTTGGTGGCTGGATGCCGATGCAGGACCGGACCGCTGGGATGTGGTGGTTTTGTTGGACAATGGCCGCCCTATCGCCGCGCTGCCCTATTGCCGGACCCGTTTGCGTTGGTTCAGGGGCATCGGCATGCCGCCTGTGGCACCCTATATGGGTTGTCACATCCGCTTCCCGGAGGCCGGCCAGAAACGCGCCTCGCGCATCGCATGGGAGCAGCAGGCGCTAAGGGCCTTGTTCGAAGGTCTTCCCGCCCGTTCCTTCTTCTTCCAGCATTTTTTTCCCGACCATACGAACTGGACCGCCCTGTATTGGATGGGATACCGGCAGACAACCCGCTATTCCTATGTGATCGACGATTTGTCGAATCTCGAAGCGGTTTTTGCAGGTTTTGAGAACAGGGCCCGTACAGCCATTCGAAAGGCGGAGCGGGACCTGACCGTATCGGCGGTCCAGCACAGCGGGGTGTTGTACGAACTGCTGGACCAGACCTTCGGCAAGCAATCCCTTCCCAATCCGTATCCGGCGGACCGATTGGCGGCCGTGACCGGCCGCTGCCTGGAAAGAGATGTCGGCCGGCTGTATGTGGTTCGTGACGAAGCCGGCCGGGCGCATGCCGCCGCATTTGTCGTATGGGATCGTGGAAAGGCTTATTGGACGGTCCAGGCCGCCGACCCGGGTCGGCTTTCGGCCGGAGGGCCGGCCTTGATGGTATGGCACGCCATCCGCGAGGCCGCCGCCGCCGGTATCGGCTCCTTCGATTTCACCGGCAGTGTCATGCCGAACGTGGAGCGGTTCCTTCGGCAGTTCGGGGGGCGTCCCGTGCCGCGGCATTACATCGCCCGGGAGGAGCACCCTTTGCTCCATTGGTTGATGCGATGGAAAGAAGCTCGGGAAAGCCGGAGGACCGGCAGGTGATGTGTTTGCTTTTTCAGGGCAGCAGCCGTTTGATGCGGGCGTACTTTTCCTGATTATGGGCCGTTCCCGGGCAGCCAAGGCTGGCCGATTTCGCCCGAATGGACACGACCCGGTTCCCAGGGTCCGGATGGGTGCTCAGAAACTCCGGCGGCTGGCCGCCCTTGCCCTTCATCTTTTCAAAGAAACCGGCTGCACCGGTAGCGTCCAAGGACGTGCCACATAGATAGATGACGGAGTGTTCATCCGCCTCGATTTCGTGGTTTCTGCTGAATTTCAAGGATATAAGCCCAATGGCAAGTTGTTCCATGACGCCAGGTTCCGCTTTGCCGGTGATGATTTGGCGCAGGATGTCCAATCCGTACATCCGAGTCATCTGTTGGGTGGAGTGACGAAGGGCGGCATGGGCTATTTCATGACCCATTACACCGGCAAGTTGGTCTTCGGTATCCAGGAACTTGATCAGACCGGTATAGACGTAAAGGTATCCGCCGGGTACGGCGAACGCATTGAGGGTGTTGTCATCGTGGATGATCTTCACTTCCCAGGCAAATTCCTTCGCATACGCCACTTTGCTGGTGGAAAGCAACTGCCTGGTGATGCCACGGACGTAGCGGTAGACTTCTTCGTTGCCTTTTTCCGGAAGCAGGGGGAACTGCGCCGTATCCAGGGCAATCTGCTTGCTGAACTCCTTGCCGAAGGTCATGTCGTCCTGGATGGTGAACAGGTTTATGTTGCCGGCAGACTTCAAGCTGCTGCATTGCCAGGAACCAATGCTGGCAAGCATCAGGGCTGCCCAGCTTAATAATTGTCTTTTCATGTGGCGGAAATTTTGACTGGTGACGGGAACCGGTATGTCCGGACCATTCGTTTCGGTCCCGCCAGGCACCCCGTGACCGGGAAGCTAAATTACGTGTTTCGCCAGATTGTATGCAGGGATTGCCATGGAATTCGAGTAGCAATCATTTGGTTGCGCATGATACGAATAGAAAAAAAGCCGTTTTTTGGACGAACTTCTTCAAATGGAGGGTCCCGGTGACCGCAGGCACTCCACTGGTAGCAGCGGGAGGAAATTCGGGTGTTCGAATTCATTGGTAACAGGAAGGATCGACAGCGTTTTCCCCGCTTCGCGGAGAGGAGAGGAAGGCAGGCCATCCTGTATGGTGATGCGGGATGTCGTTCCCCGCTTTCCGGGGATGGCCGGGCTGTGAATTTCAGGCAATCTGTGGATTACAGGGACTTTTGTGTTTTTAATTTTTTTAGCTATTGTGTGTTTTTGACCTTTGTTGATGGGATGAGTTCACCGCTTTGCGGCGAGGGGCTGGTAAGGCGATGTCAACAGGTTGGGGAGGCGGATTCGACCAGCATCATCCGTTGGTGGAGGCAAAAAAAAAGAGGTAGCACTTTCGTACTACCTCAGCCCTAACCAAATAAAACCAAATTATTATTTTGGAAGATTGTTTCGTCGGAAAAGGAAACAACCGAACATTAAGCTTGGTGTAAAAAATACGATTACTTTCGTGATGCTAAGATAAGGGTGTTCGGTAGAAAATCCTAACCTGGTTTCGAATTTTTTTGTGTGTTCAGGAAGTGAGTAAAATTGGAAATCGTAACAGCGGTTTTTTTTGTTTTCTCATTTTAGATACAATATTTTGTAAAAAAAGAAATAGAAAAATTAAATTTTTAACAAAAAAACAACAGGACGAGATATGAAATCATCTTTGTTTTTCCGTGAGCATCGCAAGGCATCGGCGGTGTTGAAAAGGCGAAAGAAAAGTAGGGTTGGGAGGTGGATTTGGTTTGTATGGTTATTGGGTTTGTCACCGGTTCGCGGACAGGATGCCCAAGCGGTGGGGGATGCGGCGGATGCGTTTTTCATTCGCCGATTATACGACACAGCCCTGACGGACGGAGCGGGGTACGGTTGGCTGTCGCATTTGACGAAGCGGATCGGCGGGCGTTTGTCCGGATCACCCGAAGCGGCGGCGGCGGTGGAGTACATGCGGCAGGTGATGGACACCCTCGGATTCGATTCTGTCTGGCTGCAGCCCTGTATGGTGCCATATTGGGTCCGGGGGGAGGCGGAGGAGGTCCGGATCACCCGGTCCGTCATGGGCACGGTGGGATTACGAGCCCTGGCCCTGGGGAATTCGGTTGGTACGGGGCCGGGAGGATTGCAAGGGGAGGTGTTGGAGGTACAGGGGCTGGAAGCCTTGGAAAAGATGGATGCTGCGGCGGTGGCCGGGAAGATTGTTTTTTTCAACCGGCCTTTCGATCCGAGAATTATCAACACCTTTGCCGCATACGGCGGAGCGGTGGACCAACGTGCCAACGGAGCGGTGGAGGCGGCACGCAAAGGAGCGGTCGGTGTGTTGGTACGCTCCATGGCATCCGGGTCGGACGGGACGCCGCACACCGGAAGCATGATTTACAAGGAGGGGGTGCAGCGGATACCCGCTTTCGGTGTTGCGACATCGGATGCGGACCTGTTGAGTCGTCTGTTGCGGGAGGGGCCGGTCTCCGTGTACCTTCGGAGCAGTTGCCGGCAGCTGGCGGATCAGCTTTCCTACAATGTCATCGGTGAGATTAGGGGGCGGAAGAAGCCGCAGGACATCCTGCTGGTCGGCGGCCATTTGGATTCCTGGGATGTCGGTGAAGGAGCGCATGACGACGGAGCCGGCTGCGTACAATCGCTGGATGCACTGCGAGTCCTGCGCCAGGCAGGCTACGAACCCGACCATACCTTGCGTTGCGTCCTTTTCATGAACGAGGAGAACGGTCTGCGCGGAGGGACTACCTATGCTGCGGAAGCGGCCCGCCGACAGGAGCGCCACCTGGCGGCCATCGAGAGCGACCGGGGAGGTTTCACACCGCGGGGATTCACGGTGGACGGAGAAAAGGAGGTGTTCGCCCGCTATTTTTCCCGGATGCAGCCTTGGCTGACGCTGCTTGAACCATACAACCTGCATATCCGCAAAGGTGGTGGCGGGGCCGACATCTCGCCGTTGAAATCCCAAGGCACGCTGCTGATCGGTTTCGAGCCGGATTCCCAGCGGTATTTCGATTACCACCATACGGCGGCGGATGTCCTGGAAACAGTAAACAAAAGAGAACTGGACCTGGGAACAGCCGCCATGGCCAGCCTGCTTTACCTCTCGGACCGGTACCTGTTTTCGGATTAATGTCCTGTGCCGGTTTGCAACCCTTTTCGATTTGCGCTACTTTTGCAGCGCCCTTCCGATCTTTATGTCTGGTAAGGACGCACTCACCTGGATGGAGCGTGCCACAGGCACATGCCGCCCAATTGTGTGCGGTCCCGATTCCCCAAACACATCAAACCCGATTCATCGCCCATCTGTTGCCGCCGGCAACGACGAAAGCGCCGGCGTGGTGAGGTCGTGGCATAATTCGTGCAGTTCCGTACACATCCGATCACGTTAAACCATCATTTTCATGCCTAGAGACCATTCCATCCAGTCGGTCCTCATCATCGGGTCCGGTCCAATCATCATCGGACAGGCTTGTGAATTCGACTATTCCGGCTCCCAAGCAAGCCGGTCCCTCCGGGAAGAAGGGATAGAAGTGACCCTGATCAACTCCAATCCGGCCACCATCATGACGGATCCCGTCACGGCAGACCACATCTACCTGATGCCATTGACGCCCCAAAGTATCGAACATATTCTCCAGGAACGGAAAATAGACGCGGTCTTGCCGACAATGGGTGGACAGACCGCTTTGAACCTCGCCATCGAGGTGGATAAACTGGGTATTTGGGAACGTTACAACGTCCGGATGATCGGGGTGGACATCGACGCCATCGAACTGACCGAGAACCGCGAAGCGTTCCGCATGCATATGATCAACCAAGGACTTAGCGTCGCACCTTCCCGTATCGCGAATTCCTTTCTGGAAGGAAAGGACGCCGCTCAGAAAATCGGTTATCCCTTGGTCATCCGGCCTTCCTATACGTTGGGAGGGTCCGGCGCAGGGTTCGTTCACCGGGAAGAGGATTTCGACGAAGCGCTGCGCCGCGGCCTGACGATGTCGCCGACCCATGAGGTGCTGGTGGAAAAGGCCGTCTTGGGATGGAAGGAATTCGAGCTGGAATTGCTGCGCGATGCCAACGACAATGTCGTGATCATCTGTGTCGTGGAGAACCTGGACCCGATGGGAATTCATACCGGTGACAGCATCACGGTCGCCCCGGCCATGACCCTGTCCGATACAGCGTACCAACGCATGCGGAACGAAGCGATCCAGGCCATGCGTTCCCTCGGCAATTTCGCAGGCGGATGCAACATCCAGTTCGCCCAAGACCCGGAAACGGAAGACCTCATCGTCATCGAAATCAATCCCAGGGTCAGCCGTTCCTCCGCCTTGGCAAGCAAGGCAACCGGATACCCTATCGCCAAGATCGCCGCCAAGCTGGCCATCGGTTACCACCTGGACGAACTCAAAAACCAGATTACCAAAAATACCAGCGCCTACTTCGAGCCGACCCTCGATTACGTCATCGTCAAGATGCCACGCTGGAATTTTCAGAAATTCCCCGGGTCCAACCCCTACCTGGGCCTCCAGATGAAATCCGTCGGGGAAGTGATGGGGATCGGCCGAAATTTTCTGGAAGCACTCCAGAAAGCCTGCCAATCCTTGGAAAACAGCCGGATGGGGCTCGGGGCGGACATGAAGGAATGGGTTCGTACGGAGGATATCCTCCATCGCCTGGAGGAGGCGACCGAAGACCGTATCTTCCGGCTCAAGGATGCCCTACGCCTGGGTGTCCCCGAAAAGACCGTACAGAAGCTGACCCGCATCGACCCATGGTTCATCAAGCAGATCAAACGCCTGGTTGACATGGAACACGAGCTCATCCGGTACAATGTCCCGGAAGACATTCCGGCCGCATTTCTCCGGGAACTGAAGGAAGTGGGGTATTCGGACGCACAGATCGCCTGGATCCTCCGCGTCAAGGAAGAGGAAGTGACCCGCGCCCGGAAGAAGCACAATATCCGCCGGACTTACAAGATGGTCGACACCTGTGCGGCGGAGTTCGAGGCCATGACGCCCTACTTCTACTCCACTTTCGATGAAGAAAACGAAAGCATCCCCTCCGACAACAAAAAGATCGTCGTCCTGGGCTCCGGTCCGAACCGGATCGGGCAAGGCATCGAGTTCGATTACTGCTGTGTCCACGGTGTCATGGCCATCAAGGAGGCCGGCTATGGCGCCATCATGGTGAACTGCAATCCGGAGACGGTTTCAACGGATTTCGACATCGCGGACAAGCTCTACTTCGAGCCCATTTTCTGGGAACATATCGACGAAATCCTCGAACTGGAAAAGCCGGAAGGGGTCATCGTCCAGCTGGGCGGACAGACGGCCCTCAAGTTGGCGGAGGTGTTCCACCGCAAAGGAGTGAAAATCATCGGCACCAGCTTCCAGGATATGGACCTGGCGGAGGATCGTGGCGCTTTTTCCGACCTGCTCAAGGCATTGGATATCCCCTACCCTCGCTACGGGGTGGCCCGTGACACCACCGAGGCGCTCCGCATCGCCAACGAGATCAACTACCCCGTTCTGGTCCGCCCGAGTTATGTCCTCGGTGGACAGGACATGCGAATTGTCATCAACGACCGGGAATTGGAACAGCATGTGCTTTCCATCTTTAAGAACATGCCGGACAACCGTGTCCTGGTGGACCACTTCCTGGACCGGGCCAAGGAAGCGGAAATCGATGCCATCTTCGACGGAGAGGACATCCATATCATGGGTATCATGGAGCACATCGAACCGGCCGGCATCCATTCCGGCGACAGCAACGCGGTGCTGCCGACCTACAGTCTGTCCGTCCAGTCGATCAACACCATGGTGGAATACGCCGAAAAGCTGGCCCGTGCCCTGAACATACGCGGACTGATCAACATTCAGTTTGCAGTGAAGGACGAACAGGTCTATGTCATCGAAGCCAATCCCCGGGCGAGCCGGACCACCCCGTTCATCGCGAAAGCCTACGGCGTCCCTTATCTCAACATCGCCACCAAAATCATGATGGGCACGCACAAGCTCAAGGATTTCAACATCAAGCCGCAACCTCGGGGCTATGCCATCAAGGTGCCGGTGTTCTCTTTCGAAAAATTCCCCGGGGTCAGCAAGGACCTGGGTCCGGAGATGAAGTCGACGGGAGAGGCCATCCAGTTCATCCGTGACCTGAGCGACCCGTTCTTCCGCCAGTTGGACAACCAACGGTATATGTATCTGACCCGCTGACCAGACAGCCGTCGGAGCAGTAGTTGCCTGCCGGTCGTTTCACAAGTCTTCCAAGTTGCGGAGGTATGCATCCGCTTGTCTGAGGATGGACTCCCTGGTGTCTTCCTCCGTCCTGTCCCAGGTACGGTAGGCCATGCCGATGCGTGGGTTCCGTTCCAGCTTTGTGCGGTGCCGGTCCATGAAGTGCCAATACAGGCTGTTGAGCGGGCAGGCCCGGTCTCCGGTCCTGGCTTTCTTGTCGTAGTGGCAGCCCGTGCAATAATGTCCCATCTTGTCCATGTAGTTGGCGGACGCACAGTATGGTTTGGTGCCGACGACACCACCGTCGGCGAACTGGCTCATTCCCCGTGTATTGGGTAGTTCGACCCATTCGATCGCATCGATGTATATGCCCAGGTACCATTGGTCGACGGCATCCGGGTCGATTCCCGCCAGCAAACAGAAATTACCGGTCACCATCAGGCGCTGGATGTGATGGGCGTAGGCATGGGCCAGGGATTGGCGGACCGTATGCCGTAGACAGGCCATCTTTGTCTCCCCGTTCCAGAACCAAGCCGGCAAAGGTCTGCTATGTGCCAGAAAATTCAGGTTGGCGTACGACGGCATGCGTGCCCAGTAGATGCCACGGATATATTCCCGCCATCCGATGACCTGACGGACGAAGCCTTCCACCTGTGATATGGAAATCTCCTGCCTGCGCTGTTTCCAGGCCGAAAGCACCGCCTGTACGACTTCCATGGGTGACAGGAGTTTGAAATTGAGAGAGAAGGACAAACGGGCGTGGTAGAGGGCCCAGTGTTCCGGTGTCATCGCGTCCTGGAAGTCGCCGAAGTGTACCAGACCATTGGTTGTGAAATAGGACAGCAGGTCGAGGGATTCCTCCCGGGTGACCGGCCAGGTGAAACGGGCCGGGTCTACCGAACCGATGGTGTTGACACCGGCCTCCAGGATCATCCGGTGGATGTCGCGTACGTCCCGGGAAAAAAGCAGGGGCGGCGGCGGCTGATGGTCCTTCGGCATTTTCTTTCTGTTTTCCGCGTCGTAGTTCCACTGTCCGCCGACAGGCCGGCCGTTTTCCAGCAGGATGTCATGGCGGCGCCGGATATCCCGGTAGAAAGTCTCCATCAGGTAGGGGCGTTGCCCGAACAGTTTGTCCAACGAATCCCGGGAGGTCAGGAAGTGTTCCGTATCGACCGCCCGGGTCGGCAGGCCGCATGACTGGCAGAACCGGTTCAGTTGTTCGTCCAGCCGCCATTCGTCCGGCAGCTGGTATTCGAACTGTTCGATTCCGTGGCGGCGGATGAGCAGGCTCAGATTGTCCTCGAGGCTACCCGTATTGTCAGGATGGTCGAGGGGGAGATAGACGACCCGGTGTCCCTCGTGCTGCAAGGAGGCCGCGAGATGTCGCATGGCGGCGAAGCAGGCGATGATTTTCTGGATGTGATGCCGGACATAATCGGTTTCCTGTCGCATTTCGAAAAGGCAATACAGGATGTCATCATTTTTTTCCCGGAACCAGGAATGCAGGGGGTTGAGCTGGTCGCCCAACAATAGCCGAAGGGTTTTCATATCATTTCATGGATGGCGGCAATCCGATGCGAAGCCGGTACGGAGATACCGGCATCGGGCCCGGTCGCTTGGCAAAGTGGGAAAACAAAGGAGTGGCAGCATTGTTGAGAAGGCATGGAATCGGAAGGGCAAGCACAACTTTCAAGGGAGGACATTGAGCGGATCATAGAAATGGCCTGGGAGGACCGTACCCCGTTCGATGCCATAGAACGGCAGTTCGGTCTGCCGGAGCCTGCGGTCATCCGGCTGATGCGCAGGGAGCTGGCGCCGAAGCATTGGCGCCGGTGGCGCAAGCGGGTGCACGGTCGCGTGACCAAGCACACGGCGCTCCGTACGTTCGTCACGGGCCGGCACAAAAGCGGACGGCAGCGGGAAATCTCCCGGAACCGGGTGTCGAAGCGGGCCGGCTTCAAACCCAGATGAGGCCTTCCTCGGGCCGGCCGAAGCAGGACGCCTGGCCGGCCTGGTGCCGCCAGCCGGAGAACCAGGCGATCGCGGCATCGACCTGGTGCCAATTGGTAGGTGCGGCCTGCCAGGAAAGCGGGAGTCGTTCCGACAGCCTGGCGACGAACCTGTCCAACCCTTCCCGCTTGTATTCCTTCGCCTCCGGCAGGTATGTTCTGACGAAATGACCCGGATAGATTTCGAAGAAGGGGATATCGGGAAAAAGGGACCGTAGTTTCATGGCCCGGGCGGTCAAGCCGCCCAGGAACATGGGGGACATGGCGTTGACGGCACGGTCACAGGTCCGATAGAAGTGGTCGGTTCCGATGCCGCGGTAAACTCCGGGCAAGCTGAGGGGTGCGTCCAGGTAGACCGCAGCAGGTCGGCGGGTGGTGATTTCGGCGGACAGCCAGGCGTCCGTGTCCTGTCCTTTGGCGGACGGAAGAAAAATCAGTCGCCGCTGATGTTCCAGGCAGATGACGGTCGTTCCGGCTGTCTTGGCACCGAAGTCTATGCCGAAGAAAGGTGTGTTGGGAGGAGACATATGGCAAGAGATATCGTGAAGATGTTTTTTCTCATGTGTTTTGTCACCGATGCGACCTGTTTTTCACGGGCGGGTCGGTTTCGTTTGAAAAAGGGGGGGCGGCGCTGTTATCCGGAGGGTTTCCGGCCGGGAAGGGTATGTTTGCGAAGGATGCGCAGGCTTTCCTTCCGAACGGCGGGAAGTTGTTGCATGGCCCAGCAATGTTCGCGTGCCTGTCGGTGCGCGTGGGTCAAGTCCACGATGGGATTTGGATATGGGGTGTTGGTTTCCGGCAGGTACATGGCCTTTTCCAGGGCAGTCATTTCCCAAGGGGTGTGTATCAGGGCGGTCGGGACCTGGGCTAGTTCCGGTACCCAACGGCGGATGAACGTACCGTCGGGATCCTGGTCTGTCGACTGTTTGACGGGATTATAGATGCGGACGGTATTGATGCCTGTGATACCGGCCTGCATCTGCCATTGCGGGTAGTGTATGCCGGGTTCGAAATCGAGGAACAGCCGAGCGAGCCAGGTAGCGCCCGTCTGCCAAGGTTGGCGGAGCAAATGGGTGAGGAAGGAAGCGAGCATGGCCCGCATGCGGAAGTTGATCCAGCCGGTGGCCAGCAGGCAGCGCATGGCGGCATCGACAAGCGGGAATCCGGTCCTGCCGTATTGCCAGGCTTCGAGCAATGCCGGCTGACCGGAACCGTCATCGGGCAGGAGCGGGATGAATCCCCGGTTGACCGGTTCGAACTCCATCCGGTCTTCCATTTCGAATTTCTGGATGAAATGGGCTTGCCATCGCAGGCGTTCGCGGAAGGCGCGAGATTGGAAAGGGAATTTCCCTCCTTCTCCTGCGGGATCGGACGCCTGCCATACCTGTCGGACGCTGAGACAGCCCCAGGCGATATAAGGGGAGAGCCGGCTGCAAGCTTTGCGGCTGGCTTCCGGTTTGGAGATGCCGCGGGTATAGTGCCGTATCCGCTCCGCCAGGAATGACTGTAGGTAAGCGTTTCCGAAGGTGGGTCCGCCGGGTTGGAAGGAGGGGTTCCTTTCGTAAGTGGGAACCGGCGCCAAGGTTTCCGTAGGCAAGGTCGGTGTCGGGGCGGCCTTCCAGCGGGACCAATCCACGGTATCCTGGGGTGCATTCACAAACCGATGCCACTGTTCGCGCCAGCCTTTTCGGTCTCGTCTTCCCCGTTCGACGCCATTGGCTACGCATTCCACCCATTCGATGCCAGCCTGTCGGCAGTAGCGGACCACCGCCCGGTCCCGCTGGTAGGTGATCAGCAAGCCCGTTTCCTGGTAGGAGAACAGTTTGTGGATTTTGTATTGCGATTGCAGGTTCTCGAGAAGCGGGATGAATTCGGATGTATAGCAATGGACGGAGGTCCGGAAGGCGGCGAGGGTCCGGTTCATGTCATCCAGGGATTCGCGGACGAACCGCCAGTGCCGGATGTCGTAGGTCGGGGCTGCCATGACCGAGGGTTCGAAGACATACAGCAGCAGCACGGGGAGACCCTCCTGCCAGGCCCGGCGGAGGGGTTCGTGGTCCTGCAGACGCAGGTCCCTTTTGAACCAGACGATGGAGATGGCCGGCTCAGAGGTGTCGTTCCGCATGATAGGAAGACCGGACCAGCGGGCCGCTTTCCACGAAGTCGAATCCGCGTTCCAGGCCGGCCTCCCGGTAGCGGGCGAACAGGTCGGGGTGGATGTATTCCACGACCGCCAGGTGGAGTTTGGTCGGTTGCAGGTATTGGCCGATGGTCAGCACGTCACATCCGTGGGCCCGCAGGTCATCCATCGCCCGGAACATCTCGTCGGGGGTTTCGCCAAGGCCGACCATGACGCCGGACTTGGTCCGCTTGCCGTAGGCTTTGGTGCGTTGGATCTGCTCGAGGCTACGGGCGTATTTAGCCTGGGGCCGTACTTTGCGGTACAGGCGTTCTACCGTTTCCATGTTGTGGCTGACGACTTCCTGTCCGCCGGAGATCATCCTTTCGAGGGCTTGCCAGTGGGCTTTGACATCCGGAATCAGCGTCTCAATGGTGGTTTCCGGGGAGCTGTCCTTGACGGCCCGCACGGTTTGGTACCATATTTCCGCGCCCCGGTCCGCCAGCTCGTCCCGGTTGACGGAGGTGATCACAGCGTGCCGGACCTCCATGAGCCGGATGGCTTCCGCCACACGCCTGGGTTCGTCCGTGTCGTATTCCGGCGGCCGGCCGGTCTTGACGGCGCAGAAGGAGCAGGACCGCGTACAGGTGTTGCCCAATATCATGAATGTGGCGGTGCCGGCCCCCCAGCATTCGCCCATATTGGGACAGTTGCCGCTTTGGCAGATGGTATGTAGGCGGTAGGTATCCACCAGTTGCCGGACATGCTTGTATTTTTCCCCGATGGGCAGTTTGACCCGGAGCCATTCCGGCCGGCGGCGGCGTTGTTCGGGCGATTCGGTAACGGGTAGTTCTATCATGTGTGAAGCGGCGTTCTGATGCGAAGGCATTAAGGGGAAAGGTGGTGTGCGTACCGGAATCAGGCGGGGTGGATTCGGACGGCTCGGAGGCTTACCACCGTTTACCGAACTGCAAATGTAGGAAAAGGTTGATGAAAACCTGTTTGTTTTCCAAGCCGGCGGCATCCACCATGATCGGCACCGTGCGGGAAAAGACATCGACCATGATGCCGGCTTCCATGGCTTTGACGAATTCGTCGAATGCGCCCCAGTCGAAATGGACGGCACCCTTGGCTTGTCCGCCGGGCAGCAAGGAGAGTTCGCCCAGTCCTTCGCTCCAACTCGATGCGCCTTGTATTTGCCAGATGTTGAGGAAGCTGCCGGCCGTCTCGGGGGAGTATTTGGTGGAAATGGTTGCGCGGCCGTCGCCTGCGCGCAGTTCCAGATAATAAGGTTTCAGCAGGCCGAGGGTGGGGCCGAATTCATAGGTCAGGGCTACGGCGACGCCCTTGTGCCGGGCTTTCTCGGAGAAGTACCGCTTGCCACCCAGGCCGGCGCGGACAACGAACAGGCTGTTCTGTTTTCCGTATTTGAACGCGCGCGAGACCTGACCGTTGAGGGTGGAGGGGGTGTCGAAGCTCTGCCGGAATTCCTTCGGATGTTGCAGCGCCCCCAGTTCGACATGCCAGTAGCGGGTCTGATAGTAGGTCCGGAGGGTTCCCATGGTCATGCCCATGGAGAAACCGTTCGTATGCATCCGGAGGTGGGCTCCCAATTCCCGGGTGTAGATGATGCCTTTGTTCGGTTCGTCCAGTTGCTTGGGTTGGAAAGTCTCCTGCCCCCAGCTTCCGTGGACGAGGAACATCAGGCCTACCGATATGTGGAGGATGCGACGCATGAAATGGTACCGGTTCAGTTCCTGGTTGAAGGGATTCTCCCAATACATAAAGTTAGTACAAGTTCCCACAAGGAAACGAGTGCGGGAGGACAATTGTTTAAAATCTTTTTTCGGGAAGGGTCTGCGGGCCGTACAAAAGTTTCCTTTCCAGGGTGGATAGCGCAATGGTTGTGCCAATGGTGCCGAAGGAGGGACGTGCCGGCTTCCGTTTTGGCAGTTCGGATGGGCGGGATGCTGGCCGGGGCGTCCGCCGGTTGCAAAATCGCCTGTCCGGTGCGATGAAAGTCAGCCCCTATTCCCGGGGGGTATCGTATATTTGTTGCAGGAGGCATATAGCAATGCTGCCGTCGTTTGTCGGGGCGGTTCGGGCGGATGTCCGGGCCGGGGATGTTCACCGGGATGGATGTGCGTCCTTCGGGACTCCGTTTCCGAAGGACCGGTTCGTTCCGAAGCGGTTCCGATACCGGGAATCGGCGGCTAAACGAAGCGTTATGATCAAATTAATGGTATGGGGGGTGGTATTTTACTTCATCTACCGCTACTTCATGTTGAAACAGGCCGTCCGGGAGGGCCAGCGTCGGGAATCCCTTCATCAGCGGATGCAGGATGCCCGGTCGACCGGGCCATCATCGGAAGACAAAGGAGAATACATCGATTATGAAGAGGTCAAGTGAGGAGGATGGCGGACCGGAGGAAAGGCATTCCGGGGAGCCCGGCAGGAAGCATGCCTGGCAGCCCGGCAGCCTGGTGGTGTATCGGAACAACCAGTTGATAGCCTTCAACAAGCCGCCCGGGGTGCCGGTCCAGGCGGACAAGACGGGGGACAAGGCCCTGCTGCAGTTGGGGGAGATATTTTGCAAAACGCGGCTTTACCCCTTGCACCGACTGGACAGGCCGGCATCCGGTGTGGTGCTTTTTGCCAAGTCTGCCGCCGCCGCCACCCAGTTGGGGGAACAGTTCCGGCAGCGGGCGATTGCGAAGACCTACCTGGCCGTCGTGAAGGAGCTGCCGTCCCAGCCGCCGGGGCCGGTGACGCACTTCCTGAAGAAGGACGGAAGCCGCAACCGTTCCGAGGTGTCGGAATCCGAAGCCAGCGGCAGCCGGCAGGCGGATCTCAGCTATCGGGTGCTTGGCAGCAGCGAACAATACCACCTGCTGGAGGTTACCCTGCATACCGGCCGGCACCACCAGATACGCGCCCAGCTGGGCGCCATGGGCAGTCCGGTCAAGGGAGATGTCAAGTATGGTGCCCGTCGGGGAAACCGCGACCGCTCCGTACATCTCCACGCCTGGAAGTTGGGTTTCCGTCATCCGGTCTCCGGTGAGCCGGTGGAGCTGCAGGTTCCACCTCCGTCGGACGATCCATTGTGGGAGGCTTTCCGACCTTGTTGGGATATTTGAAAGCATCCCTTTTTTGCCTGTGTTCCTTCGCACGTCAAACCAACCAATCCGTGCTCAGTCCGGGTCGGCCGCCGCCGGCCGGACGCATGTTACCCAAACGGTATGAACCATCCTACCCATCGGCATTTAACAGCCGGCCTGCTGTTGGTCCTGACCATGCTGGCCTTCTCCGACCGCTTGTGTTCCCAAGATGCCGGCAGGTTGGAACCCAGCGGCCCGGCGGCTATGTTGGCATCCCTGCGGGAAGGCACCCTGGTTGTCCGGTTGCAGTCCAATGCCAGGAAAATCCAGGAACTGGAGAAAGCATTGTCGGACACCCTGCTGGGCGGTGCGCAG
Organism: Bacteroidota bacterium; assembly: GCA_041163745.1. Lineage (GTDB taxonomy): Bacteria > Bacteroidota > Bacteroidia > Chitinophagales > Saprospiraceae > UBA6168. The sequence continues at coordinate 43,651 of JBEAQU010000058.1, forward strand.
CGGCAGCGGCTCCAGGATATGTTGTCGGAAACCCAGGCGCAGACCCCCAAGGAAAGCCGGGACATCATGAAGGCCTTCGACGGCAACTACAATTTTTCGAAGGTGTTGTTTTTTTATGATACGGCTTCCGTCCGGCTGCTGACGGGGGAAAAGCAAGGTTATTTCCTGAACCGTGACCTGCAGGTCGACTCTTCCCTATCCCTGGAGGGGGAGGATTGGTTGATGATATACTTCCGGCATCAATCGCCGAGCCTGTTCAAGTTGTTGGACAATCGGCTGCAGCCGGTCCGGCAGCCTTTTCCGCTCCCGGGTCGGCCGTTTTTCCGTTCCTATCAACTGGGGGCCTACTTCGGGGGAAGCGATTCCGTTTATCCGTGGGTCCTGGAGCCGGAAGACCTGGCCAAGGGATTTTCCAGCGTCATGTTCTACCATCCTTCCCGGCAGGCAGCGTATTTCGCAACCTGTCTGCGGCACTGGAACGACCGCCTGCACAAGAAATATCGGAGATGAAGGTCTCCGCCGGGGGTGAACTACCCGAAGGATCCGGGGATGGGGTTCGAAAAGGGCAACGGCGGTTGTTTTTTTGTCGCATATCTCCTGTGATCCGGCAGTCGCGAAAAAAAAGTCGTCGGGTATGGGGAAGTCTGGCCGCGGAACGAATCTCTTCCAATGGCATGTACCGAATGATGGATAGGCGGTGGCTGTTTTCCGCTTCGCGGGGGATGGCTGCCGTGCGCGGCTGGGTTGCCTACGCTTCGATCGCGCTGCCCACATATCGTATCGTGTGCTCCGGGAATCGTCGTTTTCTGGGCTGAGGCGGCCGGTGCATTCGGAGAGGCAGGTCAGCGTTCCTTCTGCAGGATGGGTTGCAGGGGAAGCGTATCCAGGTCGGAGCTGACCGGATCGGGAGCGGCGGGGCGAGGCGGGACAACGGGGCGACCGCTGGTGTCGCGCCGCTGCCGGGCTTGGGCGATGATCATGGAATCCGCGATCGCCACCGCTTTGTTGAGCACCGATTCCCTACATTTCCTGCGTACATCCGTTTCCCAGATCATCCGTCTTTCCACCAATTTTTCCTGGATGACCTCCGCTTTAGTTTTGGCCGCTTTTTTTTCAAGGCAGCCGGTCGGCAGGAAAGCGGCGGCGAATACCGGAATGAAGAGGAAAGGAATGGGCAATCGTTTCATATGAGCGAGTCAATGGAGGCTGTCCAGTCGGAGACGTTGCCGGTACAGCTCGATTTCCTTGTTTCGTTCCAGTAGGATGGAGTCGACGGCCAGTTGGACGAGGCTGTCCATCTGAGCCTTGCACAGGCTGTCGAAGCGCGGCGCCAGGGTGTCCGCCTGTCGCCGGAACAGGCTGTCCACCAGTTCCCGGTCGCGGAAGGTAAGGATCGGATCCGGCGGCGCGGTACATCCCGGCAGCAGGAGCAGGGAGGGTAGACAGCAGGAAGCCAGCGCAAAGAGGAATAGTTTCATCGGCGGTAGAGGAAGGAGGCTTTACCAATCCTTGGTGGGTTTGGAGCCGCGGGTGTTGGCTTTTTGGAATTTTTGTTGCACTCTTTTCTCCTCCTGACTCATGATATCCAGCAGTTGGCGAGCCTCTTCGGGCCGGAGCTGCGCTTCCTGGCCGGAATTTATTGCGTCCTGCGCTGATGCTTCCTGCGATCCGGAAGGGCCCGGCTGTTGGGGGGCATCCGAGGGTTCCTGCGGCGGTGGTGGCGGGGTGGCGTCATCCTGGTTTGCCGAGGGGTTCTGTTCGGGGTTGTCCCGGGGGTCGTCCGAAGTGTTGTCCGGTTGTTGTTGAGACGGGGGTGGTAGTTTGCGCAGGGCGTTGACAAGGTTGCGGCCGGTTTCCGGATCGTGGGGTTGCAGGCGGAGGCTGTTTTTGTAGGCTTCGGCGCTGGCGGCGAAATTGCCTTGCCGGTAAAGGGCATTTCCAAGGTTGTGATAGGCCTTGGCTTTCGCGACGGGGTCGGTCGTCTGTTCGGCGGCGGATTCGAAATGTCGGGCCGCCTCCTCAAAGAGCCCCTGGCGATAGGTGCTGTTGCCCAGGTTGTATTCGCCGGAGCGGGCTTGTTCCTTTTCTAACGCCTTGCGGTAGTTGGTTTCCGCCGCGGCGAAATCGCCGTCGACATAGGCTTTGTCTCCTTTGCGCAAGTAGGCATGTGCGTCCTGCGCCGGCAGGAGGACGGCAGGCAGGAGCAACGGGAGCAAAAGGCTGTGCCGGGGTACCTTCCAGGTCATAATTCCGTTTTCCGGTTAAGCAGGCGCAATCGGGTGGTCAGGCCGGGTTCCACGCTGATGCGTGCAGGGGTTTCGTACGGATACAGGCGCAGCGATTGCCATACTGCCCGGCAGCCGGGTTCGACGACCAGGACCGATTGGTCCGACAGCATCCATTCCAGTCCGAGGAACAAGCCGCCACCGCAGGAAAAAGGAGACAGTGCGGGTTGTCCGCCGCGGAGTTGTTCATCCGGGATGTTGGTGTGTCGGACGAGGCTTTCGGAACGCGTCCGGAAGTCCGTTGCCAATATAACACCCAAGCCGGCCCGGTAGTTCAGCTTTGCATTTGCGGTCGGGATTTGCCGGACGAGGTCGACCGGGACAGCGAGGGAATGGAGTCGGACGGAGTTGACGAGTTGGGAGACGGTGCCTCCCTGGTCCGTTCCGAAGCGGAGCCCGTCGACGAGGTGACGCAATCCGGTGGACTGCCAACCGAAACCGGTGCGGATGCTCCATGGTCCGTGGAGGCGGAAGGCGACATCCGCCCCCAGCCGGTAGCCGGGGGCGGCGCCGCTTCTTTCCGTTATCCCGGAGGGGCGGAAATCCGTTTCCGACAGCAAAAGGATCCTGGTGAAGACGCCGGTATGGAGGCCTGCGTCAAAACGGTGTTGGCTGCTGACCAGGTGAGCGGGCAGCAACAGCAGGAACAGGCAGGCTGATTTTGCGAACATCGTTGTCATGACAGTGTCGTGTGTGGTCGGCTCCTTGCATTTCCGGACGCACGCTGCCTTTGTCGGAGGGAAGGGACCGTGGCGGTATTCCGGGAAACGGAAACCGGCCGGTCCGGCCCCGATCAATAAACCGTTTTAGTTTTCTTTTTACGCTTGGCAGCCGCGGGTTCATGCCGGCCGGGTTTGTGTTTCTTGCCGAAAGGTCTTGGGTGTCGGTGTGGTTGGTCGGCCTGTTTGGGCATGAACTTTTCGGGTTCCCCGATTTCGGGATAGGCGTTCGGATTGAGTCCGTTGCCGAAATGGAGGCGCAGGAGGGCTGCCAATAGCTGCCGGGGTTTGGATGCGGCGAGAATTTCCTGGGCCAGGGTATGGAATTCCTGGGGGATTTCTGCCTCCGCTGCGGCGAACACCTTCCGTTTCATGGCGTTACGCTTGACTTCGATCACGTCCTGTCCTGCCGGGAGCAATGCTTTCCGGATGGGGGTCTTGGTTTTTTCCATGACGAAGCGGATCTTCCGGAATTCCCCTGGTATCACGAAGGAGATGGCCTTTCCGGTTTTTCCGGCGCGGCCGGTCCGGCCGATGCGGTGGACATATGCCTCCGGGCTTTCGGGCATGTCGAAGTTGATGACGTGGGTCAGGTCGTTGATGTCGATGCCGCGGGCGGCGACATCCGTGGCGACCAGGATGGTGGAGTGGCCGTGTTTGAATTTGGCCAGGATCCGTTCCCGTTGCGTCTGGGTTACATCGCCGTGCAGGGCCTCGACATCCAGTCCCATGGCGCTGAGTTTGGTGGCGAGCCGGTCCGAACCGGCACGGGTGCGGCAGAAGACCAGGGCGTAGAACTCGTCTTCGGTATCGATCAGTCGGCGGAGTGCACGCAGCTTGTCGCGTTCGTAAAGTTCGTAGTAGACCTGTTCCACGTTCACCGAGGATTCCTGGGTGGCGGCGACCTTGACCTCATCGAAATCGCCCATGAACTTGCGGGCCAGGCGGAGGATGGGGGCCGGCATGGTGGCGGAGAACAGCAGCATGCGGCGGGAGGCGGGGACGTGTCCGAGGATTTCCTCGATATCGTCCACAAAGCCCATGTTTAGCATTTCGTCCGCTTCGTCCAGCACGACGAAACGGACATCCTCGAGGCGCAGCGTCTTGCGGGTCAGGTGGTCGATGGCGCGGCCCGGCGTGGCGACGACGATATCGACACCTTGTTTGAGTTGCCGGAGCTGGGTATCCATCCCCTGGCCGCCGTAGACGGGCAGGATCCTGATGTCGCGGTTTCCTTTGAGGCTTTCCATTTCCTCCGCCACCTGGCCGGCGAGTTCGCGAGTCGGGGCGAGGATGATGGCCTGCACGCGGTGCAGGCCGGGTTGGATTCGTTCGATGATGGGCAATCCGAAGGCAGCGGTTTTGCCGGTACCCGTCTGTGCCTGGGCGATGATGTCCCTTTCTCCGGAGAGGAGCAGGGGGATGGTCTGTTGCTGGATAGGGGTGGGGTGTTCAAAGCCTTTCTTGTAAAGGGCTTCGAGGATATCGGCGGACAGGCCGAGTTCCCCGAATGTTGTCGTGGAATTCATGCTGGATGGTAATTGCTGATGACAAACAGTCCAATCGGTTTAGAATGTATCAATCTGACAGGTGGAATATCGCGCTGGGGCACTGGTGGCCAGGCGTTCAGGCGAGTAGTCAGGCGGATGGTACAGTCCTGGTGATCGTTCGGCAGCCAATTTACTCGCAATTCGATGTTGCCTTCCGGCATTTCTCCTATTCAAACCCCGTCTAAACCTGTTCAAACGGTTCGGGTGAGGAAACCCTGGGACCGCGGCGGCATGCCGTTGAAAATGTCGGCCGACTGCCGACATGGTCCGGTTCCTTTAACCAAATCGCTGCAAAGTTAGTTTCCTGGCGCCAATTTTATATCATCCGCAGGGAAGGGCTTGACATTTATTCGCCCGGCGCAACGGAAAGGCCGGGCGGAGTCTGCCTCCGGGCCTTCGTGATTTCCGGCCGGAGCCAAAGGATTTGTTGCCGTAACGGATACCTTTCCTTATCTTTGTTCTATGCGAAGGTTGGTTGCCAGATTATTGTTACTTGTCATCCTATGGGGGGCTTGCCTCCCGATGGAGGCGAAGGAATTCATCGGTTCCTTGCCTGTGCTGGCCTCGCATTACCAGTATCACCTCCGTCTGCACCCCTCCTTGTCCGTTCAGGACTTTCTGCAGCTCCATTACGGAGACCGTTTCCAGGACCACCAGGGAGAGCACGACCATTCCCGCCTGCCGTTGAAGCATGATTGCCGGATGCATCATGTGCTCATCCATCCGGCGGTGGTGCCGGAACAAAATCTTCCCGGTTGGTCGTTCGACCTTTTTCCCGTCGCCATCCACTCGGCGGCACCTCTTTCCGTACCATTCCAATTCTCCGGCTGTATCTGGCAGCCTCCCCGGCGCTGACACCTCCTGTTGCGTCCCAGGCGGTGTCCGTCTGTAAAAACAGTAATCGGTGAACGGTGGCATCTGTGCAGGCATGGGTGATGTCTGTTCCGACCGATGCCATTCTTCCCTTTCATACAAGCATGTTCCCTGTCATGTTGGAAAAGATAATCCTTTATTCCATTCGTCAAAAGTTCATGGTGTCATTGGGTACCACCGCACTCATCATCTGGGGGGTATGGTCCTTCACCCGTCTGAACATCGACGCCATTCCCGACATCACCAACAACCAGGCCCAGGTGCTGACGGTGTGTCCGACCCTGGCCACCCAGGAAGTGGAGCAGTTCGTCACGTATCCGATCGAGCGGGCGGTCCGATCCATTCCCGGGGTCGTGGAGTTGCGGAGCATCAGCCGGTTCGGGCTGAGCGTCGTCACGGTCGTTTTCGAGGAGGAGATGGACAAGTTTCTTGTCAGGCAGTTGTTGAATGAGAAGCTCAAGGAAGCCGGCGAGCAGATACCACCGGGATTCGGAACGCCCGAATTGGCACCGATATCCACCGGGCTGGGTGAAATCCTGCACTATCGCATAGAGCCGGCGCCGGGATACGAGGACCGTTACACGGCCATGGAACTACGGACCATCCAGGACTGGATCGTGCGCCGGCAGCTGGCCGGCACGCCCGGGGTGGTGGAGGTCAATTCCTTCGGTGGTTACCTCCAGCAATACGAGGTGGCCCTGTCTCCCGACCGGCTCCATTCCATGGGGATGGATATCGGGGAGGTGTTCTTCGCCCTGGAGAACGCCAACCAGAACACCGGTGGAGCCTATATCGAAAAGAACAGCGATGCCTATTTCATCCGGACGGAAGGGTTGGCCACCTCCATGGATGACATCCGGCATATTGTTGTCCGGACGGTCGGAGGTCGCCCGGTCCTGATCGGGGATGTCGCGGAGGTGAGGCTGGGCAGCGCCCTTCGTTACGGCGCGGTCAGTCACAACGGGAAAGGGGAGATTGTCCTGGGCATTGTCATGATGCTCAAGGGGGAGAATGCGGCCCGCGTCATTGCCAATGTGAAGGAGCGGCTGGCCCAGATCGAACCTTCCTTACCGGAAGGGATCCGGATCACGACCTTCCTGGATCGGGAGAAGTTGGTCGACCGTACGATTCGCACGGTACGCAACAACCTGCTGGAGGGAGCGCTGATTGTGATCTTCATCCTGGTGCTCCTGGTAGGCAACCTACGTGCCGGGCTGGTCATCGCATCCGTGATTCCCTTGTCCATGTTGTTCGCCATCGGCATGATGAATCTGTTCGGAGTCAGTGCCAACCTGATGTCGCTGGGTGCCGTGGATTTCGGTTTGGTGGTGGACGGGGCTGTCATCATCGTGGAAGCGACCCTTCATTTCCTGCATGTCCGGCTTTATCGGCAACCCTACGACCGGGAAAGCGGGCCTCCCCCGACTCTCCGCTTGTCCAAAGCGGAAATGGATCGGTCGGTCGGGGAAGCGGCGTCCCAGATCATGCGGTCCAGCGTGTTCGGCGTCATCATCATTTTGGTGGTGTACCTGCCGATATTGTCCTTGTCCGGTGTGGAGGGAAAAATGTTCAAGCCGATGGCCCAGACAGTCAGTTTCGCCCTGGTCGGTGCGCTGATCCTGTCGATGACGTACGTGCCGGCCCTGAGTGCGGCGTTGCTGGGTCGGAATCTTCGGGCTACGGCAGGGCTTTCCGACCGGATCATCCGGTTTGTCCAACGCCTGTATCTTCCGACGCTGCATTTCGCGCTGCGCAACAAGCTGGCGGTCCTGCTGCTGTCGGGTTCCTTGCTTGGCTATTCGATATTTTCCTTCCTGCGGATGGGGGGTGAGTTCATTCCCACCCTGGACGAAGGGGATATCATGATGCACGGGTTCTGCCGGCCCGGTACGTCTCTGTCACAAACCATCGAAAGCCACCGCCTCGTCCAGCAACTGATCATGGAACACTTCCCCGACGAGGTCGAGCAGGTCATTTCTAAGATCGGGACGGCGGAGATTCCGACCGACCCCATGGCACCGGAGACGGCGGACAATATCATTCTGTTGAAGCCGAAGGAACAATGGACGAAAGCGCGGACAAAGGAGGAGCTGGTATCCCTCCTGGAGGAGAAGGTTTACGACATCCCCGGCATGGCGTTCGAATTCACGCAGCCGATCAAGATGCGGTTCGACGAGATGATGACCGGGGTCCGGAGCGATGTGGCCGTCAAGGTGTTCGGAGACAACCTCGACAGCCTGGTCGCCAGCGGCCAGCGGGTGGAGCGGCTGCTGCGGGACGTCTCCGGTCTGGTGGACATCAAGGTGGAGCAGGTGGAGGGTTTGCCGCAGATTTCCATCCGGTACGACTACGGCAAGATTGCGCGGCACGGGCTGCATGTCCGGGATGTGAACCAGGTTGTCCGGACGGCATTTGCCGGAGAGGTGGCCGGGGCGGTGTTCCAGGACGAGCGGCGCTTCGACCTGGTGGTTCGGCTGGATGCGGCATACAGAAACGACATCGGGCATGTCCGGCGGTTGCCGGTCCGAACGGCCGCCGGGGTGTTGGTTCCTTTGGAGGAACTGGCGACGGTGGCGTTTGTCACCGGTGCGGCACAGATCAGTCGGGATGACGGCCGGCGCAGGATCGTCGTGAGTGCGAACGTCCGGGGGCGCGATGTGGAAAGTGTCATCGACGAGATACGGGTGGCCATGGAACGGGGCTTGCGGCTGCCGGCCGGCTATTATTATGTTTTCGGTGGCCAGTTCGAGAACCTGCAGGCGGCGAAGGCCCGGCTGTCGGTGGCGGTGCCGGCGGCGTTGTTGCTGATATTCCTGCTGTTGTACATCAGTTTCCAGTCGCTGGAGGAGAGTCTCCTGATTTTTACGGCGATACCGATGGCGGCGATCGGCGGCGTCTTCGCACTGATGTGGCGGGAGATGCCGTTCAGCATTTCGGCCGGGGTGGGCTTCATCGCACTGTTCGGCGTGGCGGTGCTCAACGGAATCGTATTGATATCCTATTTCAACGAATTGGAACGATCCGGGGCGGATAATCTGCAAGAGCGGATTGTGCGGGGAGCGCTCACGCGGTTGCGGCCGGTGCTGATGACGGCGGCGGTGGCATCGTTGGGATTCCTCCCGATGGCCATCTCGCAGGGAGCCGGTGCGGAGGTGCAGCGTCCGCTGGCCACGGTGGTCATCGGTGGGCTGGTCACGTCCACTTTGCTGACCTTGGTGGTGTTGCCGGTGCTGTATGCCCTGGTATTTGACAAAAGAAAAAGAACGCCCTTTGTGTCATCTGCGGAACCAGATGGCGGACATTCCTAAATCGATTGGAAATGAGATACGCATTCATTTTATTGTTCATGTTGGTGGGAGTGGGCGGCATGCGGGCCCAACTGCGGCTGACCGAGCAGGAGGCGGTACAGCTGGCGTTGCGCCACCATCCCGCCATGGCGGTGGCCGGTCTGGAAGTCAGGCGGCAGGACATTCTGCGGAAAGCCCCTGTGCCGTGGTCGCAGGCCCAGGTCTTCCACAATGTGGCGGCCGACCCGGACCTCGGGTTGTTCGGAACCAGCAGTCTGGGGATTCAACAATCCTTTCCTTCGCTGCGGTCGGCACGTGCCCTGCGCGACCTGTACGGCCGGCTGCGGGAGCAGGCCCTGGCGCAGGAGGCCATGACGGCACAGGATATCACCCGACAAGTCCGGGAAATTTTTCATCACCTGAGTTACCTGGAGGGGAAACTGGCCCTGTACCAACGCCTGGACAGTCTGTACCTTCGATTGGGGGCGGGGGCGGAGGCCCGCTACCGGGCGGGAGACATCTCCACGGCGGAAAAGCTGGCCCTTGCCGACAAATCGACCCGGATGGGATTGAACGTACGGACCATCCGGCATGAAATCGAATTCGACCGGGTGGTCCTGCAACAGTTGCTGGGGCTGGACGAAGCCGTGGAGCCGGTGGTAAAACCCTTGTACGAGGGTGGTTTTTCTTCAACGGACAGCACCTTGTTACGGACCGCTGCGCGGGCCCGGTACAGCGAGGCGGCCGTGTCCGTGGCAAAGTCCCAAGGCGATCTGGTGGCGGCGGAATCCGCTCCGACGTTCACGGTCGGCGTATTCGGGCAGTACCTGGCGAACGGGGCTTTTTACCCTGGCTGGCAACTGGGCATGAACATCCCGCTGGTCCGGAAAGCACTGTCGGTCCAACAGGAAGCCGCCCGCACGGACCTTGCCCGGTCGCAAGCCGCCTACCGGCAGGTATTGCTCGAGCAGCAAACGGCCTGGGGCCATCTCCTGCACGAGCAGGAAAAATACCAGTTGATGCTCGATTACTACACCCGCGAAGGGAAACAGCTTGCAGCCGTCCTGATTCGGGAAGGGGAGGCCAATTACCTGGGCGGGGAAATAAGCTTCAGTGATTTCATCCTGTTGCAGGAACAGGCCGCCGCCATCGAGACCGGCCACCTGGAGGACCTCCTGGGTCTGAACCAGACCATCATTGCCATGGAGGCCCTGACGGGCCGGTAGGTAGGGGACGCAAACCAAATTGTCGGTTCGGCATTGATTTGAGTTGATGCGCCATGTCGCCACCGAAGCGGTGAGGAAATGGCAGATTCGTTGGAAGAGGATTTCTTTCCACTTAGCGGGAAAGCTGGTATGCGAATTTTTGGAATCAGGCTGATGACAGTGATTTTTTCTTTTTTTTTGACAGCAAGCGGACGGGGTATTTCACCGCCTGATTAATAATGGAATTTTGCTCCCCGCTTCGCGGAGAGGGGCATGCGGCGCAGGTCACGGGTGTGGAAGAGCGGGAGGGGATTCTCGTTCGAGGGAAAAGCTGGTCTCCCAAGCATTTGTGGTCCGACAATTCGGTTTACGCCCGTAGGCAGGTCGGCCGCCCGCTGCGGCACCGCTGCCGCAGCCAGGTCCGCAGAACGGCTTTTTTTTCATTCACATCGGTGGCGGCCGGTGGCCGGAATCCGGCCGCCAGCCGCCGCCAACAGTCAATATTTCATCATGAGACTTTTGTTTTACATTGTAGCGGCCTTCCTTTTGACCGCTTGTGGGGAGGATGTGCCGCCGGCTGCCCACACGGAACCGGAGGCCGGCCATTCCCCGGATGCGGAAGACGGACTCATACACCTGCGGCCGGAGCAGGTGGCGCAAGCGGGCCTGGGTTACGGCGGCTTTCGGGAGAATGGCCAGCAAGAATCATTACCGGTGACGGCCCGGCTGGTCCTTCATCCGGAAGACCGCTTCCTTGTGTCCGCCTACACGGAAGGTGTGGTCAGTAAATTGTCGGTTTCCCGGAACGCCAGGGTCTCCAAAGGCCAGGTGCTGGCTTCCATACGCATGCCGGAATTGCTCGATTGGCAGCAGGAGCTGCTGGCGGTCCGTAGCCAGCTGGTGTTCCTCCGGGAAACGTGGGAACGATATCGTTCCCTGCAGGCGGCGGATGCCACCGCCGTCAAACACCTGCAGGCGGCGGAAGCGGACCTGCGGACGGCGGAAGCAAGGGAAGCGGCCTTGGCTGCCAAGCTGAAGGCATATCGGGTCGATCCGTCGGGTGTCCGGCCGACGGCATTGACAAGCCAGCTGGACTTGCTCGCTCCCGTCAGTGGCACCGTACTGGCGGTCCATGCCAGCGAGGGGGCCGCCGTACAACCGGGAACCCCGCTATGTGAAGTGGCGGACATGCAGCGGCTGCATGCCGACCTGGCGATCTTCGAAAAGGACCTGCTGCATGTCCGGCCGGGACAGTCGGTTCTCCTCTCCTTTCCAGCCGCTCCGGACCAGGCATATGCCGCCACCATCCAGAGTGTCGACAAAACCCTGGATCCCGCCAACGGCATCTTGTCCGCACACGCCCGCTTCGATGACATAGGCTGGCTGTCCGCAGCGCCGTTCGTGGCCGGGGCTTTCATGGACGGCCAGCTTCTTACCGGGGGGGCTCCTCCGCATTCGCTGCCCGTCGCGGCCGTCGTGCGGGAAGGGGGCGACCATTTCATCTTCCTTCGGGCAAAGGAGGATGCCTCCGGTACCTATTTCAGAAAAGTGGCGGTATCGCCCGGCCAGGAAAAGGACGGTCGCATCGCGGTGCGGCTGCCCGACGATGTGGCCGTCTCCGGCAACATCGTCCTGCGCGGGGCCTATTATGTATCCGCCGCCGGTTCCGACATCGAACTGGAGGAATAGTCGGCACTGTCATACCCCTGCCAAGCGCCCGGCATCGGCTGCCCACATGTGGCCGAATCGACAGGACGTGACTTACATCACAATCAGGTTCCTCCGCATGTCGGATATTTGTAGTTGTGATGATACTCCGCTCCACCATTTTCATGAAATCCATGCTTCCGGCGGTATTCGCCGCCCTGGGCTTGTCGTTGACCGGGCAGACAAATCTTTTTCCGGAAGCCATCACTGCCGTGCCGCCGATACAGCAGGAGGTGCGGACTTTCCGTCCTTCCTTCCGCACCATGGTACAGATGTGGGGATTGTATACAACGGACATGGAAAAGTACGACGCTTCGACCGGTCGGTACGAAGCGGTGGACGACCGCCTGAACCTGCTGATCCGCCGCGCGAGGTTCGTTGTCTCCGGAACACCCTGGACGCGGTTGAAGTACACGGTGGTGTTCCATTACGACCAGATCGGCAGGGACATCCTGTCCGGTGGGGTCGGCGGACCCAACAAGGCCGATCCGAATGTCGGGATATGGGATGCTTTTTTCCAATATCGCCTGTCAGGATCGGATGCCCTGCACCTTACCTTCGGGTGGTTCCGTCCGCAGGTACAGCGGGAGAGCATCACGTCCGGTTGGACCACCACCTCCTTTGAAAAGGCCATGTCCCAGAATTATGTCCGCAACCACCTGGTCGGTACCGGTCCGGGGCGGGCCATGGGAGTCAATCTGGGCGGACAGGTGGGGCACGGTTCCCTTCATCTCTTGTACAACGGTGGGTTGTTCAATCCGGTGAGCACCGCTTATGCGGGCGCTTCCGCCGGAGATACATACGCAGCGCTGCTGACCGGCCGGCTGTCCCTCTCGATAGGAGACCCCGAGATGCCGAAAGGATACGGCATCAGCTATGACATAAACCAGTTCGGCCGACGGAAAGGGCTCAGCCTGGACTGGAACCTCGCCCGACAAGGGGAAACGGACCTGTTCCGTTCCTCCGCGTTATATGGTCCGGGGGTAATGCTGAACTACCGCAGATTCAACCTGGACGGCGAATGGATGTGGATGACGAGGGAAGGGGAGCGCTCGGTCGCAACCGGCGGCCCGTCCTTTGCGTTTACCAGTAAGTCGGCGACCGGTCATATCCGGGCCAGTCTGAACCTGAGGACCGGGAACAACATCTTGGAACCGGTCTGTATGGTGATGCGCTTCCGTGGCGCGATGGATGCGACGGGGCAGGCCGATGCCACCGCCGTCAAGGATGCCTACGGGGAGGAAACAACCTTCGACGCTGGTGTCAATTGGTATCTCAACGGACAGAAAGTCAAGGTCATGGTGCATTACACCTGGCACGACGGGGAGCCCGGTGCCGCCGGGGATGGCTCGCAGGCGAATATGTTCTTCTCCCAATCCGGTGTCGGTGCCATCCATCGGGGTGATTGGTTCGGCGTCGGTGTGAACGCAGTTTTCTAGGCACGGCAGCAACCACTGCCGGTTCAGATGGTACAGTCGCTTACCCAGGCGGCCACAACAGCGAAATACATGAAAAAATCCCTCCTTCACCCTTTGTTGGTCTTCCTGGCCATCGGCCTCGCCAGTTGCGCCCGTCCCGGTGCCGCTGACACATTGGACGCGACGACTTCCCGTTCTTTGATGGAAGCCGGCGGCCGGATCACCGCCGAAAGTTTCGCCCTCCTAAGCAGTCGGCTCAAGGCTGCGCTTGATACGGCGGGGGTGACCGGGGCGCTGACCTATTGCCACGCGGCGGCATCCCCGCTGACGGACAGCCTCTCCGCGGTGTACGGGGCCACCGTCCGTCGGACCAGCCTGGCTTATCGCAACCGCAGCAATGCTCCCACCGGCTGGGAAACCGCCCAGCTGGAGACCTATCGTCAACAAGAGGAAGAAGGCACGGACCTTTCCCCCCTGTTGGTACGGTTGGACGACCACCACGTCGGCTACGCCGCACCCATCCTGACCATGCCGCTCTGCCTGCAATGCCATGGCATCGTCGGGGAAGACGTGACGGAAGCGGACTATGCGGTGGTGCGTACCTTTTATCCGGAGGACAAGGCCGTCGGCTTCCGCGCCGGGCAACTGCGGGGTATGTGGAGCATCACTTTCGATCTCACCAAAAACACATCACATCAAAAGCGCAAGACATGAAAAAGAACATTCTCCTATTGGCATTCGCGATGGCAGGCCTGTCGGCCTGCCAATCCCAGGACAGCCGTCCAAGCACGTCCGAGTCTGCTGCCGCCACAACACCGTCGAAGCCGCATGAGGACCTGAACGTGGCAGCCTTCCGAGAGAAAATGAAGGAACCGGGCATCGTGCTCCTGGATGTACGGACGCCGGCGGAAACGGCGGCCGGTAAGATCGAGGGCGCCGTGGAACTGGATTTTTACGACCCGGATTTCGCCGGTAAAGTGGCCGGGCTGGACAAGGACAAGACTTACCTGGTCTATTGCCGTTCCGGCAACCGCAGCGGCAAGGCATGCCGGTTGATGAAACAACAGGGGTTCGGACACCTGTACAATCTGGAAGGGGGCTACCTCGCCTGGTCCGCAGAATAATGCCCCCCTTTTTCGGACGGTCGTCGAGGAACAGGCTTCCGCTGACTGCCCGAAAACGTTCACCGGGCCGGCTGGCCGAAACCGGTAGTAAACGAAATGACGGAACATTCGCGGAAGCGTTATGGAATGGCCGGGGGGAAACATTTGCCATTGTAAATAATTGTCTAATAATCACAAAGAAAAGGATATGTCAATCATTCAGGTTTTGGAGGGTCCCTGGCATTGGAGTGTGGCGGGCGTGTTGTTGGGCCTGACCGTCCCGCTGTTGCTGGTCATGGGCAACAAGTCATTCGGTATATCCGGAAACCTACGCCACATCTGCGCCGCCTGTTTTCCGGGAAACATCCCTTTTTTCCGATACAACTGGCGGAAGGAGATGTGGAACCTGTTTTTTGCGGGTGGCATCCTGTTGGGTGGTGCCCTGGCTGCGATGTTCCTGCATGACCCCAACGAGGTGGTTGTCGCCCCGGACATCAAGGCATATCTTTCGGCTTACGGGATTACGGATTATTCCGAATTGATTCCGAGGCAATTGTTCGGATGGGACAATGTGCTCTCCTTGCGGGGTTTGTTTTTCTTCGTAGTGGGCGGATTCCTGATCGGGTTCGGCACCCGGTACGCAGGTGGCTGTACCAGTGGCCATGCTATCAACGGCCTTGCCCAGCTGCAGTGGCCGTCGCTGGTTGCGACCGTCTGTTTCATGATCGGTGGATTTATTTCCGCCAATTTTCTGGTACCCATCCTGTTAAAACTATAAAAACCGATTCTCATGTCAATGACGAAGAACAGAGAAGCCCTCCGGGAAATCCGCCTTGCGGAAGCGGATTACGAGGTTCGCGATCCGAAGTTCATCCTGCCTTTCTCGGATTCGGAGGAGGTCCGGGAACCATGGACCGCAAATATAAAATACCTGTTGTCGGGTACGGTGTTCGGGATCATCATGGTCAAATCGGAGGTGTTGTCCTGGTTCCGGATCCAGGAGATGTTCCGACTGCAGTCGTTCCATATGTACGGGGTCATCGGTATGGCGGTGGTCACGGCCATGCTGTCAGTTCTCCTGTTGAAGAAATTCCGGGTGAAGACATGGAAAGGGGAACCGATCATCTATGACAAAAAACGATTCAACATGGGGCAGATTTACGGCGGGCTGATCTTCGGACTCGGTTGGGCCATCACGGGGGCCTGTCCGGGGCCGTTGCTTGCCCAAATCGGAAGCGGAGCCACGGCCATCTTCATCACCTTCCTGAGTGCGGTGGCTGGGACTTGGGTATTCGGACGGGTTCGTGAAAAGTTGCCTGTCTGAGCATACGTTCCCGTGGCGTAGGACTGCACCTGGAGGAGAGCCTGGCCGTCCTCGGCAGAGGTGATTCTCCTTGCGAGGAAAAAGTTCAGCCGCTACTGTCTGTGTATTGACCGGAAGGCAGCTGAACAATGCCCGAATGGGCGTAGATTAGCCACCCTCCGCACCCCCAAATCGCCGGATGCACCTCCCGGTTACCAGCGGAGTGCTTCCTGGAACCGGTGAAGCGGATGAAAAGGACGACTCGGCAGAAAACAGGCCGGGGTGCCGGCCGATTCTACGGGCATCGAAGCAGGGATGTGCCAAACCGCATGTTGTATGAATGAGAAAAAATTCCGTCCAGGATCTTTTCCGGATTTCGAGCCGAAGCTGGTCGAGGAGATTGAAAAGGACGGCACCCTGAGAAGACTGGAACCGGGAGAGGAATTGATTCGTCCGGGAAATTACATCCGGTTCGTCCCCTTGGTCCTGCAAGGCAGCTTGAAGATCCTGCGGCAGGATGCCGATGGGAAGGAAACATTCCTTTATTTCCTTACCAAGGGGGACACCTGCGCCATGTCCTTGTCCTGTTGCACCTCCAATCGGCCCAGTACGGTTCGGGCGGTTGCGGAGGAGGAGACGGAACTGGTGTTGCTGCCGGTGGACCGGCTGGATACCTGGCTGCCTTTGTTCCCTTCTTGGAAGACATTCATTTTCCAGGCTTACCAGCGGCGGTTCGACGATATGTTGGAGGCGGTGGACAGCCTGGCGTTCCGTCGGATGGACGAGCGTATCTGGCGCTTGTTGAAGAAGAAAGCGGCGCTGCAGGACAGAAGGTATGTCTATGCCACACATCAGGAATTGGCGGACGAACTGAGCACCTCCCGGGAGGTCGTCACCCGTCTGTTGAAAAAACTGGAAGGCATGGGAAAAATAAAGACCCACCGCAACCGAATCGAACTGCTGGCCAAATAATTTCGTTCTGTGATGTAGGTAACGGAATAAATGGGTGGTAGCGGTGCATTTTTGCAGAACCAAATCCATATTTTGTCATCTTAAAAAGTCAATACATGAAAATCGAACAAATCTATACCGGCTGCCTGGCACAAGGTGCTTATTATATAGAGAGTAACGGCGAGGCGGTCGTGATCGACCCTTTGCGGGAGGTCCAGCCTTATATCGACCGGGCGGAGCAGGACGGGGCGAAGGTCAAATATGTGCTGGAGACGCATTTTCATGCGGACTTCGTATCCGGCCATATAGACCTGGCCAAGAAGACCGGTGCGACCATTGTTTACGGTCCGAATGCCAAGACAGGATTCGAGGCCCACATAGCGCAAGACGGAGAGGAGTTGAAGGTCGGCAAGCTCACGGTCAAGGTCCTGCATACCCCCGGACATACCATGGAAAGCACTTGCTATCTGCTGCGGGATGAGAATGGCAAAGACACGGCGGTCTTCACCGGTGACACCTTGTTCATCGGTGATGTCGGTCGGCCCGACCTGGCACAGAAGTCGGATCTGACCATGGCCGACCTGGCCGGCCATCTTTACCACAGCCTCCGCAACAAGCTGATGACGCTGGCGGACGAAGTGACGGTGTATCCGGCACACGGAGCCGGCTCAGCCTGCGGCAAGAACATGTCCAAAGAAACGGTTTCCACCATCGGCGCCCAGAAAGCGACGAACTATGCGCTCCGCGCGGACATGTCCCGGGAGGAATTCATCGCCGAGGTGACCGAAGGGCTTCTCGCTCCGCCGAAGTACTTCCCCGAGAACGTCCGCCTGAACAAGGAAGGATATACCAGTTTCGATGCCGTCATGCAACGCGGTGCGCAGGCCTTGTCTCCCCGGGCCTTCGAGGAAGCCGCCAACGCGACGGGCGCCCTGCTGCTGGATGTCCGGCCGGAGTCGGAATTTGCGGCCGGTTTCATCCCGAACTCCATCAACATCGGCTTGGGTGGCCAGTTCGCCCCTTGGGTAGGAGCCATGATCGCCGATGTGAACCAGGAAATCCTGTTGGTCGTGCCGGACGGCAAGGAGAAGGAAACCATCACCCGCTTGTCCCGCGTAGGTTTCGACAATGTCATCGGTTACCTGGAGGGCGGTATCGAAGCATGGAAGGCCGCCGGTATGGAGACGGATACCATCATTTCGATCACAGCGGACGAATTCGCCGAGCAGGTGAAGGGATATGCCCCGGACCATATCATCGATGTTCGCAAACCCGGGGAGTTTGCCGCCGAACACGTCCAGGACGCCAGCAGCATGCCGCTGGATTTCTTCAATGATTACATGGGAGACCTGGACAAGGAGAAGACCTATTTCGTCCATTGCCAAGGGGGCTACCGTTCCATGATCGCCGCTTCCATCCTGAAAGCCCGCGGCTTTGAGCAAATCATAGACATCAAGGGTGGTTTCAAGGCCATTCAGGCCAGCGGCAAGTTCGAGCTGACGGATTACGTATGCCCGAACACAATCAAGCGTCAGAAGGCGAAGGAAGTTTCCGCATGACGCGCCGAACTATTTTTTCGGGGCATATGTTCAAATAGCATATTCCCACTTGTAAAAGACAGCCGGCCCGATTGGGCGGCGATGATTCAGATCATTGTTTTCATTTGGTTTTTTGGGGTTAATTCAGGGCAGCTTCGGCTGCCCTTTTTTTTAGGCGTAAACCAAATTGTCGGATGGCATATGGTTAGGAGACCAGCTTTCCCCGCGAGCGATTCCTATATCTCTTCAACACCCGTGCCCAGCACCGCCCGCGCCTCTCCGCGAAGCGGGGAGCAAAAAATCCGCTTCCAACGAATCCGCCATGCCGTCACCGCATCGGCCATGACATGGCGCATCAACTCAAATCAAAGCCGAAGCGACAATTTGGTTCGCGCCCCTTTTTTTGTTTCTGCCCCCTTCCCTTCGGTTGCCAGGCCGGATTCCGGTATCGGCTACTCCTTCCCTTTTTCGGGAGGTTCCGCCACTTTGCCCGTCACCACGAGCAATTGGCAGCCGTCCCAACTGTACAAAGAGCGATAGCGATAGGTGGTGTCCAGCGCATTCCACACCTGCTTTTCACAAACCATCAAGGTGTCTCCCGGTTGGAAGGCCAGGGGACCTTCTCCCATGGTGGAAGGGTTCCGGTCTATGTCGAAGAGGGGATGGTACCGGATGCGGGCACCCGCGCGGTTGAACAGTCGGGCATAAAACACCACATGCGAATTGTAATGGGCATGTACGATGGTGTAGTCTCTGACTCCGGGGACCTGCCGCATGAAATCCCGGTATTTCAACTCATGCCAATCCCAGGCTGGATGCTGCTCCCGGTAACTTCTTTCGACGATGGCGCGGTAGGGTTGGAAGAACAGGGCGAAAGCCAGGAGGACACCTGCCGACCAGGACTTCTTGCTGGGACGGCTTTCGGAAAAAAGGGTGGAGAGCCCGATGGCGACCAGGAAGGCCAACAAGGGGTATGCCGGTGCCATATACCACATGATTCGGGTGCTGGCCGCGGATATCACGCCGAGGAAAGAAACGACCACCACCGTGAGCAGCAGGGTCAGGTCCCGCACCAGCCCTCCCTGCTGCCAGCAGGCGATCCAGGCCAGGGGCAGGAACAGGATCCATGGTTGGAACTGTTCCCGCCACAGCCACTCGAGGTAATGGAACCAGGGGTGGTTGTGTCCCCCTTGAGCGACCAGGAACCTGCCGCCGACCTCATTGTCCATTACAGCCGCCAGATAGCCCGGATTAGCTATTTCACGGCCTATGTAAAACAAGGCCGGCGGAAGCAG
The DNA here is from genome assembly GCA_041163745.1 of Bacteroidota bacterium. Lineage (GTDB taxonomy): Bacteria > Bacteroidota > Bacteroidia > Chitinophagales > Saprospiraceae > UBA6168. Next base: position 62,885 of record JBEAQU010000058.1, read on the forward strand.
GGCCAATCCGGCGGCGAGCCAGGTTGCCGGCCGACGAAGCAGGTGCAGCATGGCCGCCGGACCCTTCGGACCGTCCGGCAAGCCCCGTAGCAGGAGAAACAACACCAGTCCCGGTAGGAACAGGAATCCGGCGATGCCTTTGGTCAGGCCAGCCATGCCGATGCCGGCAGCCGTCAGGAACAGCCATCGCCGGCTGGCTGGACTTCTCCAGGAACGCCACCATTGGAAAAAACAGAGGAGGTAGCAGGTCTCCCACAGGGTCAGCAAGGCATCGAAATCGCCGGACCGTGCCACATGCGCCCCGACATATCCCTTGGTACACAGCAGGACCATGCCGGCCAACAAACCGGTAAGGGGTTGCCGCAAAACCCGGGCGCCGGACCAGACCAACAGGATGACGGTCGCAAGGGCGGCCAAGGCGGAAGGCAGCCGGAGCGCCAGCTCCCCATCCCCTAATAATTTCAGGAACAAAACCTGACACCAAATCAGGAAGGGCGGTTTGGTACCCCACATCTCAGGCGACCCTTCGTAATGCGTCACCAGCCAGTTGCCGTTCTCCGCCATATCCAGGGCATTGACCCCGCGGCGTGCCTCGTCCCACAAACGCAGCGACATATGGTCCAGGTGATGGAACAAGGGAAAATAACAGAACAGCGCGAACAGACCCGCCAGGACCCAGGCAGCGGCAGACTTCTTCATGATGTCGATTTGTAAAAAAGGACTGCGTAAGGATGTGTCAAACCGCTTCCGGCTTCTCCAGCAACAGGATGTCCTGGAAGCCTTCCGCAACGCCCTGTTCCGTTCCTTTCCAGGCGCCGGGTGACAGGCGCCGGACGACGAAGCCCATCCGCCTGATCCGGGTCAGGAGCGCATCCTGTCGGAACGCCACATTCGCACTCCGCACCTGTGTATCCATCAGCCGATAGTCGCCGAAATCGTGCGGGAAAGGGAAGTCGCGGGACCAGACGGTATCCTTGTCGTACAGAAAGAACGTGGCATAGCAGGCACCCCCGCTCCGGAGCACCCGGAATGTTTCCGCCAGGTACCGGAAGGCCTCCTCCGGAACCAGGTGGGTGAATACGGAATTGACCACCACCAGGTCGAACCTTCCGTCCGGATAAGGGAAGGTGAAGCGGGCCGCATCACCGCCGTCCGAACGGTACAGGTCATTGTCGAGCGATACGTACCGGAATAGGAAGTTGGGGTGGCGGGCGGTGATGTTGCGGGTACACCAATCCACGCCTGTCCGTATCACGTCGAAGCCCTCGTAGGAACCGCTGCTGTCCAGATACCCTGTCAGCGGAATGGCGATCCGACCGATTCCGCTGCCGACATCCAGGACCTGGTGCCGGGGCAACAGGCCGGCATGTCGCCGGAAGTACGCCAGCGCCTGTTCGCCATGCGCGATGAAATCCCCGCCACCGGTGTATATGAGACCTTTGGGTGGACGGATCGTCCCGCCATCGCCACGGATAGCGGCCCATAGGTCGTGGGGCAGGAAGTATGTCCGCCGCAACAGGAACCTTCCTGCCGGCGGTATGCTGTAGTATAACTTTCGGATGTATCGGTGCATATCGATGGTTCCGCTCGACCCATGGCGGCGGGCCGTTCGGGCCCGGTCACCGCCGCATACCCCAAAGAAAAGTCTTTTTTTCCAAAACCAAACCTGCCCGCCCCGACAAACCTGCCGCCGAACCGTCAGGCTGCGAAAGGAAACGGCCGCAACGTTCCGGCCGTAAGAAGGAAAGGACAACCATTCTTTGCGGCGCCGGAAACGCAATCCGACGATGGTGTGTACCTTTGCACGGACGAACCTTTTTATCAGCGGACCGTACAGACAAACTGCCGGCGGCAGCGTGCCGCCCTGCGCCACGGCTTGTACGGTGCTGCGACCCACTTCCGGCCGCAGCGAACACAAACAACTTTCGACACATGTCTCAACAAGCGGATCATTTCAAGAAACTGACGGCTCATTGCAAGGAATACGGATTCATATACCCCTCTTCCGAAATTTACGACGGCATGAGCGCCGTCTATGATTACGGACCGTTCGGCGTATTGCTGAAAAACAACATCAAGGAATATTGGTGGCGCTCCATGGTACAGCTCCATGAAAACATCGTCGGGTTGGACGCCGCCATCTTCATGCATCCGAAGACCTGGAAAGCCTCCGGGCACGTGGATGCATTCAACGACCCCCTGGTGGACAACAAGGACAGCAAGAAGCGCTACCGGGCCGACCAACTGATCGAAGGGGCCATCGAAAAAATGCAGGAAAAGGCGGACAAGGAAGTCGAGAAGGCACGGAAGCGCTTCGGGGAAAGTTTCGACGAGACCCTATACCGACAAACCAACCCGCGGGTCGTCCAGTACCTGGACAAGGCCGCGGAAGCCAACCGGCGCATGAACGAAGCCCTGCGCACCAATGATATGGGCGCCCTGAAGCAACTGATCGACGACCTGGAGATTGCGGACCCGGACACCGGATCACGGAACTGGACGGAGGTACGGATGTTCAATCTCATGTTCTCCACCCAACTGGGCAATATCGCCGGGGAAGAGGGCAAACTGTACCTGCGGCCCGAAACAGCGCAGGGTATCTTCGTCAACTTCCTCAACGTACGGAACACCACCCGCCAGAAGGTCCCTTTCGGTATCGCGCAGATCGGAAAGGCTTTCCGTAATGAAATCGTAGCCCGCCAGTTCATATTCCGGATGCGGGAATTCGAACAGATGGAAATGCAGTTTTTCATCAAGCCGGGTACCCAGCAGGAGTGGTACGAATACTGGAAACAGGCCCGCATGAAATGGCACCTGGCGCTCGGCACACCGCCGGAGAAACTCCGTTTCCACGATCATGAAAACCTGGCCCACTATGCCGATGCGGCGGTGGACATCCAGTTCGAGTTCCCCTTCGGCTTCCGGGAACTGGAAGGAATCCATTCCCGCACCGATTTCGACCTGAGCAGCCACGAGGAGCTGTCGGGCCGTAAACTCCAGTATTTCGATCCGGACAGCAACGAAAGCTATGTACCGTATGTCATCGAAACCTCCATCGGCTGCGACCGCATGTTCCTGGCCATGATGGGCCATGCGCTCACCGAGGAGGCGGTCGGCGATGAGGAAGGCAATACACGGGACGTCCTGCGGCTGCATCCCGCCCTCGCTCCTGTCAAGTGCGCCGTGATGCCCTTGAAGCGCAACGAACCTGAGCTGGTAGCCAAAGCAAAGGAAATCTTCCGTCAGCTCCGCCACGAATTCCAGTGTCAGTATGACGATACCGGAAGCATCGGAAAGCTGTACCGGCGGCAGGATGCCATCGGAACGCCTTTCTGCATCACGGTGGATTTCGAAGCGCTCCAGAACCATACGGTCACGGTGCGGGAACGGGACAGCATGCGGCAGGAACGGATTCCGACGGATCGACTGGCGGAGGTGATTCGACAGCGGGTGGACATGAAGCATCTCTTCGACTGACTGTTGGCCTGACCGCTTCGTTCGGACAACTCCTCACTGGCAATTTTCCCGGAAGTGGGTCAGCAGGCCGTGGAAATCCACCAAGGTTTGTGTGGAGACGGATCCGGAATCGGAAATGTTCCGGTGCAAGGTCAGGATACGCCGGATGGACGAGGCGGATATGCCCGACCGAGCGGCGAGGGTCTCCACGAAGTGCTCATCCAGGTCCCCGGTATGCAAGCCGTACTTTTCCCGCAGGAATCCCAGGAAGAACTTCATCTGTTGCCGTGCCGCTTGACGATGGTTGCCCTGCAGAAAGGATAACCGGCCGATGGTTCGGATGAATGCCAGGGAAGTGTTTTCGGGCCGTTCCAGAACCGGGACTATGCGTTGCCGGCGTTTGGCCCGGAATAGGATGAACAGAAGGGCCAGGCTGGCCAGGATATACCAGGCCCAGGCCAGGGACGGCTTGGACAATATGTATTTCAAAGGTGTTTCGGCTTGCGGAGGGATATCCGACGCCACCGGGGAAGGGGAATGACGGCGTTCCTCCCAATAAATCCGCTGCATCGGAAAGTGTGAGAACACCCGTTCGGCATATGCAAGTCCTTCCGATGTCTTCAGGTGCAGATTGGTGAAGGCGAGGGGGGTGGTGTGCAGGTACACGACCCCCCGGCCATAGGAAATCCGGCCGAAGTTCGGCTGGCCGTGTTGCAAGGTGCCCAGGGGAAGCAGCCTTGGGTTTCCTGTCCGGTCCGGACTGTCCGGCAGGGTCTTCCAATCATATTCCAAAGTGTTTTGCTGGTCCCGGAAACAGATTTTCCAATCATCCCGCCGACTCATGTCCGGGTGCAGGAAATTGAGCCGGGCCGTATCTTCGGACGGGTAGCCGCCGGTGGAGAGTGCATCTGCGTAGGAATTCCGCGTTTCCCCTTCGTCCGGACCATGTGCGGGAGGAGGCAGCAGGGAGTCCATCAGGAATGTCGGGAACTGGTTGCAGGCGACAAAAGCCTGGTTGCCTGCACGGACGAACGACAGCCATTCCGCCGCCGCCGTGGCATCCAGCGGAAACCTGTTTCCAACGAATACATATACGGCGTCCCGGTCGGTCGGTGTCTCCAGGCCCTGCTCCACCGTGCGGAATCGGGGCTGGCGCTCCTGCAACAGGGATTTCAGGACGTACAATCCGTAGGGATCCTTTTTGTCCGGCAAGTAGTGCTCCTCCCAGTCGTACTGCCGGAAGTATGCCGCCAGCAGACCTGTGGCCAGCAAGGCGGCGGGCAACAGCAGCGCGGTGGGAGATATTTTCTTTTTTCCGGGCATGGTGCCATTCGGGATGGGTATCCCGCCGTCGTGCCGCCGTCAGGGCGGCGGAAAACGGCGAAGTACCGTATTGCGTTAGAGACAGGCAGCGGCGGAAATGCCTGCCGGGCTTAATCAATCGGCGTGACGATCCGTCGAAATCTCCTGCGCCCCGGCTCCGGCAGGCTCCGGTGGCCTTTCCGGCCGGGGTGCATCCGCATGACCGGTTTGCTTGCCGGTCAGTTGGCGGTGCACCTGGCGGAAGGTGCTTTCCAGGGAGCGGTATCGGTCTGCCGACAGGCGCATTTCCCCATACCATACCTGTTCGAAAGAGCGGGTGGCGGCAGCCACGGCCGGTGCCCAGTCGGCAGGGGGAAGCTCGCGTAGATATTCCCCGTTGGTTTTTTCCTTTTTCCAGTTGATCCACCCATTTCGTGCCAGGACCTGCAGGATGGAAAGGTAGTGCAGGCGGACGGCCAGGGTGTAGTCGCCGCTGTCCAGCGCGAGGGCCAGCGGTTTTTCCAGGTCCGCGTCGGGGAGGTCCGCTTCGATGGCCGCGAGCTTGACAATCCCGAAGGCAGGCTTCGTTTTCTTATTGCCGGGGCGAAAAATGTAGGCATGGTCGGTGATCCGGAAAACCAGGAACACCAACAGGACGACAAGCGTCCCGACGGCCACGGCCCGGACAAAGGGGCCGAGCCAGTCGAGTCGGAAGCCGGGGAGGGAGAAATCCGGTCCGCCGGCGTCGGGTTCCTCCTCAAGGGGATAATCGAGCGGTTCGGTCAGCCGGGACCATGCCTGCCGGTCGAAGGATTGCAGGGGTACGGAACGCCGGAGGAAGGAATCCGTCGGCGGGGCCGGTTGGGCGGACAATGCGGCGGCGGCGGTCCAGCCGGCCAACAACAGGAAGGCGAACCGGAGCATCCTCATGCGGGATGGGGGTTGGAGGGACGAGGTGTTTGATTTTCCCGGAGGAAGGCGGACTTTTCCGTCAGGTGTACAGGCACCACTGTATTGAGCAGGGCCGGGTCCATGGCTCGTTCCACGCGTATGTAGTTGTCGGTGAAGCCCCCCATCATGCCGGGCAGGTTGCCGGTTTCGAAGAGGACGGGCCGGACCTGGCCGACATGCCGCCGGTAGAATGCCTGGCGTTTCTTTTCGGAAAGGATGGTGAGCATTTCGTTCCGTTCGCGACGAACCGCCATGGGGACGGCGTCGGGCATGTCCGCGGCCGGGGTGTCGGCCCTTTCAGAATAGGTGAAGACATGCAGGTAGGAGACGTCCAGTTCGCGGATGAAATGATAGGATTCCAGGAAATCCGCCGATGATTCGCCGGGAAATCCGACGATGACATCCACACCGATGGCGGCATGCGGGAGGACGGAACGGATGAAGTCCACCCGTTCGGCGTACAGTTCCCGTCGGTACCGACGTCGCATGGCGGTCAGTTGTTTGTTGTTGCCGCTTTGCAGGGGCATATGGAAATGCGGCATGAAGCGGCGGGAGTTGGCGACGAAGGAGATGATGTCGGGGGTGCAGAGGTTGGGCTCGATGGACGAGATCCGGATGCGGTCGACGGTGACCGCTTCGTCCAACGCCTGGATCAGATCGATGAACAGGGCCTCCTTGCGGGGCTTGGTTCCTTCTATGACGGCCGTCCCGTTGCCGAAGTCACCGATATTGACACCGGTGAGTACGATTTCCTTCACGCCCATGTCCGCAATCCGGCAGGCATTGGCCACGACACGGTCGACGGTGTCGCTGCGACTGCGCCCACGGGCCAGGGGGATGGTGCAGAAGGAACATTTGTAATCGCAGCCGTCCTGCACCTTGAGGAAGGACCGGGTACGGTCGCCGAAGCTGAAGGCAGGGATGAAAGACTGTGCTTCCCGGATGTCTCCCGCCTGGATCCAGCCTTTGCCCGGTGCTTCCGCCAAGCTGTCGACAAACTCGAGGATCCGGAATTTCTCGGCGGCACCGAGGACGAGGTCGACGCCGGGGATGTCCGCGATTTCCCGGGGCTTGAGTTGGGCATAGCATCCGATGACGACGACCTTGGCGTCGGGCGTGTGGCGGAGGGCGCGGCGGACGGCCTGCCGGCATTTCCGGTCGGCGAATTCCGTGACGGAGCAGGTGTTGATGACATAGATGTCGGCCCCTTCCTCGAAAGGTACTTCCCGGTAGCCGGCCTCTTCGAACAACCTGCCGATGGCGGAGGTCTCGGAATAGTTCAGCTTGCAGCCCAGGGTATGGAACGCGACGGATCTGGGTGTGGCCATTGCGGAGGCTTGTTTTTGCAAAGGTAAGGCATATTTCCTACTTCGGCGGGGCCGGTGGGGACTGAACCATTGGGCGCAAACCAAATTGTCGGTTCGGCTTTGATTTGAGTTGATGCGCCATGTCGCGGCCGAAGCGGTGACGGCATGGCGGATTCGTTGGAAGCGGATTTTTCGATCTCCGCTTCGCGGGGATGCTGGTACGGCGTTGGGGGATTCGTTGTGTAAGGGGTGTGGTTTTGTTCCCCGCTTCGCGAGGCGGGCTGGTACGGCGTTGGGGGATTCGTTGTGTAAGGGATGTGGTTTTATGCCCCGCTTCGCGGGGATGATGGTACGCGAATTTTTAGGACTAGGCTAATTACAGGGATTTTTTTCTTTTGTATTTTTTTGATTGGGAAGATGTTGGAAGGTGCTTCGCTTCATTATTACTGCGATTTTGCTCCCTGCTTCACGGAGAGGGGCACGCGGCGCTGGGCACGGGTATGGAAGAGCGGGCGGGGATTCGCTCGCGGGGAAAGCAGGTCTCCTGAGCATTTGTGATCCGACAATTAGGTTTACGCCCGAACCATTCCGCCGGCCGGCTGTTTCGCTCCGGAAAGGAGAAACGGCTCCTGACGACGGTGGCTCCGCTTTCGGGCAAGCCTCCGTGTTCTCATCAAACAACACTACCGATGAATATGGGTAACAACAGCTATCTGATAGCGGGCGGGAGTTCGGGAATCGGGTTGGCACTGACCCGGCGGCTTTCGGAACAGGGGCACCAGGTGATGGTATTGAGCCGCACGGCCGGGGAGACGGCGGGTTTGGCCGGGGTGCGCCACTTGGCGGTGGACCTGTCGACGGACGAATTGTCAGAACAGCAACTGCCGGACCACCTCGACGGGGTCGTGTATTGTCCTGGCAGCATCAACCTGAAGCCGTTCCGTTCCCTGAAACCGGAAGCGTTCCTGGCGGATTTCCAACTCAACGTGCTGGGCGCCGTCAAGGTATTGCAGGCGGCGCACAAGGCGCTGAAACAGTCCGCCTCGTCTTCCGTGGTACTGTTCAGCACCGTGGCAGTCGGGAAAGGCATGCCCTTCCATACCTCCGTCGCCGCCGCCAAAGGCGCGGTGGAAGGTCTTTCCCGTTCCTTGGCGGCGGAATGGGCGCCCACTGTGCGTGTCAACTGCATCGCACCTTCCCTGACCGATACACCCTTGGCGGAACGCCTGCTTTCCTCTCCGGAGAAGCGGGAGGCCGCCGCCGGCCGGCATCCGCTCAAGCGCATCGGCCATCCGGCGGAGGTCGCCGCGCTTGCCGCTTTCCTGCTGTCGGAGGACAGCGGCTGGGTCACCGGTCAGGTCATCGGGGTGGACGGCGGTATGGGCAGCCTGGGCGGCTGACCGCTTGGCCGGCCGGATGTTTTTATTCCGCTCTTCCGATTGTACAATTCCCATAAATTCATAACTTGCCTGCCATTGGGTCTGATCCCACGGCCCTACTTCCCTTTGCCCGTCGGGCAAGTTCCATTCACTTCAGCGCAATCTTATGGAAAGGAGAAATTTCGTCAAATCCAGCATACTAACCACTGCAGCCATGGCCACAGCGAATACCGTTCTTCCCGGTGCCGAACCCGCTTCCGGCAGCCGAAGCTTCCAACTGAAATATGCCCCGCACATCGGTATGTTCGAACAGACGGCCGGCAGTGATCCGGTCGACCAGCTCCACTTCATGGCCGACATGGGCTTCCGCGCCTTCGAAGACAACGGCATGATGGGCCGAAGTGTCGCCACCCAGGAAAAGATGGCCAAGGCCATGGCCGACCGGCAAATCGAGATGGGGGTTTTCGTCGTCGCCTTCGACAACTGGCCCTTGTCGACCTCCCTTGCCTCCGGTGACAAGGCCTGGCGCGACAAGTTCCTCGACACCTGCCGCGAAGCGGTCGACGTGGCCAAGCGCGTCAACGCCACCTGGATGACGGTCGTCCCCGGCAATTACGCCCGCCACCTGCCCATCGGCCTGCAGACCGGCCATGTCATCGACGCCCTGCGCCGGGCCGCGGAAATATTCGAACCCCACGGACTGGTCATGGTGCTGGAACCGCTCAGCGACACCCCGGACCTGTTCCTGCGTTATTCCGACCAGACCTATATGATCTGCCGGGCAGTCAACAGCCCTTCCTGCAAGATTCTTTTCGATATGTGGCATATGCAGCGCAACGAAGGCCGCCTGATCCACAACATGGACCTGTGCTGGGATGAAATCGGCTACTTCCAAATCGGTGACGAACCGGGCAGGAAGGAGCCTACCACCGGTGAGATCAACTACCAAAATGTCTTCCGACATATCCGCGACAAAGGCTTCACCGGCATCCTGGGCATGGAACATGGCAACTTCAACGAAGGGAAGGACGGCGAAATGGCCGTCATCAAAGCTTATGAAATAGTGGATCGGTTCTGATTCGCCAAGGTTCGCAATCCATGAAAGCATACCCTTCCCTGTCGGCAGGATGGTCCTGGCTGTCGGCTCGCCGTCCTGCCGGATGGTTCCTGTTGCTGGCGGTCAATCTGGCCATATTGTGTCTCCTGGTCTTTCTTTTGGAAGTATCCTCCTGGGCGTGGCATGCGATTCGCCGGGACAAAGTCGAAATCCGCCACCGTCAGTTCAATTATATGGAACTGGAAGACACCTTGGGCTACCGACTCCTCCCCTGTGTGTCCGGCAACATCCTCCACCAGGTCGGGGCGGATACGCTCTATCTGAAGACCGTGTCGACGGATTCCTTGCGCAGAAGGTCGACCACGGCGTCTTCGATGGCACCGGACACGCTTCCGTATCACGCCATCTTCGTAGGTTGTTCCTTTACCTTCGGCCACAGCGTGTCCGACCACGAAACCCTACCGTCGTTTTTCTCGGCCCGCCACGCCGCTTATCAAGCATACAACTATGGTGTACAAGGGTATGGCACCCAGCATCTGCCCTTTGTGCTGGACCGCATCGACCGCGAACAGGACATCCCGCAGCAGGACGGATTCATGGTGTACACCTTCATCGATGACCATGTCAGACGGGTGATCGGTTCCAAACAGTCGATTTGGTTCACGCATGGGTTCCCCTATTTCGAACCGGAGGATGGCAAACCGGTTTACAAGGGCCAATTCGACAAAGACCGTCGCCTGACCACTTCCTTGTACCAATTGCTTTGGAAAAGTGAGTTCCTGAAATTTTTCAAGTTCGACCTGCCGTTGGAACTGGCTCCGGAGCATTATCGGCTGACGGCGGCCCTGATCCGGTCGACGGCGGACCGGTACCGGAGAAAATTCGGCAACGACCGTTTTTTTGTCCTGATTTATCCAGGTCAACGCAATGAGATCGTCAGCTATCTCGATCCGGACATCCAGGTCATAGACTTGTCCGGTGCCTGGCCGGCGCGAAAATGGATAGTGGATGATCACCCGGAGGTGCAAGCCTATTCCACCCTGGCGGACATGTTGGCCGACACCCTGCGCAGCAAGGGGGTGCCAGGGCTTTGAGCGGCGGGAGGAAGGTCCTGGAACGGAATGGCGAACCGGATTCGGCAAGGGTAAAGAACAACGTAAGAGGAGGAATGGGCAACAGACTTGTCATGTCCAATACGCTGTCATGAAAAATATCCTTCTGTTCCTGTGTTTGTGGGGTAGCGGCCTTACCCTCCGGGCGGATTCCCATATTCGGATCAACCAGTTGGGCTACCAGCCTTCGGCCGTCAAGGTGGCCGTTTTTGTCTCCGACCGCCGCAGGGCGGAAGTCCGCTTCGAGTTGGTGGATGCGGCCCTTGATTCGGTTGTCTGGACCGGTCCCGGCGAATCCCGGGGTGCCTATGGCCCTTTCCGCAGCGGTTTCCGGCTTGATTTCTCCGCTTTTAGACAACCGGGGACCTATTTCCTCCGGGTAGGGAAGCTGAGGTCTCCCCTTTTTCGAATCGCAGCGGACGTATACGCCGGCACGGCGGATTATCTCCTGCGCTACCTGCGGCAGCAACGCTGCGGGTACAATCCCTACCTGAACGATTCCTGCCATGTGGACGACGGATTTGTCGTCTATCATCCGGAAAAGGAAGGCAGCCACCTGGATGTGACCGGAGGTTGGCATGATGCGTCGGATTACCTTCAATATACGGCCACGTCCGCGAATGCAGTTTTCCAACTGCTGTTTTCCTATCGGGAAAACCCGTCCGCTTTCGGGGATGCATTCGATGCGGCCGGCCGGCCCGGGCCGAACGGAATCCCGGATGTGCTGGACGAGGCGAAGTGGGGAATGGACTGGTTGCTCCGCATGAATCCTTCCCCGACGGAGTATTACAACCAAATCGCCGATGACCGGGACCATGTCGGGTTCCGCTTGCCCAACCTGGATTTCGAGGTATATGATACCAACCATGCCGGCCGGCCGGTCTATTGTTGCACCGGCCGTCCGCAGGGACTCGTCCGGTTTCGGAACAGGGCCACCGGCATCGCATCCACCGCCGGAAAATTCGCATCGGCATTCGCCATCGGTGCGGAAGTCCTCGCCGACTGGTTTCCGGACTATGCCGGCCAGCTTCCCTCCCGCGCCGTGGCGGCCTACCGGTTCGGCGAGGCGCATCCCGGGGTATGTCAGACGGCTCCCGGCGGCGCCCCCTATTTCTATGAGGAAGACAACTGGGTGGACGACATGGAACTCGCCGCGGCGTCCCTCTTCCGGCTGACAGGAACGGAAAACTACTTCCAGGATGCGTTGCGCTATGCGGAAGCGGAGCCGGTATCGCCCTGGATGGGGGCGGATTCCGCACGGCACTACCAATGGTATCCTTTCTTCAATGCCGGACACTACCAGGCGGCGGCGGGGCAAGGGGAGAAAGGGGCCTCGCTGCGGAATCATTACCGGGACGGCTTGGAACGTGTGCTCGACCGGGGCCGCGAAAATCCTTTCCTCATCGGTATTCCTTTCATCTGGTGTTCCAACAACCTCGTCACCGCCTGTCTCAGCCAATGCCGCCTGTACCGGCAGTTGGGCGGAGACGACCGTTTCCTCGAAATGGAAGCAGCCTTGCGGGACTGGCTCTTCGGCTGCAACCCCTGGGGCACCAGCATGGTCGTCGGACTTCCCCGGGATGGGGATACACCCGTCGACCCACATACGGCTTTCACCCACCTGTATGGATATACCATCGACGGCGGATTGGTCGACGGACCTGTCTATGGGTCCATTTTCGGCCGCCTCATCGGCCTGACGCTTTTCGATGCGGACGAATATGCGGATTTCCAGTCCCCCCTGGTCGTCTATCACGATGACGTGGGCGATTATTCCACCAATGAACCGACCATGGACGGGACGGCTTGCTTGGTCCACTATCTTTCCTCCCTGGAGGCGGACGGTTTCCGGGAGGGGGACGAACCCGCCCGGTTCCTGTATGATGAAACGGGAGCCGTCTTCCGGAGCGATACCAGCCGGAAAGAAATTTTTCTGGTCTTCACCGGCGACCGGTACGCGGACGGAGGGGATGTCATCCGCCGCACCCTGGATCGACACCACATTCCGGCGACATTTTTTCTGACCGGTGACTTCTACCGCAATCCGGCCCATGCGGACCTGATCCGTTCCCTGCTGGCGGACGGCCATTACCTCGGGCCACATAGCGACCGCCACCTCCTGTACTGCACCTGGTCGGCATCGAAAGACCTGTTGGTCTCCCGCGATTCCTTCACCCGCGACCTGCTCGCCAATTACGATGCCATGCTGCCTTTCGGCATCGACCCGAAGGAAGCGGTCTGGTTCATGCCTCCCTTCGAATGGAACAATGTGGAGATCACCAACTGGACGTACGCCCTGAACCGGCACCTGGTCAATTACTCCCCCGGCACGCTTTCCCACACGGATTACACGACCCCGTCAATGCCGAATTACCGGTCTTCCGCGGAAATCCTCGCCTCCGTTCGGGAACAGGAGGCCAAAGCCGGTCTCAACGGTTTCCTGTTGCTCCTGCACATCGGTACCGATCCGGCCCGGACGGACAAGCTTTATCACCACCTGGATGACCTGGTCGGGTACCTCAAAGGAAAGGGTTATGCCTTCCGCAGCGTCCGGGATTGGAAGCGGATGCCTTAGGGCACCGTGTTCAGGGATGGCCCGGGCTTGTGTGTAACAACCACGACTTGATCTGACAGGCAGGTTTTAATAGCCGAATCAATCTGTCTGATTGGTACCGTTCTGATCAGGCCCTCCCGACGAATCCACCCAACGCCGTACACCCTCCCCGCTGCGCGGGGAACAAAATTCCATCAATAAACAGGCGGCGAAATACCCAATCCGCTTGCCAATCAAGAATTACAAAAGAAAAAAATCCCTGTAATTAGCCAAATTCTCTAAAATTCGCGTACCAGCATCCCCGCTTCGCGGGGAACAAAATCACACCCCTCACACAACGAATCCGCCCGA
>JBEAQU010000059.1:0-57407 GCA_041163745.1 Bacteroidota bacterium
TGCCGTGGGAGGAGGGGCTTGGTTTCCCGGCATCGGCATGGCGGACATGACAGCGGAGGGAACCAACTTGCCGGAGCTGTTGTCCACCGGGATGCGCCTTTGTCCGAACGATACGTTGGGCTTCGGTACCTGACAACACTGGCATCATGGATTTACATACTTATCTGCTGATTTACCTGCTGATTTTCCTTTCCTTGGTTTTCGTGCTGCCGAGTTGGCGTACCTGGCGGGCGACGGGTATCGTTCCGGTTGTCTTCGGGCGGGGCGATGGGCTGCCCGATTTCATTGGGAAGGTGATGGCGTACCTGATGGTCCTGCTGGTGCTGGCGGCGGTGCTGCCGCTGGTGGGGGCGGGTGTTTGGACCGGGTCGATTCGCTGGGCGCTGGGTCCCCGTGTCCAGGTTGCCGGGATGGTGCTGATGCATGTGGCATTGGCTTGGGTGGTGGTGGCGCAGCACCAGATGGGCGACAGCTGGCGCATCGGAATCGACAAGGCTAACAAGACATCGTTGCGGGACAAGGGTTTGTTTTCCGTCTCCCGGAACCCGGTTTTCCTGGGTCTTCTGGCGGGGCTGGCCGGATACGTGCTGGCGCAGCCGGGAACCCTGACGCTGTTGGTAGGTGCCATGACATGGTTGACTTTGCAGGTGCAGGTCCGGTTGGAGGAATCGCACCTGGAGGAGACCCACGGGGAGCCTTACCGATCGTACAAAAGGAAGGTAAGGAGGTGGTGTTAGGAAGGCGGAGGAAGAGAGGCGAAGCGAAACAGTTCGGCCGGCACCGGGGTGCCGGCCGACACGGGAAGGGAAGGTCAGGCTTTCATGGCGCCGGGATTGGCGTCATTGTAGCGTTTGGTCACGACGGACCAGTTGATTACGTTGAAGAAGGCACCGACATAATCGGCCCTGCGGTTCTGGTAGTTGAGATAGTAGGCATGTTCCCAGACATCGATGCCGAGCAGGGGATAGCCTTTGGTTTCCGCGAGGTCCATGAGCGGGTTGTCCTGGTTTGGCGTGGAGCAGATGAAAAGTTTGTCCTGGTCATCCGTGCATAGCCATGCCCATCCGGAGCCGAAGCGCCCCATGGCAAAGGCGGAGAATTCCTTTTTGAACTGTTCGAAGGAGGTGAAGTCGCGTTCGATGGCTTTGGCGACGTTCATTTGGGGGCTGGGTTCGCCACCGCCGTTGGGAGACATGGTTTCCCAGAATAGGGAGTGGTTGTAATGTCCACCGCCGTTGTTGCGGACGGCGGCAGGATATTGGGAGACGGCGGCGAGGATGTCCTCCAGGCTTTTGTTTTCCAGGGATGTGCCGGCGATGGCGGCGTTCAGATTGGATACGTACGCAGCATGGTGTTTGCCGTGATGGATTTCCATGGTGCGGGCGTCGATATGCGGTTCGAGCGCATCGAAAGCATAGGGGAGTGCAGGGAGAGTGAATGCCATGTCGGAAAATTTTGTCGTCCGGAGAAATGGGTATGATGCGGCCCTGCTCCGGACAGGTTCTCAAGAAGCGCCAATTTAGGCAGATGATTCATTTCCAAAGAACAGGCCGGTTCTTTTTTTGTTTAGGAGCGGATGAATTTCGGCGGCGGGAGAGCCGACCGGCGGTGGAGGGGAGTGGAAAGTGCCGCCACGGTTCCCCGGATAAGGAAGCATACCTTACATTTGCGACAAAAACGAAGGATATGGAATTTCGCAACGAGAAAGATTCCCTCGGGGTCGTGCAGGTTCCGGCAGCGGCATATTGGGCGGCGCAGACACAGCGTTCCATACAGAATTTCAAGATCGGCGGCCACCGGATGCCGGTGGAGGTCATCCGGGCGTTCGCGGTGCTGAAGAAGGCGGCGGCCCAGGCGAACCATGAGCTGGGCGTGTTGCCGGCGGAAAAGCGGGACATGATATCGACGGTCTGCGACGAGATCCTGGATGGCCGCCTGGACGACCAGTTTCCCCTGGTGGTATGGCAGACTGGCAGCGGCACCCAGTCGAACATGAATGTCAACGAAGTCATCGCCAACCGGGCGCATGTCCGGGCGGGCGGGCGCCTCACGGACGAGGTGAAGCTGCTGCATCCGAACGATGACGTCAACAAGTCGCAATCATCCAACGATACCTTTCCGACAGCCATGCACATTGCGGCCTACCGGATGTTGGTGGACACGACCTTGCCGGGCATCACCCAGTTGCGGGACACCCTCCGGGAAAAGGCGGCGGCATTCCGGGACATTGTGAAGATCGGCCGGACCCACCTGATGGATGCGACTCCGCTAACGTTGGGGCAGGAACTGGGTGGTTACGCCGCACAATTGGACCAAGGCATGGCCGCCGTCCGGCACACCCTGCCCCACCTGGCCCAGCTGGCCTTGGGCGGAACCGCAGTCGGCACAGGGCTGAACACCCCGGCGGGATATGCGGAATGTGTGGCGCGAAAAATCGCAGAACTGACCGGTCTGCCCTTTGTGACGGCACCCAACAAGTTCGAATCGCTTGCCGCGCACGACGCCATCGTCGAGTCGCACGGTGCCTTGAAGACCGTGGCGGTCTCCCTCTTCAAGATCGCCCACGACATCCGGATGCTCGCCAGCGGCCCTCGGTGCGGAATCGGCGAGGTCATCATTCCGGACAACGAGCCGGGGTCCAGCATCATGCCCGGCAAGGTGAATCCCACCCAGAATGAAGCCATGACCATGGCCATGGCCCAGGTGCTCGGGAACGACGTGGCCATCAACATCGGCGGGATGAACGGCCATTTCGAGCTGAATGTGTTCAAGCCGCTGATGATATTCAATTTTCTGATGTCCGCCCGGCTGATCGGCGATGCCTGTGTCAGTTTCAACGACAATTGTGCGGTCGGCATCCAGCCGAATCTTCCCCGTATCCGCCGGAACCTGGAGCAATCCCTGATGCTGGTGACGGCCCTCAATCCGCATATCGGCTACGACAATGCCGCCAGGATCGCCAAGAAGGCCCACGCGGAAGGTACGACCTTGCGGGAGGCGGCGCTCGAGCTGGGGCTGCTCACTTCCGAACAGTTCGACGCCTGGGTCCGGGCCGAGGACATGACCGGGCATGCCGGGTAGGGGATTTATTTCCCTGCCGGTTGCCTCGGAGATATGCACGCCGTCATGAGATCTTCCGGATGAACCAAGCACCGTTCCTACAGTTCCTGCAGCATGAGAAGCGCTACTCCCGCCATACCCTGACGGCCTACCGTGGGGATTTGGGCCAGTTCGCTGGGTATCTACTGGAGCAATACGGCCTGTCTGACGAGCGACAGGTGACCCACCAGCACATCCGTTCCTGGATGGTCCGGTTGCTGGAGGATGGAAAAGGCGCGCGGACCATCGGTCGCAAGCTGTCCTGTCTGAAGCGATATTTCCGTTTCCTTTGTCAGACGGGTGTCCGGGAGACGGACCCCATGGCCAAGGTCCGGACACCCCGGGCAGGCCGGCGCCTGCCGGTTTTCCTTCGTGAACGACAGACATCGTCCTTGTTCGACCTGGTGGCGGAAGATACAGGCTGGAAGGGGCTGCGGGACCGGGTCTTGCTCGAACTGTTGTACGGGACGGGGATGCGCAGGGGCGAACTGGTTGGGCTGCGTTGCGGCGACCTGGCCTTGTCGGAGGCCCGGCTTAAGGTACTGGGGAAGGGAGGCAAGGAGCGGCTGATCCCGCTGGCGGACCATCTGGTGGAACTGCTCCGTGAATATCTCCGGTGCCGTGCGGCGCAATTTCCCGATGTGGTGAGCGAGATGCTGCTGCTGACGGACAAGGGTGCGCCGGCGAACGGTGATTTCGTATACCGGAAAGTCCGCCGATATCTCTCCCTGGTATCCAGTGCGGAGCAGCGCAGCCCGCACGTGCTGCGCCATTCCTTCGCGACCCATCTGACCGACCACGGGGCGGCCCTGAACGCGGTCCGGGAATTGTTGGGACACGCCAGCCTGGCGGCGACGCAGGTCTATACGCACAACACGGCGGCACGCCTGCGGGAAGTCTACAAGCAGGCCCATCCGAAGGCCGCCTTGCCGGATGCCGGCGATCCGGAAAACCCGGCGCCGGAAGAGAGGAATCGCAACAAATGACAAGTCGGGCCGTATCCTTGGGGAATCGATTCCGCCGGCGTGATTTTTTTTCAAAATCATCGGCGCACCACTTGGAAAAAAGCCGGAAAACCCTACTTTTGTGCCGCTTTGAAAAAAAAGATAAAAAGTGAGAATAAAGTTTTCACTGTTGTTCGGAAAAACTATTTTTGCGGGCGCTTTAGGCAACCCTGTCTGTAGGGATGGGCAAAGTGCGGCGCAAAGGTGTCAGTCAAGCGGGACTTAAATCGCAACCATCCAGCCAGTATAGCTCAGTTGGTAGAGCAGCTGATTTGTAATCAGCTGGTCGGGGGTTCGAGTCCCTCTACTGGCTCTGAAGGACAGCCATCGGAACAGACCGGCGGCAACGCATGAAATATGAACGGGGGGTGCGCCGAAGTTGGAGAGTCGGGGCAGACTGTAAATCTGTTGTCTTACGGCTGAGTAGGTTCGAATCCTACCACCCCCACCCAGAAAAACGGTGCCGGAAGTTCCGGTATCGGTCAGAGACGCGGGAGTAGCTCAGTTGGTAGAGCATCAGCCTTCCAAGCTGAGGGTCGCGGGTTCGAGTCTCGTCTCCCGCTCTGATGAAATGGCGAAGCGGTCCGAAGCCAAGGTCCGGTGGGAATACTGTCGGTCCAAGGTACGAACACTGCCGAGTCATTGCGCCAATGTAGCTCAGGGGTAGAGCACTTCCATGGTAAGGAAGGGGTCGGGGGTTCAATTCCCTTCATTGGCTCCGGAAAAAACCGGTACGCGGGAACACCGGTTCGCAATCAGCAGAACGGATGTCGTTTTGCATTCTCACATCTCCATAAATTTTTTAAAATTAATTTCCGATGGCAAAAGAACAATTTCAGAGAAAGAAGCCTCACGTGAATATCGGCACGATTGGTCACGTAGACCACGGCAAGACAACACTGACCGCTGCCATCACTAACGTACTGGCGGATCAGGGTCTTGCTGAGAAGAAGGATTACGATTCCATCGATGCGGCTCCGGAAGAAAAGGAGCGCGGTATCACGATCAACACAGCCCACGTCGAATACGAGACGCAGGCTCGTCACTACGCACACGTGGACTGTCCCGGCCACGCGGATTACGTAAAGAACATGGTGACGGGTGCCGCCCAGATGGATGGTGCCATCATCGTTGTGGCCGCCACGGACGGCCCCATGCCCCAAACCCGCGAGCACATCCTGCTCGCCCGCCAGGTTGGTGTCCCCAAGCTGGTTGTTTTCATGAACAAGGTGGATTTGGTCGATGACCCCGAGATGTTGGAGTTGGTGGAGATGGAAGTCCGCGACCTGCTGAGCCAATATGAGTTCGACGGTGATTCCGCCGCCGTTATCCGTGGTTCCGCCCTGAAAGCGCTGGAAGGCGACGCGGAGGGTGTGAAGGCCATCATGGACCTGATGAATGCGGTGGATACCGAAATCCCCGAACCGGTCCGCGAGGTTGACAAACCCTTCCTCATGCCGATCGAAGACGTTTTCTCCATCACGGGCCGTGGTACGGTCGCCACCGGTCGTATCGAGCGGGGTGTCATCAACGTGGGTGATCCGGTCGAAATCATCGGCATGATGAAGCCGGGCGAAAAGCCCATGACCTCCACGGTGACAGGTGTGGAGATGTTCCGCAAGCTGTTGGACCGCGGGGAAGCCGGTGACAACGCCGGTTTGCTGCTGCGGGGTATCGACAAGGACAACATCCGTCGCGGGATGGTCATCTGCAAGCCTGGCAGCGTGAAACCGCACCTGAAGTTCAAGTGCGAAGTGTACGTACTGGGTAAGGATGAAGGCGGCCGTCACACGCCGTTCTTCAACGGTTACCGCCCGCAGTTCTATTTCCGTACCACGGACGTTACCGGTGATGTGAAGTTGCCGGAAGGAGTGGAGATGGTGATGCCGGGTGACAACGTGTCCTTGGAAGTCCATCTGATCAACCCGATCGCCATGGAGAAAGGCCTCCGCTTCGCTATCCGCGAAGGTGGCCGTACGGTCGGCGCAGGTCGTGTGACGGAAGTCATCGAGTAACCAGGTGTAACAGCCTTGAAGGTACGATAACCTTACGCTTACGAAAGCCGATACCCTGTCATGGGCCCTGCGCAGCTTGGCCCCCCGACAGGAACAGGCGGGAAAATCTGGAGTGGCAAGGCAGACGAACGGGTGCCTCGCCGGACGAACCGGAAAAATTAAGCGTCCTCAGGATGCTTAATTTTTCCGCATATGGAATCTGGTGTTTACGGGCGTAGCTCAAGTGGTAGAGCGACGGTCTCCAAAACCGTAGGCTGAGGGTTCGAGTCCTTCCGCCCGTGCCAATTCGGAGAAGGCTTTCTTCAGTCCGCCTGGTATGACAGGCAGGATTGCAGCATACAAAGTAATTCTCAAGCAATCAGGCGATGGAAAAAGTCAAAATCTATTTTCAGGAAAGCTATAACGAGCTGCTCACCAAAGTGACCTGGCCCTCCTGGCCGATGTTGCAAAGCACGACGGTGGTGGTGCTGGTTGGGTTGGCAATCTTCACCCTGCTGGTATTCATCATGGATGCTGTGTCAAACGGGCTGTTCAAGGAGCTGATCTACAAGCTGCCCTGATAATTGCCAAAACCAGACCTTCATGTCCGAAGAAAAAAAATGGTTCTCCCTCCGGGTCATCAGCGGCAAAGAGAAGAAAATCAAGGAAAGAATCGAGCTGGAAATCCAACGGAGCGAATGGTCCGATTTCATTTCCCAGGTAATTGTCCCAACGGAAAAGGTCTATAAGATCAGAACGGGAAAAAAGGTGATTTCCGAGCGGAACATCCTGCCGGGGTATATCCTGATAGAAGCCGACCCTGCCAAGTTGACGGGGGAGGTGGTGCAGTCTATCGCCAACATTCCCAACGTCATTCACTTTCTCGGCAAGAACACGCCGGAGCCTATGCAGCAGTCGGAAGCAAACCGTCTCCTGGGTAAGGTGGACGAGTCGCAGGATGCGGGTGAACAGATGTTGGAGCCTTTCCTCGTCGGGGAGACGGTCAAGATCACAGACGGACCCTTCACTGATTTCGTAGGAGATGTGCAGGAAGTGAATGAAGATAAGAAGAAGCTGAAGGTCATCGTCAAGATCTTCGGTCGTGGTACCGAAGTGGAGTTGAACTTCATGCAGGTTGAAAAGTCGCAATAAGGCAGGATCATTGTCCGCCGGGTAAACCGGTGAACGCTTCCCCTTGATCCGGAAACAGTACAAACAGCTAATTACCATGGCAAAAGAAGTCGAATTTCTGATTAAGTTGCAGGCGAAGGGCGGGCAAGCGAATCCTTCTCCTCCCATCGGCCCCGCCTTGGGTTCCAAGGGGGTGAACATCATGGAGTTCTGCAAGCGTTTCAACGCTGCCACGCAGGACAAGATGGGCAAGCTGCTTCCGGTGCAGGTGTCTGTTTACAAGGACAAGTCCTTCGAATTCGTCATCAAGACCCCGCCGGCCGCCATCCAACTCCTGGAGTTGTCCAAAGTGAAGGGGGGATCGGCGGAACCGAACCGTGTGAAGGTAGGGACGGTTTCCTGGGACCAGGTTCGCGCGATTGCGGAAGACAAGATGTCGGACCTGAATTGCTTCACGCTTTCCTCCGCCATGAAAATGGTTGCGGGAACAGCGCGTAGCATGGGCTTGAAGGTCCAGGGCGGAACGCCGCCGGAGGAAGTATGATCATCGGTCGACGGTGCTAGCACCGTCCTGTTTCATAACCGGGCTTTCCGGAAGGATAGCAACGGTTTCGGAAGGGAGCCGCTTCTCAGTGAGGAGCGGCGCTAATTACCTCACTTCAATTTTTTTTTGACAATGGCAAAAGTTTCCAAAAAAAGGAAAGCTGTCGACGCCAAGGTCGACGGTACCAAGGTCTATACCTTGGAAGAGGCTATGAAGCTGGTGAAGGAAGTGAATGTCACCAAATTCGATGCCTCGGTAGATGTGCATGTCCGGTTGGGAATCGATCCCCGAAAGGCGGACCAGGCCCTACGCGGTACAGTCAACTTGCCGCATGGTACAGGTAAGACCAAGCGGGTGGTGGTGTTCTGCTCACCCGATAAGGAACAGGAGGCCCGGAATGCCGGTGCCGATCATGTCGGTATGGAAGAACTCATAGCCAAGATACAAGGCGGATGGACGGACTTCGACGTGGCCATCGCCACGCCGCAGGTAATGGCACAAGTCGGTAAAGTGGCTCGTATCCTGGGTCCCCGTGGCTTGATGCCCAACCCGAAGACTGGTACAGTCACCATGGACCTCGCCACGGCTGTCACTGATGTCAAAGGTGGAAAGGTAGCTTTCCGGGTGGACAAATACGGGATCATCCATGCTTCCGTGGGCCGGATTTCCTTCGAACCGGGCAAACTGGTTGACAACGCGTCCGAACTGGTCCAGGCGCTGGTGAAGTTGAAACCCTCTTCTGCAAAGGGGACGTATCTGAAGTCCATCACAGTGGCCAGCACCATGAGTCCCGGTATCAAGATCGACACTAAAACAATTCGGTAATCCTTCCGGGCGCACCGAATCGACATGACCCGAAGAGGTCAGTCGCAGGAAGTCGTGCCCTCAAATCCATACAATCATGACGAGGGAAGAAAAAACGGCGGTCATAGCGGAATTGCAGGAGAAAATTGCATCCTCCCCCTTCTTCTACCTGGCGGATGCCTCCGCGCTGTCCGTTGAGAAGATCAATGCGCTCAGGCGTCGGCTGTTCGAGAACGGTCTCCACATGCGTGTGGTGAAGAATACATTGGCACAAAAGGCACTGGAAGCCGCAGCAGGCGATTCCAGCCAGTATGAAGGGCTTTTCCAGGCACTGAAGGGACCCACCGCCATCATCTTCACAGATGTGGCGAATGTACCGGCCAAGATTCTCAAAGAATTCCGAAAGGAAAAGGATACGGACAAACCCCAGGTCAAGGCGGCCTTTATTGATAGTGCCATCTATATCGGGGATGATCAGCTCGACGCACTGGCCAGCCTCAAGTCCAAGGAAGACCTGTTGGGCGAACTGATCACGCTGCTGCAATCCCCTATGTCCAACCTGATGTCGCAACTGGGCTCCGGTGGACAGAACGTGATGGGGTTGCTCAAGGCAATCGAGGAGAAGAACGCTTGAGGTCCGTTCGGCGGATTGCACGCCGTACGTACAGGCAGACAGCTCCGGTTGTCATTTCCAAACTTGGCTTCCAGGTTAACACGCATAAACATTCATGTAAAAAAAATCAATTAAAATGGCAGATTTAAAAGCACTTGCAGAACAGTTGGTTAACCTCACGATCAAAGAAGTGACTGAATTGACCAATATCATGGAGGAAGATTACGGTATCAAGCCGGCTGCTGCCGCAGTTGCCGTAGCCGCTCCCGCCGGTGGTGGTGGCGAGGCAGCCGCTGTTGAGCAGACGGAGTTCGATGTGTTCCTGAATTCCGCAGGTGCGCAGAAACTTCAGGTGGTCAAGGCGGTTAAGGACGCCCTCGGTCTGGGTCTGGTCGAAGCGAAAGCCTTGGTTGACAGCGCACCCGCTGCCGTCAAGCAAGGTGTTTCCAAGGATGAGGCCGAGAAATTGAAGGCTACTTTGGAAGGCGCCGGCGCACAGGTCGAAATCAAGTGAGTTCACGACGGCGGCCGCCGTCTGCCGGCAGTGTAGCATCCTTCGATTCCAGATCATCTTATATTCAACCTTCTTGCTACATAACGTGCATACATGACAATTCGGGCTTAGTCTTTCCCATCTTACGGACGGGACAGGCTAAGCCGTTGTCGTTTGTAGTGGTTCTACCCAAGCAGGGTCTGCCATTCCAATGATGTGATTCTTCGTCCGGTTATCGGAAGACTGTCCGGACCGATGGGGAACCGGGCCGCAAGGCAAGCCGGTTCTTTCGGTCGATAAATGTCCAAGGCAGCTTTCGGACATACACCGGGGCGGCGGAGAGATTGTTTTACGGGAAATAATTCCCGTTCAGGGGATATGCAGGCTACATGACAACATACAGTGTTGTATTACAGCGAAAAAAATGTGCCACTTTTGGGGGATGATGTTCCTTATTATTTGGTGGCGGTCATTTTGACAGCACAAACTATCAACTTAATTCCTTGCTTATATGACCTCATTTGAAAATGTTACGCTGACCGAAACCGGCCGTATCGGTTTCGGCAGGATCAAACTTCCATCGGAACATCCTGACCTGCTGGAAATCCAGCTGAAGTCCTTCCAGGAGTTCTTTCAGTTGGAAACCACGCCGGAAAACCGCATCAATGAGGGACTTTACAAGGTTTTCCGGGAAAACTTCCCCATCACGGATGCCCGCAATATCTTCGTGTTGGAGTTCCTGGATTATTTCGTTGATCCGCCACGCTATACCATAGAGGAGTGTATGCAGCGGGGGCTCACCTATTCCGTTCCGCTCAAAGCCAAGCTGCGCCTTTCCTGCAACGATGAGGAACATGTGGATTTCGAGACGATCGTCCAGGATGTTTTTCTGGGGAATATCCCTTACATGACACCCAAGGGTACCTTCGTAATCAACGGTGCAGAGCGGGTCGTCGTTTCGCAGCTGCACCGCTCGCCGGGCGTTTTCTTCGGCCAAAGTTTCCACCCGAACGGTACGGCCATTTATTCTGCCAGGGTCATCCCGTTCAAGGGGGCCTGGATGGAATTCGCAACGGACATCAACAACGTCATGTACGCTTACATCGACCGGAAGAAGAAATTCCCGGTCACGACGTTGTTACGCGGGATAGGATATGATACGGACAAATCCATTCTAGACCTTTTCAACCTGGCGGATGAAATCTCGAACACCAGGGACCAGCTCGAGGCGGCCATCGGCCGCAAGCTGGCGGCCCGTGTGCTCCGTTCCTGGACGGAGGATTTTGTGGACGAGGACACAGGGGAAGTGGTGACCATCGAGCGCAACGAGATCATCCTGGAACGCGATGTGGTGCTGGACGAGGACAACATCGAGCAGGTCCTGGATTCGGGGCTTGACACGGTCATCCTGCAGCGGGAGGATATCGAGGAGGATTACACCATCATTTACAACACCCTGCAGAAAGATCCCACTAGCTCCGAAATGGAGGCGGTGAATTACATCTACCGTCAGTTGCGCGGTGCCGAGCCGCCGGATGACGAGACGGCACGCGGCATCATTGACAAGCTTTTCTTCTCCGACAAGCGCTACAATCTCGGCGAAGTCGGCCGCTATAAGATCAATCGCAAGCTCGGGATGGATACCGATGAGGAGACCTTGGTGTTGACCAAGGACGACATCATCGCCATCGTCAAGTACCTGGTCCGCCTGATGAACCAACGGGCGGAGATAGATGACATCGACCACCTGAGCAACCGTCGGGTCCGGACCGTCGGAGAGCAGCTGTACGCCCAATTCGGCGTGGGTCTGGCCCGGATGGCCCGGACGATCCGGGAACGGATGAACGTGCGGGACAACGAGGTCTTCACGCCTATCGACCTCATCAATGCCCGTACGCTGTCTTCCGTCATCAACTCTTTTTTCGGTACCAGCCAATTGTCCCAGTTCCTGGACCAGACCAACCCGTTGTCCGAAATCACACACAAGCGCAGGATCTCCGCCCTCGGTCCGGGCGGTTTGTCCCGCGAGCGCGCAGGCTTCGAGGTCCGGGACGTCCATTATTCCCATTACGGCCGTCTTTGCACGATTGAGACACCGGAAGGGCCCAACATCGGGCTTATCTCCACGCTTTGTGTGCATGCCAAGGTGAACAAGATGGGATTTCTGGAGACGCCTTACCGCAAGGTGGTCGACGGCGTGGTGGACATCGTACAACCGGCGACCTACCTGTCGGCGGAAGCGGAGGACACGATGAAGGTCGCGCAGGCAAACGCGCCATTCGACGACCAGGGCCGCTTCCTCAACGACAAGGTGAAATCCCGCGAACACGGGGATTTCCCCGTGCTTTCACCGGAGGAACTGGAATACATGGACGTTGCGCCCAATCAGATCGTGGGCGTGTCCGCGTCGCTGATTCCATTTCTGGAGAACGACGACGCCAACCGTGCCCTGATGGGATCCAACATGCAACGCCAGGGGGTTCCGCTGATCCGGCCGTCGGCACCGATCGTCGGTACGGGCTTGGAAGGAAAGGTCGCCCGCGATTCCCGCATGCTGATCAACGCGGAAGGAGATGGTGTGGTGGAATATGTGGATGCTACGGAAGTGGTGATCCGCTACGACCGCACAGAGGAGGAACAGCTGGTTTCCTTCGAAGACAATCGCAAGTCCTACCTGCTTACCAAGTTCCTGCGGACCAACCAGGCCACATGCATCAACCTCAAGCCGATCGTCCGCCGGGGGCAGCGGGTCAAGAAAGGGGAGATATTGTGTGACGGTTACGCGACGGACAAAGGGGAGTTGGCGCTGGGCCAGAACCTCAAGGTCGCTTTCATGCCTTGGAAGGGGTACAATTTCGAGGATGCCATCGTATTGTCGGAAAGGGTGGTCCGGGAGGATATCTTCACCTCGGTGCATATCGAGTCTTTCGAGCTGGATGTCCGCGACACCAAGCTGGGGGAAGAGGAACTGACCAACGACATCCCGAACGTCAGTGAGGATGCCACCAAGGACCTGGACGAGAACGGCATCATCCGCATCGGCGCCTGGGTCAAGGAAGGGGATATCCTCATCGGGAAGATCACGCCGAAAGGCGAAACCGACCCTACGCCGGAAGAGAAACTGCTGCGGGCGATTTTTGGTGACAAGGCCGGTGACGTGAAGGACGCCTCCCTGAAGGTGCCGCCGTCCATCAGCGGGATTGTGATCGACAAGCAGCTTTTCGCCAGGGCCAAGAAGAGCAACCTGCAGAAAACGCAGGAGGCGGATGTCCTTAAAAAACTGGATGACCTGCATGCCGTCGCCACCAACGAACTCAAGACCATCCTGATCGACAAGTTGCTCCTGCTGCTCAAGGACAAGACCTCCAACGGGGTGAAGAGCATTTACGGGGAACCATTGATTCCGAAAGGGACGAAGTTCTCCCAGGAATTGCTCCGTTCCATGGATTTCACCCAGATTGACTACAGCAACTGGACCGCTGACGACCGGACGAACGAACTTATCGCCCGGCTGCTCCACAACTACAGCATCAAGCTGAACGAGGAGGTCGGACGTTACAAGCGGGAAAAATTCAACATCAGCATCGGGGACGAGCTTCCCGCCGGCGTTCTGAAGCTGGCGAAGGTCTACATCGCCAAGAAGCGGAAGCTGAAGGTGGGAGACAAGCTCGCCGGCCGTCATGGCAACAAGGGCATCGTCTCGCGGATCGTGCGTATGGAGGACATGCCGTTCACCGAGGACGGCGAACCGGTGGACATCGTGCTGAATCCGTTGGGTGTGCCTTCCCGTATGAATCTCGGACAAATCCTGGAGACCGTGTTGGGCTGGGCCGGCAAGAAATTGGGGGTCCGTTTCGCGACACCGATCTTCGATGGGGCTTCCCAGGATGACATCGAACATTTCATCCAGCAGGCCGGCTTGCCTACCCTTGGCCAGACCCCGCTGTTCGACGGGGAAACGGGTGACCGTTTCCACCAGCGCGCCACGGTCGGGGTCATTTACATGCTCAAGTTGTCCCACATGGTCGATGACAAGATGCACGCCCGTTCCATCGGGCCATATTCGCTGATCACCCAGCAGCCACTGGGTGGCAAGGCACAGTTCGGTGGGCAGCGTTTCGGGGAGATGGAGGTCTGGGCGCTGGAGGCCTTCGGTGCCGCCCACATCCTGCAGGAACTGCTGACAGTGAAATCGGACGATATTGTCGGCCGGGCCAAGGCTTACGAGGCGATCGTCAAGGGCGACGTTCTGCCGGAGCCCAACATTCCGGAGTCCTTCAACGTTCTTGTACATGAGTTGCGGGGACTGGCCCTGGATGTGAAGTTCGAATAAATTCAATCTCGTCGGGTCCTGCCACCGGCTATTCCCCACCCTTCCCGGAAAAGGGAGGAGCGGGATGCACCGCCGGCAGGTCCTTGCAAAGAAGCTAATCATTGCACCATGCCATTTAAAAAGAGAACGACCATAGCGACACCGGATTTCGATTCCATCACCATCAGCCTCACGTCTCCGGATGAAATCCTGGAACGCAGCTTCGGTGAGGTGTTGAAGCCGGAAACCATCAACTACCGGTCGTACAAACCGGAAAGGGACGGCCTTTTCTGCGAACGCATCTTCGGTCCGGTCAAGGATTACGAGTGCTACTGCGGAAAATACAAGCGGATCCGATACAAGGGTATCGTCTGTGACCGCTGCGGGGTGGAGGTGACGGAAAAGAAAGTCCGCCGGGAGAGGATGGGCCATATCAAGCTGGTGGTACCGATCGTACACATCTGGTTTTTCAAATCCCTGCCGAACAAAATAGGTTACCTGCTGGGGCTCTCCTCCAAGAAGCTGGAGAGCATCGTCTATTATGAGCGGTATGTGGTCATACAGTGGGGGGATGCAGGCAAGGACGATTCCGAGCAGCACGCTCTGCTGACGGAGGAGGAATACATGGATCTGGTGGACAGCCTGCCGCCGGACAACCAGCAGCTGGATGATTCGGACCCTCGCAAGTTCATCGCGAAGATGGGGGCGGAAGCGGTTCGGGACATGCTGAACCGGTTGGAGCTGGACGGATTGTCGTACGACCTTCGCCATCAGGCGGCCAACGAGACAAGCCAGCAGCGCAAAAGCGAGGCTTTGAAGCGTCTGCGGGTGGTGGAGGCGTTCCGGAACGCACAGACCAGGATGGAAAACCGCCCCGAATGGATGATCATCCAGTACCTGCCGGTCGTTCCGCCGGAACTGCGGCCGCTGGTTCCCCTGGACGGGGGGCGTTTCGCCAGCTCCGACCTCAACGACCTTTATCGCCGTGTCATCATCCGCAACAACCGCCTCAAACGACTCTTGGAAATCAAGGCACCGGAGGTCATCCTTCGCAATGAGAAGCGGATGTTGCAGGAGGCGGTCGATTCGCTGTTCGACAACTCCCGCAAGTCCAACGCCGTCAAGGCGGAAGGTGGTCGTGCCCTGAAGTCGCTGAGCGACATCCTCAAAGGGAAGCAGGGTCGTTTCCGGCAGAATCTCCTTGGGAAGCGGGTGGATTACAGCGGCCGTTCCGTCATCGTGGTCGGGCCGACCCTCAAACTCCACGAATGTGGCTTGCCAAAAGGGATGGCCGCGGAGCTTTTCAAACCGTTCATTATCCGCAAGCTGATTGAGCGGGGGGTCGTCAAGACGGTCAAATCCGCCAAGAAACTGGTCGACCGGAAGGATTCCGCCATCTGGGACATCCTCGAGAACATTCTCAAGGGGCATCCTGTCATGTTGAACCGTGCTCCGACCCTGCACCGTCTGTCCATACAGGCATTCCAGCCGAGGCTGGTCGAAGGTAAAGCCATCCAGCTCCACCCCTTGGTCTGCGGCGCTTTCAACGCGGACTTCGACGGTGACCAGATGGCCGTGCACGTGCCCTTGAGCCATTCCGCCATCCTGGAGGCCCAACTGCTGATGTTGTCCTCCCACAACATGTTGAACCCGCAGGACGGATCTCCGGTGACACTGCCTTCCCAGGACATGGTACTGGGCTTGTATTACATCACCAAAGGCAAGCGTTCGAAGGATGGCGTGGATGTCAAAGGGGAAGGTTCCAAGTTCTATTCCTCCGAGGAGGTCCGCATCGCCTTCAACGAAGGCAAACTGGACCTGCATGCCAACATCCATTGCCGGGTCCGCACGGAAAACGAGCAGGGGGAGATGGTGTTCAAGACCATCGAGACCACCTGCGGAAGGGTGCTCTTCAATGAGGCGACACCCAACGGCGTGCCGTTCATCAACGAATTGCTGACCAAACGGAACCTCAAGCGCATCATCGGTGAGGTCCTTCGACGGACCAATTTCGCCGCAACGGCGGATTTCCTGGATGCGATCAAGGAGATGGGTTTCACCTGGGCTTTTCGGGGCGGTTTGTCCTTCAACCTCGGCGACCTCATCACGCCGACGGTCAAGACCCGCATCCTCGAACAGGCACAGTCGGAGGTGGACGAGGTATGGGACAACTACAACATGGGTCTCATCACCTACAACGAACGTTACAACCAGATCATCGACAAATGGACCTATGCGGACAACCGCGTGACGGACGCCCTGATGAAGGAGCTGGCCTCCCACAAGCAAGGCTTCAATTCCGTTTACATGATGTTGGATTCGGGTGCCCGTGGATCCAAGCAACAGATCAAGCAGCTCTGCGGGCTGCGGGGTCTCATGGCCAAGCCCCGGAAATCCGGTGATACCGGCGGGGCCATCATCGAAAACCCGATCCTTTCCAATTTTGTGGACGGTCTTTCGGTGTTGGAATACTTCATCTCCACGCACGGTGCCCGGAAGGGTCTCGCCGATACGGCCCTCAAGACGGCCGATGCAGGCTACCTGACGCGCCGTCTGGTGGATGTGGCCCAGGATGTCGTCATCGTCGAGGAGGACTGTGATACCTTGCGGGGTATCGAGACCACCGCCCTCAAGGACAACGAAAAGATCATCGACCCCCTGTTCAACAGGATCCAGGGTCGCTACACGCTGCACGACATCTTCCACCCTGTCACGGACGAACCGGTGCTGAAGGCAGGGGAATACATCGACGAACCCATGGCGCACCGCATAGAGGAAATGGGCATCGAAACGGTTACGATCCGTTCCGTGCTGACTTGCGAGACAAAGCGCGGTGTTTGTGCGAAATGTTACGGTAAGAACCTGGCGACCGGCCGTATCACGGAATCCGGTGACGCCGTCGGTATCATTGCGGCACAATCCATCGGCGAGCCCGGTACGCAGTTGACCCTTCGTACCTTCCACGTGGGTGGTATCGCTTCGGTCGCCAAAGCGGAGAGTGAAATCACCTCCAAGTTCGACGGGAAAGTGGAGTTCGATGCCATCCGCGTCACCACCTTCACGGAAGGCGATCGCAAAGTGGACGTCGTCCTGTCCCGGACAGGCGAACTCCGGATCACCGATGAGGACGGTAAGCGCCAATATGTTTCCCACCATATTCCTTATGGGGCGACCATCCATGTCAAGGACGGCCAGAAGATCGCGAAGGGAGACCTGCTCTGCGATTGGGATCCGTTCAATGCCGTCATCGTGTCCGAATTCGCCGGTATCGCCCAGTTCGACAGCATCGAGGAAGGGGTTACTTTCCGGATGGAGCGCGACGATCAGACGGGATATGCCGAGAAGGTCATCATCGAAAGCAAGAACAAGAAAAAAATCCCTTCCATCAGCATCGTCAGTGCGGATGGGGAGGAGTTGCGCCGGTACAGCCTTCCGGTGGGGGCTTACATTTCCATCGAGGATCGTCAGGAAGTGCGTTCCGGGCAAAAAATCGTCAAGATTCCGCGTAAGTTGGGTAAGATCCAGGATATCACGGGTGGTCTGCCCAGGGTGACGGAGTTGTTCGAAGCCCGGAATCCGTCCAACCCGGCCATTGTGTCGGAAATCGACGGAGAAGTGTTGTTCGGCAAGATCAAACGGGGTAACCAGGAAATCGTGGTCAAGGCCAAAGACGGCCAGACCCGCCGGTATCTGATTCCGCTCTCCAAGCATGTGCTGGTGCAGGAAGGTGACTTCGTGCGCGCCGGTACATCGCTTTCCGACGGTACGATCGCGCCCCGGGACATCCTCGCAATCAAAGGTCCCTTCGCCGTACAGGCTTACCTGGTCAATGGAGTCCAGGAGGTCTACCGTTCCCAGGGGATTGCCATCAATGACAAGCACATCGAAGTGATCGTCCGGCAGATGATGCGTCGGGTGCAGATCGAAGATCCGGGGGACACGACCTTCCTCGAAGGGGAGGCGGTGGAAAAATGGGAGTTTATCGAACAGAACGACGAAATATATGACAAGAAGGTCGTTACGGATGCCGCAGACAGCAGCCGCCTCAAAGCCGGGCAGCTGGTCAATCTCCGACAGATCCGGGAGGAAAACTCCTTCCTGAAGCGTAACGACAAGAAGCTTGTGCAGTATCGTGATGCTGTTCCGGCGACCTCGAGCCCGATGCTGCAAGGGATCACCCGATCCTCCCTCGGGACGGAAAGCTGGATTTCCGCTGCTTCGTTCCAGGAAACGACCAAAGTGCTCAGCTCCGCTGCCATTGAGGCGAAGAAGGATTCCCTTCACGGACTCAAGGAGAATGTCATCGTCGGCAAGAAGATCCCGGCTGGCACGGGTATCCGCAAGTACGAGGATATTTTCGTCACCAGTGTGGAATCCCACAAGGCGTTCAAGGAACGTCGTTCCATGATGGAGGAGGAGTACGAGGAAATGGAAGATTGACCATCCGCACCCGATGGGTGCGGTATGATAGCGAACCCGTAACTGCAATGGCCTGTCCCCTAATGGTGGTGACAGGCCATTTTTAACTGCGGTCGTCCGGTTCGTGCCGCCGGTGGCGACATGAACCGTTTGACGGGCCAACCGTTGTAAGGAATGCGCCGTTTCGCCGGAGGGCAAATCGATATGCCCGATTGTGCCGCGCCGGTGCCGGCGGCCGTGGTATCGGCGCCAACCCGTTCGAATTCGGACCGGGTTGCAACAAACCATGCTTTTGTCGATGTATGTCACGACCACATTCGGAGGCGTCAAGATGCGGGCGGATTTGTCCCGGCCGATCGACACTTCCATTCCCTTGCGGGTGAAGGAGGGTCCCAACTGTTTTTGGGCGCCACAGCCGGATTGCTGGCCGGTGGAGGCGGGGGCTTTCGTCGGGGATACCCGACGGGGGGGGGCGGTGAATTTCTTCACGGTGCAGCTCAATCCGCACGGAAACGGCACCCATACGGAGTGTGTGGGGCATCTTACGAGGGAACGGATCAGCATACAGTCGGTGCTGACTCGTTTCCACCATGTGGTCCGGTTGGTGACGATCCAGCCGCAACGGCAGGCTGATGGCGACCGGGTGCTCACCTGTCGGCAGTTGGCGGATCGTCTGCCGGGACCGTTGCCACCGGCCGTGATGATCCGTACCCTGCCGAACGACGAACAGAAATGCAGGATGAACTATTCCGGCACTAATCCGCCGTATCTGGAAGCGGTCGCCGCCGCATGGCTGGCTGCGTCGGGGGTGGAACATCTGCTGACGGACCTACCCTCGGTAGACCGCGAATCGGACGGGGGACGCCTGGCTGCGCACCGGGCCTTCTGGCATTTGGGAGCGGACGAAGGTGCGGCGGCGGTCCGACGGCATGCCACGATCACCGAGTTGGTGTACGTGCCGCCGATGGTGCAGGACGGGTTGTACCTGCTCAATCTGCAGATTGCCGGCCTCGAGCTGGATGCAAGTCCCAGCAAGCCGGTCCTTTATGTATTGGAGCCCATGGGTTGAGTCAGCAACCGGACCCGCCCACAGTCAAACAGCAGACAGATGTACGCACCATCGAAATATCCTTCGGGTGTCTACCGATCTTTCCAGGCCATCGATCCGGGCGCGTGGCGGGAGATCATCCGTTTCTACGAATCACGGGAGGCGGAGATCCGGTCCTTGCCTTTCGATTGGTTTTTTGATTTGATGACGTCGTATACACAGGCTTTGTTCGAGACCGGAGCCTATGGCAAGCATGTACTCATGGCGGACGCGGTGATAGAAGCGAGTGTCATGGAGCGGGTGCATGACTGGCGGGGGCAGGATATTTTTCGGCTGATGCTGTTCCGGAAAGCGGCCTCCTGTTATCATCTTCGGCGGATGGAGGAGGCGATCCACATCCTCCTGGAGTTGTTACGGATGGATAGGGAGGACCGGGATGTACGCCGCTTCCTGGTAACCTGCCTTCGGGTACGCGACCCCTCGGTGCTACGGCGGCGGCAGGCGCTCGTGATGGCGAGCCTGCTGATGGGCATGGGCCTTTGGCTGATGGAAGTCCTGGTCATCCGGAATTTCTTCCCGTTGTGGGGCGGATATGCAGGAACGGTCGCCTGGATAGGGATTGCTGGCAGCGGGGGTTGGCTCCTCGGCGGAATGTTATGGCACCGTTGGCGTTGCGAACGGTCGGTGGACCGGTTCCTGTCGGTGCGGGGCCATTGATAGAGGTCCGGTCCGCCCCGGTGCCGGCAGTCGCGGGTAGGGTCACCGGAACAGTCGGTCTCGGTCAGCGTTTGGCATCGAGACGGACAACCTGACAATCAAACAAACGGAAAAAGCAATCAGGATGGAATCAAACAAGGCGGCATGGGAATATCTGTCGACGGAACCTTTGTTGGACCTACGGCTGTTCGAGGCCAGGGCGGAGCAGGTTCGCAATCCGGTCAACGGCAAAACAGTGCAGGTCTACATCCTGTCGGGACAAGATTCAGTGAATATGCTGGCGCTCACACCGGACCGGCAGGTGGTGCTGGCGGAGAACTACCGTTTCGGCACACGGGAATACCTGATGGAATTGCCGGGCGGTATGGTGGATGCGGGGGAGGACCCGCTGTCGGCAGCCCGGCGGGAGTTGCTGGAGGAGACGGGATATGTAGCCGACCGGTGGGTGTATCTGGGGGCTGTGGCGTCCAATCCGGTGTTCATGGACAGTTACATCCATCACTATCTGGCGTATGACGCAGTGCCGGTACAAGGTCAGACATTGGATGATGCAGAGGATATAAGGGTGCGTACCCTACCCCTCTCGGAAGTCCGCCGTATGTTGTTGGCCGGAGCATTCCAGCACCCCCATACGGTGTCCGGGGTGCTTCGGGCTTTGGTGGCCCTGGAGGACATCCGATAGGGTGTTCATGAAAAACAGGGTTGGGAATGGAGGCTGTTTCCTACCTTTGTCCCGGTAATTTCAAATTCCGTGGCGGGCTTCCCGGCAGGGTCGTGCGTCGCCGGTCCTATCGAATAAAACTGAAAAGCATGTCCAAAGTACTCATTATCGGTGCGGGTGGGGTAGGCAGGGTAGTAACCTTCAAGTGCGCCCAGCATCCCCAGGTGTTCTCCGACATCCTGCTGGCGAGCCGGACAAAACACAAATGCGACCGTATCGCCGGCGATGCGATGACGGCGACCGGTCATCAGCAGATCCGCACGGCGGCGATTGATGCCGAGGATGTCCCGGCCCTTGTTTCCCTGATCCGGGAGTTCGGTCCGGCGATGGTGATCAACGTGGCGTTGCCATACCAGGACCTGACGATCATGGAAGCCTGTCTGCAGACGGGTGTCCATTACCTGGACACGGCGAACTACGAGCCGAAGGACGAGGCGAAGTTTGAATATTCCTGGCAATGGGCATATCACGACCGATTTAGGGAAGCTGGCTTGCTGGCGGTCTTGGGATGTGGTTTCGACCCGGGCGTGACGGGTGTCTTCACTGCCAGGGCCGCCCGACACCATTTCGACGAAATACATTACCTGGATATTGTGGATGCGAATGCAGGCAGCCATGGAAAGGCCTTCGCGACTAATTTCAATCCGGAAATAAACATACGGGAAATCACGCAGAAGGGAAAGTATTTCGAGCATGGGGAATGGATAGAAACAGAACCGCACGCCATCCGGAAGGACCTCACTTATCCGAACATCGGTCCCCGGGCAAGCTACCTGATTTACCACGAGGAGCTGGAAAGCCTGGTCAAGCATTTTCCCACCATCCGGCGGGCGCGTTTCTGGATGACCTTCGGAGAGGAGTACCTGACACACCTGCGGGTCATCCAGAAC
Source organism: Bacteroidota bacterium (assembly GCA_041163745.1). Classification (GTDB taxonomy): domain Bacteria; phylum Bacteroidota; class Bacteroidia; order Chitinophagales; family Saprospiraceae; genus UBA6168. The sequence goes on from JBEAQU010000059.1 coordinate 21,790, forward strand.
ATCGGTATGGCTTCGATCGAGCCGATCGAGTACCAGGGCATGCGGATCGTTCCGCTCGAATTCCTGAAGGCCGTGTTGCCGGATCCCGGTGGCTTGGGGGAAAACTATACCGGGCAGACATCCATCGGGTGCCGGATCCGAGGGGTGAAGGACGGCAGGGAGCGGACGTATTACATCTGGAACAATTGCCACCATGCAGACGCATATGCGGAGACCGGAGCCCAGGGGGTCAGTTATACGACCGGTGTTCCTGCCATGTTGGGGGCGATGATGGTGCTGACCGGACAGTGGACCGGTCAAGGCGTGTTCAACGTGGAGCAATTCGATCCCGATCCTTTCCTCGACCAATTGGGCCCATGCGGTCTTCCTTGGCAGGAAGCGTTCGACATCGACCTGGAACTCTGATCCCCACCCATGACGAACGATCCGTACCAAGGTATTCCGACGCCCGCCTTTGTGTTGGAGGAGGACAGGTTTCGCAGCAATCTCGAACTGTTGTCATCGGTTCAATCAGCGGCAGGTGTTTCCATCATCCTGGCCTTGAAGGGATTCGCCATGTGGCGAATGTTCCCGATGGTACGTCGGTATCTGTCCGGGGCGACAGCCAGCTCCCTGCATGAGGCACGTCTCATATATGAGGAAATGGGCTGCCCGGCGCATACGTACGCCGTCGCATACCGACGCGACGAGCTGGCGGAAATCCTCCGGTACAGTTCCCACCTGGTTTTCAATTCCTTGGCACAATACGAACGGTTCCGTCCCGTTCTCGCATCGGCGGGGCATCCCGTATCCTGTGGTATCCGCGTGAATCCGGAATACTCCCCGGTCGGAACGGCCTTGTACAACCCCGCTGCGCCCGGTTCCCGGCTGGGTGAAGTGGCGGATTCCTTTCCCGACGGATTGCCGGCGGGCCTGGAGGGGCTTCATTTCCATACGCTGTGCGAATCGACCAGCCACGACCTGGAAAGGACCCTGGAGGCCCTGGAGCGAGGCTTCGGACGACTGCTCCGGCAGGTCCGTTGGGTGAACATGGGAGGGGGGCATCTGATGACCAGAGCGGGCTATGATACGGAGCACTTGGTGGGGCTGTTGAAGGCGTTTCGAGAAAAATGGGATGTGTCGGTCATCCTGGAACCCGGCAGTGCCGTCGCCTGGGAAACGGGACCTTTGTTGTCGACGGTGCTGGACATCCACGAAAGCCGTGGGGTCCGGACGGCCATCATGGACATCAGCTTCACCTGCCATATGCCGGATACCTTGGAAATGCCTTACCGCCCTCGGATTCGCGGGGTATCCGACACAGCCCGCGAAGGTTGGCATCCGTACCGAATCGGCGGCGTCAGCTGCTTGTCAGGTGATTTCATGGCGGAATATTGGTTCAGGGAGCCGCCGAAGGTCGGTGACCGGCTGGTCTTCGAAGACATGATGCATTACACGATGGTCAAGACGACCACCTTCAACGGGGTTCGGCATCCGGACATCGTCCTGTTGCGGGAGGACGGAACGACGGAGACGGTGCGGCGTTTCGGGTATGAGGATTACCGGGACCGTTTGTCCTGACCCTTCTTCCGCCGGCGGCGTATACCTTTTTTCTTTTCACTGGTTGGTTTCGATATGGCGTCAACAGACAAAGCCCAATCCGAAGGGATGTATTCCGGTGGGGACATGCCGGCGGACAGCCTGGCGGCGGCCGAGATGATCCGCCTGGCGTTGGCGGACATCCATGAGCCGGGGGAGTGTGCCGGCATCGCCAGGATAGTCTTGGAGGACGGATTCGGCATCCCTTACCAACAGCAGCATTTCCCGCATCCGTTGAGGGAGGAAGACCGTCGGCGCCTCGCGGAGATCCTCTCGCGTCTGTTGCGTCGGGAACCGGTGCAGTATGTGTTGGGTCGGACGGTATTTTTAGGTTTGCCTTTGGAAGTGAATCCGGCGGTGCTGATACCGCGGCAGGAGACGGAGGAATTGGTGGCCTGGGTGCTCGAAGACCTGTCGGGTGCGATCGGGCAGGGGGATGCCGGTGTTTCTCATCGGGTGCTGGACATCGGCACGGGGAGCGGCTGCATCGCGATCGCACTGAAGGCCCGGCGCGCGGATTTGACAGTGGAGGCATTGGACGTAAGCGGGGCGGCCTTGGCGGTCGCCCGGCGGAATGCGGCGGCCAACGGGGTGTCCGTCCGGTTCCGGGAGGCGGATATCCTCGACCCTGCGGTACGGGCGGAATTAGGCACCTACGACATCATTGTGAGCAATCCGCCCTACATCACACTGTCGGAACGCACGCGGATGGCTGCGGAGGTATTGGAGCATGAGCCCGGGCTGGCTTTGTTCGCCGGGGGGGAGGACGCCCAGCTGTTCGTGCGGGAAATTGCGGATTTCGCCAGGGGGCATCTGCGTCCCGGCGGCAGCTTGTATCTGGAAATCAACGAATTTCATGCGACGGAATCCGAGGCGGTGTTGCGAACCAAAGGGTTTCAGGACCTGGCCTTGCGGCGGGATCTGAACGGAAAATACCGAATGCTGCGGGGAAGTCAGCCACCGGCCTTTTTTGAAAGTTTGTAACCCATGTCGAGGAGGAGGGACAGCACTTTGTCCCGATGATCCCCTTGCAGGACGATTTCTCCGTCCTTGACGGAGCCCCCTGTCCCACATTTGGTCTTGAGCAGTTTGCCGAGCGCGGCGAGATTGTCCGGATGGCCGGCGTAGCCGGTCACGAGGGTGACTTCCTTGCCCTTCCGCTGTTTCCGGTCGAGCCAGATCCGCAGGACCTGTCGTTCCGGCGGCAGGTCCGGAACGGATTCTTCGGATTCCGGATCGGGGGTGAACCGGAAATCGGGATTAGTGGAGAAAACGAAGCCGTGACGATCGGCCTGGTGCTTTTTGGACATAGGTGTCTGGTTGTGCAGGCGGCGGAATCAATCCTTCCATTCCGCGAGGAACACATTGGTGTCTCGGGTTCCGCCGTTGTAGCGGTTGGAAGCGAAGACGAGGTGTTTCCCGTCGAAGGAGAACATGGGGAAGCTGTCGAAGACCGGGTCGAAGGTGATTTGTTCCAGGCCGGTTCCGTCGGGTCTGACGGAGAAGATGTTGAATTGGCGGCCGCTGGCGCTGTGGTGGTTGCTGGAGAAAAGGATGCGGCTGCCGTCGGGCGACATGTAGGGAGCCCAGTTGGCTTTGCCGAGCCGGGTGACCTGCCGAAGGTCGGAGCCGTCGACATTGCAGATGAATATTTCGAGGGCGGTGGGCTGGACGAGGCCCTGTGACAGGAGGCGCTTGTAAGTTTCGATCTCATCCGGGGTGGAGGGTCTGCTGGCGCGGAACACCAGCTGTTTGCTGTCGGGGGTGAAGAAGGCGCCGCCGTCGTATCCCAGGTCGTGGGTGACCTGCCGGAGGTCGCTGCCATCCGGTTTCATGGTCCACAGTTCGAGGTCGCCGGAGCGGGTGCTGGTGAAGACGATACGGGAGCCGTCGGGGGCGACCGTCGCTTCGGCGTCATAGCCTGGGTTGTCGGTGAGTTGGCGAAGGACCTTTCCGGAGCGGTCCGCGACGAAGATGTCGAACTCCGGGTGGATGGCCCAGACATATTTGCCCTGGATGACGCGGGGTGCTTCGGGGCAATCCGCGCCTTGGTGGTGGGTGCTGGCATAGAGGATCTCCTGGTTGCCGGGCATGAAATAGGAGCAGGTGGTCTTGCCTTTTCCGGTGCTGATGAGCGACGGTTTTTTCGGAGCGCCGTCTGCGACGGACATCTCATAGATTTGGTCGCAGGCATCTCCCCAGGCAGGGTTGGTGGCCTGGAAGGTCAGATATCGGTTGTCGAAGCTGAAATAGGCTTCCGCGTTGTCGCCGCCGAAAGTGAGTTGGCGGATATTTTTCAGGTGCTTTTCCTCCACGTACGAGCGGCGGATGGGTTCGGTGGTTTGGGAAGGGAGCAAAGAAGGCAGGACGCACAGAAGGCATGCGCAGGTCCAGCGGAACAAGTGGTGCATGATGTCCATTTTGAGGTAAAAATAAGTACAGCGCCCGGAAAATGGTCGGATCAGGTCATAATTTACACAATATTGACTTTTCGAGGCCTGGCGGTTCCTGCTTCCCGGGTGATGGGAAAGTTCGCAGGGAGGCGTGTCCGGGTGGAAGCCGGGTCCGCTGCGCGTTGCACAGCAGGGACTGTCGGCGGAAGTGGACCGGAAGGTGAAAAAAAAAAGCGGTAGACCCTGGGTGGGAATCTCTTGGTTTTTCCTTACTTCGCTCCGGATAGGTTCAGGCGGGGGCTGGTGGCATCCGATTGGGTGCGTAGGATGTTCCGTCGCCGTTCTGCTGGTGCGGTGTACGAGCTGAACCAATCCGTGTGCCGGGGTGTTCTTACCGGGACGCGATCAACAAACACCCGGCAAAGCCAACGACTATGAATCAGGAATTTTGGAACAAACGGTACGAGGAATTTCCTTACTCGTACGGGACGGAACCCAATGTTTTCTTCCGGCAGCAATTGGCGGGCTGGTCAGCGGGGCGGATATTTCTTCCGGCGGAAGGGCAGGGTCGCAATGCGGTTTTTGCCGCCCGGTCGGGCTGGGAAGTGATCGCCTGTGACATCAGCGAGGTAGGGAAGGACCAGGCATTGTCCTTGGCGGGTCGGTTCGGGGTGGACATCGACTATCGGGTGGTCGAGTTCGGGGAGTTGATCCTGGCACCGGCGTATTTCGATGCCATCGGGCTGATATATGCGCACTTTGCGGAGGATGTCCGTCGAAAATATCATCGTCGCCTGCTGTATTCCTTGAAGCCTGGGGGGCGACTGGTGATGGAGGCCTTTTCCAAGGACCAATTGGGCAGATCGTCCGGTGGGCCGCGGAGTCTGGACATGTTGTATGACGTGGCCGCTTTGGAGGAAGATTTCCATGGTATGTCATCCCTGAGGGTGGAACAGCTGGAAACAGAATTGGACGAGAGCGAATTCCATCGCGGAATGGCGAGCGTCATCCGGGTGGTAGGGGTGAAATGACCAGGCCTTCGCCATCATTCCGTCGCGGGGCCAGGAAACGAAACGAAAGCGATTTCCGAATAGCCGTCACGTTCGAACAAGACACCTGCCTTGGCGGGCGAGATTCGGACCAAGTCCGAGTAAGCGGCGCTGCCGCCGTATATCTCCCGCCAAACCTGCCAACTTGAGCCGGCGTCCCGGCTCCATTTCACGGTCAGGCAGCATCGTTCATCCGGGTGGGCCGGATTGCTGTGCAGCCAATACATCCGACCGTCAGTTCCCTCGAAATTCAGCAGGCTGCCTTGGCAAACCGGGTCGGGCAGATCCGGGGCGAACCGGACGGTATCCCAATCATTCCCTTCGGACGAGCTGGTGGCGATGAGCCGGAACGGCCGGGTCTTCGATTGGTCGCGGATGCTCAGCAGTACGCCGCCGTCAGGCAGATAGGCTGCCGAGCATTCGTTGCTCCCGGGGAAGGGGATGTCCGCAGACCGTTGGAAGGTCCGGCCATGGTCATCCGAGTGGAAGGCATGGGCCCTGTATTCCAGGAACCGGTCAACAGGTGGCCCGGCCGAATGATTGGCCGGTATGAACAGGCGGCCGGAGGGCAGCTGGACAGCATGGCCGGGTGTGTTGGCATACCAACGCCAGTCTGCCGAATCAGGTATTACCGAAGGGGAGATGTTCACCGGGTCGGACCAGGAGCGGCCGTGGTCCGTGCTGGTTACGTACCAGACATCCCGGAAGGCATGACCTTGTCGGATGTCGTTTTCCGCCGCCGTGCCCGTGTTGTAGAACAGGAACAACCTGCCGGCGGGGTACCGGGGGTCCGTCCGGTCATAGACCGGGGCGGGATTGCCGGCCTGTAAGATACCGAAGGAGACGACCACGCGGAGCTTGCTCCAGGTGAGTCCGTCGTCGTCACTGGATTTGGACACGACGTCCACATCTCCGAAATCGCTGCAGTCCGCCATTCGACCTTCCGCGAAAGCGAGGAGCCGCCCCGTCGGGGATCGGATGACGGCCGGAATCCGGAAGCAGGCGTATCCTTGTTCGCCTTTCCGGAAAACGGCGGCGGCGACCAGCTCGTCCGTCTGGAGATCCGGGGTTTGGGCCGGGGTGGGGCTGCCGACGAGGATGCCCAGCCAAAAACACAACATACGGGATGCGGGCGGGACAGGCGGCAGGGCAGAGGCGAACAGAAAACGTCGGAGGGAAAACCAAGGGTGCATAAGGCGCTCGTGTTCCGGACAAACGGGTGCGACAGACAAAACGAGCAGGCAGTGCAGGCCTTGTCCGGCAGGTCGGGGACCAAGGTAGTTCAAAAACCCGCATTCATCTAAAAAAAGCCGGGTGTTCGTCCTGAAACCGGGCAAGCGGTGTAACTTTCCCTTTCCTCCGGATGTTGAGCGAGGAACAGACCGTACAGCATATGGACCTATCGACGACAGGCATACGGGCCAGGAAGGCAATGGTGCGGTTGGCGGGCAGCCGGATCGCCCAGCACGTCCTGTTCTGGCTGGGCGTGCTATTCGTCTACTCGCTGGTGGAGATGATGTACACCCGGCAGGGTTGGGTGTATACCTTGAGCAACAACATCATCCGGATGTGTATTCTGGGGTTGGCGGTATACTACAACCTGTACCGTCTGTTGCCCCGTTACCTGGTACGGAAGCGGTTCTGGCAATACCTGAGCGCCTTGTCCCTGGTCGTCTTCATCGTCACACCAATAGAAGCCTTCCTCATTTTCATCAAGTCGGACGGCATTCCGGAGATGCAGGCCAACGTCCTGGACAATCTGAACTGGTATTTCCTGCCCAATTTCTTTGTCATCGGCACCTCGACCGTTGTCAAGATCACAATGGACTGGTACAAGAATCTGCGGGCACAACAGGAGTTGGAGACACAGACCATGCAGTCGGAACTCCGGTTTCTTCGTTCCCAGATCAATCCGCATTTTCTGTTCAACACGCTCAACAACCTGTATGCGCTGACACTAAAGAAATCGGACAAGGCCCCCGAGATCGTGCTCAAGTTGTCGGAAATGATGCGGTACATGCTGTATGAGTGCAACGAGCGATGGGTGGAACTGAGCAAGGAGGTGGCGTACATCGCGAACTATCTGGCGTTGGAGCGGTTGCGGCAGGGCGGTGCGACGGATATCCGGTTCGAGGTGCGGGGAGAGTCGGGACAGCGTAAGATAGCGCCCCTCATTTTCATACCATTTCTGGAAAATTGTTTCAAGCATGGGTTGGGCGCCAACCTGTCGGGCGGTTTCGTGCACATCCTGTTGGACATACGGGACCTGGATCTCCTGCTGGAAATAGAGAACAGCAAGCCGCGGAGCATGCCGAAGCCATTGGCAGCGCGCAGCGGGGGCATCGGGCTGGCGAATGTGCGGCGTCGACTGGACCTTTTGTATCCTGGCCGATACACTTTGGTGCTGGACGACCAGCCCGACCGGTTTGCCGTACGGCTGACGCTGCGGTTGGAAGAAACGGGGCCTCCGACCGCTTCAGCCGGATTCGGAACCGGTCGTGCCGTCACGATGTAAATCCTTACAGCATGATAAATACCCTTATTGTTGACGACGAGCCATTGGCGCTCGATGTGATGGAGACCTACCTGGAGAAAATGCCGGAAATACGGCTGGTCAGGCGGTGTGGCAACGCCTTCGAGGCCTTGCAGGCCCTTCAGCAGGAAGACATCGACCTGGTGTTCCTGGACATCCAGATGCCGCAGTTGACCGGTATCGACCTGCTCAGGACACTGTCCGATCCGCCGCTGGTGATTTTCACCACGGCCTACCCGAATTACGCCATCGAAGGATTCGAGCTCAACGCCACGGATTATCTGCTAAAGCCCATTTCGCTGGAGCGATTCGTCAAGGCGGTGAACAAGGCAACCGAGCAGATTGAACGGAGGCGGCGGGAGAATGCGCATGAGATGCATCTCGTTGATGCGGAGGACTTCATTTTTGTGAAATCCGACAAGCGATTTGTCAAGGTCAAGTTTTCGGAGGTGGTCTACATAGAGGGGTTGAAGGACTATGTCATCATCCGCACGGAAAAAGGTCGGATCATCACCTTGCAGACGATGAAGAGCCTGGAGGAGAAACTGCCGCAGCGGCTGTTCCGTCGGATACACCGGTCGTTCATGGTGAACATCGACAAAGTGGAGGCGATATTGGGGAACATGGTGGAGGTTGTGGAGAAAGGCCAGCCTAAACATCTTCCCATCGGCAAGAACTATCGGGACGACCTTTCGGATCTGATAAACGACAACCGATTGTAAGGAGTGTCCTGGAGCGAGGCGGCTTCAGGTCGGCCGGAACAGGCGGTCCAGTTCCTGGAGGATGTGGTGGACGGCGGGGCAGACGGAGGCGTTGCGGGCATGGAGGCGAATGTTCCGGCTGAACGCCTGCGCGTCCGTGTGTGGATATTGTCGGCAGGCTTTGGGGCGGATGTCATAGATGGTGCAGCGGTTGTCGTGGGCCAGGAAAGGGCAGGGGGTGGTGTTCATGACGGTATCGCCGTCTTCGTCCACGACCAGGTAGTTCGCTTCGAAGGCGGAAGGTTTCATGCGGAGTGCCTTGGCAATGCGGGCGAGGTCCGTCTTGTTGACGATGGGCGGGATTCCGGTGCAGCAGCCCGCGCAATCCAGGCAGTCGATTCTGGAGAAGACCTGTTGGTGGACGTCGTCAGCGGCTTCATCGAGTGTTTTTCCCAGCTGGCGTTTCAGTCGCCGGACGATTTCCGTGCTTTCCCTTGGGACCAGGTTCTTTTTCTTTTTCCAAGATTCGATCAGTTGCTTGCTTCGCATGGTGTGGAGGCTGGGAAGGGTATGTCCGGCTTACCGGAAGAGGAATGCGGCGGACAGGAATGTGATGATGATGACGAATTTTCGGTAGACGGCGTCCGGTATCAGGGGGGTGACTTTCCAGCCGATGTAGGCGCCGATGGCGACGGCCGGCAGCAGGAGGAGGTTGACAAGCAGGGAGGGGATGGTGACGGTTTCCCAAACGGCAACATGCAGGGGCATCTTGACGGCATTGATCATTAGGTAATACCAGGCGCCGGTGCCGATGAAGACGAATTTGGGCATACGGATGATCAGGAAATAAAGGCCCACCACGGCTCCGGCCAGGTTGCCTACCATGCTGGTGAAGCCGGCCAGGAGGGCGAGGGAATGTTCGAACACAGGGTTGTCCGGTACTTGGATGATTTTCTTGTAATCACGCCAGACCATGATGCCCACGCTGAGGATGATGATTCCGCCCATGATGAGTTTGAAGGCATGGTCGTCGACATGATTCCCAAGCCAGGTTCCCAGCAGGACGCCTGCCAGGGAACCTGGCATCAGTTTGAGGAGGTAGGGCCAGGCCGTGTGTTGTCGGTACCAGAAGACGGCAAAGACATCGGCGACCAGGAGCATGGGCAGCATGAGTCCGGTGGAGTCCTTTCCGCCGAACTCATAGGCCATGACGGGAGTCATGACGGTAGCGATGCCGAACAGGCCGGCTTTGGAAACACCGATGGTCAGGGCGGTCAGGACCAGGAGGGCCCAGCCGTTGGGGTCGATCCGGGCGGTTGCCTCCACGAGCAGGTCCGTCAGCTGTTGAAGCATCAGCATGCTGCGGCGGCAGGTTGGTCCAGCATGACCTGGGCATGCGGGAGGGTTTGGAAAATGGAGGCGGGCAGTGCGGGGCCGATGGGGCCGTACAAGGCGTCGCGGACGATGGCGGCCTTGCTGTCTCCGGAGGCCATCAAAACCGTCTGCCGTGCTTCCGCCAGGTAGGCCAGTCCGAGGGTCATGCCTTTTTCGAGCGGGGTTTCCGATTCGAAGTATTTCTGACCTACCGCGATGGTGAGGGGGGCCAGGTTGGACACATGGCAGCGGATGTCCCAGGGGGTGCCTGGCTCGTTGAGGGCGATGTGGCCGTTCATTCCGATACCGAGGAGCAGGTAATCGAGTCCGCCCAGCCGGTCGATCGTCTCATCCATCTGATCGCAGGCGGCTGCCGGGTTGTCGGTGAGGCCGTCGTAGAAATGGATATGTTCGGCGGGGACCTGGCAGGGCAGGAAGAGGCGTTGGTCCAGGAGATAGCGGCAGCTGCCGGGGTTGTCGGCTCCGACGCCGCACCATTCGTCCAGTCCGACGAAACGGCATTGCCGGAAATCCGCCTGACCGGACAGGCAGGCTTCCCGCAGGGCGTCGAGGACGCCCTGCGGGGTGTGGCCGGACGCGATGCAGATGACAGCAGCCGGCAGCCGGCTGACGAGCTCGGTGATCTGGGCGGCGATATGGGCGCAAAGCTCCCGATAGGCTGGAAAAGTGTGGATGGTCATGATGTGGTGTTTGAGAACAGCAAGGGAGCTTGGGGCTGGCGGGGGTGTTTCTTTGGTGGCAATCCGTCAGGACAACGCTAAAGTAGCGGATATTCTGCACGTACGGCTTTCCGGGGTTGGAAAAATTTGCGGAAGGAAGCCTGGGTAGGTGTCCGACGGTTCCGGGTTTTGACAATCCGGCGAAATCGTCCATCTTTACCACCGGTGACGTTTCACCGGATCAGCGGCCGCCGTTCGCCAGTCGATGCAAACCGCAGGCAGCGGCGGCCGGCCGGCCGTCATCAGCGAGACCATATGTTGGCACCATATCATGAAGCGGACAAAGTGGAGGCCGGGTGTGACGAAGCGGGCAGGGGCTGTCTGGCGGGTCCTGTATTCGCTGCCGCGGTCATATTGCCGTCGGATTTCGACTGTCCCGGGTTGAACGATTCGAAGCAATTGGGTGCGGAGCAGCGCAGGGCTTTGCGGAAGGTCATCGAGGAGGGTGCCCTGGCTTGGGCGGTCGCTTGGGTGGAGGAAGAGGACATCGACCGGCTGAACATCCTGTGGGCCTCCATAGAGGCCATGCACCGGGCGGTCGGTCGTTTGTCTTTGCGGCCGGACAGCCTCTTGGTCGACGGGAACCGGTTCCGCGCGTACGAGGGCATACCGCACCGGTGCGTTGTCGGCGGTGATGCGAAGTATCGTTCCATCGCCGCCGCTTCCATTTTGGCCAAGACCTGGCGGGACGAACGGATGGAGGAGCTGGCTCGCCGGTTTCCCGGCTACGGATGGGAACGGAACAAGGGTTATCCGACCGCGTCGCACCGCGCGGCCATCCGGCTGCACGGCCCCAGCCCGCACCATCGGAAGAGCTTCCGGCTGTTGCCAGACGGGCAGGGACGCCTGTTCTGAGGCGCGGCCGGGCGCACTGTTTTTTTGTCCTTTCCCTACGTTCACATTCCGTACCAACATCCGATATTTGCGCTGATTCCGGCAACCTCCCGCCGTGGCGGACGTTACGGAGGGAAGGGCGCGACAAGCCGCAAATTCATCGATTCGACCGACATGACAGACTATTCCTTTCTATCGAACGCTCATCCGTCCTACATAGAGGCGTTGTACGAGCAATACCAGCAGCATCCGGAGGCCGTGGAGGAAAGCTGGCGATTTTTCTTCGCAGGTTTCGATTACAACCGGGGCAACGGTCAGGCTCCGGTGGGGGGGGCGGCCGCCGTGCCGACGGAAGCCATGGCAGAGCTCAAGGTGTTGGCCTTGATCTTCGCCTACCGCAACCGGGGTCACCTCAAGTCGACGACCAATCCCATCCGTACGCGCAAGGACCGGCAGCCGAAGCTCGACCTGTCCGATTTCGGTTTGTCCGCGGAACAGTTGGACCAACCTTTCCAGGCAGGCAAGGAAGTGGGGTTGGAAGGGGCGACCCTACGGCAGGTCGTCGACCGGCTGGAGCGCATCTACTGCGGCAACATCGGGTTCGAGTTCCACCACATACAGGACCGGGACAAGCGTCGTTGGCTGCGGGAGCGGATCGAGGCGCACAGCCCGGAGAACCAGTACGGTTTCTCGTTGGATGAGAAGCGCCGGATTTTGCAGAAACTGAACGGTGCGACGGTGTTCGAACAATTCCTGGGGAAAAAGTTCATCGGGCAGAAACGCTTTTCGCTGGAGGGAGGGGAGTCCACGATACCTGCCCTGGACGCCATGATTTCCGCAGGTGCGGAGGCCGGGGTGGAGGAGGTGGTCATCGGAATGGCGCACCGGGGCCGACTGAACGTGCTGGCCAACATCCTGGGGAAGACCTATGAGCAGATATTCACGGAATTCGAAGGCGCCATGCCGGAGAACATGAGCTTCGGGGATGGCGATGTGAAATACCACCTCGGTTTTTCCTCGATGGTACCGACGCCGGCCGGCAAGCAGGTATACCTGAAGCTGGTTCCCAACCCATCGCACCTGGAAGCAGTCAATCCGGTGGTGGAAGGGTTCGCCCGTGCCAAGGCGGATGTGTTGTACGGAAGCGACTATGACCGGATCCTGCCCATCCTCATCCACGGGGATGCGGCGGTGGCGGGACAGGGCATAGTGTACGAGGTGACGCAGATGAGCCAGCTGGAGGGCTATTACACAGGGGGTACGGTGCATTTCGTCATCAACAACCAGATCGGGTTCACAACCGACTGGGAGGACGCCCGCTCCTCCACTTACTGTACCAGTGTGGCGAGTGTGGTCCAGGCACCGGTCTTCCATGTGAACGGAGACGATCCCGAGGCCGTGGTCTTTGCCTGCAAGATGGCCATGGAATACCGGCGGGCGTTCAACAACGATGTGTTCATCGACATGGTCTGTTACCGTAAGCACGGGCACAACGAAGGGGACGACCCGAAGTTCACACAACCGCTGCTGTACGACGCCATCAACGTGCATCCGGATCCGCGGGAGATCTACAGCCGCCGGCTCATCGAGCGTGGCGACCTGGAGATGGAGATGGCGCAACAATACGAACAGTCGTTCTGGAACGACCTGCAGGCGAGGCTTGACAATGTGAAACAGAAGCGGCTGCCCTACGAATACCAGGAGAGCGAGCAGGCCTGGCGGGCTTTGAAGAAGACGACGACGGCGGAGGATTTCGTCCGTTCACCGGAGACGGGTATCCCGGCCGGAACCCTGGACCTGCTCTTGCACCAGCTGCATCACCTGCCGGACAGCTTGCGGCCTGTGTCCAAGATCCGGCGGATTTTGAAGACCTCGCAGGCCCTGGTGGACCAAGGTCTGCTCGATTGGTCGCTGGCGGAACTGGCGGCGTACGGTTCTGTCCTGCTGGAAGGGAACGATGTGCGGCTGAGCGGGCAGGATGTCCGCCGCGGTACGTTCTCCCACCGCCATGCCGTCCTGTATGACGAGAAGAACGGAACAAAATACAATCGGCTGGCCGGAATGCGGGAGGGCCAGGGCCGGTTCCACATCTACAACAGCCTGCTGTCGGAATATGGAGTGCTGGGATTCGAATACGGGTACTCGCTGGCCCGGCCGGACGCCCTGGTCATCTGGGAGGCGCAGTTCGGGGATTTCTTCAACGGTGCGCAGGTCATCATCGACCAGTTCATCATGTCGGCCGAGCGCAAATGGCAACGCATGAGCGGGTTGTGTCTCTTTTTGCCCCATGGGTTCGAAGGCCAGGGGCCGGAACACTCCAGCGGCCGGGTGGAGCGTTTCCTGCAATTGTGCGCGGACAACAATGTCACGGTGGCGAACGTGACCACTCCGGCGAACCTGTTCCACCTCTTGCGCCGGCAGCTGGTTCGGCCGTTCCGCAAGCCCCTGGTTCTGATGACGCCGAAGAGCGGGCTTCGCCACCCGGCGATGATTTCGCCCCGGGAGGCCTTCCAGGAAGGGACCCGTTTCCAGGAAACGATCGACGACGCGCAGGCGGATCCGCGGCGGGTGCGGATCTTGCTGCTGTGTACTGGCAAGGTATATTTCGACCTGGTGGAGAAAAGAAACAAAGACGGCCGGGACGACGTAGCTATCGTCAGACTGGAGCAATTGTACCCGCTGCCTGCCGGGCAGTTGGAGGAGATACTGGGGCGCTATGACGGTGCGAAGGTCCGTTGGGTACAGGAGGAGCCGGCGAACATGGGCTATTGGACCCATTTGCTTTTCCACCTGCACGGCAGCGTGGCCCTCGAGCTGGTCAGCCGGGACGCCAACCCCAATCCGGCCACCGGTTTCAAGAAAATCCATGACGAACAACAGGAGGCCCTGATGACAAACGCATTCCGATAGTCGGAGTAGGTGGTGAGCCGGGGTGGAGACCTGTGTCCATACAACATCGAACGCATATGATCAGCATCACTTTTCCGGACGGGCATGTCCGGTCCTACGAACCGGGGACGACCGCCCAAGCGGTGGCGGCCTCCATCAGCGAAGGGCTCGCCAGGAACGTTTTGGCGGCCAAGGTGGACGGCGAAGCCTGGGATCTCTCCAGGCCCATCCACCGGGATGTCAGCCTGCAACTGCTCACCTGGAACGACCGGGAAGGCAAACGCACTTTCTGGCACTCCTCCGCCCACCTGCTGGCGGAAGCCCTCGAGTCGCTTTTCCCGGGCATCAAGTTCGGTATCGGCCCGGCGATCGACAACGGGTTCTACTATGATGTGGATACCGGGGACCGGCACCTGTCATCCGAGGACTTCGTTCAGATCGAGCAGAAGATGCTTGAATTGGCCAGGCAAGGCAATGCCTACCGCCGGGAGGAGGTCGGCAAGGCGGAGGCCCTGCGGTATTTTACGGAGAAAGGAGACGAATACAAATTGGAACTCATCCGGGAATTGGAAGACGGTTCCATCACCTTCTACCACCAAGGCAATTTCACCGACCTCTGCAAAGGGCCGCATATTCCCGACACGGGCCGGATCAAAGCGGTCAAGCTGATGGCGTTGGCCGGTGCCTACTGGCGGGGGGATGAGAACCGCCAGCAGTTGACGCGGATTTACGGGGTCTCTTTCCCGAAACAGAAGGAGCTGACGGAGTACCTGACCCTGCTGGAGGAAGCCAAGCGGCGGGACCATCGTAAGCTGGGACAGGAACTCGAGCTGTTCATGTTCTCCGAAAAGGTAGGCATGGGCTTGCCGATCTGGCTGCCGAAAGGCACCGCCTTGCGCACCCGGTTGGAGAATTTCCTCAAGGATGAGCAGGTCAAGCGGGGATACCAGCCGGTCATCACCCCGCATCTTGGAAAAAAGGATCTTTACGTCACCAGCGGACATTACGAGAAATACGGCAAGGACAGCTTCCAACCCATCCATACACCCAAGGAAGGGGAGGAGTTTCTGCTGAAACCGATGAATTGCCCGCACCATTGTGAAATTTTCGGGCACAAACCTCGTTCCTACCGCGAACTTCCGCTGCGCATCGCGGAGTTCGGCACGGTATATCGCTACGAGCAGAGCGGGGAGCTGCACGGTCTGACCCGGGTCAGGGGGTTCACCCAGGACGATGCCCACATCTTCTGCACGCCAGACCAGCTCAAGGGTGAATTCCTGAGTGTGCTGGACCTCACCCGTTTCGTCCTGAAGAAACTGGGTTTCGACGATTATACCGCCCAGATATCCCTGCGCGACAAGGAAAACCGGGACAAATACATCGGTTCTGCCGAAAATTGGGAGAAAGCCGAACAAGCCATCATCGATGCGACCCGGGAAGCAGGACTGGAGACGGTCACGGAATACGGGGAAGCGGCGTTTTACGGACCGAAGCTGGATTTCATGGTCAAGGACGCGTTGGGAAGATCCTGGCAACTGGGCACCATCCAGGTGGATTACAACCTGCCGGAACGGTTCCAACTGGAATATATCGGGTCGGACAACGCCACCCATCGTCCGGTGATGATACATCGGGCACCGTTCGGCTCGATGGAACGTTTCATCGGGGTGCTGACGGAGCACTGCGCCGGCAAGTTCCCGCTCTGGCTCACACCGGACCAGTATGTCATCCTGCCTGTCAGCGACAAGTATGTGGATTACGCCCGGGACGTGCAGCAGCGGCTGGCGGTCCACGACATCCGGGGTTTCGTCGACGACCGGACGGAAAGCATCGGGCGCAAGATCCGGGACAACGAGCTACGCAAGATTCCCTATCTGCTGATCGTGGGGGAGAAGGAGGCGGGCTGCGATTCGGTCGGTGTGCGTCGGCAGGGGGAGGGAGACTTGGGTGCCAGGACCGTTCCCGATTTCGTCGAATGGTTCCGCACGCAGCTCTGAGCCGTCGTCAGTCCCTGGTGGCGGGAAACCCACCCCGTCCGGCCCGCCGTTGCTGAAAGGGAAGCCGGACAGCTTGGCGCAGGGCGAAGCACGTGAGCCCGCCCGTCCTGTCCTTCGTTCGTATACCGAAAAAACGGTTTTCGAACTGTTTGCTATCTTTGCGCCGCGAACGACAGGTGGAGGACGGCCCGCTTCGTTGCCTGCGGTCCCGGCCTGTAACGATACGCCATCACCTTGCGGCATGGTTTACCTTACCAGAAGAGAACGATTCAACGCTGCCCACAAATTATGGGTCCCACACTGGAGCGAGGAGCGGAACAACGCTGTATTCGGCAAGTGTGCGAACAAGAACTGGCATGGCCACAACTACGACCTGTATGTCACGGTCAAGGGGCGTCCCGACCCGGAGACGGGTTTCGTCATGGACGTCAAGGCCCTGAGCCAGCTGATCCGGACGACCATCATCGAAAAGGTGGACCATTGCAATCTCAACCTGGACCTGGATTTCCTCCCGGTCGGTATGCAACCCAGTACGGAGAACCTGGTCGTCTTGTTCTGGCAGCAGTTGGCTCCCCACCTGGAATCCTGTACCCTCCATTGCATCAAGTTGTACGAAACGGAGAACATTTACGCGGAATACTACGGTGAATAAACCGGCAGACGGTGTTGCATCGCGCAGGCCCGGACAGCGGGGTGGAATCCGGCGGCAAAAAAGCGGAACAAAAAGCCGCCGCCCTTGTTCTAATCATGACAACCATTCCTTAATTTAGAAATTTGTAAGCATCATGGTTAAAACGATGGAACTATCCTACCTCCGAGAAGACATTTACAACCACCAGGTCACCGAGGAACTGACGGACCGCTACCGGACCATTATCGAGGGGCTGGGCGAGGACGTCCATCGTGAAGGACTCCAGAAAACCCCGGAAAGAGCCGCCAAGGCCATGCAGTTCCTGACATCAGGATACGGTATGGATGCGGAGGAAATTCTCAAATCTGCGATGTTCCGTGAGGAGTACAACGAGATGGTCCTGGTAAAGGACATCGAGCTGTATTCCCTGTGTGAGCACCACATGCTGCCGTTCCTGGGCAAGGCGCACATCGCCTACATTCCGAACGGTTACATTGTCGGTCTGAGCAAACTGCCACGGGTGGTGGACGTTTTCGCCCGCCGGCTGCAGGTGCAGGAGCGGCTGACCCTGGAGATACTCAATGCCATAGATCGTACCTTGAAGCCGGCCGGCGTGGCGGTGGTCATCGAGGCGTCACATATGTGCATGATGATGCGGGGTGTCCAGAAACAGAACTCCGTCACCACCACCTCCGCGTTCACAGGGCAATTCCAGAACCAGGAAACGCGAAGCGAATTCATGAACCTGATCGGCACAAAACTGCACTGAATCGATGAAGGCATATGTTTTTCCCGGCCAGGGATCCCAGTTCGAGGGTATGGGCCAGGACCTGTACGACGCCCATGCGTCGGTGCGGGAATGGATGGAACAGGCGAATGACATCTTGGGTTACCGGTTGACGGATCTGATGTTCCGGGCCTCGGCCGAGGAATTGAAACAGACGCGGGTCACCCAGCCGGCCGTTTTCCTGCATTCCGTGGTCAAGGCCCGCCTGGCGGGAGACGCCTTTCAACCGGAAGCCGTGGCAGGTCACTCCCTGGGGGAGTTGTCCGCGTTGGTGGCTGCCGGTGCCCTTACCTTCGAGGCAGGTATCCTGCTGGTACAACAACGGGCCGACGCGATGCAGCATGCCTGCGAGCGTGTGGAAAGCACGATGGCTGCCGTCCTGGGATTGGAGGATTCCGTCGTGGAGGACATATGTGCCGGTATCGGGGAAGTGGTGGTGCCGGCGAATTACAATTGTCCCGGCCAGCTGGTAATCTCCGGTTCGGTGGAAGGTGTGGAGGAAGCGGTTGCCAAGTGCCAGGAAGCCGGTGCCATGAAGGCGGTTGTCCTGCAGGTAGGCGGAGCGTTCCATTCCCCGCTGATGAAGCCTGCGCAGGAAGCGCTGCAGGCTGCCGTCGAAAAGACGGTGTTCGGTGAGCCCCGATGTCCGGTGTATCAGAATGTCGATGCGCTGCCCCATACCGATCCTGCCCGAATTCGGCAAAACCTGGTGAACCAGCTTACCGCGCCGGTCCGTTGGACACAGACCATGCAGCATATGATGGCGGATGGTGTGACGGAGTTCATCGAGACCGGTGGCACCGGCAAGGTTCTTCGTGGATTTGTGGCACGCCTGGACCGTCGTTTTCCGACCAGTTCCCTCTGATCCGCAGATCGGACCGGTTTTCCTACCGACATATACTTACCCTTATTGTCCCGGCCTTTCGGATCCTGCGGGTCTACCATCGTGTAGGTCTCGGACGCAAGCACCTTATCCGTCGGCAAGTCAGTTCGCATGCTTACTGTCCCACCGGTCGGTATATCGCTTGCATATGTGAAATTCTCGTTGCATATTGGTATTTCAAACGCACCTTCATGTCAAGGATACAAATCAATACCGGAAACATCCTGTTGGCGGAGCCCTTCATGCTGGATACGAATTTCAAGCGTGCGGCCGTGTTGTTGTGCGACCATAGTGAGGAAGGAAGTCTGGGGTTCATCCTTAACAAAAGGCTGCAAATGCGGGTGGACGAAATGATCTCCGGATTTCCGGAGTTTCATGCCCCCGTCTACTACGGGGGGCCGGTGGAAACCGATACCATCCATTACCTGCACAATGTAGGTGATTTGCTGGAGAACAGCCGGAAGGTGGCGGACGGCGTCTGGTGGGGCGGCAGTTTCGAGAAGCTGAAGTTCCTGATTTCCAGCAGCCTGGTCCAGCCCCAGCACATCCGGTTCTACGTCGGATATGCCGGATGGTCGGAAGGCCAATTGGAGGATGAGATGAAGTGGGGCTCGTGGATAACCGCGGACACCCATGCCAATTATGTGTTCAGATCCTCGCCGGACGCCCTGTGGTCCCAGGTACTCTCCAACAAAGGCAATACATGGGCGGTGATTGCGACCCTTCCGGAGGAGGTTGTCTGGAACTGAACTTTGCTTTGGCGGGATGCTGCCTGCGATTGACGGGTGATATGGCGGCTTCGGTCGGGTCTTTTTTCCGGACACCGTACACAATGACGTTCGAAATCATCCGGTGTGCCCTTCGCTGCGTGTACAAAATTCAATTCCCACCAACCGGATGCTGTCTTTCACCTGTCTTTTCTGTTGCAAACCTCCGGAAGGACCCGGTTTCTTTCTGGATTCCGGATACCACCTGTTACACAGGAAGTCGCGAAGGGGAGTCTCTTCCGTTCCGCCTGTGGTAACAGACAAAGAACACGCACACATATGTTTCCAAGTAAGAAGCTATTGTTGACGTTCCTGTTTGTTGCAGGCGCCTGCGCGGCTGTTTTCGGACAGACAGTGGACCAGGACCGTTCCGTCATCTACCGGAAGTCGGCCTCGCCGGTGAGAGGAAAGCTGCTGACCTACCAGCAAGGGGTGCGGGCAGTGGTGGAGACGGATGCCGGAGAAGTGGTGGAGATACCGGACAAGGACATCGAGCGAATCAGGCAGGGGGAGGAGGGAAATCAGGAGACAGCCCCGCGCAAAAAAAGCAGGTACCGGGAGGCCTTGTCCCAACCGAAAGGCTGGTACAATGCGACATTCCTGACGTTCCTGCCGGGGCAATCCGGCCGGAACACCCTGCTGTTGGGGGCTGGCGTAGCAAACGTAACCGGTTATCGGTTCCGGCGCTTGTCTTTGGGAATCGGCCTCGGGGCGGACGTATACGACCGGCGGGAAGAGGCGGTATATCCTGTTTTCGGGGAGTGCCGTGCGTACCTGTCTCCTGCCGAAAGAGGAGCCTGGTACCTTAATGTTTCGGGTGGGTACGGATTTGCTCGAAAGCGGAGCCAGGCAGACATAACCGCTGCGCAAGGAGGCTTTCATATCCGTCCCGGCATCGGATTCCAGGGGCATGCGAAGGATGGCATGGCATGGCATGCCGAAACCGGTCTGCGGATGCAACCGGCGACCTTCACCCGGGAGCGGTTCAACGGGGATGTCGAGATCCGTGAGTTATTGTTCCGGCGGTTGGCATTCACCGTCGGTTTGTCCCTGGTGCGGAACCAGGGTGGCAGGTAAGGGCCGAAATCGCCCGAAATTCATCAATGGACTTGTTGCGATGGGTCAGCGAAGTGGGAAGAAAAGAGCCTTATTGACCCTTTGACGTCCCAGTCGCAACAAGTCTAATAACAAGCCGCAGCGTTTTGTCGAAGCAGCAGCCATATACGGAAGAGGAGTTGGTCAGTGGATGCCTGGCCAATGACCGGGTGTGGCAGGAGCGGCTTTACCGCCGTTATTTCCCTGTGATGCTGGCGATGTGTCTTCGGCGGACGGGGGATCCTTCGGTTGCCATGACCATTGTCAATGACGGGATGCTCCGGGTATTCCGGAAAATCCATCTTTTCGGATTCAAGGGTACCCTGGAGGGATGGATCCGGCGGGTGGTATGGCATCGCCTGGCCGATCATTTCCGGGACCGGCATCGGTATGTCCATTTCCTGGTTTTGGAAGACCGAGACGAGCCGGTGCCGGCGGAGGTGGGTTCCCGGCTGGGTATGGAGGATTTGATGCAGGCGGTGCAGCGGTTGCCGAAGACGAGTGCGGCCGTTTTCCGGCTGTATGCCATCGAAGGGTATAACCATGCGGAGATTGCGGCGCAACTGGGTTTCAGCGAGGGCAACTCCAAATGGCACCTGTCGGTCGCCCGAAAGATATTGCGGGTACAATTACAACAGGAGCAGGAAGAATCAACGCAATATGCAGGATAAGAACGAACATCCTTTCCAGGAATGGGAAGACCGGGGATGGGAGGAGATGCGGCAGCTCTTGGATAGAGAGATGCCGGTGGCGATACCTGTCCGAAAGCGGCGGATGTGGGTGTTGCTGTCGGCGGCGGGATTGTTACTGGCCGGCTGGCTGGCCAGCCGGGCAACATATTCCTCGTCGGCGCCAGTACCCATGCCTGTTGCGGGGGGGGGATTTCGGGTCGACCATGCGGGACGGCCGGAAGCGTTCCGATCCGGCACAGACCTACCGGAAGCGGCGCCCTCGACTTTAGGAGTAGTCGGTAACGGCGAGGGCGGACGGATCACGCCGGCATCCTTGTCGATCCGTAGGAAAAGCTTATGGCCTTCACCACAAATCGGAACACCGCAGGCGGCGGTGTTGCCGGCTGTGCGCCAACCGGTGGACAGTATCCTTTCTGACCCCAGGCCGGGCATGCGAGTGGCGGGGCATCCGCCCCTCCCATCCCTGCGGGCCATCGGTGTCGTTTCGGGTCGGTTGAGGGAGCGGCCGTTAGTTCCCTCGCAGCCGTTCGGTAGGCGCAGTGGTCATGTTCGGACGACCGGTCTGTATGGCGGCGGTATGGTAGGCGATGCGTACGGGTCGATTGGCATGGCGATGGGTTGGCAGTGGGGATGGCGCAAGCCGGGCACTCCATGGCAGTTGGAAGCGGGGATCGGCTATTCCTTCCAGCAGCGGTCCCTTTCCATCGCCTACGTGGCGGATGCCGGTGCCGGTATGTCAGCGCAAACGGCCGCTCCGGGCAGCATCCCGTCCACCCGGGTGACACTCGGACGACACAGTACGAATGCCCAGACGTATTCCGTACAGGCGCTGCTGGTCGATGGGATTGTCCGTCCGCTGGACCTGCACTATCTGGAGGTGCCGGTTATGGCAGGTTACCGATTGGGGCCGATGCTTTCCGTTGCCGCAGGCGCCACGGTGGGCGTGCTGTTGGCATCCCGCTCGGAACAAACGGAGGGCGGCATATTCCGGCGCCTGGCCCGGGGTACGGCGGATGAGCATTCGGTCAGCCGCCTGGAAGATTTCCAGCAGTTGTCGGCAGCGGGGCCTTCCGAGCGTTTGCGGAACCTGGACCTGGCGGTGTTTGGCGGACTGGAGATAGGCAGGCCGAAAGGTTTGGCGGTGCGATTGGCATGGCAGCAGGGGCTGTCGGACCTGTTGCCGGACAACGGCCATGCCGGTGACAAGTCTTCCTTGCTGCGAACCAGCTTGTTGTACCGCTTTTGAGCGGGACCGTCGGGACAGCTGTCATGGCATCCCAAGAAAGCGGAATCCCCTTGTCCTGCATGCCAGGACAAGGGGATTATAGTTTCCGGCGGTTTGCCGAATGGCCGTAACCGTTGTCAGCGCATCAAGGTCACGTCACCGGTAATGATCTCCACCCTTCCGTCGATGAATTCGACGGTGGCGAACCAGGAGAACACGTCCGGGTTCATGGGTTTTCCGCGGTAGAAGCCATCCCAACCGTGGGTCGGGTCATTGGGTTTGAAATCGAAGAACTGGTGCACGGTTTCCCCCCAGCGGCTGAAGACCAGGAAGGATTTGACCTGCAGCACGCTCTCCGGATCGGAAAAAATCATGAAGCGGTCGTTGGCGCCGTCACCGTTCGGGGAGAATGCGGAGGGAACGTACAGACCGCCCCGTTTGTCGACCCGAAGGAGGAGGGTTGCCGTTTCCTGGCAGCCGTCCAGGGAGGTGACGGTCACCTTGTACAACGTAGTCACCAGCGGTGTGGCGACCGGATCCAGGCAATCCGTGCAGCTCAGGGAGGCAGCGGGGAACCAGTTGACCTGGGCGATCTCTTCCGGGGGCAGGTTGGTGAGCGCGAGGATCTGGTAGCTGTCTCCGAGCAGGATGGTGGTGGTAGGTTCCAAGGAGACGGTCAGTTCCGTCGCCTCCTCCACAAGTGCTTCCGATTCATCCTCGCAGCCGCGCGCATCCTGGACAACGACGGAATAGAGGCCGGCATCCAGGTTGGTGAACAAAGCGTTTGAGGAAAAGGAAATGCCGCCGTCGACAGAATAGACATATGGCGGGTCTCCGCCGTACGAATCGGAGAAGTCGATGGCGCCGCGGGTTCCGGAGCAACGCGGTTGCAGGACATCGAGTCGAATGGTGGGTGCTTCCTGTCCGACGGATACCTGGTCGGTATCGGTGCAGCCGTTGGCCAGGTTGGTGACGGTCAGGAAGTAGGTGCCCGGGGCGTTGATGGCAGCCTGGGCACTGGTGCCGTCGGGAAGGATTTCCCCCGTGGCGGTGGACCAGGCGAAAGCCAGCGCGCCGGTACCGGTGGAGCCGGTTCCATCGAGCAGGTCATTGCCTTGGACGCAGTCGAGGAGGAAATCCGGTCCGGCATCGGCATCGGGTGCGGTGACATCCTGAGATACCGAAGCTTGAATGCTGGTTGTGCAGCCGTTGGCCGGATTGGTGACCAGCAGGGAATAGGTGCCGGGTTGGTCGACCAGCGGATTCGGCGTGTCGGCACCGGAGACAATGTTGCCGTCGGTGCTTGTCCAGGAGAAACCATAGTCGCCGTTGGGAGCGGTGCTCGTGAGGATAGCCACCTCGCCCACGGTACAGGTCAGGGTAGCCGGCGGAGCGATGGACAACTGCGGCGTGCTGACATTCTGGGAAACGGTGACCTGGTCGGAAGCGGAGCATCCGTTGATGATGTTGGTCACGGTCAGGACATACGTGCCGGGCTGGTTGACCAGGGGATTCGGGGTGGTGGTGCCGGAGAGGATATTCCCGCTGGTGGTAGACCACAGGAAGGAAACCGGCGGGCCGTTGGCTCCACCCGACCCATCGAGGGTGAGGGTCTGTTGGAGGCAGGTCAGCGGGGAAGCGGACGCGGCGGTGGCGGAGGGAGCCTGGATATCCTGGGTGACGACCACCTGGGTTGTGGCGCTGCAGCCGTTGCCAGTATCCGTCACGGTCAGCAAATAGGAGCCGGGTTGGTTGACCGAGGGGGTCGGGGAATCCGCCCCGGAGAGGATGTTCCCGTCGGCGGTGGACCAGGCGAAGGAAAAGGCGGGTCCGTTGGAGCTGCCGCTGCCGTCCAGGGAGACGGAAGGGGAGGAGCAGGTCAGCGTATCGGGCGGGTCGGCGGCGGCGAGGGGAGGGTCGACATCCTGGGAGACGGAGACGGTATCCGAGTCTGAGCAACCGGTAGCGAGGTTGGTGACGGTCAGGGTGTACAAACCGGGCTGGTCGGCTTGGGCGTTCAGGGAAGATTGACCGGCGATCAGGTTGCCATCATTTGTCGACCACAGGTAGGCGATGTCGTTTCCGATGGCGGATCCGGCACCTTGGAGGGTGGCGACGGTCTGGCTGCAGGAAAGGAGGGGGGCCGGTCCGGCCTGGGCTGCCGGCGGGGTGGTTTGGGAGGAGACGGTCACACTGGCCAGGCTGGTGCAGTTGGTCAGGGTGTTGGTGATGGCGAGCAAGTAGGTACCCGGGGCGTCCACGAGTGGGCTTGGTGATGTGCCACCGGAAACGATGTTCCCGTTGGCAGTGGACCATTGGTATAGGAATTCCGGCCCGGAGGAGGAGCCGGATGCATCCAGGGGAACCGATCCGACCAGGCAGGTGAGTGGTGCGGGGGAGGCGGTGACGATGGTGGGGAGGTCATCGTCCTGGGTGATGGTGACGGCATCGCTGGCGGAGCAACCGTTGTCGTTATCCGTGACGGTGAGGGTGTAGACACCGGGTGCGTTGACGGTCGGAGTTGGGGTGTTGATGCCGGCCCCGATCTGGCCGTTTTGTGTGGACCAGCTGAAAGCGATATCCGGGCCGTTGCTGCTGTTGCTGCCGTCGAGCGTCAGTTGGGAGACCGAGCAGGACAGTTGTCCGCCAGGACCTGCGATGGCGACGGGAGTCAGTGTGTCGATGCCGACGGATACGGTGTCGGAGTTGGTGCAACCGTTGGAAAGATCCGTGACCAGGAGGGTGTAATCACCGGGCAGGTCAATGGTTGGCGTCAGGGAGCTGGCGCCGGAAACGATACCCGGGCCATTCCATTCATAGGTGACGGAGGGACTGGCGGACCCACTTCCCAGGAGGGTGACCGTATTGGAAGTGCAGGTGAGGGTGTCGGGGGGGCCTGCATCGGCGGCAGGCGGCGCCACATCCTGCAGGACGGTCACGGCGGTTTCGGCGGTACAGCCGTTGCCGGGGTTGGAAACCAGCAGTGTATACGTGCCGGGGGAGCCTACCTGGACCACTGCGAGGGTATCGGGACCGAGGAGGTTGCCGCCGTTGGAAGCAGACCAGAGGTAGGTCAGGGCGGTACTGGAGCCGGAGCCGTCCAGCGTCAGGGTATCGGTTGTGCAATCCAGGGCGGGCGGAGGGCTGACCGAAGCGACGGGTGGCAGCGTGTCCTGCGTCACGGTCAGGAATCCGGAGGCGGTGCAGCCGTTGTCGGCATTGGTGACGATGAGCGAATACGTACCGGAAGCGGAGAGGTAGGCGGTGGAGTCCTGCGTACCGCCTTGGAATTGGCCGTTGGTGGTGGACCAGCTGAAGGAAAGGCTGGTGCCGGGGTTCGAGGACAGGGAAGGGGCCACCGAAGCGACGGTATCATGGCAGGTAAGGACCGGGTCGGCCGGCAGGGTGAAGTAGGGAGCGGCCGTATCCTGCGTCACGATGACAGTCCCGGTGCTTTCGCAGTTGTTGGCGGGGTCGAGGATGGTCAGGGAGTAGGTGCCGGGGGCATTGACCAGGGGGGTTAGGGAGTTGCCGCCCGAGACAATCTGGCCATCGGCGGTGGTCCAGGTGTAGGAGAAGTCCGTTCCCTGGCTGGAGGCGGTTGCATCGAGGAGGACCTCCTCAACGGAGCAGGACAGGATTTCGGCCGGCAGGATTTCGACGGATGGGGTGCCGTCATCCTGAGAGACCACCACGGCCGTTTCCGATGAGCAGCCGTTGGCGAGGTCGGTTACGGTGAGGACGTAGGTGCCGGCTGCGCCGGCCGTAGCCGAGGGGGAGTTGGCACCGCTGAGGACGATCCCGTCGGCGGTGGACCAGGCGAAGGAAAAGTTGGCCGGATTGCCGTCGACGGAGCCGGCAAGTCCGACGGAGGTGGTGTTGCAGTCGAGTTGGCCGTCGGCGCTGGCGCTGACGGTGGGTCCGGAGAGGTCTTGGACGACTGTCACGGAGGCGAGGGAAGCGCAGCCGTTGTCGGTATTGGTGACGGTGAGTTGGTAGGTACCGGGTTGGTTGGTTTGCAGGAGGTTGGAAGATTCCGGCAGGGGGACGTTGTTCCAGGACCATTCGTAGGCGATGTTGGGTCCGGCAGAGGAACCGCTGCCGTTGAGGGTGATGACCGAATCCTGGCAATTAAGGGGGACAGGGGATTGGATGAAGGCGATGGGGAGGCTGTTGTCGAGGGTTACCTCGGTGGTGGCGCTATGGGTGCATCCGTTGGTGGTGTCGGTGACCAGGAGTGTGTAGGAACCGGCCTGGTTGACAGTGGGTGTGGTGGAGAGCTCGCCGTTGACGATACCGGGGCCGGACCATAGGTAGCTGAAGTTGGGGCCTGCGGAGGAGAGCGAGCCGTCGAGGGTGATTTCCGAGACGGTGCAGCTCAGTTCCCCGCCGATGGCGATGGCGAGGGGCAGTTCGTAATTGGCCGACACTTCCGTGGTGGCGGAGGCGGTGCAGCCGTTGTCCGTATTGGTGACGGTGAGGGAATAGGATCCCGGCAGGTTGACGGTGGCGTTGATTTCATTGGATGGACCGACGACACCCGGGCCGGACCATTGGTAGGAGAAGGCGGGGCCTTCCTCGGAGCCGCTGCCCAGGACCTGCACGTTGGGAAGGATGCAGGTAAGCAGGAAGGGAGCGGATGCCACGGCGTTCGGCAGGTCGAAATTTTCCGGGATGGTGGCGGAGGCGCTGGCGGTGCAGCCGGCGGCGTCCGTCACGGTGACCTCGTAGGTTCCGCCGGGCAGGCCGGATGGATTCTGTATGTTGCCGATGCCGTTGGTCCAGAGGAAATCGAAAGGTTGGGTGCCGCCGATGATGGAAAGGTCGATGCTGCCGCCGGTCGGTTGGAGGCAATCGGCGCTACCGTTGGGCGTGGCCGAGATGTCGAGGCTGGCGATGGAAGCCACGGTTTCCTCCAGGAAATAGGAGCATCCTTCGGAATCGGTGACGGTGACGGAATACGTGCCGGCGGGGAGGTTGGTGGCGGATTGCTGGTTGGGGGCTCCGTTGCTCCATTCGTAGGAATAGGGGGAGGAGCCGCCGGCTGGGAAGACGGAGATGGTGCCGTTGCCGGTACATCCGGCGGGAGTGGAGCTGGCGTTGGCTTCCAGGTTGCTCATGACGATGGCGGCGATACCAGCGACGGCACCCTGGCAGTTGCCGGTGACGGATAAGACGCTTTCCAGCTGGTAGGTGCCGACGGAAGACACTTGAAAGACATAAGGGTTGTCGGTGGTGACGACCGGCGGTTGGGGGACGCCGTCCAGTTGGAGGACGAATTCCCAGGGGCCTTCCCCGGTGAACTGGATGCTGACCTCTACGGCGGTATTCGGATTGGACGGGCAAAGCAGGCCGCTACCGCTGAGGATGGCGGTGGGGATGGGCGACACGGAGACGTTGCTGGTGGCGGTGGCGGTGGTGCCGCAGGCATCCGTCACGGTGACGGTGTAGCTCCCGGAGGAAGTCGGTACGACAGCCAGGACCGGGCTGGTGCTGCCGTTGTCCCAAGCGAAGGAATAAGGGTTGTTCGGGATGCCGCCGTCCACGACCGGTTCCAGGATGATAGGGACGCCTTCGCAGACCTGGAAGTCCGGCAGGGAGGCTTCAAGTGGTGGTGGGTCATGGATTTCGATTTCCATTTCCAGGCTGCTGCAGGAGCAGGAGTTGGTGATGGAGAGGATGATGGTTTCGATTCCTTCGGGGATGTTGTCGTTGAAGACATTGATGGGGACCTGCCAGGAGGTCATGCCGGGCGGGATGACGACCGAGCCGGACAGCGGGACATAATCGTCGCCGGGGGTGGCGGTGGAATTGGGAGAGATGGTATAATCCAGGATGAGCGGCATGTTGATGTCACCGCCTGCGCGGTTGAAGATGATGAAGCCGTCGTTGCAATTTTCGTAGATGACGTTGGTGCCAGTGGTGACGGAGGAGGCTTCGCCGACGCCGGTGCCGCCGGCGCTGAAGCTGTTGGCGCGCAGGAAGACGGCGGAATCGTAGATGCCATCACCTACATCGGCGACCATCAGGCGGATGCGGTAGGTTTCGCAGGGGATGACATTGGCGACGGCGGTCAGCAAGGTGGTGAATCCGTCGAACTGGATGTCATCCATGTTCCAGGTGCTGCCGCAATTGGATTGGTTGCCGACGAAATAGCCGCTGTTGGTGACCGGGTTGACATTGTTGATGGACACATTGATGGAGGAGTTGGGGAGGACGGAGATATTCTGTCCGTTGAAGGAGAACCCGCCGTTGATGCCCGGGCCGCTGATGAAGAAGCCGAACACGTCGTTGAAGCCGGAGTTGTTGGGGGGAGCGTATTCGCAATACTCCTCGGAGGCGAATACATAGTCGAATTCGATGGTGTTGATGGTCGGTTGGAAGTCGAATTCGATGCCGGTGACATCGAAGAGGTTGCCACCGGTGAGGATGGCCAGGTCGGGATCGTTGCTGCCGCCGCCGGCATTGTTTCCGGCGCTGTTGGAGTTGTTGGGGCCGGGGGCGTTGATGATGCTGCCGGAGGAGATGATGACCCCGTCGTCGATGAAGATGGAGGCGCCGCCGTTGGAGAAGGTGCCTTTTGATCCGGCGGGTCCGATGCCGGCCACGTTGTTCACATCGAAACAGCCGCCGCCGATGAAGACTTCCTGCACCAGGTGTTGGTCGGAGAAGCCGCTGGCGACGGAGAGGTTGGCCATTTTGGACAAGGGGGAGGGTTTGTCTTCGGTTTCCCTGGCGATCGACAGGCGGGCGGGCATGTCGGGGCAGGCTGCGGTGGCGGGCGGTGCGTGCAGGACCAGTTCGACACAAGAAAGCTCGGGAATGAAAGGGAAGGTGACGCCGCGCTGGCCGGTGGCCGGAAGGGAAATAGCAGCAGGGCATCCGTCCGCACGGGATGCCCAGACGGTGTAGGTGTCGCCCGGAACCAGCCCGCATAGTTCGACAGTCCGTTGCGGGTGGCCGTGAAGGTCTATTTCCTGGCGGAATTTATCCTGAGGTAAGGACAGGTGTAAGGGTTTGGTGCCGGAAGAAGACTGTGCTGATACGGGTCCGAAGCAGGGCAGTCCCAGCAACAGGCAAAATAGAAAGAAAGAATTTGTGTTCATTGTCAACATTTTGTCTATCTGTTGCAGGGTAGGAAAGTTAATGGTTCTTAACTGACCCAGCCGGTTTGCACATGGGAAGGAGCGGTATTCGGGGAAAGGAACCACAGCTGCCGGGTGAGTTGAGGACTCCGCGCCGGTGAGTAGGGGCGGATGGGCCCGGACGAACATTGGCAGGTGATGCGGCCGCCGAATGGACGGGCGGATGAGGTCGGGATTATCAGCACAGTAAGCGGTTCAAAAATAAGGATAATTCAGTAATGAAACGGAATAACGGAGGAATGTTTTACGAAAAGGGGGCTCGGCGGATTAAAGTGGGAAAGGTGTCGGCGGACGGCAGAACAAGTCGTGGCGGTGGTCAGGGCAGCGCTTGCAGGCGGAAACGGAAATCGAGGCGTTGACCGTTCCGGCGGACGGTCAGGCGGATTTTACGGCCGTGCCTTCCGGACAGCCGGTGTTGGATGTTTGAAAGGGAGCGCAGGCTGGTGGAGATTCCGTTGAGGCGGAGGAGTTCGTCGCCAGGTTGGAGGCCGGCGAGGGCGGCCGGGGATCCGGGAATGACGGCATGGAGGCTGAAGGTATGCAGGTTCAAGTCGGTGGCGATGATGACCAGCCCGCTTTTGTCGTATGGTGTTTGTTTTCTAAAGCGGCGGTTGGGCAGGTAGTGGAGTGTTTGGCCGGGGTAGTCGATGATCAGGTGGAAGCGTTGCAGGATGGCGTTGCCGACGATGCCGTGGCGGGAGAAGCGCAGGCTGGAATCCATGGTGACCGGTTGGTCGGGGACGGTCTGGAAGTTGGTCGGGAGGGAGCGGAGCGTGTCCTGGCCCCATTGCAGGGCGTGTATTTTGCCAAGGTATCCCGATAGGTAACCGCCGAGGCCGGCGCCGATGTGGCCGGTCAGCAGGTGCGGGGGAAGTGCCAGGCTCGGGTGGGTTTCCGTATCCAGCAGGAGGGACAGCATGGCGCCGGAGTCCAGCAACAGGCGCACCGGAACGGCCGTGTCGCCCTGGAGGGAGAGGAAGGTTTCGAGGTAGGGTTTGTTTCGCTTGACCTCAAGCGGTACTTGTCGGAAGCGTTTGGGCGGGGAGAATGCTTCGGTGCGGCGGAGCAGCGAGACGACTTTCTTTTCGAAGTTGAACTGTACGGCAAGATGTCGGAAGACGTCGGCGCCGAGGATACCATGTATTTCGATGCCGGTGATTTCGTCGAGGCGGAGATAATCTTCCGCCAGGACGAGCATAGGGTGGTTGGGGAGTTCCATGGTTTTTTCGCGGAAGGCGTTGCCGCCGCGCAGGGTGAGATCCACGTTTCGTACCAGGTAGGCCAGCAGTTCGGTCTGCATGTCGGCGCCCATGATCCTGAACTCCCGTTCATAGGAGGCACCAAGCATGTCCGTCAGCTGGCGTTTGGCCAGGATGGTATGTTCCGCGCCGGTGTCCAGGATGAAGCGGAGGGGCAGGAAATGATCAAGTACCACCTCGACGAGGACCAGGTTCTGTTCGAAGGAGAACGGGATGTCGATGCGGTCCTCCCGGTGCCAGTCCGTACCGGCAAAGGGTTGCGAAGCGGTCCGCCGGGACAGCATCAGCAGTATCAGCAGGGGCAGGGTGGAGGATAGGCGGATGTGCATGCCGCGATCATTTGTCCTTGTAAACAAATGAAGGTGGAAAAAGGGTCGCAGGTCGGCGCATTTTCAGCCGCGCGCGGCCGGGCGCGCTCCGACCATCATCGTCTCCGAGAATCGTACGGATGCGGATAGCTGCCGTTTTTACGACGGTCCGGATGGCATCAAAACGAAAGTAAAGTGGGAACGGGATGCCGGCGGAGCAGCAAAAGGGCTGGATTGGCCGTTCAAACTAATAAGCGGATAAGTGCCGGAAAAACAAAACAAAAGGATGTTTGTTCCTCCGTAGGGTGTTTATTCTATCGAAAAAGAGTCATCTTAGGTCAGTTTTTGGTCAATTCATCCGAATTTCTCAATTTTGCACTGCCGATTTGCTGACGAACAGACGGACGGCGGTGACGACGCAGATGCGACAAGGGTTCATTTCAATTCACTTCAGCTATATTTTCGAATTCCATTTTATCTAACTAAACCTAAATTGATGTATGAAACTTACGTTTGACAACATGACTAGATGCCTGTTGCTGCTATTGGTGGCCATGGGCATGAGTACGCTGGCCATGGCCCAGCGGACGGTCAGCGGCAAGGTGACCGACGGGGAATCCGGCGATCCGTTGATCGGCGCCAACATCCTGGTCATCGGCACCAGTGCCGGTACGATCACCGACATAGACGGCTCCTACCAGCTGGAAGTACCGGCGGGTGCAACCGAGCTGGAATTCACGTACACGGGCTTCGCCTCCCAACGGATCGTGCTGGGTGCGAGCAACGTCTACGATGTGACCTTGTCAGCAGGATCCCTGCTGGACGAAGTGGTGGTGGTCGGTTACGGCACCCAGCGCTCCAAGGAGGTCACGAGTGCCGTCGCCAGCGTCAAGGCCGAGGATTTCAACCAGGGCCAGGTCAACGACCCCCTGCAGTTGGTCCAGGGTAAGGTGGCCGGTCTTCAGATTTCCCAGCCAGGCAGCGACCCGAACGGGGAAGCCACGGTGCGCCTCCGCGGTCTGAGCACCCTGGGTGCGAACACCTCCCCGCTGGTCATCATCGACGGGGTGATCGGTGCCTCGCTGCAGACGGTCGACCCGAACGACATCGAGTCTATCGATGTGCTCAAGGACGGTTCCGCCGCAGCCATCTACGGTTCCCGGGCTTCCTCCGGCGTCATCATCATCACCACCAAGAAAGGGGTGGGTGGCAAGACCAACGTCGACTACAACGGCTACGTCACCATGGAAGGCATCGCCAAGCGTGTGCCGGTGGCCGACCGGGAGGAATTCCTCCGCCTGCGCGGCATCGGTCTGAACAAGTTCTTCGACGCCACCGAAGCGGCCAGCCGTCTTCAGGCGCTCGATTTCGGGGAAGATACCGACTGGATGGACCTGGTTACCCGTAACGCCATCTCCCACGTGCACAACCTGTCCATGTCCGGCGGGGTGGGCAAGACCACCTACCGGGCAGCCTTCAACGTGCGGGACATCGACGGCATCGGAATCAATTCCGGCTTCAACCAGCTGAACGGCCGTCTCAACCTCTCCCAGAAGGCGCTTGACGACCGCCTCACCATCGGCCTGAACGTGTCCGCCACCGAACGCAAATCCGAGTTCGGCTTCCGCGAGGCGTTCCGTTACGCCACCCTCTACAACCCGACCGCCCCGGCCCGCTGGTCCGACATCGCAGGATCCGCCCGCTACGACGCGGCCCTGGACGCAAAGTACGGCGGCTACTTCCAACAGGAGAACTTCGACTATTTCAACCCGCTCGCCATCGCCGAACAAAGCGTCAACGACGGTTCCCAGAAGGACCTCCTCGTCAGCATCCGCGGTGATTACGAGCTCACCAAGGGCCTGACCGTCTCCGCCACCTACTCCCAGCAGAAGGAAAGCGACATCTTCGGTCAGTTCTACCCGAGCAACGCCTACTTCCGCGGTTTCAACGAAAAAGGCGTCGCCAGCCGGCAGACGCAGGACCGCAGCACGGAGCTCTTCGAATCCACCGTCAACTACACGGCCGAATTCGGAAAGAACAGCCTCCAGCTGCTGGGTGGCTACTCCTTCCAGGAGTTCAACACGCAAGGCTTCAGTGCCAACGCCACCCGCTTCATCACCAACGACCTCTCCTACAACAACCTGAACTTCGGTCAGCGCGCCGCCCTGGGCGACCCGAACGCCGTCAGCTCCTTCCAGGAGGAATACCGCGTCATCGGCTTCTTCGGCCGCGCCAACCTCAACATCGACGACACCTACTACCTGACGGCCTCCGTCCGCCGCGAAGGTTCCACCCGTTTCGGGGAAGGTAACAAGTGGGGTGTCTTCCCGGCATTCTCCGCCGGTGTGGACATCAACAAACTGGCCCAGATCGAAGGGGTGGACAACCTCAAGCTCCGCCTCGGCTACGGTCTCACGGGTGCCATCCCGCCGGCCAGCTACCTCTCCCAGTTCACCTACACCCGCCAAGGCAACTTCTTCTACAACGGCGCCTTCGTACCGGCCATCGGTCCTTCCCGCAACGCCAACCCGGACCTGAAGTGGGAAACCAAAGGCGAGTTCAACGCCGGTCTCGATTTCGCGTTCATGGACTACAAGGTCACCGGTTCCGTCGATTACTTCAACCGCACCACGAACGACCTGATCTACTTCACGCCCGTTCCGGTTCCGCCGAACTTCGCTTCCCGTACCTGGGCCAACCTCGAGGACGTCGCCCTCAAGACCTCCGGTCTGGAACTTTCCATCGGTTACAACCATACCGCCAGCAACTTCAGCTGGGAACCGCGTGTGGTGTTCTCCACCTTCCGCACCATCCTCGACACCGTGGATGCCGACAACCCGACCTACCAGTTCTTCCAGGGCGGCAATGCCGTGACCTATGACTTCGCCACCTCTCCGGGCGCACCCGGCCAGAACGACGACCCGACCATCGGGGTGTTCGGTGGTTCCGAAATCGGCCAGATCGTCGGCCCCGTCTATGAGGGCATTGATGAAAACGGCGACTGGGTGTTCCAGGATGTCGACGGCGACGGCACCCTCGAGATCGGTGTCGGCGGTGACGACCGTGCCGTCATCGGCAACGGCCTCCCGGATTTCTCCCTCGGTATCTCCAACACCTTCCGCTTCGGAAACCTGGATTTCAACTTCTTCCTGCGCGGCGACTTCGGCCATGACCTGGTCAACATGTACCGCAACTTCTACGAGACGCTGGGCAACACGTCCTCCCGTCCGATCGAAAACCAGGTGATCACCTCCGAATTCAGCGAATCGCTCTTCGGCCAGCCGAAATTCTCCAGCTACGCCGTGGAAAGCGCTTCCTTCCTGTGTCTGGACAACGCCACCGTCGGCTACAACATGAAGCTCGCCGGCAACCGTCCGCTCCGCCTGTTCCTGACTGGCCGGAACCTGTTCTACATCACCAACTACACCGGTGTGGACCCCAACGTCCGCTTCGTAGACACAGGTGATGCCGACAACGGTGGCCAAAGCTTCCGCAACGACCCCCTGGCACCTGGCCTCGACCGTCGGAACACCTACTTCCGTTCCTACTCCGTCAGCTTCGGTGTGAACCTCGGATTCTGATTTCGGAACAATTCCGGCCTGACTTTGTTAGGTTGCTGCGTTCCGGATGTAGTCCAACATTCAACCTTTAAATAAAGATTTTTAGTCATGAAGATTAAAATTTTCAATAAGTTACTGTTGGCTGGCGCGTTGGTGGTGTTCTCCACCCAGTCTTGTACCGACCTGGACGAGACGCCCTTCAGCGAGTTGACCAACGACACCTTCCCCACGACGGAGGAGCAGTTCATCTCCGCCCTGGGGGCCACTTACACCAGCCTCTACGGCTTTGCCAACCACGGCGGCCTCTTCTCCATGAACGAGGTTTCCTCCGATGAGATCATGATCCCGCAGCGCGGTTCCGACTGGTTCGACGGCGGTATCTGGCTGCGCCACCACCGCCACCAGTACACCGCGAACGAAGGTTCCGTGGCCGGCGGCTGGAACTTCCTTTACGGCGGCATCAACAACTGCAACCGCGTCATCGCCCTTTTCGAAACCCTGGTCACCGAAGGCAAGGTGTCCACGGAGCAGGCCGCCAGCTTCATTGGTGAGGTGAAGGTGCTGCGCGCCATGTTCTACTACTGGCTGCTCGATTCGTACGGCAACGTGCCGATCGTGACCAGCTTCGCGGACTCCGAACCGAACCCGCCGACCAGGTCCCGCTCCGAAGTGTTCGCTTTCGTCGAGAGCGAACTGCTCCAGAACGTGCCGAACCTGACGACCAAAGTGGACGGCTCCACCTACGCCCGTATCAACTACTATGTCGGTCAGGCGCTGTTGGCCAAACTGTACCTGAATGCGGAAGTCTACACCGGCACCCCGCGCTGGGCGGATGCCGCCGCGGCTTGCAACGAAGTGATCAACTCCGGCGTCTACAGCCTGGAAGGCAACTACTTCGCAAACTTCAACGCCCGTAACGACGGCAGCAAGGAGAACATCTTCGTCATCCCTTACGACAGGAACCAGGCCACCGGCTTCAACCTCCCGGCCATGACGCTGCACTACAGCAGCCAGGAGACCTTCAACCTGACGTTCCAGCCCTGGAACGGATACTGCACCCTCCAGGAGTTCTATGATTCCTATGAGGACGGCGACATCCGCAAGGGTGAATCCGGCAACCAGAAGGTCCGTGGCAACTTCCACGCCGGCCCGCAGTACAAAGCCAACGGCATCGACCG
>JBEAQU010000060.1:0-3094 GCA_041163745.1 Bacteroidota bacterium
GCGGCAGCGGCTGCACCTTGCCGCCGGTGACGGAGGTGGTGGAGACGGTGGCGGACGAGCTGGTGACCTGGACCGGGAACGGGGACGGCCTCCTGTGGAGCGACGGCAAGAACTGGGATACAGGCTTCACGCCCTACACCTGCAACGACGTCGTCATCCCCGCCGGCCATACGGTGCTGGTCCCCGCCGGCGTGCATGCCGTGGGCCGCACCCTGCTCGTGGAGGACGGCAGCGTGGTGACCATGGAGCCGCTGGCGACGATGTCGATCGTGCCGTATTGACGGACAAGTGCTTCGAGCGCCGTTCGAAGACACAGCCAGAGATGTTAATTCTCGGGCGCAATGTGGATATCCGAAGACCCCATTCCATCGCATCGCCCGTTTCTTCGGACCCTTCCCAGCGAAGCGGTGAGGCAAATCCCTGTCATGAATAGAAAAAACACAACATTTTCCCCAATCATATATTAGACTTGCTGCGACGGGGTCATCAAAGGGTCAAAACGGCTCTTTTCTTCCCATTTTGTGCCTTTTTTCGGTCAAATAGCGGGGTTATGTTCCCTCAAAAAGCCTTCAAGTGGAATGAAAACAGCTCTTTTTTCCCACTTCGCTGACCCATCGCAACAAGTCCATTTAAGAAAGGAGCAATCGCTGTCATTCGCTTCCATTCTCCTAAATTCGCATCCGGGCATCACCGCTGAGCGGTGTGACATCCAAATCGCCGCCTTGGCAGCGTCGGCGTAGCCAACCATTTGGTTTGCGTCCTAATTTCAGATATTTTGCAACTTGAAAGGACGGATGTTTCAAACTACAAGAAAAATCCAGGTAATTCGACGGATGATGCAGCATTCTTGTCCTGACCATAACTCCGAAGCGGTCGGCGGTAATGCAGCTGGAACTAGCACGACGATATGTTCAAAGCGCCATCATATGTACGAAAGCTATTGAAGTGGTCAGTATGTCTGTTGTTGGCCGATGGATGGTCGCAGGAATTACCCGTCGCGACCCTCATTGGGGTGGAGGAAGGGCTTTCCCAAGGATTCGTGACATCCATTGTCCGGGATGACAAAGGATTGATATGGTTGGGAACGGTGAACGGCCTGAACAAGTACGACGGACGGCATTTCGAATGCTTCCGACGCGGACGTTCGGCGCGAGCGGACAGTACTTCGCTCAACAACAACCAGGTGACAGCCATATGCGGCAAAGGAGACCACCTGTTCCTGGGGTACGGCCGGGGAGGCGGTTGGAGCATCTTTGACAAAAGGACCCGAAGGAACCGCCCCATTCCCATTTGTACGCCGCCGTTTTATTCCTCGCTGGATATCGAGGGCCTCAATTTGGCCACGCAGAACATCACGGAGGATGCATACGGGCAATATTGGATAGCCTTGACCGGAGGGGGGTACGATTTCTATGTCGTACGGTTGACTTTGCCGGACGAATGGCTGGGTGGCGGCGCGGCAGGTGAAGCGGGAGTGTACGGCAAAGGATGGGCTTTGGATTGGTGGCAGTTCACACCGACAAAGAATCCGGCGCTGGATTTGTCGGTTGACGGGAAGCATGTGGCGGTACGGCTGGATGACAAGGTGATCGGGATGCCGGTCCAGGGTCAGTTTGGCTGGCGCACGCATTGGAAGGTACAGCCTTCCCAACTGCCCCTGACGCAATGTGCGACCTCATCCATCGATTTTTTCCTGGACCAGGACGGAAACCTGCTGCCTTTCGGGGATGCGGCGGAAGGAAGAGAATTCGATTGGGAAAGATGGTTGCCGGAAAACACGTTGGTTGCCTTGAGACGGAAAGAGGATTTGGCCGTTGCCCAGATGCGGTATGCAGGCGATCGGGAATCCCTGTTGGATCCGATATGGACGAGGAAGGACAACGACGGCGTTTTCCGCTACTTGTTCGATCACATGGGAAACATTTGGCTGCATCATTCCGCGAATGGCGTACTGGTTATCAGCCATCGGACGGGGGTGTTCAAGACAGCGTTCCGGGGAGAATCCGTCGGACAGCCCATCCTCGGCACACCGGACGGAAACATCTGTTGGTTGCAGTTAGGCGGCCTGAAATCCTTGGACAATCGGGACGAATGGTTGTTGGAGGCATTGCGGTCCGCCTTGCGGACGGAGGGGTCGCCTTATTTCCGGCGATTGGAAGCGGCTCCGAACGGGGAATACTGGGTATTGAAAGGCGGAGAGCCGTCCGGCCTCACGTTGACCCGGATTGATGCGTTGCGCCGAACGGTACGGACCTACAACTTGCCGCTCCCGTACGAGCGGATCGCTGGTTTCGGTATAGATGCGCATGGCGAGGTGTACATTCCTTCGGATGGGATGTTGATCCATTTCGAGTCTTCCACCGGATGTTGGGAAACGGTACCTACGGACATGCTGGCCCAGGGCGCAACCATGTATTCGGTCGATTTCACGGCGGACGGCGCCGTTTGGTTGGCGATGGAAAAGGGTTTGGGTCTGTATTGGCCTGGTTCGGGTCGGGTCCAGCCCATAACAGGAGGGTACGGAGCCGGTGACATGGGCTTGTTGGACGGTTATCCTGTGAACGATGTGCAGACCGACCCGATCGATTCC
This sequence comes from Bacteroidota bacterium, assembly GCA_041163745.1. Lineage (GTDB taxonomy): Bacteria > Bacteroidota > Bacteroidia > Chitinophagales > Saprospiraceae > UBA6168. The sequence continues at coordinate 2,591 of JBEAQU010000060.1, forward strand.
TTTCTGCTTTGGATAGGGACGAGCGGGGGCGGGTTGTTCCGGTTGGATGTGCGGAACGGATCCGTTACGGAAGCGATGGCTGGCGTCATTCAGGATGGTATCGTCTACTGCATCCTGCCCGGGACTGCGGGAAAGCTGTGGCTGAGCACCAATTTCGGTTTGTACGAATACGACCCTTTTTCCGGGACGCACCGGAACTTCGGGCGACGGGACGGGCTGCAGGGCGCGGAATTCAATACTTGGGCCAGTGGTATCCGGAAGGTCCGCAGCCGGGACGGTTGGTCGGAGGAGCTGATGTTCGGGGGTGTTGCCGGGCTGAATCATTTCGATCCCGCCCAATTGCAGGTCCAACACGCAGGCTTTGACATGAATATCAACATACTGGAAGTCAATGAGGAGGAGATCAAGGTTGGTGACAAATCCGGCATACTGTCAGCGGCGGTGGAGTACCTGCCGCCCGTCTGCCTTCCGTTCGAAAAGAACAACATTCGGATATCCTATTCA
>JBEAQU010000061.1:0-58483 GCA_041163745.1 Bacteroidota bacterium
ACAAATCTTGTCTTGACTACAGTTAGGTCTTCCTGATTCGATAACTCAAATCTCGATCTTCCAAAATAAGGGCCTCGTTTCTTACCTTTCTCTTCCTGTTTGTCAATGAACTTTTGCGGATCAGAACACTTGGACACTGTTGCCCAATTGCTCCGACCTATTTTCTTGGCTTCGCAGCCGTGCTTTCAAATTCTAAAAGCGGACTGCAAAGATACTTTCTGGTTTGTTGTTGCCAAAGAAAAGAGAGGAAAAAAAGGATTTTTTTTTGTCGCTTTCCTTTCGCACATTCCCTTCACTGCTGAAGCGGGCGCAAATATACGACAGCTATCCGAACTGCCAAACACATTTTCTATTTTTTTTGGTTTTAATCCCATTGGAGAACCATAAGCATATAACGAACGGTTGTATCCGATTGTTTTGTTCTGGAAACAAAATATGTCATTCGAAAAGACCGACAGCGGAACACAGTCAGAGGGAATCGTATCTTATTGACAAAGAGTAGTTAAAACAGCTGGAGCAGTTCCTATTTCTGGCTTTCATTCGACAACGTTCCACTAATTACAACACTGTCTATCTCACTAGGGAGCAGCGCAACGGCCATGCGTTGCCGTCGCATGGACGAAGTTCTAGCATATGCAAACTGACATTGTGAATCCATATGCCCCCGGCTGCCCGTATTCAGCATGGACTGACTGTGCAGCCAATGGGAAAGCGGAGACGGTGCCGTATTCCAAACTCCAAGTTCGTGCTGCCGGAAATCAATAGCTCCGCGGTCCATCAGGTATTCGATTACCAGAATCAGCGGTCTCACCTGTGCATCAGCGGACACGAATGGTGATTACAAGCGGTTGTCAGCAACACCCATGATTGTGTCAAGGGTGTCGTCAATCCATCCGCCAGGCTGGCTGAAGACGAATCTTTGCGTGACCACCTACCTGCTGGAAAATGCTGCTCCCGACTGGGCCGGAGCGTCACGCTCGGACCATCCGCTGAATGACCGTCACATTCAAGGCGACGGAGTTAGGCCTCAGATAATTGAAAGATGGCAATGAGGTCCAACTGGTTGGCGAGCAGTTCATCATACGGACCGGAGTCGTCCTGCACCACCGGTATAATTCGGATGCACGGACAGCCGATCTGCATGGCGCCTAAATCGAACAGAGGGGTTTGCCACTTACCTCGTATTTCCAGGTGTCCGCTTCGTAAAACACACCCTCCGAAATGAATAACCGCTCCGACAAGTTGACGACCGGTATGGCAGAATGTGCCGTCCGATAAGCGGTACGACGTTCTGTAATGAAAATTTCCACAGGCATCCACCGGTTCGTATCCGACATGGGTACTGAAATTCCCGCAGGCATCGTCATAGCGTCTTCCAAATTCACATTCGATATGCTTCATCCTCATGATGGCCGGACTGGACCGGCATAGCCATTGGATGCTTCCGCCTTGGGCTGACGCCAATAGCAGTAACTAAACCGATCGGCCCCTGCTCGGCGAAGAGGAGGTTCGCCATTCCAAGCAGATCCGGCTATGTGTCTGCATATAATGCGAGGAGAGGTAGGCTTGCCTGAAATCATACTGGCAACATGAATCCGTCAAACCTGCAACGACTTGCGGCCCGTATGGCAATCAGCCTTGCAGCTCGAGCCCAGGAGGAAAAGGATTTTCTGAAGGATTGACCGATGCAAGCCGCTGCCGAACCAGTCGCAGGGGAAGTTCGGGACAAGAAAATGAAAGTATGGAGAAGCGGTTCGCTGGTTGCCCGATGAGATGCTTTTGCATTCGGATGCCCGTCCCTTGCGGAATGATACGTCGCCATTACGGCGGACGATTTGAGCCGATTCCGATGGTTTGTCGGCTTTCGCCGAAACCGCAACGAGCAATGCCGGGAAGGAGAACGGTATGCAAATCCGCCGAAAAAGCGGCTATTCGCAAGCATTGTCTGAAACCATTACTTTTGAAATCGAACCGAGCGGCATCCGGATACTTTCCGTTTCTCACCGAGGGACGTTCGTTTGCCGACGAGCGCATTTATCACGCAAGGATCAGAATGCTTCGGCGGGAACTTCTTTCAACTTGCCATCGGGCTCGGTGACCAACAAAGTACCCTGGACATATTTTTCATTGTGCTGGGATGCATCGAGGCCGATTTCTTCCTCTTCGGAGGTCACTCTGATGGGCAGCAGGAAGTTGATGAACCTAAAAATGAGATAGGAGACAACTGTGCTGTAGCCTGCTGCGGCAATTAGCCCCTTCAGTTGGGTCAGGAAGAAGTCGACTCCTCCGTACAACAAACCGTTCGCACCTGCGCTATTGGCGGCAGTGCTGGCGAACACACCTGTCAGCAACATGCCGACCATACCGCCTACGCCATGGCAGGGAAACACGTCCAAGGTGTCGTCCAAGCTTGATTTCGACTTGTAATGGACTGCGATGTTGGAGATGATGGCGGAAAACACCCCGATGAAGATACTTTGCGGAATGGGTACGAAACCGGCACCCGGCGTGATCGCCACCAGGCCGACCACCGCCCCGATACAAAATCCGACGACGGAGGGTTTCTTACCTTTCACCACATCAAAAAACATCCAGGAAAGCCCTGCCGCGGAGGCGGCGGTGCTGGTGGTGGCGAGGGCGGTGGTGGCGAGGGATCCGGCCCCCAGGGCGGAGCCGGCGTTGAACCCGAACCAACCGAACCATAGCAGCCCTGTACCAATCAGTACATAGGGTATGTTGGCTGGTGGCACGTCCTCATAATGTGCCAACCGACGTTTGAGCACCATAGCTCCCATCAAAGCAGCGCAACCGGCAGAAATATGGACGACCGTCCCACCGGCGAAATCCAAAACACCCATCTTGAACAGGAAGCCGTCCGGATGCCATGTCCAATGTGCCAGCGGAGCGTACACCAGCATGGCGAAAAGGCAAATGAAAAGGATGTAGGAGGTGAAACGAATTCGTTCCGCTACGGCCCCCACAACCAATCCGGGCGTAATGACCGCGAACATCAACTGAAAAAAGGCGAACAAAACCAACGGAATGGAGGGCGCCAGGCTCCAGGGTTCCCCGGACACGACACCTGAGAAGAAAAAGAAGGTTCCGGGATGTCCGATAAATCCGCCAATGCTTTCCCCGAAACAAAGACTGAAGCCGACGACAATCCAGAGCACACCGACGATACCGGCTGCCACCACACTTTTTATCATGGTGGATATGACGTTCTTTCTATGAACCATCCCCCCGTAGAAAAAGGCGAGACCAGGCGTCATTAAGAACACCAAGGCTGTGCAAACAGATACCCAGGCAATATCTGCAGCGCTATATATTCCTTCCCCGTCAAAAGGGGGTAGGGAAGGTACGAACACTGCTGCCACAGACAGGACGCAAAGCAGGAAAAAAGGAATGAACTGGCGCGAGGTGATTTTCTTCATGGACGCAGGTTTTACAATTTGACAAAAATTATCCTCTTTCGGCGGATCCGGAAAAGCAATAAGGACAATCGAGTGACCAGGAGCATCGAACCAGGTATATGCTGGCCTGAACTTGAATTGTCCCGAATGTCCTTCCAACAGGAGCCAGGCAGATGCCAGAAAGGCTCCCGCTCTACGCCATCACTAGCGCGTGGAAGGAAGCCGGGTTCAGGGCATCCCTCGTCCCAAATGGGTAGTTATTTCGTCAGGAAGAAAGATTCGGGTTCACTCGCACAACGGCACAATTTGCCGAAATGAAAAAACCGAGCCTTGGTTATTGCTGATTTGTCAATAATCGAACAATTGTTCAACAAATTTAACAAATTGAATCCATGAAAAGAACCTAAGGGGAGAAACTGAGTGGGTAGTGGCAGACCCAAATCCATTGGTGCCAAAATAAATTTCACACTTTGTGGAATAAAAGAAATATGTTCGGTGCATTTAGCCAAATACCATTCATTCATCATCCTTAGCAAGAAGACGATATCGAGCACCAGCAGGAATGGACAGGCTTTACGATGGAAAGTAAGGCGGTTCGGCAGGCCAAGCCATAGGCAGCAGGAGTTGGGCGACTCGGGTGTGATACTGCTCGGGTGTAGGCCGAACGGGTGGTCGAGAGAAGTTCACGAGACAGAAAGCAGCATCCGGGCCTATGCTACCATCGTACATCGCGTCGGGGGACCTCCCTGACGATTCCGATGTTGGTCCCCAGGCTACATCAAAGCGGAGACAGGGTGAGGATAAAGAACGGCAATGCCGGCAGGGGCGGACAAATCAGTCGATGCCGAGAATCCGGCGGTTTACCACCTCATCCGGAGAACCACCTGCGAAATCGTCAAATGCCTTCTCCGTCACCTGGATGATATGGTCCCGGATGAACGGAGCGCCCTCCGCAGCGCCTTGGGAAGCGTCCTTGATACAGCATTCCCATTCCAGGACCGCCCATCCGTTGTAATCGTATTGTGCCAATTTGCTGAAGATGGACTTGAAATCCACCTGTCCGTCTCCCAAGGAACGGAATCTTCCCGGTCTGTTGACCCAACTTTGGTATCCGCCATACACACCACTTCGGCCGGTCGGATTGAATTCCGCATCTTTAGCATGGAACATCCGGATGAACTCGTGATAAATATCGATATAAGCCAGATAATCCAGCTGTTGGAGGACAAAATGACTGGGGTCGTACAAGATGTTGACTCGTGGATGGTTACCTGTTGCTTCCCGGAACATTTCGAAGGTGACACCGTCGTGGAGGTCTTCCCCGGGGTGGATTTCGTAACACAAATCCACACCAGCCTCATCGAAGGCACGGAGAATAGGCAGCCAACGCCTGGCCAGTTCCCGGAATCCGGTTTCCACCAGGCCCTGGGGTCTTTGAGGCCAGGGATATACCGTATGCCAGAGCAAAGCGCCGCTGAAGGTAGCATGAACATCGATACCGAGGTTTCGGCTTGCGGTGGCAGCCCATTTCAATTGTTGTACGGCCCATTCCGTCCGGGCCTTGGGATTATTCCTATGCGTTTCGGGAGCGAAGACATCGAATCCGATATCATAGGCGGGGTTGACAGCGACCAGTTGTCCCTGAAGGTGGGTGGAAAGTTCCGTAATCTGGACGCCGCAACCAGCCAGGAGTCCTTTTAGGTCGTCACAATACGCCTTGCTTTCGGCGGCCTTCCGCAGATCGATGCACCGGGGATCCCAGGTAGGGATCTGAACCCCTACATAACCGAGACCAGCCGCCCAACGACAAATGTTCTCCAGGGAGTCGAACGGGGCTTGGTCACCCATGAATTGAGCGAGGAATATGGCGGGGCCTTTGATCGTTTTCATACGGCAGTCGTTAGTGCATGAGGAAAAGTTTCTTATTTAGATGCGCCCAACCTGTTCGGATGGACCCCGAATCCGAGCGTCACCTGCTGCGAATGTAGCAATAATTCGTTTTGCGGTGGCATCCTGCATCAAAACAACGACATGGATTTTGAAAAACGGGCGGAGGATTCCAAAATTCTTTCCGGGGAGGTTGGGCTGGAAGTTGGCAATGCGATGGAAATGGACATCCGGTGGCACGGAAAGGAACGGACGGGGCATTAACTTCTCCTGCAGGATAGACAAGCGCAAGTTGAGGAAGCGGTTTCTTCCGCCCTTCAGGTTTATTTTCGATAGTTCGTGTTGATGATGAATACGCCGGAGAGCAGAAATAAGGAGGACACAAGGGATTGCAGACTGATCTGTTCCTGGTTCAGGCCCCATCCCAGCAACATGGCAACGACCGGATTGATATAACTGGCGGAGGCCACCTTTTCGGGAGTAGAAACCTTGAGGAGGTAGTTGAATGCGGAAAAAGCCGCGACCGACCCGAATACGACCAGGTAAAGCCAGGCGTACAGGCTTCGGGAAGCAATGGTATCCAGTGTCAGGTGCCTGTATTCCCCGAACGGTACGGCAACCAGCAGCAGCAGACTTCCGCCGACCATCATCTGTATGCCAGAGCTGAGAAACCCGGAAGCCGGCATGTCGAGGCGGGCCATTCTGACGGAAGCCACCCCCCACGAAAGTAGGCTGACCAATACCGCCGCCATGCCCGGCAGCCCCATTTCATTGGCCACCAGCTGTTCCTGAGAGACCAGAATGAACATTCCTACGATACCCAGGACTGTTCCCATCACGCCCATCGTATTTGGTCTCTTTCCATAAAACGACCACATGAGAAGCAGAACCAGGAGCGGTTGGAAAGCGACCATCAAGGCCAGGAGACTGGAAGGGATGTATTGTACGGCCCAGACCAGGCAGCCGGTACCTACGGATAGCAACATGAAACCGCTGACAACGGCATTTCTCCACTGTCTTGCCGACACGTTCGGGATACCATGCCGCCATTGCAAGGCGACCAGAAGGATACCTGCCATCAGGTAGCGGCTGCCGGTGGTGATCATAGGAGGGATGTCTTGGATGACATACCAGTTTGCCAGATAGGTCGAGCCCCACACAATATAAATGATGGCGAAGGACAGGGGAATCAACCAACGGGAAGAATAACGGATTGTTTCCGGATGCATGTATACCAAACGAAAGGTCCACCGTTTTCCTGTTGTCGGCCCTTGTTTCGACGGCATCTATGCAGGATGTGCGGCTTGAATTCGATAGGGAACAAGGAAGGGACGGGCAATGTTCGACAAAAAAAGCCCGGGAAACGAATTCCCGGGCTTTTCCATGAAGTACGGTGACACATCCGAACCTGTCATGCCCTGACACGACCAGCATCTTCGTACATTTTCTGCAGTTTTCGACGAGCGAAGAAAATCCGGCTCTTGATTGTGCCAAGCGGCGCATCCAGTTGCTCGGCAATCTCATCGTACTTATACCCTTTGTAAGCCATCCAGAAGGGTCTCTTGAAATCCTCCGGAAGGGAACTTACCATTTTCAGCAACTCCTTGTAGCCCATAAGGGACTCTCCCTCGTTATCGGTGCTGTTGTGGTTGCCTGCATTGAGGTAATAGTTGTTCGCAGTTTGGTCCAGGATTGTGCCTCTGCGCACCTTCTTACGGTAGTTGTTTATAAAGATATTCCGCATGATGGTGACTGCCCATGCCTTGAAATTCGTGTTGGGTTGGAATTTGTCCGCATTGGAAATGACACGGTAGACGGTATCCTGGTACAAATCGTTCGCGTCCGTCTCGTTGCCGGTCAGCTTGAGCGAGAAGGCCCGGAGAGAAGAACTTATTTGATCCAGCTGGGAATTTATGAACTTGTCCATATTGTTGATATTAGATTAGATTCGAAACGACTTTTTGTCATTTTCTTTTACAAAATTACAATCACAGCACCTATTTAAGTAGATATTTTTGCTTTTATTAAGGAGAAAAACATAAACTTTAATACTTCATTAACAATTTACAGAACACCTAAACTTTTGAACAGTCAAGATTGTTAACATAAAGACTTCAAAACACTACGCTACAACAGCCGAGGCATAGGGCATGTTCTCTTCAAAGATTGACATAAAGGTTGAGAAGTTGTAAATATTATCTACGAATGGACAGGAATCATCGAATTTCGAACTAAATCGCCATATAACGAACACACCGACGGCTCTTTGGAACGGCCTCAGACGGTTCCAGCATACACTTTGCGAAGAGCGGTCCCGGGCAATACAACGAAAACAGCGGACATCATCCATATGCAAGGGGAAGGAACAGAAAACGGTTATTGTCTTGCGAGCAATCTACGCGCGCTCAGGAGGCAGATGAAGTGGAGCCAGGAGGACCTGGCGGAGCGAATCGGTTTGAACAGGGGCAACATTGCCTCCTATGAGAACGGAAGTGCAGAACCTAAGATATGCAATTTGGTAAAGTTGGCCCGGATATTCGATGTGTCGGTCATCGATCTTACGCTGACAGATCTGCGGGAAGGCCAACCGGTGGTCGGGAGCACTTGGAACGATCCGGGGAAACTACCCTTGGCCATGTTCAGCGGATTGGTGGCGCAACTGGAAAAGGAAGCGGATGACCTGCAGCAAGCCATCAAAGGTTTGCATTGCTATTTCAAGATCAAGCTCAAGAATGCCGGAGGTGTTCCCGGCGACGTACAATTCGTAACGGAACATTTTGAACAGCTGCACGATATGGCGCAGCATCTCTTACAAGCCCACCAGCAGCTCTTGACCAACATCCGTCAGCAGCTGCCTGCGGATTGCCGACCAACATCCGGCCAAGACCAGATGCAAACTGGTTAGCAGGCAATCAGTCCGACACCCTGCGTTGAAACCGGTCAATCGAGATTCGACAAGCCGGCCATCATTTCCTCACCGCATAGTGCGCCAGATACTTGGCGACATATTTTCCAATGACATCGAATTCCAGGTTTACCAAGGTTTCCGGACGGAGATCCTGAAAAGAAGTATGATCCCAGGTGTATGGGATGATGGCGACGGAGAACCTCGCCGTTCCATCGGACAGGTCTTCCGGGTCTATGACGGTGAGGCTGACGCCGTTCACACACACGGAACATTTGTCAACCAACAGATATTCCGGCTGAAGTCTGTATTGGAAGGAAAAGCGCCAGCTACCATCCAATGTATCCAATCGGATGCAATGTCCGGTCGTATCCACATGACCTTGCACCAGATGCCCGTCCATCCTTTCCCCGAGTGGAGTCGCACGTTCCAGATTGATCCGGTCTCCCGGCTTCAACAATCCGATGTTGGTTCGCTGGAGGGTTTCGGGCACGGCGGTGACGAAATGCATACCGTCCCTGATGTCCGTCACCGTCAGACAAACGCCGTCATGTGCAACACTCTGGTCCGGCCGAAGGGTGGCGGAAATATCAGAACGAACACCTACCCGGAGGTTTCCACCCACTTTTTCCATCGAACTTACAACACCAGTTGTTTCAATGATACCTGTGAACATAGCTGGAATATTTCAAGTTCCTTTCTGGAGGAACGGCAAGGTAGGCAGTGCCCCACTGTCCGAACGGCAGGATACGCCTAAAATTCGGCTTTTCGGGCCTGTGAGCGAATCCCGGCGGAATTACCGCATATTACAACATTTTCCGAACCATGAAGTTTAGTAGGAATAATTATTCACACTGCACCTTTAAAATCAACATTATGAAAAAAATGAAAACCCTCATCACAGCCTGGTTCCTAGGGTCGGGAATCATGGTGTTGACAGCCCAGGAGCTGAAGTTTCCGGAACTGGACAAAAGTCCGATGGATGCCGCATATTACCCAAGGGAGGCGGCATTCAGCAATTACATGGATGTAGGGGAGCGGCAGCCCCTGAAGGTTAAGGTCCTGTATTGCCGACCGCGCACGCAGGGCCGTGACATATTCGGCGCCCTGGTACCATATGGGAAAGACTGGCGGCTGGGGGCCAACGAAGCAACGGAAGTAACCTTCTACGAGCCGGTCGACATCAACGGGAAGGTAATTGACCGGGGCACATACACGATGTTTGCGGAGGTTCACCCTGATCTTTGGATTATGAAGCTCTCCACACAACGCTTCATTGCAGGCTCAGACAATCGGGACATCAGCAAAGACATCCTGGCGGTCAGTGTACCGGCGACACAGGTGACGGAAGGGAGGGAATTATTCACCATCGGCTTCCAACAGTTGGATGAGCGCCACTGCAACATGGTGTTCGAATGGGACCATACAAGGGCCGTTCTGCCCATCGCTTTCAACCCTGTCCTGATGGCCGGTGAGGATGCGAGTCCGCTTGACCTGGCACAATATCCTAACGACTCCCGTTTCCACAACTACCTCAAGCCGGAGGAGTTGGAAGCAAACGCACCGAAAATCCGGGTGGTTTATGGTCGGCCACAGATGAAGGGGCGTAACATATTCGGTGAAGTGGTAAAATTCGGTGAACCCTGGCGGATGGGAGCCAACGAAACCACCGAAATCACCTTCTTTGACAAAGTGAGCATTGGTGGAAAGACCATTTCCCCCGGTACCTATGGCATCATGGCAGTAGTCAATGAGGCGCAGTGGGAATTTGTAATCCATACCAACCTTCCCAGCTGGGGCACCCACCGACATGACGAGACGACCAATGTGGTTCGTGTCAAAGCACCGGTTGAGCAAACACCTTCCGCGGTGGAGGCGCTGTCCATTCTGTTGGACAAAAGGGGAGATGACCGTGTGGACATGATCGTTGCATGGGACCGTTCCATGGCTAGGTTGCCCATCATCCTGTTGTGACAAGGATTGGATGGTACCGGATAGGGTATGTTTCAGGCTACATAAAAAATGGAGGGTGGCAACCGGGTTGCGCCCTCCATTCACATTCATTCGCTAAAGAATACAGAAATAACTTGCTAAAGCTAACAATCGGGATGGTTTGATGAAGGATGAGTATGCGATTGGTTACGATTCGTAGACCATTTGCGGGATTCTGTCGACAGCGGGGGCATCATCCGTTCCGTCTTTGGCGGACAGCCTCAAAAAGCACTACTGCCGCTGCTGCCGATACATTAAGGGAATCCACCTGACCGTGCATCGGGATGATGATGCTTTTCGATGCCATATCCTGCCAGAAGGCGGATACGCCGTCCGCTTCCGTCCCGACGACGAAAGCAAGCGGCTCCTTGAGATCGGCATCATGGACGGAATTTGTTGCGTGGAGAGACGTAACCAGTACCTTTATCTGATGTTCCTTCAAATAGGTGAGCGCATCGGCAGCGGGGAGACATGCCAGCGGAACGGAGAATGCCGCCCCCAGGCTGGCCCGAATGACGTTCGGATTCCATATGTCGGTGTGTTGGTCGCAAACCAATACGGCGTCCACGCCGGCTGCATCGGCTGTCCGGAGCATGGCACCCAGGTTTCCTGGTTTCTCCACATTGTCCACCAGCAGCAATAGCGGGCAGGCGGAGAGGGGGAGTTCATGAACAGATCGGTATCTGGTTTTCAATACGGCCACCACATTCGGAACAGCAGACCGGTAGGCGAACTTACGGAAGAGCGTCGTATCCAGGGAAACCAGTCGAGCATGGTCCCCATCCAAGGACAAGGAAGCCCACCAATCTTCCAACAAGGAGGGTGACGTGAATGATTCGTCAAACAGGAGTATTTCCACTTCGAAACCGTTCCGGAGGGCCATACCCACCTCGCGAAGTCCCTCCGCCAGGAACAGACCTTCTTTTTTTCTTTCCCGGGCCTTTTCATGGAGGGCAAGCCATTGCTTGAAAAGCGTGTTATGGGCACTGGAAATTCGTTTGATCGTCATATTCCGTTAGGTGAGATGGCATAGCCAGGATCGAAGCAAGCGAAATTGGCCGAGGCGGATTGAACGTACCAATCGGAGGAGCGTACATTCGTTTCCAACTTTCGAAGTATCGTCAGCGAAGTATGGATTTGGGTACCCGTTGGTGGCAGCACTTCAAATGAGAACCAGCCGTACCCGAATCGAAGCGGTGAAGCGTGAAAACACAAAAAGTGCATCCACTGTCTACAGCGGATGCACTTTGTATACACTATAACGAAGCGGGGTCTTGCTCAGGACAAGTGATTGACGAAGACCGACAATTCACTTTTGAGGTTAGCAGCTTTGTTTTTGTGCCATGTATGTTTCTTGGCCAATTTATCGATCATGCTGATGACTTTCGGCAAGAAAGTGTCTGCCTCGGTCTTGTCCGTCATGGAACGTAATGTCTTGATGGCAGTCCGTGCCGTTTTCTTGTAATAACGGTTGCGGGTACGTTTCTTATCATCCTGGCGGATACGCTTTTTGGAAGACTTATGATGTGCCATTTCTATAAAAAGATAAATGTTTCTACGGAATAAACTCGAAAACCCCAATGGGAGCGCAAAGATAGCGGTTATATGTCATAACCTGAAAACCCTTCTGGTTTTTTTTTCGAACACCTGGAAATCATCGGCCACATGTGACAGATGAGGCAGTACGTATCAATACAAATGCGGAATGTTGTCAGGCAAGGGCAAGGCATTACCTGGAGGCGTCGAGGGTCACATCCACGAAGAATTCCCGTTCGTCGCGCAGCACCTTGAGTTTCACATTGTCACCTGCCTTGAATTTTTCAAGAATCAGGACAAGGTCGCTGCTTGATTTCACTTTTTCGTCATTGATGGCTACGATGGCATCACCCAGTCTGATCCGTCCGCTCCGGTCACGGTAAGTGGCTTGAAGGCCGGCACGGGCGGCAGCTCCTCCGTCCACAGTATGTAGGATCAGCGCACCTTCCAAGCCTAGGCGCTGGGTAGTACGGGCGTTGGCCACCTCGATACCAAGGGTGGGCCGGTTTATCCTGCCGTATTTTATAAGATCCGGCACTACCCAACGAACGACATCGACAGGAATGGAAAACCCGATTCCTGCGGAGGCACCGGAAGGACTGTAGATTGCAGTATTGACGCCGATGAGCTGGCCGGAGGAATTCAACAGCGGCCCTCCCGAATTGCCTGGGTTGATTGCGGCATCCGTTTGGATGACATCCCGGATAGGAATTCCGCTGACAGAGTTGATTTCGCGACCCAGCGCACTGATGATACCGGTGGTGAGCGTTTGGTCCAGTCCGAACGGATTCCCGATGGCAAAAACACTTTGACCGACCAGCAGGTTCTCGGATGCGCCGACCGGAATGGGCCGTAGTGCTTCCCGCGGAGCCTTTATCTTCAGGACGGCGAGATCTTTTTCCGGAGCGGAGCCTACCAATTCGGCATCCCAGGTGGAGCGATCCGATAAGGTGACCTGAGCGCGGTCTGCACCTTGAATCACATGGTAATTGGTTATGATGTGACCTGCCCGGTCCCACACAAATCCGGAGCCACTGCCCTGCGGCAACTCCATGACGTTGCGGGTCCAGAAATCCTGCCGCAGCCTGGAAGTGGTGATGTAAGCGACGGAGGGCGCTGCGAATTCAAACAATCGGATAGTTGCCTTCTCCGATTCCGTCAGGCCTTGGGGTGGAGAATGTTCCGAGTCTGCCGCAGGTGAAAGGGAATTTGCCTCGTTCGGACTCGGACTAGGTTGATAGGGTTGTTCAGGCGGTGGCATCTCCCCGTCCATCGGGTCGGCCAGGTCTTTCGGGGAGATACGGCCTTCCTTCCAAGCCGTTCCTGCCAGAAAACCGGCGGAAAGCAATGCCATCCAAACAAGGATTTTAAAAGTAGGCGACTTTATCATATCGAGCAATTTTTCTTTCTTATCCAAAAGGAATGCGGGCGTGCTGAAAAATCGGGTTTTGCAATGCACCGCCACCAAATGAACCTGCATCGCCTTCCCTTTTCGGAATCCGACGGCCGGAAGTGTTGGGCTGCACGCACTTACGAGTATGGATTAAGAACGGCAGTGTTTGTAATTTTCCTTCGGCAGGCCTAATGTTTCATGCATCGCCGGAAGCATCCGGAATTGAGCGGCACTTCCTACTTTTGGCACGACAAACAAGTCAATAACATCCTGTACAGGCCTTGAGTTCAGGATTCCGGACAAAATACGTGAGGTTGGTTATCCCAGCGTGGAAGCCTGGCATCATGAACCATCCGTTCGAACCGGTCACTCTAAATCAAAACAAGACACAAACCAAAACTGACCCATGCGAATCATCCGTACAGCACTACTTTCCCTCATTTATTTCTTGTTCAAATGGTTGGTGAGGTTGACGCTACGGTGGTTCTATTCCAGGACGACGGTAGTCGGTACGGCAGCCGGAACCCATTCCGCCGATCCTCCCTGCATTGTGGTTACCAATCATCCGAGCACCTTGTTGGATCCGCTGAATACCGCGGTGAGACTGGACTTCCCCGTGCATTTCCTGGCCAACGCAAGCCTGTTCCGGAACAGGTTCGCGAACTGGTTTTTCAATACCTTCTTCTGCATACCTATCGAGCGGTACCAGGACACAGGAGGCCGGCCATTGAACAATACGGCAAGTTTCAGACGAGCCATTGAGCATCTTGCCCGGAAGGGATCCTTGTACATCGCGCCGGAAGGCACCAGTTATATAGACCGGCGCCTGCGCAAGATCAAGACAGGAACAGCCAGGATAGCCTTGGAAGCCGAGCAATCGGCGCAATTCGGACTTGGATTGACCATTCTTCCCATCGGCTTGAACTATACAGACCCGACAGCATTCCGTAGTGAGGTGCTGTTGGTTTTCGGCAGCCCGATTCCGGTTGGGGAATACCGGGACCTGGAGACACAAGACCCAATCGCGGCGGTACAGGCATTGACAGACCGCATCCGAGATTCCCTGGCATCGCTCATGATCGACACCCATGATGAGGCGGAGGAGAAACAATTGAGCATCCTGGAAAGTCTCTTGCCAACAGTAAGCGGCAAACGTACCTACGAACGATGGCAGGCCATACGACGATGTCTTGGGATGCTGCGGGACGAATCCGGAGAATTGGTCCGGTCGGTGGCAGCCTACGAGGCCGCATTGTCGGAAGCCGGACTTCGGGCGAAGGAGGTCGGTTTAGCCACAGGCAAGCAGGATGGATGGTGGATGGGCTTTCTCGGCTTTTTGAGTATTCCCGGATATGTTCTTCACGCACCACCAGCCTGGGCGGCTTATGAGTTGGACAGGCGCCTGAACGACGACATCCATTGGCGGCCGACATACCGGTTCCTGGGCGGATTGATCACCTATCCTGTGTGGTTGACCATACTGGGCATCGGCTTGCATCCGTTCGGGGGGATACCTGGGTTATTGGCGATGGTGATGCTTGCCTATCCGTTGGGTTTGGCGGCGGAAGCACATCGCAAGCGTTGGAAACGACGGCAGGCGGTCCGGCAGGAGCAGGTGTACAAAGAAAGACATCCGACTGGTCACGGCCGGATGATGGCGACAAGGGAGGTGCTGCAACGGGTCATGTCGGCACACGGTCTTATTTGACCTTTCGTTTCCACTTCCGGAAAGCATGCTTCCGCAAGTCTTCCACACCTGCCGGCGCCTGTTTTGCCGGAGGCAGAGAAAATACGGCAGCACTTGCAGCTTCCTTGTTCATCAGTTCCCGGATGACCGCTTCCGTACGATCAGGATAATCTACGCACACCAAGGCTTCCGATTGCAACCATTCCTTGATTTTCATCCGGCTTTGTTTTTTAAGGTTGCGGATGACCGGTATGCCCATATCTGCCAAGGCGGCTGCATTGCAGTGTTGTTCGAATTGGCCGCGCATCGGGACCACCAAAAGTTTCTTCCGGAGGAACAAGGCCTCTGCAGGTGTTTCGAAACCGGCGGCACAAAACACCCCTTTGGCACTGGCCATGCTGGCCATGAAAGCTTCATTGGCGATTTTATGGAAGCGGACGTTCCCTATCTCGTAGTCTTTGTCTGTATTTTTCGAAAAAACCTGCCAGTTAATGTGAGAGAAGTTGGAGAGCGCCTTGAAAATTCGTTTGTCCGAAAAAGCCGGCAGGTAAACGGTGTAGTGACCGGCATCGGAAACCGGCAGTTCACGAACCTGCCGCCGTATGACCGGCGTATGAATATTGGGTGCGTAGGATTGGAAATGAAATCCGTAGCCGGAAGTTACGGGAGCATAATGTCTCAACACAAATTTACCAACCGGGTCGATTTTATCCGCACGTGGTGACAACTTGTGTAGGACGGCTGCCTGATGACTCAAACCGATGCAAGGCAAACCCTTCCGCTGACAGGCCCATGCGCTGACGGGTTCGAAATCAGATATGACAACCTGGTACTGCTCCACCGGCAAGGTCTTGATTTCCTTGCGCAACCTGTTGATGCTGCCTTTGCGGAATGTCTGCACAATATCCACCCCTCCTTTTTTTCCGAAGATCAGGCTCAATCCCTTGAACCGGTAGTGGACCTCGAAACCAAGTTCCACATCCGATTGCACGCCGCTCAACAGTACGTCCACCGTCCCGTATTGCCGAAGGATGGGAATGATGTCCCGAGCCCGGCTGACATGACCGTTTCCGGTGCCTTGGATGGCGTAAAGGATTCTCATCACTTGTGTATTTACGGCGAACGAACGCCTCTTTTTCAACGGTAGCCTTTGGGAATGAAACAACGGTTCACCCTGGTAGGTTCCCTTGGCCGAAGGCCGGGGCAACCTACCAGCGCAGTTTGTCCGGAATCTGCGGCATCAACGGACCACTGCCAGTTTACCCACGAACGTCGATGCAGCTGTGCGTACTGTGAGCGTGTAAGTACCCGCCGGCAGCTGCGCGACGTCGACCTGCAACGTATCCGCTTCCCCGGTCGTGACCGAGGTGGACAACACCTGATGCCCGATGGCATCGAATAGCGTCATGGTCGCTTGTTCCTGCCATCCGGTCATTGGCAAGCGTACGAATACCGCTGTACCGGCGGGATTGGGAAAAAGCACCAGGTCTCCGGTGTTTACAAGCTCCGCTGTCCGGCTAGGTTGGATGGTGACATGGACCGCCGTGCTTCCCTGACAGCCGTTGTTATCCGTCACAGTGACCGAATAAAGGCCGGTTTCCGTTACGGTGAGCGTCTGTTCGCCGGAGCCGTCGGACCACAGGTAGGACAGGAAGCCCGGTCCGGGGTCCAGGACATACGCCGCCGGTGAGTTGAAAATGGTATCATTACCCAAACTGACGACTGGCGCGGGATTTACGAAGAGGGTGACGGCATCGAAATTGGAACAGCCAGAATTAAGATCCGTAACGACTGCGGAATAGGTTCCCGTCTGCGTAACAGGCAGCAAAGGGGATTGGGATCCGGTATTCCAAAGGAAGGCGAGGTCGGTGCCGGTGCTTCCTGCATCGAGCACGACGGTGTCTCCTTGACAGACAGTCTGGTTCGGTCCGAGAGTGACGGCTGGCAGCGGGGCTACGACGACATCCACCACGTCGGAAGTGGTACAGCCGTTTTCATCCGTCACCGTCAGGTTGAAGGTACCTGAGGCAGCAACGGCAAGGGAAAGGTTGGTGCTACCATCGTTCCACAGGTATGATACGAATCCCGAATCAGCCATGATTTCCGCGATGTCACCCTGACAGATATTTTGGTCGGGTCCCAGGTCGAGCGCAGGAGAGGGCCAAATGTCGAGGTTCACCATGCCGACGGCTGTGCAACCGGCGGTATTGGTCACGAGGACCTCATAGACACCGGCGGAGGACAAGGCGAGGTAGGCGGTGGTGTCCCCCGTGTTCCAGACGAAGGTGGTGCCGGGCTGCGTATCCGTAGCTGTGACCGTCCATGGAAGGGCTTCCTGGCAGAGTGTAAGGTCATCCCCGAGGTAAACGAGCGGTGCGGTATCCGCTACCAAGACAAGGCTATCGGATGCCTTGCAACCGTCCATATTGGTAACCGACACCAGGTAGGTACCCGGCAGGATGGTCTGCAGTGTGGATTCGGTAGTCCCGTTGCTCCATTGGTACTGAAGGAATCCAGGGCCGGCGTCCACTGATGCCGTGTCACCTTCACAGAAATTGACCATGGCCATTGGCAGGTCGAACGTACAGTATGGGGAAACATAGTCCAAGGTATCCGCGAGGCCATAGACATACAGGCGGGTGGTTTTGTCGGTGAAGACGAAAGATCCGTCCGCCGTCGGGCTGGCGATTCCGAAATCGTTATCGTTGACCAAGGCGATGGTGGAAGCGTCCAGTATGGTGAGCCCTTCCGGTTTGTCGTGGCTGAGATCCCAGCCGGCTTCCAACAGGTCCAGCACCTGTTGTTTATGGACCGTATTAACACCGAAGAGTGCCAGGGCGTCAGCCGTGCCGACCTGTTCCAAGGTCAGCCCACCGAATTCGTCATCCGATGGGAGCGGGGTGGCATCGGCGATACTGATCTTATAAACATACTTAGCGTTCCAGCCATTGCGTTCGGCATGTTCCACGAGTAGGAACTCGTGGTTATTGACCGCCACGAGGTCGCCGACTTTCCAATCCCGGGTACGGATTTGCCCGTAAGGAGGGTTGATTTCGTATGCGTATTGCGTGACGGCATCGGTTTCGGGATTGATTTCGACCAATCTGAGCAGCCTTCCGTCGTTCCCGGCGGCGGCGTCCGGGTTGTTGGCCACACTTTGGAGCATCGCGTATATATTCCCGTTGGGTGTGACGGCGACACCTTCGAATCCTCGGTTCGGTTTCCGCAACCCGATGGGTGCCGGCAGGGGGGCGTCTTCCGGCTCAGCAGGAAAGGGCGTGTATCGTTTGACCACCTGGTTGGTGGATCTGTCGATCTTCCAAACCGAAGCCCCGTATTCATCGCATATCCAACGGTTGCCGAAATTATCCTCCACAATACCTTCTGCATCCAGTCCCCAAACATCCGGATTCAATATCGTGGGGGTCGTATCGGCCCAGGCCACTTCCCCGGTGGCACCGGCGCCGGCAGGAAGCGGGAGACCGGAGGCTGGTGTAGCATCCGGCCTGCGGACCGGTTCGACGGACAGGACATCCCATTGGCCGTTTACGGCGGAGAACCTGGTTATGAGCGGAGCATATGCGGGGGCCGGGAAGAGCAAGGTCGGGCCGTCGGCATTGGGGTTATTGGCAGCATCCGCATTGGGACCCCTGTCGCTGATGGCGAGGAATTCCCGGTTGGTGCCCGGAATATAATGGAGGCCGCTGATACCCCCATCGAAGATGGTATCCCCGTTTACGATTGTCACGGCGGTTTCCGGTGAGTAATCGAAGGTCTCCAAGGTGATGTCTCCGCCGTGGGTTCTGTCGACATCCACTTGGATCATTGTGACAGTACCACTGACTTCATTACTGACGACGAGCAGATTCCTGCCGTTCGGACTTTCGTGTTGGGGGATGAACAGCAGGCCTTCCGGGCCGAGATCTCCACCTGGCACTTCCCGGGTATTCAGGTATTGGATGAAGACCGGAGCGGAGGGATCCGTGATTTCATACGCCATGACCCCACCGATTCTTTCCAAGCCAACGAAAGCGAAGGTACGGTCATACAGGGTTGCGACCGCGACAGCTTCCGGTTCCGGACCTTTGTCATCACTTCGGTTGCGGAAGACCGGGGTATTCCCGTTGCTGGCGTTAAACAAGGGACCCCAGACGGGATCCCGGGCGACAATCGTCTCTAGGTCGTCACCGCTGTCCCATACCAATTCTCCGTTGTCGACATTCCAGATGCTGAAGGAACGACCGCCGAATGAATAGATCTCATCCAGGTCACTGTCCTGGTCCGTATCCCCGCTGACGCTGGAGACATTGAGCCGGCCCAGCAGCACGTCCTGCTGGAGGTAAGCGGCATCAGGGAAGGCGGTCGGATCCAGTACGAGGTCCTTGAGTCTTTGTGACTCGACAAAATCGCCATATTCGCGGGCGTCTCCCTCGTTGGCGGTCACGGCATAGGTCACGCCGTTCACGGTGAAACATTCGATGGCATCCGGCATGTAGGCGCCTTTGACGTTCCAGGCGGCGGCGAAAATCCGGCCGCCGCGGTCGGAAGCATCCAGGATGTTGGCCGGGAGGAGATGATCCTTGTAGCCGAGGGGTTTTATGGCGGAGACGACCATATTCACCAGGTCGACCACAGCGACTGCGTTGTTTTCCTGGAGTGTCACCAGGGCGGACATGTCATCCGGGCTGACGCAGATGTATTCCGGTTCGAGGTCATTGGCGACCGTGGCATTCGGGCCGAAGATCCGGACGCCGGAGGAGCGTAGTTCATCCAGTTGACCATTGAAGCTGTCGAAAGAGAGCGTGGTGACGGCGGCGGGGGTGAGCTGGAGCACCCCGTCCTCCAGGTTGACCACGGAGATGGAGCCCGGCGGGTCGATCGAATAATCTTCGTTAGGTTCCCCTTCGTTGGCGGTAAGCACCTTGGTGCCGTCATGGGTGAACGTGACCATATCCGGCAGGAAGCCGACGGGAACGCTGTTCAGAAACTGGCCGTCCGTATCGAAGAAGACCACGGAGCCCTGTTCACCGGTCATATTCCCTTCGACGCTGGCGGCGACGAGTCCGTTCTTCACGGCCACACTATTGATGCCACCGCCATACGGGGACAAATCGACCGATAGCAGGTGGACCACATCGGTGGGATCGGAGAGGTCCAGGATTTCGAGGGTATTGTTGCTGATATTGGAGGTGAACAATCGCTTGGAACCGGAATCGAAGCCGGAGATTTCGGCGGAACCGCCGCCGGGGCTGGCATCGAAACTACCGAGGTGACGCATGCGAACGAACGGATCGGCCTGAGCGGCCGGCGTGGGGATATCATTGTCCTGGATCAGCAGGATATGTTCCGGCACGGAACCGGGCGAGACCTGGTCGGTGCTGTCCACCTTGAGGACAAGGTATTTTCCGCCGGTAAGGTCCGGGTTGTACGGCAAGGCGACATGGAACAGGAAAGTATCCGTTTCGGTGGTGGCGGGCAGGGAGATGGAATCGGACAGCAGGAGAAAATCCTGACCTTGGGCGGCGGTTCCGGCATCGACGACCGAAAAATGGACGGTGGCGGCCACACCTGGTTGTTCCACCACGACCAGGACGGTCATGCTGTCCGTGCCTTCGACCGTATGGGAATGCGCTGCGGCGAAGCCGACGACCGGTTTGGTTAGGAAGCGGAACACGGCCAGGGTGCCACTGAGTTCGTTGGCGGTGACAACGTAGGAGAATCCGTCCGGGCTGTCCGATGCCGGAATGAAGAGAACCCCTTCCGGTCCATTGTCGCCGGCGTAGGATTGGGTGTCGCGGGTATTCAGGTAATCGACGAATTGTGGCTGCGTGGGATTGGAGACATCATATACCATGAGGCCGCCTAAACGTTCCAGGGTGACGAAGGCATAGGTTTTGCCGTCGACGGCAGCGACGGCGATGCCTTCCGGTTCGGGACCTTTGGCGCGGCTCCGGGTCTTGAACCCATTGCCTTCGTTGTCCGCATTGAAAATGGGAGCGGTATGGGGATTGGTTGAGGTGATGATCTCGAATTCGTCCCCGCTGTCATACAAGAGGGTTCCATCGGAGGCATCCCAAACGGAGAAGGAGCGTGTGCCGACGCAATACAGTTCGTCGTAGTCCCCGTCACCGTCCGTATCCCCGTGAAGGTTGGAAATACGGAACCGGCCCATGTTATGATTTTCCTGCAGGACTGCGGCGTGGGGGAAAGCGGTCGGGTCGAGGGTTACCGAACCGACGGTACTGCGTTCGTTAAGGACGGCGTATTCCCTTTCATCCCCTTCGTTGGCGGACAAGAGGTAAGATTGGCCGTCGATGGAGAAATGGGCGATGCCATCGGGGATGAAAAAACCGTGGAGCGGATAATTGGCGATATGTACGTCACTACTGCGGTCGGAGACGTCGAGGCCATTGCCTGCGGCGGAGAAATCCTTGGTGCCGAGCGGCCAGATATCTGTCACCGTATGGTTGACAAGGTCGACAACGGCGACCGCGTTGTTTTCCTGGAGGCTGACCCAAGCGGTCTTGCTATCCTCGGAAACGGTGATATACTCCGGTTCGACGTCCTGAGACAAGGAATTAGCGGGATAAAGCCAGCGGAAGCCGGCGGCCTCCAGGGCTACGGCCTGGGCATCGAAGGCGTGGAAGTCCGCCGTATGGACATCGGAAGGAGACAAGGAAGCGACACCGTCGGAGACATCGACGACACTGACGGATCCTTCCGGATCCACTGCATAGTCGTCGGAGGGTTGACCTTCGTTGGCGGTGAGGACATACCGGCCGTCGGGCGTGAACGTGACCATATCGGGCAAGGCGCCGACGGTCACCTGGTTGAGATAATTCCCGGACACATCGAAGAAAAGTACCGAGCCGTTGTCTTGTTCGGAGGAAAGCGCGGTTACGGAAACAGCGACCAAACCGTCCTTCACGGCAATACTGGTCACGCCGCCGCCCCAGGTGCCGACCGGCACCTGCTGCAGGAGGCTGGGTTGGGCCGGTTGTGAAAAATCGATGATATCGAAGGCCTTCAAGCCCGTGCTCACGGCGAAGAGCCGATGGCTGGCCGGGTCATAGGCCACAATTTCGGCGACACCTTCCGCGCCATCCGGATTCTGAACTGTGTAGCGGGACAGGAACTGTAGAGCGGCCGTTCCGGTCGGGACGGGTGGCTGTCGGTCGTCATCGCGGATATAGACCGAGTAAAAAGGACTTCCGTCGATTGTCAGGCCGACCGGATGTTCCAACGCCAGGACGAAGTATTCGTCCTGTTCCGCGGACAAGTCATCGACCAACCCGATGGGAACCGACAATTGGGTGGTGTTTTCCGTGGAAAGCGGCAGCGTGCCGGACCAGAGGACATCCGTTTCCGCTGCCGAGCTGAAGGGGAAAGGTTTCAGTACCAGCTCGACCGAGGAGCCCGGAGACGGATTTTCGACAGTCAGCCGGATGGTCACCGTACCGTCGGCTTCCGACACCGATTGGAAGCGGTCGGAAAACGAGACCTTCGTCACATATTCGAAATCGAAGAAAAAGGGTTCCAGCATGGACCGACCATCGGTATCCAGCACATCCGCAACGACGAGGGAATAGGCATTGCCCTGCACGAATGGCTGGTCGAAGGTAAGGAGGACGGTATCCGGGAGAGGGCCGTTCGTCGTGGCCGAAATGGAGACCAGGCCGCCGATACCGGAATAGTTGTTCTGATTTTCGGCGGAAGTGGAATCCAAGTCACTATTGAAAACGAGCCGAATGGCCGTGGCAGACAAAACGGCGGCTTCCGTCACTTGGGGAGGGCCAGGAAAATTCCAGGACGGCCAAGCCTGCGGCAAGGTGCCCGAGCCGGCCACAATCCAGTTGTCCGGATTGAGGACGGACAGCCGGAGGAATTCCCTCGACCCTGCCTGGGGGCCGGCATAATAAGCATTGGGTGCGTTGCCAGCGGTGCTTCCGGGGGCGGTTCCGAGGTGGATGGCACTGGTGTCCGCTGCCAATCCTGCCGGTAGCAGGGAAAAACTGCCGCTGCCGTTCGTAAATGGAGGGGAGGTCCAGGCATTGGAGCTCAACGCGGTCACATAAGCGGGAGCGGCGGGAGATCCGGTGTAGATGATGACCTGGTCGCCGCCGGAACTCAGGCCGAAGGTTGACCCGGCGACGGAACCGGATGAAGCGAGGCCAGCACTGGTTTGGACGGAGAAGACGGAACCTGCCGGGATGATTTGGTTGGGGGAAGTCCAGGTGAGCCCGCCGGGGCATTGCGGCTGGGGATTGTCCGTATATTTTGCGTCGGTGAGGTTCAGGAGTGTGCCAGGCGAGATATTGACGAATGTAAGCAGGGCGATTTCATCATCCGCCCCGTTGGCATTCATGCGGTAGGCCACGGGAACGATGTCACCGGGTTGGAACACCGTTTGGGCAGACAGGATGGAGAAAGACACCGTTGCGGAGTCCGTCAGGGCATTTCCGGCCAGATCCGCCACGGTATTGGGCCACAAGGTCAGGAAGTAAGTCGCCCCGTTCTCCAGGAGAGCGGACGGCATGACGGTGAGGGTGTTCCCGGTCATGTCACCGGTGAAAGGAACGGCGTCACCCGAGATGCTGTCTTTGGAGAGATGAATCAGGTAGGGGACGTCCTCATTGGCGATCGGGTCACCGGAAAGCAGCCGGACCGATTCGTTGAAACCAAGCGTCGGCAGGACGTCCGGTGGGATATTGACCGAGCCGTCGGTGGGAAAGAACGTGACGGTGGGTGGGAACACGTCCATACCGAGCGGTATACCTTCCAAGGTAAGGTTATCGAAACGATTGTTTCCGGAAGTGCCGCCCTGTCCTTGTTCGAAAGTGATACGGATCCGGAAGTTGGGATTGTCATGAGATGCGTGGATCGCAGAGAAATCCAACGTATGAAGAATCGGGTTGTCGTTGACTGGTTCCAGGGAAAGGAGGCTGTCGAACACCATACCGTCGGTGGAATAGAATATTGTCTGCCGGCCGGCACCGGAGCCGGAACGTCGGGCGGCATATTTCACCACGACCTGATCGAAACCGGTGGTCGGCAGGTCGACCAGCAGCTCGGATCCAATGGGATTGTTCAAGCGCAGATGGGTCAGGGATTCGTCACCGTTCCTGGCGTTGGGATTGGTAACGTCGAATCCGGAGCCATCGTCCCCCGACAACGCGCTGCCGGGCCCGGAGACATAATGTATGCCTGCGCCGCCCAGCAGGGAAAAGCCAGGCGCCAGCAGCGTGTTGATGTCGGTGGAGTCGTTGAAATTCCAATAGTGAACCAAAGACTGAGAAGACAGGATTCCTGCCAGTGCCAAGCAGGAAAACAGGAGCGTACATTTTTTTTTCATGACAAGGAATTGTGTCGTCGTATCGCACCGAAGCCTCCCTTTCTTTATTGACCCAGCCGTAGCACGGCGGTATTTCAGAACGGGGAAGTTGCCAACGGATACCAGACAAGACCACTTCTGCAATCAGTCCGAAACGGGGCTATCCGAATTGCAAAGCTATTTCTACCGATCGAACAGCGCAAAAAGTCAATATGAAAGGTTGTTGAAATAATCATTAAGCGGTTGGAGCAATGACAAACCAACATTATCCCTTTGTTAAGCCGGCGTAACAGGATCATTATTTATCCGGAATACAGGCAGGGAACCTCCTCGAGACCTACATTTGTCTGATGAATCAGACAAAGGACCAATCCGGCGCCGGAGGGAATAGGTGGTCCGGGCGCCAGCTCCGAGGTTGGCTGCTTCCGACCCTGTTATGGATGTTCCAAGGCGGTGTGGAAGCCAAGAGCCCGGCCGTCGCCCCAATTGGCACCGCATCGGCTGAAGTGCAGGAACAAGTTTGGGGCGGCGCTGCCATCCGGAAAGAAAACTGTGCTGCGGGCGTACCAGTCCGGCCGCTGGGGAACGCACATGCCCACAACGACTATGCGCACAGCCGGCCGTTACAAGACGCCTTGGCTCATGGATTCCAACACATAGAGGTTGACATTCATCTGATTGGAGAGGAGTTGTATGTTGCGCACGATCTTCCGGCGGTACCGGATCCCGCACGAACCCTGGCCCGGCTGTATTTGGAGCCATTGCAAGAAATACTACAGCAGCAGGGTATGGATGAATATCCCTGCCAGGATAATCCTTTGAACCTGGTGATAGACATAAAGTCGGATGCGGATCGTACCTATGAGCGGTTGAAGGAATACCTTTCTCCGTACCTGTCTTGGATAACTGCATATGAAGGGGATGCTGTTCGGCGGAGGGCAGTGAACATACTGCTATCGGGAAACAGACCGGTGGAGCGACTGTTGGGGGATGAAAACCGATTGATGGCGTTGGACGGCCGGGTGGACGACTTGGGCAAAGGCATTCCGAGGGGTTCGATTCCGCTGGTGAGCGAGAACTTCCGGAATATTTTTGGAGAAAAGGAATCGGGATGGCAACAACCGAACGGACAATGGCTGGTCTTTCGAAAATTGGTCCGGCTGGCGGCAGGGGAAGGAAAGATCATCCGGCTCTGGGGCAGTCCGGAGGAGGAGGCATGTTGGACAAAGCTGTTACGCAATGGGGCCGGCATCATCAACGTGGACGATCTGGGCAGGCTCCGTCGGTTTATGCTGTTGTATCAATGGGGGCGCCCCCATTTGTCGAGGGACGGACGTCCGTTGGCGGCGGGCTGATTCGGAAAACCTAAGCCACAGGCTTTTCTGCGACCAGCACATGGTGGCTGCCATCCGGTGAATGATGGAACAGCAGGATAAAACCCGCTTGTCGAAGCCAGCCAAACATATCCTCCAGGCGGGCGGGGAAGTCGAAGGATTCAACATGTGACCGGACCATCTCGAATTCCGGATCTGACAGCAGGCTCCATGTTTCATACATCCTGGACAGATAAGCGTCGATATATGCTTCCCGGGACTGGTCCTTCGTTCGGAATATATCAACAAGAATCAGCCGGCCGCCCGGAAGGAGGAGATCGAAAGCACTTTGTATGAGGCGTTTTTTCGCATCATCCTGCAGGTGATGGACAGCATAGCTGCTATGGATGAGATTGAAAGGATTGTCGGCAACACGCAAGAGTTCCTCCATGTCCCCGACTGCGAAGCGAAAGGGGATACCTGTTCTGGCAAGTCTGTCTGCGGCCCATTCCACAGCGGCCGGAGAGAGGTCCCATCCTTCATAGGAAGCGACGTGGAAGTCCGGAAGGATGGAAGACAGTTGGAAAGCGTCTCCGCAGCCCATGTCTAGACAGCGGATACCCCCGGATAGCGGCCAGTCGGAGATGCCTTTTCGAGTCCAGTCCATCATATCGGCATGGCACATATAATCCCCTTGTATTACCTTTTGATACAGGGCCCAATTTTTTCGGAAAATTTCAGTTGCTGTTTCGTACATACTGACAAAGTTAAGAAGACGGGCAGACACTGTCGGGCGAGGGAGGAGGACTGACGGACAGATAACTTAGTAACGAAACATTTCGAAGGGGAGTAACGGTTCCCGGGGAAAAACCACAGCAGTAGGATATCGGGTCAATGCAGTGGAAAAGCTCAGGTGGAGAAACAGCCACGGGACGGATCCGGACGATCAGTCCCGTGGCCGGGGAGGCCGGACAATCAGGAGCGGCCGAGGCGGTAGTTGAAGCCGAGGGAGATGTTGGTACCGAAGCGTTGCCCCACGATTTTCGTATCGGCATCCGCATTGAACCGGCCGTTGTCATCCTGGTCTTGGTAGAAGACGGCTTCCTGGTTCAGGATGTCGCCGACGGTCAGTTTCAGTTCTCCGACCGAGCCGATGGTTTTGGTGACTTGGAAATCCAGCACGCTGCGGGGATTTTCCCAGGTATGCAGGTATTTGTCCTGTCCGACCACCCAGATTCTGCGGCCGATGCGGTTGAACAGCAGGGTCGACGTGACGCCGAGGATTCGGTTGTCATAATTCAATCCGCCATTGAGCAGGTAAGGGGATTGTCCGAAAAGCGGTCGGGGCTGAGCACCTGGGAGCGTGGAGATATCGACATCGGAGTAGATATAGGAAGCGTTACCGAAGACGGTGAAATGTTGCAGGAACCCGGCGACACGGTCAAGTCTGAGGCGGAACTCCACTTCCGCACCGAGATCGATGGCCGAAGGAACGTTGCGCCATTGGAAGTTGCGGGTACCGGCGCCTTGGGCGTTGTTATAGAACTGTTCGATAGGATTGTCGAAACGTTTGTAGAAGAGGGCGGCGGAGAAATATTGAGCGCCTTTGCGATAGGTTTCGTAACGGAGGTCGGCATTCCAGATTTGGGTTCGTACCAGGTTGGGGTTGCCGTCCACGCCGGCGAACAGGAAGAAGTCGAAGAAGGAGAACGGAGCCAATTCCCGAAAATTCGGTCTGGCGACGGTTTTGGAGGCGGCTGCCCTGATGTTGGTGGAATCATTCAGTGCATAGATGAGGTGGAGGCTGGGCAGCAGATCGTTGAAAGTGGTATCGAGCACGACCGGTACTTTGCTGAGAATGCGGAAGGAGTTGAGATGCTGGTTGAAGCTTTCCATCCTGGCACCACCGATGAGTCGCAGGCGGTTGGTCAGCGACTGTTCCAGCATCGCGTAACCAGCATAGAGTGAGGAACCAGCGTCATAGCTATCGCTCCGGTCGGTTGTTTCCTTCATACGGAACCCTTTCTCCGTGATGTTTTCCTGTGCGAAGATATCGCCGATGGGGAGCTGGTAAAGTTCCTGCGGTGTTTGGAAGGAGGAGATGAAGCCGAAGAGACGGGCGTCGAATTCGCGGTCCTTATTCTCCCACATGCCACCGAATTTCAGGTTTCCTTTGCGGCCTTGCACGGCATAGGGGACGGTAAGGTCGACGCGGCCGGTGTAGAACGCCTCCGCCTGGTCTGCATAGAAGTTGCCTGCGAAGTTAGGGGACGGGTTTCCGAACGGGACCACAGCAAGAAAAGGAGCGTCTTCCGGTTCCTCATAGTTTCGCAAGTACATCATCCGCCGATAGGAAGGGATATCGCGTGTCAGGTAGCTATAACCGAGTCCCCAGTTCAGTTTGACCTGGCGGCTGCCGAACACATGGTCTCCGAGCAGTTGGCTGGAGAACATGGTGTTGCTGGTATAGAAGAGGGAGTTCGAGCGGATGAAGCGGCTTTGTTCGATATCGTCCCCGGTCCGTTCGAAGAGCTGGTCTTCGGACGAGACGGTATAGGTATTGTTAAGCTGCACCTTGCTACGAGGGGAGATTTTCCAGGCGAAGTTGAGCAAACCGCCCAAGGAGACATTCGTCTTGTAGACACGGTCGAAATAGTTGTACAATTGGGATTTGTCCACATTGAAGTCGTTTCGCTCACCGGTGACGACCTTCGGGGAGTTGCTGTAAGTGAGCGCACCGACGATTCCTACATCCCCGAAACTACGGCCTGCGGAAGCCTGGAGCCCGACGGAGGGACGCATGGAAGCTTCTTCCAGGATAGCCCAATCGTTCGGGAAGGTTTTTCCGTAACGGATTTGATTGGTGGCATTTACGTTGAACGAGTCCTTGGAGACGTTGCCGAGTGATGACGGGATGGACCGGGTGCCGTCATCGAAGCCCAACCAATCCGAATCACCACCCTTGTAATCCTTGAAGGACCGGAATGTGCTCTGGTTGTTATATCCGGTACTCAGGCTGATGGTGGCGAAACTTTCCTGCGGAATTTCCTTGGTATTGAGCTGGACGACTCCACCGGCCCATTCACCGGGCAGGTCCGGGGTGGCGCTTTTGTAGATGATGAGGTTGTCCAGCAGGTTGGCCGGAAAGATATCGAAGCTGAAGGCCCTTTTGTCCGGCTCCGAGCTAGGCAGGGTCAAGCCGTTGATAAGCGCGGTATTGTAGCGGTCAGCCAGCCCCCTGATCACCACATAACGGTTGTCCTGTACGCTGGCGCCGCTGACGCGCTTCAGCACATCGCTGGTGTTGCGGTCCGGAGCGAGTTTGATTTGGTCGGCGGATATACCCGTCACCATGGAGATGCTCTTCTGCTGAAGCAACATCAGGTTGACAACGGAATTGCGTTTGGCTTCCGCTGTCACGACGATCGTCTCCATGATCTGGGTGCTGGTGCCCAGGGTGAAATTCAGCTCCAGTTTTTCCCCTTCGCGGAGAACGACCTCCGTCACTTGCTCCGGTTGGTAGCCGGTGTAGCTGGCTTCGAAGGTGTAAGTACCAGCGGATAGGTTCAGTTCATAGAATCCATCGATGTCGGTGACCGTACCGGAGCCTGTCTCGAGGACAAGCAGGGTGGCACCGATCAGCGGTTCATTGGTGCTGTTATCCTTGATGGTGCCGTAGATTCCGGCAGATTGGGCGAGGGAAGAAAAAGAAGCCATCAACAGGAATGACAGCGAATAAAAGAAATTGGTGGACATCAGATGGAATTTGCTGCAAAAGTCGCAGCGGGTGGCTTCATTTCATTTTCCAGCACATTAACTTTAGGTTAATTAATCCTTACGGCCAGGTGAACATCTTCCTTACATATTGACTTACATAATTTTATGTCAACCAACTTGTAATGTCACCTAATCGGGAAGGTCTTTCGTCAAGTCTTCCGGCACCGGTATGGAGGCCCCTGTTCAGGCCATCAATCCATACGAAGCTTTTGACAGGCAAGCAGGTGTAACAGCGGTTGGACGGACACTGCCAAGCCACCATCTTCAGCGAGATGCCGGAAGAAAAATGCTGATAACTTGAGATGTATGAAAATACCATGCCTTCGCACCTTCCCAGGGATTCCGATCATAACCATGGTATACTCCACCCTGTTCAGGACGAAGGAGGTCGGGTAGGTGGCAGGCAGGGAAGTTGCCAATTCCGCGGTGAATCCGTCCGGGGTATGTGAGGCTGCCTACCGATAGGCAGTCGGGGCCCAAAAATCGTTATCCACCAGGACGACCTGGAAGCATCGTACCTCAAATCCGAGCACAAAGGGATCCTTCCCTTGAAAATGGCAACCAGTTCCGTTCCATCCTGTTACCAGCTATGCCTGCAACCGTTGTGTGGGTGATGGTTATCCGGCACTTGTGGTGTCAGATACAGCTTATCCCCGGCGACTTCCGCGTCGGAAGCATGCTGAAAGTACGAAGGACCGGTCCAGGTCCGGGTGTAAAAGTCAGATGATGGCGGTGGTGCCGGATCGGGCAGCGTCCAATCTCCCAGGAAGCCGTCCTACACGGGTGGGTTGTCGGCCAATGGACAAACTCTCGTTTCCAAGCAGGGCATGACATATCAATGCTCAGCATCCGGGGATTTGTATCGGATAGTTCGGCACATCGCATATCCCATCGAACAGGTTCATCAACAGAAGGCCAGGCAAGGCGGGGGAGGCGTTCGAGGACAATCGGGAGGCGGAGCGCCTCGCCTGCGGCGATGCGCGTGTCTACTTTCCCGGGCAGTACCCGCAAGTTCGCATGTTACCAGACAGATGCCGTCCCGCGGACCGGAAAGTTGCCTGGATTTGGAACCGACAGGGTGGTTTCCACCTTCGTGCTACCGGCATCAGGGAGCAAAGGTTCGTGCCGGATGATTTCCGACACCATCATCTGCGCCGCTACCTCCCGGCCGCTTTTCTGTGTGAGCAAAGAATCGGGGCGGATTCCCCGGGGTTCGATTTGCGCCATGACCAAGGTATGCTGATATGACTTTACCCAAGACAAATGTACCCTTTCTCGAAACCCGCACCCCGAAGCGGAATTCCTCCTCCGCAGGTGTCGAGGACCATGTAAGGCCGGCCGAATCTGCGGAAATGCTACCAATGATGCCAATGGACTGCAAAGACAACATGAGGCCGTCCGGCCAAGACGCATTCCCCTGCCAGGAACCAATCTCACCTTCCCAACAATAGGGTTGGTGCGGCAACACCGGAATCCGGCGGTTTTTCGGGATACCTTCTGGCAGGTCGGCTGCAAACCCGGCTTGTTACGGAGAGATCCTGCCGGAAGCCCCAGCCTCCGTATGGAAATCCATAAAAATCACATCCTTTTGGTTAAAGGCATACCATGCTTTCCCGAACCGCTTTTCCCCGAATCGCCGCATCCGGTTGCTGGACAGGTCGTGATTTCCCGGCACGTAAAAGCGGAGCCAGTCCATTTTTTTGGCGATCTCCGGGAAGACGCCCCATCTGTACCCACCGGGAAGGTCTCCGGTGATGGCAAATCGAATCAAGGGGGTCGAAGCGGCGGAATGTTTCAAGGGATGCTGTTGCCGGATGGAAACGAAATGGGGTGGTCCTTTCCGGATTGTGCAGGCAACAGTCCGGAGAACAGCCTGAGGAGCAGTCCGAACAGCGATTGAAGCGGGAAGTTACTGGCCGTAGGAAGAGATAGTTGAAGCAAGAGACATCACCGACGGGTCAGCCCGGGGAGACAGGGCTTCCGTCTTGCTGCCTGCCCTACCCTGATGGTCGGGGCCGGTCGGTTCGGAGGATAATCGCAACAGCCGGGAGGTGCCGAGAGAAGATCCGGCCTTCGGATTACGCAAACCTGTTGCGTGCAGGAAAAAAAAGCGGCAGGCATTCCGAATTGGAAAACCTGCCGCTCGACCGGTCGAAGGAAGAAGGAGAGATGAGCCAAACTCCCGTTACCTCAGTCCAGTCAGCTGACATGCCACAAGGAAACTCAACGGACGATGGCCAAGCGGACCGTATGTTGATGGGTTTCGGAGCCCAGTCGAAGGAAGTAGATGCCGTCCGGGAGGAATTGGGCGTCCAGTTCGAACCTGTTTTGTCCGGCTTGGAAACGCTGATCCGTCACCATCAAGGCCTTTCCGTTGACATCCAAGAGCTGGATGACCAGGTCTGTGGCGGCATCGAGGCCAAAGTCCACGACAGCCTGTCCGCGGGAAGGATTAGGATAGACCTTCAGGGCGGACAATTCCTTCCAGTCGCGGACGCTGGTCAGCGTGATGTCGGAAGTAGTCGATGAGACACAACCACGGGAGGAAGTGACGGTCAGCGAAACAGAGAAGTTAGCGCCGTCGGCATAGGTATGGACCGGATTTTCCATGTCGGAGGCATTACCGTCTCCGAAATCCCAGGCATAGGATACGGCGCCGGCGGTGGTACCGGTGAAGGACACCACTTGACCATCGGCGGAGAAGGAAATACCAGGGGTGAGGCTGTAGTTGATGCTGTTGGCATAATCGGCGTTGATCGGATCCCATTCCGTCCAGCAATCCGTCCAGTCCTCGTCACCCATGGCGCCCCGGTAATCTGTCGGGGTGAAGAAGGGATCCGTCACCGTCGGGCTGGAAAAAACGGCGCCGGAGCGCAACGGTGAGCCTGCGGCGGGTCGGAAATCAGGATTATTGCCGGCGAAATTGAAGGGATCCGTCAGCCCGAGGTCGGTCAGTGCCCCGGTGATGCTATTGCCGGAATTGGCGAATTCCATTTCCACCGCCATATCGCCGACCGGTTCGATGGTCGTGGACATCTGGGCCAGGACATTGGCGGCGAATTCGACTTCTCCGTTGGCGGCGAAACCGTCAATGGTACAGGAGCCGTCGAGCTTGAGGCCGACCGGAAAACCGGAGAAAGCGGAATTGAACACATCGAGGTAGGAGCAACGCCGGATATGGAGTGCTCGTTTGAAGTTGGAATTGATGGGATCGACGCCCTGGCCGATGGGTCCCAGGATGGTGACGTTGGAGAAATCGCCGTCCGTTTTGGGTTCGTTGGTGGAACCCTGGCCGTCGTTATCGGATTCGAAGCCGTTGGAACCGGAGATATCCGCGATATTGGGATGGCTGATACCCAGCAACCATTGGTTTTTACCTTGGTAACCGAAGTCGACATCGAACATATCGTCCACGGTAGCGTAATTGACCAGCCATCTGCCGTTGACCGTACCGCCGAACCATTCGTAGGCGTCATCACCGCCGTAGCTTGTCTGAACGTGTTCGATGACGGTACCGGCGCCGACCCCGCCAAGGGTGAGGCTGTTCAGTTCGTTGTTCGGTTGGAAAGGAATACCGGCGAATTCGATGCGTACATAGCGCAGGATGCCGGAATTGTCATTCGGGTCGTTACCGCCGTAGACGGCGAGGTCGCAACCACCTTCCACGACCGTCTCGCCGCCGGGCACGTTGATGGGCGCATATCCCATGAGAAGAATCCCCCCCCAGTCGCCGGGATTCCGCTCACCGGCGGGCCGGTTGGAGGTGAAAACGATGGGTTGGGTGGGCGTACCGTCCGCGATCAGTTTGGAGCCGCGCTGGACAATGAGCGCGGCAGCTTCCCCGCGGACGACGGTACCCGGTTCGACGGTCAGCACGGAGTTGTCACGTACATAGATGCAACCGCCCTGGAGCACGTAGATATTGTCATTGGTCCAGGTGGTATTGGAGGTGATGTCAGCGTTGACAATAACCACGGTCGGGTTTTGGACACCGGTGATGGTCTTGCATTCCGTATCCTCACAGCCGGCGGAGGAGGTGGCGGTCAGGCAGACGGTGTAGGAGCCGGCTGCGCTGTAGGTGTGGGAAAGACTAGGAGCGGTGGTGGTCTCGCCGTCACCCAGGTTCCAGGAATACGTATTCGCCCCGCTGGATGTGTTGGTGAAGACCACGGTCGCACCATTGACCGTGAAGTTGAAGTTGGCGGCGGGGGCGGGGTTCACCACAACGGCGACGGGATCTGCGACGGCGGTACAACCGCGGGCATTGGTGATGGTGACGGAATAGTTGCCGCCGGTTGTGACGGTGACATCCTTCGTTGTGGCCCCGTTGCTCCAGGCGTAGGAAAATCCGGCCGGTGCGGAAAGGACCACATTGCCACCCTGGCAGAAAGTCTGGTTCCCGCTGGCGGTGATCGTCGGCTGGGTGATGTATTGGATGGGGGCCATATCATAATTCGCCTGAATGGGATCCCATTCGCACCAGCAGGCGGTCCAGTCCTCCGAGCCGAAGGCACCCCGGTAGGAGGTGGGTGTAAAGAAAGGATCCTGGAGTTCCGGGCTGTTGAAATCTGCACCGGACAGCAGCGGAGAGCCAGCCATGGGCAGGAAGGAAGGAGCGGAGGCATTGAAGGGATCGGCCAACATGACATCGCCGACGGCCGGCAGGATGGAATTCCCGCTCGCATCATACTGTGACTGGACGGCGGCGTCCCCCACCGGTTCGATCGGCGTGGGAGAACCAGCTACGATGGTGTTCTTGAAGAACACTTCCGTTCCGGAGGTGAAACCGTCCGTCGTGCAGGCGCCGTCCAGTTTGAGACCCACCGGGAAGCCGGTGAAGACACTGTTGAAGACATCGAGATAGGAACAGCGGCGGATATGCAGGGCACGCTTGAAATTGGAGTTGATGGGATCGACACCCTGCCCCAGCGGGCCGACGATGGTGACATTGGAGAAGTGGCCGTCGGTCTTAGGCTCGTTGGTGGAACCTTGGCCGTCGTTATCGGATTCGAAGCCATTGGAACCGGAAATATCCGCGATATTGGGGTTGCTGACACCCAGAAGCCATTGGTTCTTTCCCTGGTAACCGAAATCTACATCGAACATATCGTCTACCGTGGCAAAGTTGACCAGCCACTTGCCATTGACCGTTCCGCCGAACCATTCGTAGGCATCATCCCCGCCGTAGCTCGTCTGGACATGTTCGATGACCGTCCCGGCACCGACGCCACCGAGCGTCAGGCTGTTCAGCTCGTTGTTCGGTTGGAAGGGGATCCCGGCAAATTCGATACGGACATAACGGAGGACACCGGAGTTGTCATTGGGATCGGAACCGCCGTATACCGCCTGGTCGCATCCTCCTTCCACGACGGTCTCGCCGCCGGGAACATTGATGGGAGCATAGCCCATGAGCAGGATGCCGCCCCAATCGCCGGGATTGCGCTGCCCGGCAGGCTTTGCGGAAGTGAAGACAATGGGTTGTTCGGCAGTACCCGCTGCGATGATCTTGGCACCGCGGGTGACGATGAGGGCGGCGGCATCTCCTTTGATGATGGTGCCGGGTTCGATGGTCAGCACCGCATTGTTCTTGACATATAGGCATCCTCCCTGCAGCAGGTAGATGTTGTTGTTTGTCCAGGTCGTGTTGGTGGTGACATCGCTGTTGACGACGATTTGGGCGATCCCGGTCAGCCAAGCTGACATCAACAAAGAGACAAGAAGTAAATGCTTTTTCATAGAAGCGTTTTTTTTGGTTGAAAAGAATGGCGATGTTAGCCTCGGAAGAGATTAAGACCTGCCGGAAAACCGCGGCAAAAGTGGCGTTTCGCCTTTAATCCGGTATTAAGGATTGTTAACTTATTTATTACCTTAAAGCGTGTCAATGATAATTTCATGTTAATAATTGCCGGGCCGGTCACCGGGTCATTGGTCCATGACGTGGCCCATGGGAAATCGGAATGTCGGAAGCGTATCTTGCTGACGACCTAAGGACGAGCCTTACCGTGTCAGGTAACCGAACCGGTAAAGATTCACGCGGGCGAACAATTACAAAAATTAGCCGCATTTGGAACCAATCATTGTGGGACTTTTTCTGGCTGGGACGGCTGTTCAGTTAATCTGTTGGCTAGGCCTGTTCGGCAACCTGGCTGCAAGGCCGGTGGAACCGGCGGTGGAAACCTTGGTCGATCAGTCGAAGGAAGGGGTGCCGCCTGTATCCGTTGTCATTTGCGCACGCAACGAGGCGAAATATCTACAGGCGCATTTGCACCGTATCCTAAACCAAACATACCGTTCCTTCGAAGTAATCGTGGTGGTCCATAAATCAGCTGATAATTCGTTGAATATATTATCATATTTGCAACGCAGGCATCCGCACCTGGTCGTGGTTCCTTGTGAGGATGGTCGTCAAGGAAAAAAGATTCCTTTGGCGGCAGGGATAGCCCGCGCCAGTCACCCGTACATTTTGGTAACGGACGCGGACTGCCGCCCGGTCGGTGACCGTTGGATCGCCGGGATGATGTCCGGGTTCGATCAGCAAACCGATATCGTCCTCGGCGTCGCACCCTATGCCGACGCCGGCCGGGATACGGGATGGACGGTACGGATGCTGAACCTTTTCATCCGCTACGAAGCGTGGTATACAGCGGTGCAATACCTTTCGTTCGCCTTGGCGGGAATGCCATACATGGGTGTCGGAAGGAACATGGCATACCGAAAGGAGCTGCTGGAAAGGAGGGCCGAAATCAAAGGAGCTCATTTGGTCTCCGGGGACGACGACCTTTTCGTCAACGCTGTGGCGCGCAAAGGGCGGGTAGCCGTCCGGATTCATCCGGACACCTTCATGTACTCTGATGCGAAGCGGCGGGTAAGTGCATACATACGGCAGAAGAGCCGGCATTATTCAACTGGCAAATATTACAAATTTTCACATAGATTTTTTTTAGGCGCGCTCACTATGAGCCATTTACTACACTACTTGTTGGGAGGCAGCTTATTGACATCTGAAATTAGCATAATGTTTGCAGTATGGGGGTATGCGGTGAGAATAAGTGTAGTGATGATCATAGGTACGAGCCTCATGCATAAATTGCGGCACCGCCGCATGTGGTATTGGATACCATTGCTTGACTTGTTCCTGGTTCCTTATTATTTTCTGTTTGCACCTGCGACTCTCATGAACAACGACACCCAGCGATGGAATTAACACTAACGAAACACACTGTAGCAAGCGGCACGCGGCTTTCGCCCAAGGCTGCCGAGGATTATCAACTGGTGAAGGCGGCGATTGCCGGCGAACAACAGGCTTATGCCACCTTATTGGAACGATACCGTTCCTCTGTATACAACCACCTGCTGAAAATGGTCAAGAATCCGGATGATGCGGAGGATCTCACCTTGGAAGCTTTCGGCAAGGCGTTCCACAAGTTGTCCACCTACGCCCCGCATTTCGCATTTTCCACTTGGTTGTTCAAGATCGCACAAAACAACTGCATAGACCACATTCGCAAAAAGCGGTTGAATTTCCTTTCGATCGACCAACCTTTCGATCCGCAGGGGGACCGAGATTATTCCGGTAGCGTCCGAACGATGAACCGCACGCCGGAGGAAGAGATCATCCGGCAGCAGCGGCTACAGATGGTGCGCTCCATGTTGGGTCAATTGAGTACAAAATACCGCCTGATGATAGAGCTTCGGTACTACGAGGAGCTCAGTTACGAAGAGATCGCCAGTGAGTTGGACATTCCGCTCGGGACGGTCAAAGCGCAATTGTTCCGTGCAAAGGAGATGTTGTTCACCCTGATGCAGAATCCGGGTGCCGCTGCCTATCTGGACTCCACCCGCCGAATGAATTAGCAGACTCCTTCCGTCGGTCGGGGCTTTACACCCAACGTAAGCCTGCCGCAGGCAACAGGAGGGAATCGTGTCTACGCCTTCCTCTTGTTGTCTGTGCCTTCGGAAAATGCGAGCCGTCGCTCCATCCTAACAAATTTCCTTTTTGTCGCCACAATCCTGGCTACACCAATGCCGTTACAGTATTAATCTGGCAATTGCGCCGCGGGGCCATTGACACTGATCAGGGTCCTTTTCCGGTTGCCGAGGGCTCCATCTGTCATCCAGGAGTGCCGAGTTGATTACGAACGGCATGCTGCCCATTTCCATATGCAGACGGGATAGCCTTTGAAGAGCCGGGGAGTCTTTCCGACATTGTCGAACCCTAAAAACCAAACCATGCAAGAGGATCTGCTCCATTTCTTATGGATGACCCGCCGTTTTGACCAGACCGGACTACATACCACACAAGGAGAACCGGTAGAAATTTTAGACCCTGGTCAACACAACCTTGATGCAGGCGCCGACTTTTCACAAGCCCGTTTGAGATTGGGTGGAACCATATGGGTAGGCACCGTCGAGATGCACTGCAGGTCCTCCGATTGGATGCGGCACGGCCATCAATGCGACAGATCCTACAGCAACGTGATTCTGCATGTGGTGTATGAGGAGGACGTTTTCGTCCAACGGCCGGACGGGACCCGAATTCCCTGTCTTGAGATGCGGGACCGGATATCGCCGAGGCTCGCTGCCCAATACCAAAGACTACGGCAGCAGGCGGCCTGGATACCCTGCCAATCCATGTGGGATGAAGTGTCTCCTTCGACATTCCGCCAATGGCTGGGACGATTGGGAATCGAACGGCTGGAACGAAAGGTATCTGACATGGAGGCAGTCTGGATGGCGAACGGAAGACATTGGGAGGAGACCTTTTATCAGTCGATTGCCCGCGGGTTAGGTTTGACCGTCAATGCGGATCCCTTCACGGCACTGGCGCGATCGCTCCCCTTGCGTCACATCCTTTGGCACATCGACCGGCCGCTGCAGGTGGAGGCTATGTTATTTGGTCAGGCGGGTTTACTATCGGAACCGATTCCGGGTGACTACCCTACCCAACTGCGGCATGAGTACCGATTCCTGCAGCGTAAGTACGGGTTGATTCCGATCGACCCGGTGATGTGGAAATTCCTCCGGCTTCATCCTAGTAATTTTCCAACCGTACGTATTGCCCAACTGGCAGGATTGCTGTGTCAGCAAAGGAGGATATTCTACCAGTTGCTGGAAGTTGGGGATTTGGCGGATGTGGAGGCACTTTTCGAGGTTCGGCTAACGGGGTATTGGCAGACGCACTACCATTTCGGCAGGGAGAGTCCGCAGCGGACCAAGCGCTTGGGAAAGGGGAGCATTCATCTGTTGGTATCGAATGTCATTGCCCCGATGCTGTACTTGTACGGGCTGCAGCAAAAGGATCAAAGCTTACAGGAGCGAGCGGTCAGTTGGTTGGAAGCGGCGATGGCGGAGCGGAACGCCGTTACCCGTGGCTGGGAGCGGATGGGGGTGGTGGTTCGCAGCGCTGCCGAAACGCAGGCGTTGATACATTTGAAGCGTGAATACTGCGAGCGGTTCCGGTGTCTGGAATGTGCGGTCGGGGCCGCGTTGCTCAGGCCTTGAAGGGGTATGGTGGGGAGAGCGGCATCAGTCTTCCGGTGTGCCGAGGTCGAAATCATTCAGGAAGCCGGTATGGAAATTGCCGGCACGGAAGCGCTCGTCCTTCATAAGTTTCTTGTGGAAGGGAATAGTGGTGCGAACACCTTCCACGATAAACTCATCCAGGGCACGTTCCATTTTGGTGATGCATTCCTGTCTGGTTCTGGCTCGGCAGATCAATTTGGCGATCATGGAATCATAGTAAGGCGGAATGACATAGCCGGCGTAAACATGGGTATCTACACGCACCCCATGTCCTTTGGCGGTATGGAGGGAGAGTATTTTCCCGGGCGAAGGTCTGAAGTCACGGAAAGGGTCTTCCGCATTGATCCTGCATTCTATGGCATGCATGACCGGTATGTAGTTGTTGCCTGAAATAGGTTCCTTCATGGCAATCTTGATCTGCTCCTTGATCAGGTCATAGTCGATCACCTCCTCCGTAACAGGATGTTCGACCTGGATACGGGTATTCATTTCCATGAAATAGAAATTCCGGTACTTATCCACGAGGAACTCCACGGTACCGACTCCCTCGTAATTGATACAGGAGCCTGCCAGGATGGCGGCTTGCCCCATGCGTTCCCTGAGTTCGTCGGTCATGAAGGGCGAAGGACTTTCCTCCACTAATTTCTGATGGCGGCGTTGGATGGAACATTCCCGTTCGGATAGGTGGCATACCGTACCGAACTGGTCCCCGGCGATTTGGAATTCGATGTGTCGGGGCTCCTCAATATACTTCTCGATATAAATACCATCATTACCGAATGCGGCTTTGGCCTCCTGCCGGGCCATATTCCACTGCGACTCGAAGGAGGCGCTATCCCACACGATCCGCATACCTTTTCCACCGCCGCCTGCGGTTGCCTTCAGGATGACGGGAAATCCGATTTCATAGGCGAGGCCTACGGCTTCCGCCAGGTCGGTCACCAAGCCTTCGGAGCCTGGAATGACGGGCACCCCAGCCGCGATCATGGTGGTTTTGGCGGTGATCTTATCCCCCATGGAGCGGATTTGGCTTGGCGTCGGTCCGATGAATTTTATGCCGTATTCACCACAGATTTCGGCGAAATCAGCATTTTCAGCCAGGAAGCCATACCCTGGATGGATAGCATCGGCATTGGTTATCTCTGCGGCCGCCATGAGGCGGGGAATGTTGAGGTAGGAATCCTTGGAAGCGGCCGGACCGATGCATACAGCTTCGTCTGCGAATCGTACATGAAGGCTTTCGGCATCGGCCGTGGAGAAAACAGCGACTGTCTTCAACCCCATTTCCCTACAGGTACGGATGACGCGCAAGGCGATTTCACCCCGGTTTGCGATAAGAACTTTATTGAACATAAGGATGGTATGCTACGCGGCCGAGGCGCGCGAAAGTTGAAAGCGAAAGAAAAGCAGGACAAGGAGCAGCCTCCGTCGCCTGAACTGACCGGGGAACCGATCCTTCCGGCTGGCGTGCGTCAGTCCGGTTCCACCAGAAACAAGGCCTGGTCATACTCCACCGGTTGGGCATTGTCCACCAGGACCTTGACGATCTTACCACCGATTTCGGATTCTATCTCGTTGAACAACTTCATGGCTTCGATGATACAGACCGTATCACCCGGTTTGATGACCTGGCCGACTTCGGCAAAAGGGTCTTTGTCCGGAGAGGAGGAACGGTAAAAAGTACCTACCATCGGAGATTTTATTTCCTTGTACGCTTTTGCGGCCGGCGCTTCTTCCTTTGCCGGCGCGGAAGGTGGGGTAACGGGGGCGGGCGGGGCTTCCGCAGGGGCGGGGCTGGGCGGCACGGCTGCTGGAACCGGGACGGACATCATGGAGGAAGAAGGCAGGGTGATGGGAGGGGAAGCCACCACTTGCGTTGATTTGATATCCTTGTAGAGGTTGGTGCGGACGGATATTTTGAAATCCCCGTTCTCCATCTTGAATTCCGCCAGATTGGATTTGTTGAGGAGTTTGATCAGTTCCTGAATTTCCTGAAAGGTCATATCTCTTTGTTTTTCAGCAGAAAGAGTAGGACTGGAGGATAGAAATCCTTCGGTTAATGCTACCGTTTCTCCATTTCAAGCCCTCGGGATCGAACCTCGAACGAGGGCGTTGGCACAAGATACGAGAATCGGGGTGAATTTTTCCAACCCGTCGGGCGGAAGAAAAGAATAGTCAGGCCCGTGCGAAGCCGCCTTTGTCGAATCCGCCTTCGCAGCGGACGACCCGACCGCAAAGATCACGCTCTTCCCAGGTAATCGCCGGTGCGGGTATCCACCTTGATCCTTTCGCCTGTGTTGATGAACAGCGGCACCCTGACTTCCGTACCGGTATCGATAGTGGCGGGTTTCAGCGTGTTGGTCGCCGTATCGCCGCGAACCCCCGGTTCTGTGTAAGTGACGGTCACTTCGATGGAAGCGGGCATTTCCATGTTCAAGGGAGTATCGGTCGAGGCCAGGAAAAGCACATCCACCTTCATACCTTCCTGAAGGAACTGGGGGTTATCTATCAGGTTTTCATTCAGGACGATCTGGTCATAAGTTTCCATGTTCATGAAATTATAGCCCATGTCATCCTGATAAAGGTATTGGAAATTCCGGCGTTCCACACGGACCTCCTGGATGGAGTGGCCGGCAGGGAAGGTGTTGTCCACGACTTTGCCTTTCGTCAGCGACTTGAGTTTCGTACGCACGAAAGCGGCTCCTTTGCCGGGTTTCACATGCTGGAACTCCACGACTGTCCAGATGTCGTTGTTGTAATCCAGGCACATCCCGTTGCGGATATCTGATGTAGTTGCCATCGGAATATTTTTTGTTGTGATTGGGTAATCCGGTGAAAGATATGGGGCCGACACCAGCGGTGTCCGCGACCTGAGACGAGCCTTTTACGAAGGCGGCGCAAAGTTAAAAAAAATTACGGTGAAAAAAGCCGACGGTGGATTCGCGGCCATTGGGAAATCAGCCGGCATCATAAGCCCATTTCAACCAGACGGCCCCCCAGGTATATCCTCCGCCGAAAGCGGTCAGGATGAGGTTGTCCCCTTTGCGGAGCCGGTGTTCCCATTCCCATAAGCAAAGGGGAATGGTCGCGGCGGTGGTGTTGCCATACTTATGGATGTTGACCATGACCTTTTCCATCGGTACGTCCGCCATATTGGCAACCGCCTCGATGATGCGGAGGTTTGCCTGGTGCGGGACCACCCAGGCGATGTCCTCCGCCCGGAGCTTGTTCCTTCGCATGACCGTACCAACGACACCCGCCATGCCGGAAACAGCGGCCTTGAAGACAGGACGCCCGTTTTGCACGAGAAAATGTTGCTTTGCATCCACGGTCTCATGGGAGGCCGGATGGAGGGATCCTCCCGCCAGTTGGTATAGATTCCCGCCCCCTGCACCATCGCTTTTCAGACAGGTATCCATGATGCCGGTCGACTCGTCCGCTGCCGGCTCCAGTAGCACCGCCCCTGCTCCGTCGCCGAACAGAACACACGTCGCACGGTCGGTGTAATCCACGATGGTGGACATCTTGTCAGCGCCGACGACGATGACTTTCCTGTGGCTTCCGGACTCGATGAATTTGGCCCCTGTGGTCAGGGCGAAAAGGAAACCGGAGCAAGCTGCGCCGAGGTCGTAGGTAAATGCATTCTTCATGCCCGTCTTGTGGGCGATGAGATTGGCGGTATCCGGGA
This sequence comes from Bacteroidota bacterium, assembly GCA_041163745.1. Taxonomy (GTDB): domain Bacteria; phylum Bacteroidota; class Bacteroidia; order Chitinophagales; family Saprospiraceae; genus UBA6168. The sequence continues at coordinate 42,445 of JBEAQU010000061.1, forward strand.
ACATCATGTCGGGTGTCACGGTAGCACAAATGACAAGTTCCACCTCTTCCGCAGCGGTGCCGGTTTTTTCAAGCAAGCCTTTCACCGCTGCCGCGCCCATGTCGCTTGTTGCCAGCTTCGGGTCTTTCAGTATCCTGCGTTCGCGGATGCCGGTACGGGTGATTATCCATTCGTCGTTGGTATCCACCATGGTTTCCAACTCCGCATTGCTAAGGACATAATCCGGCACGTAGGCATGGATACCGGTGATCGCTGCACGTATTGTTCCCATAATCCGTTTTCTGTTTAGACTTCTTGCCATTCGGACGGATTGCCTGGTGGGAAGGCGGCGCACATTCCGAAGGGGTATGGCCAGCGTCCATTCCGGCACAATTTCGCGCAAGAACCAACCCGCTGGGCGGCGCAAGGTACGAAAATTCTGAAAAACCGCGTCAGGGACTATCTTTGCCATCCCAGCGGCAAGGTATCCCGGATTCCTTGCCCTTGAAAAGCGCTAACGGCACATGAAGACAGGATTGTTTTTCGGGTCTTTCAATCCGGTTCACACCGGTCATATGATCATCGCCAATTTCATGGCGACCCAGACGGACCTCGAACAAGTATGGCTGGTTGTCAGTCCGCAAAACCCCCTCAAGGAAAAGCGGTCCCTGGCGAACGACTATACCCGGCTGCACCTGGTGACCCTGGCGGTCGGTAACAACCCGAATCTTCGGGTATCCGGAATTGAATTCTCCTTGCCCAAGCCGTCCTACACAATTGACACACTGACATATCTGAAGGAAAAACATCCGGAGCGGCAGTTCGTCCTCATCATGGGAGGCGACAGTCTGGCCACGCTGCACAAATGGAAAAACCACACTTTGCTGCTACGGGACTACCAAATCTACCTTTACAAGCGACCCAAGGCTGACACCTCCGTCTATGAAGGCCACCCCCGGATACTTTTTTTCGAAGCCCCGCTCCTCGACATCAGCGCAACCTATGTCAGACGATGCCTGCTGGAGGGAAAATCCGTTCAGTACCTCGTTCCGGACGCCGTGTTCGACTACCTGGAGCAAGATCCGGTGTACAGGTGACGGAAGTTCAAGCTATATAGGCGATTGCGGTGCACAGAAGGCCGGTACTGCGCCCGCTGCCTCACCGCGTCAGACAATTTTATCCGATCCATACGTTATTATGTTGTCAGGAAAGGAGCATGGTCCGACCTGCGCTTATGTATCCACCGGTTTTCGGAGCTGCAAGGCATGGACTTCCGGTCGGAGAGACCTGACGTAATGAGCCAACCAAGCGACTATGAACCGTACCAAATATTACATCCTTAGCTGGGCCCTGCTTCTGTCCGGACTCCGTGAGCCGCTGCCCGGTCAATCCGCGCTAGCCATCGGACAATGGAAATCGCACCTGCCCTTCCATGTGGGTGTTACCGTCACTCAAAGTGAAAGCCACATATATTACGGAACCCGCCACGCCCTGCTGGTAATAGACAAATCGGACAGAGCCCTTGAGCGGCTCACAAAGGTGGAAGGCCTGAGCCAAACCGGCGTCAAACTGGTCAAGTACAATCGCCAAGGCGAGATTCTCCTAATTGTGTACGAAGACAGTAACATTGACCTGTTGGCGGAAGGTTCCGTCACCACCTTGCCTGACATTGCCCGAAGTTCCCTCATACAGGGAGAGAAAATCGTATACCATGTCCACATGGCGAACGATTCCATCGCCTATTTATCTGCCAACTTCGGTATCACAACGCTCAACTTGCGCAGCGGACTGTTTCCCAATACCATCAAGACGCCTGTCCCTGTGCTCGCCACTTGCGTTTACGAGGGGTTCATCTATGCCGCCACGGAGGAAGGGTTGTACAGGGTAGACCCTGCCGCCGGTCTCAACATCGATGATTTTTCCAATTGGGAATGGATGGCGGACGAACGGGGGTTCCCATCCGAATACCGTTCCGTTGCGCTGGCTGTTCACCAAGACCGACTCTATTTCAGTGCGGATGACAGTCTGTTTCAATTCGACGGACAAACGGCGCAATATGTGCACCACACAACCGGACACACCCCCGTTTTCCTTTCCGCAGAGGAGGAGTTGCTCATAACTGGATACGAATGCCTGGGCAATTGCACAGGGAAGGTATTCTTCCGCCAAGGGACCGGGCCATTCCTTCCGGGAGGGGCGCAATGCGTCAACAAACCGACCTACGCATTGGAAGATGAAGCCGGAAATATCTGGTACGCAGACGAAGGCAGGTTCTTCAGGGTGGCCTCCGCTGCTTCGGCGGAATGCCAATGGATAGATGTCAACAGCCCTTATTCCATCAATGTGTACGACATGGTCTTCGACAAAGGCCAGCTATGGGTGGCCGCGGGGGGAGTCAACCTTACTTTCAGCCCGCTCTTCCGTCGAGACGGATTTTTCTCCTATATCGACGGTACCTGGAAGACATACAGTACCAACAACGTGTCGGAGCTGGACGGTATTGCGGATTTCCTGTCCATTGCCATCCATCCGGACAACGGAAAGATCTATGCCGGCGCCTTCCTGGATGCCTTGGTCGCCTATGATCCGGAACAACAGACCTTTGAGGTGTACAACGAAACCAATTCCAGCCTGCAGTGGGCGACCCTGGACTTTGAGCGTTCCAGGGTTGCCGGCATCGCATTCGATTCGGAAAACAACCTCTGGATTTGCAATCACAATGCCCCTAGCCCATTGTCTGTCCTGACAGCTGACAACAACTGGCAGCGCTTCAACCTAGCCTGTATCGGAGACAATCAGCTGTTCAAGGTTGTGGTGGACGACTACGGCTACAAATGGCTGATGTCAACGAACAGTGGAACGGGCCTGGTTCTATTTGACGAGGGTGTATTGTCCGACCCTTCAGATGACAGGTGCAAAGTCATAAACACCTCCAATTCGAATTTGCCGACCAATGAAATCACCTGCATCACCAAGGATAGGGAAGGAGCCATCTGGGTAGGTACGAAGCTGGGCCCCATCGTCTTCCAATGCGACCCGTTCGACGGCCAAGGTCCCTGTAACGGTAACCTTCCTTATGTGGAGGTGGACGGTATCGGTGCCAATCTATTGGAATACCAGGATATACGGGCCATCGGAGTCGACGGAGCCAACCGCAAATGGTTCGGTACCGCTACCGGTGTGTTTGTCATCTCACCGCAGGGAGACGAGCAGATCGTCTATTTTTCAAAAGACAACAGCCCGCTTTTTGACAACAACATCACCTCCTTCGCCTTTGACCACCAACAGGGAGAAGTGTTCATCGGAACACAGGCCGGCATCGTCTCTTACCGTTCGGATGCCACACGGGGCGCGGATTATCACCAGTCCGACGTCACCGTTTTTCCCAATCCAGTGAGGGAGGACTTCGAAGGTCCCATCGCCATACAAGGCCTGGCCGAAGATGCGACGGTCAAGATCACAGATATAGCAGGCCGGCTGGTTTACCAGACGATTGCCAATGGCGGCCTCGCTACCTGGGATGGAAAAGACTATGACGGGCGGAAGGTGCAATCCGGGGTTTACCTGATCTTCGCTACATCCCGCAATAGTTTCGACCCGGACGTCTCTGTATCTAAAGTGCTTGTAATACGGAAAAATGATTAGATGGCGAGTTCAGTTCTTTTATCCACCCGAATCCGGCCATCTTTCGGGAAAGCGCCGCCCCACCCTATTCCCATCTCCTTTTTTTAGGCTTGCGGCCAAACCAGCCCAACAAAAAAGTCCTCGTTTCAAATATTTGGCACAATTTTTAAATATTTAATTGTAAGATAGTTCAAAGAAAGGATCTATCGAACCATACTATGAGAAAGACCGGAAACCGAGCTTACTAACTTTTCCAAGCATCTCCCGTAATCCCTTCGGAGTACCGGCTTCTCATCAAATTATTTTCCCTCAACGTGCTTCCAGTATCCTCCGGATAACTGGTTGAAAACCGCTGTGCCTGGCTTTCAAACACATGTTGTCGCTTATGCGGTTTTTTGACCGAGTCGGCAGCAGGTGGTGTGCCTGGCACTCCCGTCATGGCCGTTGTCGTGATTGGCGGTTCGTCCATGTCCTGCCATACGGAGGAAACGAACCGAGCGTCCCCAACAGAATCCAAATAAGCGCTTACAAACCCACATATTAACAATTATAATCACGAATTCGAATGGAATTGCCCTGATTTTCTGCGGCTTTGGATTGCCTCCTATAGATCGGAAGCAGACTGACGGAATCGGGAGACGGCATGCGTGCTGCCTTGAAAGCATCTTACAGGATTCGTAACAAAACAGGTAACAAGCGAGTCCGGTTTGATGAGATCGTCAGGAAATCTCCGAACTCTTTCGGACATGCAAACAGCGCCAAAGAGAATCAGGTCAAGCCGCCATTCCAGCCGAACGGAACAAGGCACAAACAAAAAACCATCGGCATAATTTGTTTTCGGCAGTACCGGATGAATCTACGATTCTATAGCCAGATAGCGATTATTTGACCATTTACACACTATTGACACCTCCGGACTGCCCCACACCGACGCATCGGCATCGAAGGCAACACAGTTGACTGGAACCGCTGTCGTTTGCCGGTCGTCAAATAGGAATCAAGTCCGAGGCCCCGCACCATATGTGCGGGCCTCGCTTGGTGCCTTTCTCTTCCGAAAAGACCTTCCGGTCCATGCTTGCCGGGCCCTATCCATGCCATGGACCCAAGCATCCGTCCATTCCTGCCAGTAACTTACCTTTGCCAACGCCACCCAATTCATTCTGAGGGCGGTCTGTGTGGGAAAACTTACGAGGCTCCAAAGAAAATATTACAAAAAAGATAACAGTGAACAGAATTCCTGCGTTACAATGGCTAATCATGTCCATCCGCAGACAGATGGACAGGGTCACGACCTATCGTTCAAAATAATCACATAGTGAACATCAGCACCAAACTCATTTTCCTATTTCTTTTCGGTTCCCAATTGCTGCAAGCCCAGCGAGGACTGGAGGTAGGCACCTGGATTGCCGGGGTGAACTATTTCGGGGATCTGAACACCAACATGCGGCTGAACAGAATCGGGCCAGCGACCGGTTTGGGTGTCCGGTATAACTTCAACAACCGGATCTGCGGGAAGCTCAGCGGCAATATCGGGCGAGTGGAAGCATACGACAGTGATTCACCGAACCTCTACGAGCGGGCTAGGAACCTTCATTTCAGATCTGTTGTTGCGGATGCCGGCTTGCAGATGGAGTTCAACTTCCTTCCCTACATACACGGTTCGCTGGATAACAAATGGACGCCCTACCTGCATTTGGGACTGGGCGTCACTTATTCCGACCCCAAGGCGCAATTAGATGGCAGTTGGTACGAACTGCGCCCTATGGGTACGGAAGGGCAGTTCAAAGGAGAGGAATATTACACTGTTTCCGGCGGTTGGGTCTATGGTGCCGGCATCAAAGTGGATATCAATTACGAGTGGAGTCTGAACATCGACATCAGTGCTCGCCGTTTGTTTTCGGATTACCTGGATGACGTAAGCACCATCTATCCGGATCCCGATGACGTAAGTGACCTCAGGGGAGACCTGTCCGTCCAGTTCATCGATCGTTCCTTTGAATTGTACGAAACCGATCCTGCCTTCTTTACCCGCAACAACCTGGAAGCGCCCGTTGGCATTCCTGGCCGCCAGCGTGGGAACAGCAAACTGAACGATACGTATGTCTATTTAGGAATCGGTATTTATTATTATTTCGGAGACCTGCGGTGTCCTTATGAGCACTGAGCGGGCTTCCCGGGGCATTGGGTTTCGGAAGCGTAACGGAAGTTGAAGACCGGAGGGAACGCCACCCATTCGGGGCATTCCCTTCGCAACGAGTACCTGCATCGCTTGCAAACGAAGATTCCGACCGGCTTGATTTTACCGCAACCAGCTGTAAGTCTTGCCGTATTCCAGCATTTGCAGGGTGAAATCATCCGGATAGGAAAGTGTGACATCCGTTATTTCCATATTCGCGTCCAATACGGGTTCCAATTTCGGGTTGATGAAGCCCGCGTAGGGAGGGATGTCCAGTTTTGCGGCGCGATTCAGCACTTCCTGGTGCAGATTTGGATCGACCTTCACCCCGAAGTCTTCCACCAGGGCCTTACCGGCCTCGAAATCCCCTTGCGACTTAATCCGTTGAATTTCCCGAAGCAACCCGCCGAACAATTCCCGCAGTTTTTCATAATCCCTTATGTCGAAGAAGGTTCTCCCATCGCGGACTACCCTTTCAATGACATTATCCTTCCGTCCCTGCTCGTAGGCCCATCGGGCCACCAGTTGTCGGTTGCGCATATGCGCTTCTTCGATATCATTACCAGGAACGATCCGACGGAGCTGCAGCATCAGTCCATTGCGGATATAGCTGTCATACTCCGTCATTCCCACTTCGACGGAAGGCATGACACCGAGCTCGACCAATTTGGGATCCAGGATATAGTACAGCGCGAACAAATCCGCCCGTGCCTCCTCCAAGGCCGATGCATAACCCGGAAGGGTTTGGGCCGGTTGGCCGACACCGGGTTCCAGCACGCCGGAAGCATGGCCAAGCACTTCGTGCAGCGCCGTATGCAATTTACCGGCGAGTTCAGAAAATTCCACTGCGCGTTTGATTTCCTCCTCATCGCCAGCGAACTCCCGCAGCAAACCGGTACCACCTGCCTGGTTGTAAGCATCTTCAATATTACCGAGGCTGACGGACTTGGAACCAAACTTTGAACGGATCCAATTCGAATTGGGCAGGTTAACACCAATGGGTGTTGCCGGTGATGCATCACCTGCCTCACCGGCAACATTCACCACCTTATAGGTGACACCAGTGACATTCGCTTTCTTGTGGTGTGCCAACAAGGGGGCATTGTCCTCGAACCATTGCGCATTTTGTGCCAGTGTCTTCATACGTTCGGAGGCTTCGAAATCATTGATCTGGACAATCGATTCATACGCACCACGGAGGCTCACCGGGTCATGGTAAACCTCCACAAAGCCATTGATATAATCGATGTCACCTTCCGTCGCCTGTGTCCAGGCGATGTTGTATTCCGCCCATTTGGCCAGGTCGCCTGTTTTGTAGTAATCGACAAGCAATGCGAGAGCCTTCCCCTGCTGTTCGTTTTCCGCCACGTCGACCGCTTTTTCCAGCCAGAACACAATCCGGTCTATGGCATTTCCGTACAAGCCGCCCGATTTCCAGCATTGTTCCGTCAGGACACCACCGGCATCCTTTTCCAAGCGGCTGTTGAGACCCCATTCCAAAGGCTCTGGATCGTCGGCACGGCCTTTGGCTTCGTAGAAGCGCCTGACTTCCTCAGCCGTCACATCCGCGCCATAATAGTTTACAGCGGAGGCCAGCACATTGTCAATGTCCGCACGCTGGTCCAACCGTTTCCTGTCCAAGTTGGGATCGAACATTGCCATGAGCGCCTCCATGGACAACTTGACGCCTACAGATTGCAAGGCGTTTTCGAACCATTCCCTTGAGAACTCCGGCAGGAACTTGTCATGTGAGTAGTGGTGATGGATACCGTTGGAAAACCATACCTGTTTGGCGTACAGAAGCAGCGATGACCATTCCGGCGAGGATCGGTCGCCGCTCCATTCCGAAACCAATCGATCCAGGGCCTTACGGATCGGTAGGTTATACCTATAGTTCTGGTCATAGATGATATCCCTGCCGGACAAACCGGCTTCGGTCAGGTAATAGACCAGTTTCTTCTGTTGCAAGGAAAGCCGGTCGAACCCGGGTATCTGATAACGGAGTATGCGTTTGTCCGCGAAAGTTTCGGTCGACCATTGGAAGGCTTGGGGCTCGGCGGGTATACCCGTTGGCTCCGGCTGACCGCAGGACCAGAGCAGCCACAGAAGCAGGACAGGATAATGCTTTTTCATCAGGATTTCAGTGCGATGGTGTAATACGGATGTCCCCTGATTCCAAAAGGAGGGCGACAGGCGGAATCCGCCGGTTAGGCTTCGGTCAAGGGGTTGTCAGCCACGCCAAACGAACCACTGGCTGCGGTAGTATCCGGGCTACGGCTTTTTTCAGGCAACAAACGAATCACGGGATTTCCCGTAAGTATCTTTCGGCCACCTTGTCAATACCGGCGGCCAATCGGCGATCCTTTTCCGTGACCCTACCACCAGCGTCATGTGTGTTCAACGAAAAGGAAACCTGGTTCCAAACATTTGACCAGTTGGGATGATGGTTCATTTGTTCCGCTAGAAAAGCTACTTCCGTCATAAAAGCGAATGCGGTGACAAAATCCCGGAAAGTGAACGTTGCCAATAGGGAGTCGTTTTGTTCAGACCACATAAATATTCAATTTGATTGATTGGCCATCTCTTCACGGCTGAAAGATGTCATGGGCCAATTCCCAATCCAAATCCGCAACTGGACCGGGTGATCCCGGAAGGGAAATATAGCACAATTACCTGACAGGGGCGATATCATGGGTCGAAAGTCCGTCATTTTTCCGGATTGGCGAGGCTAAAATCCTCCAATACGGCATCCAGGATGGGGTCGTCACCTTCCAAATAGCCCTTTTTCAGGTCGTAACCCCAGAATTTGCTCATTGTGTTCCAATATCCTGCCGTCATGCCCCCCCGATATTCCCTGATCAGGTCGTAGAGTGGGGTACTGAGTTCCCGTTCGACCATCTTGACCAGGATCTTACCCTGTGTCTTGGTCAGGTTTTTGAGCGGGTCCTCGAACTTATCGTCCAGTTCCTGCTGGAGTTTCCTTGCGTACCGTTTTCTTTTCCCTTTCCGCATGTCCTCGGTCTGCGCATTCAATTCGCGAAACACCTTTATGGCTTCCTTCGCGTAAGGGTAAACGATGGCGGCATACCGGAGATAGCGACGGTAGCGGTTATATTCCTCCGCATTCTTGAAAAATCGGGGTGAAGTCAAAGATACGGTAAGCAGGTCATCCGCAACGAAAATCGTATCCCCATTGTCATCCAGCATCATGGTGACCAACTGGCCGTTCAGCGTAGTCTTTCCAAAGGTAGTCTGTGCCGCGGAGATTTGAACGGTCAATGCCAGCAAGAAAACCGTACATCGAAAAAAAAGCATGCGATCGTGATTAGATGGAAAATCAGCCATCCCGGCAGCCTCATGAATACCCGATCTTCGACACTGTCGGGAACAGGCTTTCGTCCCTGAGGTATGCTGCGTCAGCAAAGGCAATGAACGCGACGCACCCGGTACTTGGAATAGAACAGGGTTGGCGTACCGGAAGTTCTGTTTGGGGCTACGAAGATTCCCATTCGTCGTAAGGCATGGCTGCCGGGGAAGACAAGTATCCGCCGGGCGGCTTGTTGAGGTATGATCCGAGCCGGAAAGCGCGGAGACAGGTTGCACCGACAATAGTATTTTCATCCATGCGTCCGCATCCTTGCTGGGAAACCTAGGACTTGCGGAGCGAAGGGCCGCATCCACCGTTCAGCTTGCATGGCTTCCGAGTCATCTTCGGTGAGGCGCAACCGTAGAACGGCGCCACTATTCGTTACCTGTCCTACGCAACTTATGCTCATAGAGTTGAACTATCCTTGCTTGTTGGTCAGCCACCTTGTTCAGCAGCTTCAGTTCCTTTTTTATCGCATGTTCTTCAGGCTGCCTGCGATTCCTACGGAGAAGTTTCAGTTGCCTGTTAAGGTCCAGGATTTTCTGGATGGTCGACTTGAGTGCCTGACGGGCATTGGAGAGGCGTTGCAGGATGGAGTAATCGTTCATTTGATTTATATTTTGGCAGAGGCGTTAATTACGGGGGATATATTCCATCAAACGAAATAAAATACAAATATAGTTTTACATAGTCAGTAAAATTGTCATTAACTTCTCAAAAATTGGTTAATTTTCATGTCGGCCTCCTTCATCTTGTGTTCCAACGAAGAGGTGGAGAACCCATCCAGGAAAGGAAGGCTCTGCACAAGTCCTCCATAGGCCTTCACCTCGGCTGCGCCGACGATTTGGTGCAGCGCCCAATCGCCACCTTTTACGAGAACGGAAGGACGGACCATCCGGATGAGCTCCAGGGGCGTATCTTCGTCAAATGAGGTGATGGCATCGACGAAAGCCAATCCCGCCAGTACGACAGATCTGGCGGATGCAGGCAGTAAGGGCCGGTTCTCTCCTTTCAGCCTTCGAACGGAAGCATCTCCATTGATACCGACGACTAATTTGTCACCCAGGTCTCTGGCTTGTGCAAGATAGCGTACATGGCCAGGGTGGATAAGGTCGAAGCAGCCGTTGGTAAAGACAACACGAAGGTTCTCCCGTCTCCAGGAGGCAAGGGTTTGCCGAAGCGTTTCCACCGGTTGAATCTTTTGCTGTAGAGCATACCAGTTATCCATCTGTTGCCAATTAACGCGCTGGGTTCCGTTTGTTCAGTATGGGCAGCATGAGCAACGCGGCCATACCGAGCAAAGCGTTGAATCCGATTTGGACCGAGAAGAAGATGATATTGGCCATGGAGAAGGCATCATCCCCCCGCACATCATAAAATGCGGTGAGAGCGGAGATGACCAGGAAGTGGAAAGTGCCCATCCCCCCGGGGGAGGGGATAACAAAACCGAGCGTTCCGAAAACGAAGACCGTCAATGCGGCCCTGAAACCGAGGTGGACGGTCGGGTCGAAAGCTTGGAAGCCCAGCCAAGTCATCAGAAAAAACATGAACCAGATGTTGAGGCTATGGAGTAGGAAATACGCTGGCTTTTCTAGCCGACGGATTGTTTGCAAACCTTCCCAGAAACCATTCAGCAAGTCGATAATTTTTCTGGCAGGCTTGCTGTTCCAGATACGTTGCCGATGCAGGTAAGCCATGGCAAGGAACAGGAGAGACAATGCGGCAGCCGACAAGCCGAGCAAGGTGGAAGGACCACTTTCCATGTCGGCTTCCGGTGAAGCGGAAGACATGGCATCCTGTATGAAACCGGAAATTTTATTGAACTCGAAGAGCAGGGCGACCAGGAAGGTCAGTCCGAGACACAGGATATCCACCAGGCGGTCCGTGACGATGGTTCCCATCACCTTTTGCATCGGGATGTCCTCGTACTTGGATAGCAAGCCCCCTCGAACAACCTCACCCATCCTCGGCAGGCCGAGATTGGCGAAATAGCCGACCAAGATGGAGAGGAAGCTGTTACCAAAGCTGGGACGATAGCCCAATGGAGACAGGAGCATCCGCCATTTGTAAGCGCGGCTGATATTGCTGACCAAGAAAGCCAGCAGGACAAGTCCCAACCATCCGAAACGGGTCTTTCCGAAATCATCCACCAGCTTCTGCATCAGGGCGGGACAATTCTCGGAAGTTTCCGCCGACCATTGCAGCCTGCAGTTGTCGAGCAGGGTCTGTCGTGCACTTGCATCCGTCAGGTTGTTCCAATCGGGATGCAGGTCGAGGCAGCATGATTCGAGGTATGCCTTCTCCTGGTGTTGAAAAACAAGGAAAAGAATTCCGAACCCAATGGAGAGGAAAAGAAGGAATTGCAGTGTGTTCAGTAGTGCCCTTTTCATCTTACATCAACAATTGACCTGAACCTGGATGATGGAGACATCCGTCGCTCAGCGGGCGGAAAGGCCCTTCCATACAGGTAATACTCAGGCATGCAGTCTGTTCCGCTCATCTGGAAAAATGGTAACCGATTCGAATTTCTTGGCTTCCTCCGGTGTCATCCATGCATATGAGATGATGATGATGACATCGCCCGGTTGGAAACGGCGGGCGGCCGCGCCATTCAGACAGACCGTTCCGGAGTTCCGTTCGCCCTTGATAACATATGTTTCGATTCGCTCTCCGTTGTTATTGTTCACAACCTGCACTCTTTCCCCCTCCATGATATTGGAAGCCTCCAAGAGGGCTTCGTCTACCGTAATACTGCCGATGTAATTGAGATTGGCATCCGTCACCGTGGCACGATGGATCTTAGACTTGAAAATACTTAGGAACATGACAGGAACTATCAGTTTTTACATATCGGTGACCCTGATGAACAAGCCAAAGAAATCAGCTGACGATACAGGACACCAACAGCTGGTTCGGCAATCAGACCGTAAGGATTCAATCGAACCGAAGGTCCTCCCGTCCACCGAATCCTTCGACACCGGCCTGGATTGCCGTAAGAGGTTCCGAACGAGATGGACAGGTTACTAAATAACCCTCCTGAACCCTGTTTGTTGAAAAATTTTCCGCGCGAAGGAAAATCAGTTGAGCGCGATGCAAACGATTGGGAAAACTACGGATGAAACCGAAGGCAAGGCCGCACCGGGCAGACAGCGCCAGTCCTACGCAATCCTTCAGTTACCTGCACATTATTGACCCTGGGAATAATGCTTCAGTTTATTGATTGCAGCCCGGAAATATTCCTTCCTCCCTGCCACCGGAACGGAAACTTTCAGTCCTCCTATCATCCCCCCGACAGTGAAACCAATGGTACTGGTCGCGAATCCCAAAGCGAGCGATTTCTGCATTTTCGAAAGCGGAGGATAAAGACTTTCGTCACAAGTTGTCCCGTCCGGGCCGACCGGTTCGCAAACGGGGTCGTCTTGGAAGAACTTTGATCCGACGAACGTACCCAAAAACAAACCGGAAAACGCACCGATGGCCGAGTACAAACGGACAGACTTGCGGTTCCGGACTTGGATTTCATGGATATTTGTGTAAGGAACTGCATACAGAAAACTTGCCTTCAAACCCTTTGTGGAGTTTTTCATCCCTTTCTTACGTTGGATGAACAGGGTATTGTCATCATAATAGGCCAGATATCCCCTCAATTCGGTCTGGTTGACTGGCGAAAATATCCATACTTTCATCGGCTTCGGAAGAAACATCGGTTTACGGGGCAATTTGACGGTACCTTTCTCCGTATCCTGGTAACGTATCTCCGTCATCCAATATTTGTCGATGACAAAGTCGGTACCGCTGTCATACCTTTTGAAGACCACCTCATCCTGTGTGGTGCCCCCGGTATTGACCAATACGAAGTGCTTGTCTTCGAAAACGAGCGTATCCTGACCGAACAAACTGAACTCGAGAAAGAGACCATATAAAACAATACACAGAATCCGCATCATAAACAGTGATAATTTTTTGAATGTTACGACACATGCATTGTGTAAAGTCCATAGGATACGAAACAGCAGCTTCATTGTCATTCCAAGTCGCAATTACCTGATTTCCTGATCGTACGACCGAAGGGAACCTGATGGCGGAGAACCTATATTTGTTGGGAGGGAACAGAGGCATTTGCTACCGTAGGAGAAGACCGAAAGGGAATTCTCCTTCAAGATCGGATATCAACGGCTGACGTAATTTGCATGCCGGATTAAACGCAACGTCAATTGGAAGACCGGAGACTGACCAACGATGCTCGAAATTGTTTCCTATGTGCAAGTTAATCATTATTCATCAATAACAATGCCGGAAACAAAGAATAGCAGTTGATCAATTTTATTCGATTTTATCATATTTTATTTTTATTGCTGCTTTATACACACACAAACCGTAACTTGATTTACTGCAGCCGCCATTGCTGTATCGCAAATTTTTATCGCACGACATTAGCGACAAAAAGCCAGCTAAACAGACCTACCATGCTGGCGAGGTACTGTTTCACCTGTATTCCTACCAACGGACAAGGTTCGAGGGAATCATACCGGACAGCATGTAGTGTCCACAACCAGGAAAGCATCCGACTGGGGCAACAAGCCGTGTCGTCGATATTCCGTTCCATTCAAAATAGAGGAGAAGCGAATCGATGTAGCGAAGCCTAAAGCAGCGTAAGAAAGAGCGTGCAGACACTGGCAAACTTAGCAGGCCGGAACTACAATACAACTGCCCTGAAACAAGACAGGCAGCCCGTTGGAGCTGCCTGTACTGAATTTACATTGATAGTTTCCGCTTTCCAGCGGATATCGAACCAGCAATTACGCCCATCCAGTACCGTACAAGTAAGTCAAACGAAAAGGAGCGGCATTACAGGAACGGCATCAGTCCTTGCTTTCCACAACATCCGAATCATCGTTGGCATGCGAATCAGCGGCTGTTCCTTCAGCCGGTGTAGAAGCGGAACTTCCGCCTTTCCGGCGACGCCGCCGACGCTTTCCATCCGCTGCTCCAGGTCCCTCAGCCTTTGCCACATAATCCGAATTGAAGTCAACCAGCTCGATGAGCGCCATTTCAGCAGCATCGCCTCTTCTGAAACCAGTCCGAATGACCCTTACATAACCTCCGGGACGATCACCAACTGTCATAGCGATTACGCCGAACAATTCCTTGATAGCCTCCTTGTTTTGCAGATAAGAAAAGGTCACCCTCCGGGAGTGCGTCGTGTTATTCTTAGCCTTGGTGATGAGAGGCTCGATGAAACGACGCAACGCCTTCGCCTTGGCCAAGGTTGTCTCGATACGCTTGTGCGTGATCAACGAAACAGCCAGGTTTTTCATCAAAGCCTGACGATGTTGGACGTCTCGTCCCAAATGGTTGACTTTGTTACCGTGTCTCATGTTAGTATAAATTTACATATCACCAACAGATTTTGTCAATCTCTTGGTGGTTAACCTCGCAACACCCGCGAAACCGGCCATACTGGCCAGCTAACAACCTTGAAAGGCGACGCCAGGGTTATTGCAACAAATATGTTCCGCCGTAACTGTAATACGGCAGGATTCATTCCTCTTCCAATTTGTACTTTGACAAGTCCATTCCGAAGGTAAGCCCTTTCTCTTGGAGCAGCTCTTCGATTTCGACTAGAGACTTCTTACCGAAGTTCCGGAATTTCAACAATTCGTGTGTATCATATCGCACCAGTTCAGCGAGCGTATTTATTTTGGCCGCTTTCAGACAATTGTAAGCCCTTACAGAAAGGTCGAGATCCTCCAAGGAAGTCTTGAGCAACTTGCGCATGTGCAAGACATGCTCATCAACGACATCATCACGTCTTCCGGTATCATCTGGAATGCTGATATATTCGTCAGTGATCAGCATCAGATGGTGAATCATGATACGGGAGGCTTCCTTGATAGCTTCCTCCGGATGGATCGTTCCATCAGTCTTGACTTCGATGGTCAGTTGTTCGTAATCCGTCCGCTGTCCAACCCGCGTGTTTTCCACGCGATAAGCGACATTTTTTATCGGGGTGTAGATAGCATCCAAAGGGATGACGCCGATGGGGGCGTCCTTCGGCAAATTTTCTCCGGCGGGAACATAACCTCTTCCTTTCGTTACCGTGAATTCCATTTCGAGATTGACGGAAGGTTCCATTCTGCAAATCAGCAGCTCAGGATTCATGATTTTGAACACGTTGGTGTGTTCCTCCAAATCACCTGCCCTGAACTCCTCCTTGCCACTGATGGTTAGATAAATCTTTTCAGTGGCTATATCTTCTCCCTGAATTAGCTGCTTCAAACGAATTTGTTTGATATTGAGCAGTATATCGAGTACATCCTCCACCACGCCACGGATTGTGGCGAACTCATGGTCCACCCCGGCGATACGAATGGCGGAAATAGAATAACCCTCCAAAGAGGAGAGCAAGATTCGACGAAGGGAATTACCGATTGTTTGTCCAAATCCGGGTTCCAGTGGCCGGAATTCGAATATGCCGTCGAAATCATTGGCTTTTTGCATAATGATTTTCTCAGGCTTTTGGAAATTCAGTATACTCATATGAGAAAGAACCTTGAAAGGGTGAAGAAATAAGCCATGCAAGCAGGAGGCTCCCAAGTGTTTGTCAGCGTATCATCAGGAAGAACGGATGGGACAAGGAAGTCCATGAAACAGGCGATGGCAGCCGACCCGAAGGAGGCTGCCGACAAACGCCGTTTATTTAGAGTAAAGTTCCACGATCAGTTGTTCCCTGATTTTCTCTGGTATCTGCTCCCTTTCCGGGTAAGCAAGGAAGATGCCTTTGCCTTTGTCCGGATTGTATTCCAACCACGTGAATTTCCTCACATCGGTCTTCTTTCCGATTTGGGCCTTGACGAATTCGAGGTCCTTGGACTGTCCCCTGAGCTCGACGA
>JBEAQU010000062.1:0-59263 GCA_041163745.1 Bacteroidota bacterium
GGAAGTCAATGAGGAGGAGATCAAGGTTGGTGACAAATCCGGCATACTGTCAGCGGCGGTGGAGTACCTGCCGCCCGTCTGCCTTCCGTTCGAAAAGAACAACATTCGGATATCCTATTCACTGACGGACTACTCCAATCCGGCTGCTAACCAATTTGAGTACTACCTCTCGGGACTGGAGCAGCCTTGGGTGCACCATACGCGGGAAACGAATGTAGCCTATGTGCATTTGCCGCCGGGAAACTTTGTATTCCATGTCCGGGGGCGGAACCAGGACAATACCCTGAGCCGTAACGTGGCCTCTTTGGCCATCACCATCCTTCCGCCATGGTACCGCACCAAGCTGGCTTATGCGGCATATGCGTCGGTCCTGGCCATATTGCTCGCATATTACCATCGGCTCCAGGTAAAACGCCGGCAAGCGGAGAAGGAGCTGGTGTTGCAGCAACACCATATGGAGACCAGAGAGCGGGAAATGGCGCATCAGCGGCAGCTGTACGAGCGGGAACTGGCGGCGTTCGGAGAGCGTCTGCTGGAAAGGTCCCAATTTGCCGGATCCCTTCGGGATGTGCTCGACAAGCAAGGCGGGGAGGCTGAGAAAGAAGCCGACGAGACCCTGGAACTGCGTCGTAAACTCCACAATTTCAGCATCCTGACCAATTCCGATTGGGAGCAGTTCCAGCAATTGTTCGAAAAGGTGTATCCAGGGGTCATCGGCGGCATCCTGGAAAGATGCCCGCAGTTGACACCGGCGGAATTCCGTTTCCTGCTGTTGTCCAGGCTACAGTTGAACAGTGAGAAAATGGCGATGGTGCTGGGTGTGAATACCGGCACCATCAAGCAGACCCGCTACCGGCTCCGCAAGAAGTTATCCCAATTGTCCGTGGATTCGGGCGACCTGCTGGAGGACCTTCTGCGGGATGTCGGCCTTTGACCGGCCTGTCGCGCTTACAACCCATTCTAAGCGGGCATGCAGATCCGACCGGATAGCCGGCAGCGGATCATGCCGGTTGTTTTTCCGGGTCTTGGGATTTCCGTCGCCGTCTCCGCCGAACGAGCTTTTCCAGTTCGACGGCATGGAACACCCCGGCGGAGGCCAGCAGACAACCTGTCAGCTCCAGGGCGCTCAGGGGCTGCACATGAAAGATCTCCTGCAGGAAGGGTGTGTACAGGATGGCCAACTGCAGCAGGAATGTCAGCAGGACCGCCCCCAGCAGCGGGATGTTGGACAGCAGGCCTTGCCGGAAAAGCAGGTAATATTCGCTGCGGATGGCCAGGACGTGCCCCATTTGGCTCAGGCAAAGGATGGTAAAGACATAAGTCTGCCATTTGTCGTCCGATTGATGGATGGCCCAGGCCTGGACGGACAGGCAGACGCCGCCCATCAGAAGGCCGACCCAGAGGATGTGCCAGCCCAAGCCATGTGCAAATATGCTTTCCCCAGGCTGGCGGGGCGGGGTGCGCATCGTGTTCCGTTCGGCCGGTTCCTTGGTCAGCGCAAGCCCGGGCAGCCCGTCCGTGACGAGGTTGATCCATAGGATGTGGATGGGCAGCAGCGGAATAGGCAGCCCGGCCAGCGGAGCCAGCAGGATGGTCCAGATCTCGCCGCTGTTGCTGGTCATCGTGTACCGGACGAATTTCCGGATGTTGCTGAATATCCGCCGCCCTTCCCGGATAGCCTTCACAATGGTGGCGAAGTTGTCGTCCAGCAGTATCATATGCGCCGCTTCCTTGGAAACATCCGTTCCGGTGACGCCCATGGCAATGCCTATGTTGGCGCTGCGCAGGGCGGGCGCATCGTTCACGCCGTCCCCCGTCATGGCGACGAATTGCCCCTTCTCCTGCAAAGTCTTCACAATACGTAGTTTCTGTGTGGGCGACACTCTTGCGTACACCTTTACACCGGCGATCCGCGACAGCAGTTCCTCATCGGACATGTCCTCCAGTTCCTGGCCCGTCAGCAACTCGTCCGTTCCGGTCCGGAGGATACCGATTTGTTTGGCAATGGCGGCCGCTGTCGCGGGATGGTCGCCGGTGATCATGACAGGGATGATGCCCGCCTCGCGGCAATCCGCTATGGCGGCGACCGCTTCCGCACGCGGGGGGTCCATCAGACCGGCCAGCCCACAGGATGTCAGGTCTTGTTCCAGCGTTTCTGGCCGGAGGGCGGACGGCAACGCAGACAATTCCCGGGTGGCATAGGCGATGGTGCGCAGTCCGCGGCGACCCATCTCCGCCGCTGCCGTCGCCATTTCTTCCTGCGATCCGGAACGGCAGGCCTGTTGCACCGATTCCAACGCGCCTTTCGTCACCACCAGGTAACGGCCTTCCGCCAGGGAATGGACGGTGGTCATCATCTTCCGGACGGAATCGAACGGACATTCCGCCACCCGAGGGTAGCGACCGAGTGCTTCCGGCCGGATGTGCTGCCATGCATGGGTGGCAAGGGCCACTTCCGTGGATTCCCCCAGCGGACGTCCCTTTGCGTCGGTGGTGACATCGTGGTTCAGTCCCATTGCCAGCCACAGCCGTTCGCGAAGCTCCGCTTCGGGGCCGGCCGGCAACCATGTCGATACGACGGTCATCCGGTTTTCCGTCAGGGTGCCCGTCTTGTCCGTGCAGATATAGGTGACCGACCCTAGGGTCTCCACGGCCGGCAATTTCCGAACCAGGGCCTGTTGTCGGACCATACGCCGCGCACCCAGGGCCAGGGCTATGATCACCACGGCCGGCAAAGCCTCCGGTATCGCCGCCACCGCCACGGAAACCGCCGTCAGCAGCATCTGCAAGGGCGGCTCGCCCTGCAGCCACCCGGCCATGAACAACACCATGCAGATGACCAGTACGGCGGCCGAAAGTTTCCGTCCGAAATCCGCCAGACGGGATTGCAGCGGGGTACGGGGTTCGGAAGTTCTCAGCAAGCCTGCGATCTTGCCGATCTCGGTCTCCAGCCCGGTCGCGACCACCACGCCGCGGCCGCGGCCGTAACTGACCACCGTCCCCCGGTAGGCCATGTTCGACCGGTCTCCCAACGACTGTTTTTCCGCTTCCAGCGCCGCTGTCGATTTCAATACGGCCACGGATTCTCCCGTCAGAGAAGCTTCCTCGAGCCGCAAGGCGTGCGCCTCCAACAACCGGAGGTCGGCCGGGACAATGTCTCCGGCCAACACCTCCACCACATCGCCGGGTACCAAGGAAGCGGCGGATACCGCGCCCCAGCCGCCTTGCCGCAGCACCCTCGAGTTCGTCTCCGTCATGTTGCGCAGCGCCTCCATGGCAGCTTCCGCCCGGTATTCCTGTGCGAAGCCTACCAACGCGTTCAGCCACACGATGACCAGGATGATGACGGCATCACCGAGGTCGCCGATGAAGCCGGCCAACAAGGCCGCTCCCAACATGATCAGGATCATGACGTCCCCGAACTGATGCAGCAACAACCGCCACGCAGGGGTCTTCGCTTGCTTGGGCAACTCGTTGAGCCCGTGGCGGGCCGTCCGCTCGTCCACTTCCGCCAAGGTCAGACCCTCGGGCCGGGAACCAAGTTCGCGGAGGACTTGCTCCGCTGTCTGCTGGTACCAGTTCATTGTCAAATGGTTTGCATCATGCTGCCAGACCCGAGGACGGGTGGGAAATCCTACGGTCCGTCCGCAGGGGTTCAGTTTGCCTCCCACTCGATCACACCGGTGGAATAGCCTGCCTGCGCGGTGCATTCCAGGCGAAGGGCGTCCGTTCGGACCGGTTCGAAATGCAGCTCGTTCCATGCGTCCCGCCGCGGCGGGACATGGCTCTCCCGAAAGACCGGCTTCCATTCCGTACCGTCACGGTACAGGACCCGCCAGTCGGCCGGTATCCGGCAGCCGCCCTCTTTCGATTCATCATCATACCAATAAACCCGCACACTGCCGACCTCTTGCGGTTCCTCGAATTCATATTGGAGCCAATGGGTCCGTCCGAAAAGGGGCCACCAATGGACAAAGGTGTTTTCCGGATCCGCGGAGTGGGCGGGTTCGAGTTGGTCCGCTACAGACCCCGGGTCTCCGCGAACACCTTCCGAGGTGCTGATTCGGCTGCGGGCGGCCAGGGTGGGTCGGGCGACAGGCCGGGCGGCGGATGTTTCGAACGGCAGCCACACCCGCATGTCGTCCTTGCCCCGGTTTGCCCAGGTGTAATAGGGTATGGCTTTCAGCCGGACCGCCGGCAACGCGGCCAGGTCGTCGGAACCGGTCCGCCGGACCATCAAGCGGCCGCTGGTCCGGATGCTCTCGATGCCGCCACCGGGCCAGTCCGGTTCGGTCACGGCTTCGCAGTCGGCTTCCGCGGAGACCAGCAGGTGATGGATCCGGGGATCCTCCTGGTCCTGCCCTTCGAGGCAATATACCAAGGGACCCCTTTGCAGCGCCAGCTGCCCGGCGTCCGCCGTCACCCGGGTATCCGCGACCACTTTCCGGATTGGCATCGGGAAGGTCAGTTCCACCACATCCCCATGCCGCCATTTGCGTGTCAGCACGGCGTAGCCCCGGCGGATGGCCACTGTTTCCGTCCGGCCGTTGACCTTCAGGAAGACCGGCGTCTCCCGGCGGTCCAGGAAATGGTAGAGGTCGCCCGGGACGGCATCTCCCCGGGCCCAGCCGGGGATGCGAAGCAGCAGCGGGAAGGCATGGGGCCTGGCCGGCCGGACGGTCAGCCGCACTTTCCCATCCCAGGGATAATCCGTCTCCTGGGTCAGGGTGACCGCAACAGGCTGGAGACGGCTGTTGACATGCTCCACCGTCGTTTCGCTGCCGACGTAGAGGTTGACATACAATTCGTTGCCTCTCTCGGCATAAATGTACCCGGGCAGGGAGGGGAAGAAGCGGGCGACATTGGACGGGCAGCAGGCGCAACCGAACCAGGGACTCCGTTCCGTATGCCGACGGCTTTCCAGGGGGTTGGGATAGAAGAAGCGGTCTCCTGTCTGTGACAGGCCTGCGTTGAGCGCGTTGTACAGCGTCCGCTCCAGCAAGTCGATATATTGAGCGTCGGTGTCGAGTTGGAACATACGTTGGTTCCACAGGACGAAAGCGATGGAGGCGCAAGTCTCGCAGTAGGCGCTGAAGTTGGGCAGGTCATAGGCATCGGAGAAGCCTTCGTTGCTGCCGGAGGAGCCGATGCCGCCGGTGAGATACAGTTTGCTGCCGGTCACATCGTTCCAGATGGCGTGCAGGGCCGGCAGGTAGTCTTCCGTCCCCGTCTCGGCGCTGAGGTCCGCCATGGCGGTGTACATGTAGCATGCCCGCACGGCATGGCCGGCGATCTCCCGTTGTTGCGCCGCAGGCAGGTGGTCCTGCATGTAGCGGTCGCCACCTCCGCGCACATCCAGGAAGAACCGGGCCAGGTCGAGGTATTCCGGACGGCCGGTGACCTGGTGGAGGCGAACCAGTCCGATTTCGATTTCCTGGTGTCCGGTGGCTTTTTCGAGCTTGCCCCATCCGAAGGTGGCTTGGACGAGGTCTGCGCTCCGGATGGCCACCTCGAGCAGGGTTCGTTTGCCGGTGGCGCGGTAGTAAGCGACGGCAGCCTCATACAGGTGGCCGAGGTTGTAGAGTTCGTGGCTGTGCTGGTCCACCCGCGCCCATCGGGAGTCGCTGCCGCGGTGGAATTGTCCGGTTGTTTCCTCCTTGTGTACGCCGGCCGCTTTCTCCCGTTCGTGGATGGTGAGCCAGGTGTACAGGTATCCGTCGGGTTCCTGGGCGGCGGCGATGCGGTCGATGAGACCGTCCACATAGGCTTCCAGGGAGCTGTCCGGCTGTACCTGCAGGGAGTAGGCTGCCCCTTCGATAAGTTTGTAGACATCGGAATCGTCGAAGGCGTATTCCGTGCAGAAGGCTCCTTGGGTGACCCCGGCGGCCAGGTCGAAATTCCGCAGGCGGCCCGTGGATTCGCATTGTCCAAAGGCATAGGGGATGGTGGTCTGCCGGACCGTTTCGAGCCTGGGCGCCCAGAAGGCGTCCTGCAGGCGTACCGCAGTGAAGGGGACCGGGCGGGCTGGTTGTGCAGTCGCTGGGGAGGGAGCGAGGAACGGCAGCAGGAACAGGCTTGGCAGCATCGTGAAACGCATGGCAATGGTCGGCTTGAAAGTGAGCGGCACCGGCAACTCGGGCGGCCGCTGCCGGAGGACTTGCCAATGTGAAAATAAGGATTTTTCAGGCGTCAACCAAACTGTCGGATAGCGTACCGGCTTTCCCCGCGAAGCGGGGAACAAGAACCTCTCATCCACAACAAACCCGCCATTCCGTCACCGTTTCGGCCGCGAAATCGCGCATCAACGCAGATCAAAGCGGAACCGACCATTTGATTTGTGCCCGTCTATACCAGCAACAACGAATCTGCCCAACGCCGCAACCCTCTCCGCGCAGCGGGGAGCAAAATCCCTGTAATAAAAAAGCGCAGCACTTTCCAAAATCCTCCCAATCAAAAAATTATAAAGAAAAAATCCCTGTAATTGGCCTAATTCTAAAAATTCGCGTACCAGCATCCCCGCGCAGCGGGGAACAAGAACCTCCCATCCACGACGAACCCGCCATTCCGTCACCGTTTCGGCCGCGACATAGCGCATCAACACAGATCAAAGCCGAACCGACCATTTGGTATGCGCCAGATTTTTCCTGATATCCTTTAATAAAGGCTGTGTCGGTGCGGGAAAACAGGTCGGAAGGGGAGGGGGCGCCGGAATGGCCTCCGGAGAAGGTGGCCAGAATCCGACGGAGCCGGACAGCTGTCCTCCGGCGGCGGGACATCCGTCCGGACGTCCCGCCGCCGGACGGTCAATGGAGCGAGGGCTGCCGGGTCGGGTGCGCCCGGCCGCCGGCAGGAGGGCTCAGCGACGCGCTTTTGGGGAATCCGCCCGTTTCCGAGCCGGCATGGTTGCAGCGGCGGCTGGTTCCGTGAGGTTGGCGGCCGGCGGCCAGCCTTGCCGGCGGCCATATCGGTACAAGGCGAAGCCGAAGCAAAGCAAGGTGAGCAGGGTCGCGACATTGGCGATGGTTTCGCCGGTATAGTAGGAAGTGGGGTGGAAGACCATCTTGAGCTCGTGTTGTCCGGCCGGGAGAATGGCCGCCCGGAGGCTGAAGTCCGCCTTGAAGAAATCCGGCGCCCTATTTCCGTCGATATACAGCTGCCATCCTTTGGCCGGCGGGTAGTACATTTCGGAGAATACCGCGAGCTGGTCGGATGCTGCCGTGTACTGGTAGGTCATTTCGTCCGGGTGGTAGTTGGTCAGCCGGATGGTGGCGCTGGAGTCGAATCGAAGGGAGAAATCCCGGAGGGTACCGGCCTGTGCTTCCTGTACTACCGCAGTTCTGGCGGGTTCCAGGTTGGCGAGCGCGGCGATTTCCGCATCGCCGTCCGGCACGATCTCGAAGGATTCGACGAACCAGGCGTTGCCCAGGGCGTCCGGATTCGGGATGACCTGGTCGTTCTGGCCGATGAAGTAGCGTGCATTGAACATCCCGTAGATGTGGGCATTGGTCTGCGGGTCGCCCAGGTATCGCTCGATGAGTTCCTGGTAGCGCATGAGTTTGGCGGCGTGGTAGCCCCCCATGCTCTTGTGGTGGTAGGAGGTGAAGGCGTTGGAGAAGGGATTGCGCCGGAAGTCGGCTACCCGGAAGTGGGGATCGGGGTCGGCCATGATCTTTTCGTCTGCGGGGGAAGGGGCCACGGCATTGCGCTTGTCGAGGGCGGAGACATAGGTGTCCTCGTTGATGAAGCGTCTGCCGACCCCCCAGATATCGGCGATCGCGAGCAAGCCGGTGCCGAGGATGAGCCAGTTGTAGCCGGTCCGCCGCCGCAGGGACAGCCAAAGCCAGGCGAAGGCGGCGCCGGCGAATGCGGTGGAACGCAGCAGGTCGGCCCGCAGCAGGGCGGCGCGGTCTTCCGCGAGGGCGGCGGCGAGCGCGGCCGGGATGTCGTCACCCGGTTTTTGGTAATCGGTCAGTAAGCTCAGGACCAAGCCTGCCAGCAGGAGGGAACCGGTCAGGATACCGGCCCTGGAAAGGGCGGTCCGCCGTTCGTCGGCGGATGTCTCGGTCGAGAGGAACTGTTGCAGGCCCAGGGTGGCGGCGATGACGACCAGCAGGTTGGTCATGCCCAGGGCGGTGGTGGCGTCGCGGAATTTGTTGAAGTAAGGAAAGTGGTCGAAGATGAAGTAGTTGAATGCCGGAAAGTTGCGTCCCCAGGACAACAGGATGGTGAATACGATGGAGGCAGAAAGGTACCACCGGAAAGGCCCTTTTAGGAGGAGCATTCCCAGCATCCCAAGCAGGATGAGGACCGCGCCCATGTATACGGGGCCGCCGGTGAAAGGGACGTCCCCCCAATAATGCGTCGTATATCGGGCGAGTTGGTTGGCCAGTTCCGGGTTGTTCATTTGCCGGAGCGCTGCCAGGGAGGCGCTTCCGGGATCGGAGACGAACGCCGCCGTACTGGAACCTCCTTTGAAATTGGGAATCAGCAGATTGAAGGTTTCCGACAAGCCGTAGCTCCATTGGAAGGCATAGGATTTCGACAAACCGCCGCCTTCGGCGGCGGTGGAGCCGCTGCTGTTCTCCTTGGCCGCCAGTTCGGAAGTGCCGCGGATGGTTTCCGTCGCATACTCCATGGTAGTCCATAAACGGCCGGTATTACAGGCTACTCCGAGGGAAACGGCCGCTACGGACAGCAGGGCCGCTTTGAAGAAATGGGGGACCTCATTCCGTCGGATGGCGTCGACAAGCTGGGCCAGGCCGAACAAAGCGAGGGTCAGGAAGAGGAGGTAGGTGATCTGGACGTGGTTGGCATACAACTGCAGCGCCATGAACAAGGCGGTGCTGCCGAACCCCAGCAGGTATTGCTTTCGGAAGGTAAGGACGATCCCGGCCAGGATCGGCGCGGAATAGGCGGCCGCCACCACTTTGGTGGAATGGCCCGCCTCCACCAGCCCCATGTGGTTGGCCGCCAGGCCGAAGCCTGCCGCTCCGACCAGGGCGACCCGCCAGTCCGCCCCCAGCACGACCATCAGCAGGTAGAATCCGGCCATCATGAGCAGGATGCTGGTATGCGGTGTCATCATCGTCCTGCTCAGCAGCACGCCTTGGAACACCTTGGTCAACACCCCTTTCGCCGGGTAGCGGATCTGAAAGGTCGGCATACCGGCGAACATCGAATTGGTCCACAAAGGCAGACTGCCCGTCTCCTCCAGTATTTGCTGGCCTTCAGCCTGCATGCCTTTCGCCTGCATGTTGTCCGATTGCTGCAACATCTTACCCTCCAGGACGACGGGGGCGAAACGAACCAGCGACAACAGGAGCAACACACCGTAGGCAAGGAGGTGTGGCAGGAACGGCCGGATATTGGCTTTCATATGCGATTATTTGAAACCAAAGGTAACCAATCCTGTAAAACTGGGAAGCCGCGGGTGTTTTTTTCACCTGACTGCGTCGGGAAGACCACTTTTTGGGACTGCTGCAATACAGTGGCGGAGGATTCCCTTCTTTTCAACCCAAAACTGCCTAATTTTGCCGACCTCATGCAATCGCCGGGTTCCCATACCGAACCGATGGCCCCCGACGTTCATATGCTTGTCTGAAAGTGACAAAATACAAATCCCTTATGCGATCCGTCCTCCCAATCCTTCCATTGTTCCTCCTGCCGGTCCTGCTGGCGGCCCAACAGCCGCAATCCGTCTCGGTCAAGGGCGTCCTGGCGGTATCCTACGCCGAACAAGGCCACAGCCTGTCTTGCGCAGATCAGTTCGCAGGAACATTCGGCTTCGGCAGCTTCACCGGACAAAGCAACGACATCAGCCCGGACACCCTTTATTTGTGCAGGAACGACTCGATTCGGGTCCTCCACGACGGCAATGCCGACCTGAGCGGAGACCCCGACCCGGCCACGCCGCCCGGCATCACCTATGGTTTCTTCGATTGCCCGCCCACCACGGCGGGACCCGACCTGGCGACCCTTCTGACGGATCCCTGCATCCTGAACACCCCCGTCCCGGCCAACGGTATCTGGGTGGCCTCCGGCGGTAGCGCCGAAGGCGACCTTACGTTCCGGAACGACGGATCCATCCAGGGTTTCTTCAACGGCGGGAGTCCCCTCCTGGTTTGGTTCGCCCCGCTGACCATCGACGACTTCGACAACAAGCAATACGAGGCCGACCCGGTCTCCGGCACCGCCGGCCCCTGCGTCCATCTCAACACGGATGCCGCTTTCGCGGTGGTTTATCTCAATGAAATAAAAATCAACAACTTCGAAATCACGGCCGGCCAGAGTGGCTGTGAAGGCACTTTCAGTGTCGCGGGGGGTCTTCCGCAGTTCGACGGAAGCAGCTACAACATCTCCATCTCCATGTTTTCGGATCCCTCCGTCACCGCGGAGATCGTCAGCGGCCCTGCAGGCCATGGTTCGGATGTCGTCTTCCAGATCCCGCAACCCGGCCTGTACCAAATAACGGTCGAGGATGGCAAGAGCTGCGGTGCAAGCCTGCTGGCAACCATGAGCTCCTGTGTCTCCATCACGCAATCAGTACCGAACGTGGTGGCCGCACCCGGTGACAACATATGTGTGGACGTGGTCAGTCAGGAGGGTTGGACGGATATCGTCTCCATCCAGTACGCACTGGCCTGGGACGAAGCAGTGATCCAATACGACACCGTCGTGAACCTCAATCCCCTGATACCCGGCTTCAGCTTCAACGGCAGCTTCAACAGCCTCGGCGACAGCCTGATCTTCTCCTGGTTCTCGCCGTCCGGCACCGGCCTGTCCCTGGCCGACGGCACCGTTCTGTTTCAGGTGTGCTTCGATGTGACGGGGTCAGACGGCGACTGCAGCGACCTGTCCTTCGTCGCGGCACCGCTGATCGAAGTGGTCGACGAGACGGGTGACGTCCTGGGTTTCAATGGAAATGCGGGTTCCGTCTGCGTTGCCAACGGCGCCATGGTTGTCAGTGTCTCCGCCACCAACGAATCCTGTCCGGACTACGGGGACGGCAGTTTCACCGTGACGGTAAACGGCGGCCAGGCCCCTTACAGCCTGACCTGGGAACTGGCATCCAGCGGGGCGGTGGGCGGTCCGGTTGTCATCAATCTGGCCGGCGGCTCCTTCACCGCGGACAACCTGCCCGCGGGTAGTTACACCGTCACCGTCGCCGATGCACAGGACACCGCCCAGGTGAGCACCGTATTCGTCCAGGTCGGTTCGCCTCCCGTGCCGGACATTGTCTTTCAGTCCGTCAGCCCGCTTTGCAACGCCGGCTCGGGATCCATCGCCACCAGCATCCTGCTGGGCGGCATGCCTGTCGCGAATCCCGAATCCCTGTTCCTCTTCGACTGGAGCAATGGCGGCAATACCACCACGATCGCACAAGTACCGGCCGGCACCTACACCCTTTCCATTGTGGAGAACAGCACCGGCTGCGTCACGACGGACACGGTCGAATTGTCCGAACCGGAACCGCTCACGGCCACTGTCCTGGCGGATACCGCCGCCTGCCTGGGGTTGGATGACGGCCAGCTGACCATAATGCCCGCCGGCGGCACACCGACAGCCCAGGGCACCTACAATTTCAACTGGCCTCAACAGAACTTCTCGGATACCGCCGCTGCCTCCTCGCTTTCCGACCTGGCACCGGGAATCTATCCGGTCTCGGTCACCGATGCCAACGGTTGCATCCTGGCGATAGATGCGGTCCTGCCGGCACAAACGGTGCTCGCCGTGAATGCCGTCGTGACCGATGCCCTTTGCGCCGGCTTATGCAACGGACAGCTCTTTGTAACCACCGTCAATCTCGTCGGCACAGGCGTGGCGCCCTTCACCTTCGTTTGGGACGGTACTCCGAACGCTCCGCCTCCGGCAACCTCGACCGGTACCACTTCCCAGCTTGCGGGACTTTGCACCGGCACCTATTCGCTGGTCGCTACGGATGCCCAGGGATGCAGCGTGGACACCAGCTTCGTCATCGGCGCTCCATCCACCTTGCAGGTGTCCGCCGCCGTGACCAGCGCATCGTGCCTGCCCGGCAACGACGGCACGGTCATCCTCTCCGTCCAGGGCGGCACCTATCCCTACAGTTACGCATGGAACGGCGGGCTCACCGCCGACTCCCTCCAGACAGGACTTGCGGCAGGGACCTACTCCGTCACGGTCAGTGACCAGCAAGGCTGCACCGGTACCGCCTCGGCCACCGTCCTGCTGCAGGCAGGTCCGCTCGTGACCGCCCTGCCTGACGGCAGCATCGATTGTGCCGGCGGCAGCGACGGCACCCTGTCCGTCACCGCCCTCCCCGGGGATGCCCCCATCACCGGCTATGCATGGTCCAACGGACAACAAGGACAGACCCTCTCCGGTTTGTCTCCCGGCACCTATGTCGTCACCATCACCGACCAGAACGCCTGCACGGCCGTGGATACCGCGCTCGTCCTGTCTCCGCCGCCCCTGCAACTGGACAGCGTCAGCTACCAATCCCCTCAATGTCCCGGTCTGGGCGGCGGTGCCCTCATCGCATTTCCCACCGGCGGAACCCCGCCCTACCTTTTCCAATGGTCCAACGGGGTCAGCGGCATCAACTTCAACGTCATCAGCAACCTGAGCACCGGCAGCTACGGCCTGACCGTCACCGACGCCAACAACTGCCCGGCCTTCGACACCACCCTCCAGCTGGCCGACCCGCCCGCCATCGTCGCCGTTTTCTCCGCCGTCGATTCGGTGAGCTGCGCCAACGTCGGCACCGGATGTGACGGACAGGCCACTGCCACCGCCGCCTATTCGGACGGCAGCGGCGGCAGCTTCAACTTCACCTGGGAAAGCGGCGAGGCCAGTTCCGGTGCCACCGCCAGTTCGGCTGTCGAACTCTGCGCAGGCCTGCAGTCGCTGACCATCTCCGACGGTATCTGTTTCGTGGATACCACCGTTTTCATACCGGCCCCCCTGCCGATCGTACCGGGACAACAGATCACCAACGTCTCCTGTTTCGGAGGGACGGACGGGCAAGTCACCCTCCTGCCCGGTGGCGGAACCCCGCCCTACCAAATAACCTGGAACAGTGGCGTCAGCGGCAACACCTTGTCAAACCTGCCGGCCGGCTCCTATGGCGCCCTGATCACGGATGCCAAGGGATGCTCCTTCACCCATACGGTGCTGGTGGACGAACCCGAGCCGTTCCTTGTCTCCCTCAATGTCTTGGAAACGGCGGACATCAGTTGTCCCGGTGGTGCCGACGGGGTGGTGTCCCTGGTCCTGCAAGGTGGCAACCTCGCAGCCGGCCCACCCGTCTTCCTTTGGCAGGGCGGTGTGGCACAAACCAATTCGCCGGTGGCCGAGGGCCTGCTGCCAGGCACGTACGGGGTGACCGTGGTGGATGTGAAAGGCTGCGAGACCAGCCTGTCCCATACCTTGTCGGAGCCACCGCCGATCACTTTCCTGCTGGAGGATGTCGAACCCATCCGCTGTTTCGGAGAAACCACCTTCGTGACGGTGGCGTCCGTCAGTGGCGGCAGTCCCGGTCCCTATGTTTTTTCCGTCAACAACGGTATCGACAAACTGCCCGGTGAATATGCACCCGTCCTGGCAGGTACGCACATCGTGACGGTGACCGACGCCCTCCTCGGCTGCAGCGCCGATACGACCGTGGTGGTGGACCAGCCCCTCGAGCTGGCCGTCCAGCTGCCGGCCGTCGTGGAGATCGAACTCGGCGACACCCTGACGACACTGGACCCTGCCATCTTCTCCTCCCTGCCCATCGAGTCCTTCCTTTGGGAGCCGGCCGACCAGCTTTCCTGTACCGACTGCAAAAACCCGCGGGTGAACGCCGTGCGTAGCCAACGGTATACGCTCACAGTGGTGGATATCAACGGCTGTACCGCGGTGACCCAAATATTGGTGGACATCGACCGCAACCGGAACATTTTCATTCCCAATGTATTTTCCCCCAACGGGGACGGTGTCAACGACCGGTTCCAGGTTTTCTCCGGCCTGGGAGTCGAACGCATCGACTTCCTGCGGGTATACGACCGCTGGGGCAACATGTTGTTCGAAGCACTCGACCTCGAACCTTCCGTGGACGGTACCAACCCGGCTTGGG
The DNA here is from genome assembly GCA_041163745.1 of Bacteroidota bacterium. Taxonomy (GTDB): domain Bacteria; phylum Bacteroidota; class Bacteroidia; order Chitinophagales; family Saprospiraceae; genus UBA6168. The sequence goes on from JBEAQU010000062.1 coordinate 14,096, forward strand.
ACGGTTCCTTCCGGGGGGAGACCATGGATCCGGGGGATTTCCTGTATCTGGTTCAGGTACGGTTCCTGGACGGACAGGTGCTGCTGTACCGCGGTGACGTCGTCCTGGCCCGTTGAAGGGTGGCGAAGACATTGGAAAAGGAACCCAAGCAGACGATATGAACGTTCCTGACGGCAAGGAGGCGGTGTGGTTCCGCCCGGACCTGCAACAGGCGTTCGCCCGGCTCTCCGCGGCGGAACGAGCCCTGTTGCGGGTGCTGTACGGTTTGTCCGCAGCAGGGGAAACCGTCGTAAGCCTGCCTTTGTCCCGGCTGGAGACCCTTCCGGAACTGGAAGGGGTGATGAGCGGCGGAGGCGACGTTTGGCAGTCGGTACTGGGTCGGCTGGTCGGGACCTGCATTCGTTTGCCGGCCCGGCCTGAGAGGCCGGCTGAATGCGGGCCTGTCTTTCTGTCCTGGCTGCCAGCGGCGCAGCTGTACACGGATACCGTGGGCCGGCACCGCCTGGCGGCTTGGTTGTGTCCTCCCCTGGTTCCCTTTCTGCAGGAGGGGGAACGCCACACGGACAAGCTGGTAGGCTCCGGTGTGGAAGGACTCCGATCCGCATATGCAGTCCGTTTGCTGGAGTGGTTGCTCGCAGCCTGGGAGGGAGAAGGTATCCCGGCGGACGGACAGTTGAGCATGCAGGTGGAAGTCGGCATATTGAAGGCCGGGCTGGGACTTTCGGAAACTTATCGTGATTTCCGGAATTTCCGTAGGAAGGTGCTGGATCCGGCCTGTTTGGAAATAAAGGAACGGACCCGGTTCCACCTGGACATCGGATTCCGCCGGGATGGACGGCAGGTGGTGGGGGTCGAGCTTTACCTGCGTCGGAAAGCGGAGCCGGTACCAGCCGGAAAAGGGGGGGCGGCCAACGGACCCCGACCGGCAGCAACGGCCGCTTGGAATGAGCATATCGACCGCTTGTCGGATGCGGGGGTGGATGCCCTGCACCTGCTCCTGTCGAGGGGCGTGCCGGTCTCTGTTGCGTTCCGAACCGTTTTTCCCTATGCGGGGGGAAGCGAAGTCATAGGGTATGAGGATGTGTTCGTGCAGCAGCTGCTGTTGCTGTTTGACCAGCAGCAGCCTTTCCGGGAAGGGCATGCGACGGAGCCGGAGCGGCTGGTTCGTTGGTTGCTGACCCTGCCGGCCGGTCAACCGGCGGTCATGGCCCGTCTGACGGAACGGTTGGTGGCGCACAAGAAAAAACACTTCTCCCGCAACCCTTGAGGCACTGGGAAGTTCGTCTGAAACGTACCGCGACATGATGGATATGGACATCCTGTATGAGGACGCATGGATTCTGGCCATGCACAAGCCGGCCGGGCTGACGGCCGACCGGGAAGGGGTGTCCTGCATGGGAGCCGTCCGACAATATCTTCGGGCGCGGTATCCCTGGAAAAAGCGGCAAGACCCGGTTCTGTTGCACCGACTGGACCGACCCGTCAGCGGGGTCCTGCTCTTCGCCCTCAAACGGGAGGCTGCCCGAGGGTTGTACGGGCAATTCGAAAAAAGAGAGGTGGAAAAGACATATCTAGCCTTGACCCGCGGCAGCCTGCCGGCATGGGAGGGTACACTCGAACATCTGCTGGCGCGCAACGACTCGGAGCGAAAAGCGGAGATCGTCGACGCCGGGCATCCCGATGCGAAGCGGTGTCGGTTGTGGTACCGTGTACAGGGAAAGTCGGCGGACGGCGTCACCTTGCTGGCTGTCGTGCCGGAGACCGGACGCTATCATCAGATTCGTGCCCAGTTGGCGGCGGTGGCCTGCCCCTTGCTCAACGACGGCCGGTACGGGGCGGCTTTGGAACAAGGCATGGACCCATGGCGGATAGGATTGCATGCCCATCGTCTCGCCATTACCCATCCGGTCCTGGGCGGGCCGCTACTGCTGCGGGCACCTTTGCCCTCCCACCCTTGTTGGACCGGATGGCCTTCCGGTCAATGATCTCCGCGCAAGCGCTTGTTTTCCTCTTCCTGATAGACGAGGCAACGGTCTATTAAGTTCAGGAACAAGGATTTCTCGAAGGCGGAGAAAGATTCGAACAACTTGTCGTTCGCTTCATGCCGCAAGACTTCCAACCGATCCACCATGGCTTCCCCTTTCTCCGTGAGGCGCAGGATTTTCCGACGTTTGTCGACGGTGTCATCCACTTGCCGGACCAATCCCTTTTCAGACAAGGTATTCAGCAAGTTGGTGATGTTGGCCCTAGACACATTGAAATAGGAGGCCAGCTCAGATGCCGTGGGCGGGGCGTCGCGGCCACTTCCTTTGAAGAAAGGCAGGTTCGGATCCATGGCGATATGCAGCAGGATGATCCATTGCTGGCTGGTCAGGCCGTGGATGTGCAGCAGGATCTCTCCGCCCCGTTTGAGTTGTTCGATGAACTCCAGGATACTCTGTAGGATGGTCGCTTCGACAGTTTTCTTCAGCACGTTTGAAAAATAGCGTGGTTAATCAGAATGGCCGGTGACCGGATGATGGATGTTGCCGGTCCTTCGCTTCCCAGGTGCCGCCCCGTCGCGGCAGATGCCCAGGTGGCTTACCTTCGTTGGCTCGGGCAATAAAGTTAATCAAGTTAACAAATATTTTCCAACAGGGGTTGGCAGCTGCGTGCTGATTTGCAACACCGGTAGAAGGAAAGGGGACGGCAAGGATGGAAAACGACACCGGAAGGAGGGGGCGTACGGTGTGGTCCGCGTGGCGGGTTCAGGTCAATTGCGCGGCGGGATAGCCGACCAGTTCCCGCAGGGTGTTTCGGTGTGCATGGGCCGCCCGGTAACCGATTTCAAAGATTTCCTCGAAATGGCCCCGCTCGAAGGTGCCGAAACGGGCCAGTTCGGGCGGGTCGATGACCAGGTCGCAGGCAGGGTATTTCTGGACTGCCTGGTGGTGTACGGACAGGTGCATCACGCGTTCCATGACCTTTATGGCAGAGGAGATGCTGTCGGAAGGTATCGGCTGCAGCGGGTATACGTTCACGCCGATAAGTAGATCGCATTGTCCGAGCATGGGTTCGACCGGGAAGTTGTTCACGGGTGCGCCGTCGGAGTAGAGGGTGTTTCCGATCCGGACAGGCGTGAACACGACGGGGACGGCGGCGGATGCGAGGAGCGGATCGATGAGCCGGCCCTCGGAGAAGGTGACGGGTTGGCCCCGGAGGAGGTCGGTGGTGGTGACGAAGAGCGGTTTCTCCAGGGCGGAGAAGTCGTCGGAGGGGAAATGTTCCGCCAGAAGGGGTTTGAAGCGGGTAATGTCGATTATTCCTGGTTTGTTGGTGGTGATGTTCCCCAGTTTGAAGACGGGGGTGTTGATGAAGAAACGGAAGGCGGTCTCTATGGAATGACCGGCGGCATGGAATGCACCGACGAGCGCGCCGGCACTGGTTCCGGAAATCATGGACGGTTCGATACCCATTTCCAGTAGGGCCTGCAGGACCCCCAGGTGGGCGACCCCGCGGACGCCGCCGCCGGAGAGGACCAGACCAGTTTTCATGCGCATCGGAACGGGTGTTTTGTTCAGGGGTGCTCGTATTTCATCGGCCGACCAGAATGGTGTCCTGTCCCTGGGTGCGCCAGGTCAGTCCCAAAGGCTTGCAGACCGCCTGCATCGCCAGGTTCAGCCGCTGATGGCCGAATTTGCCGCTGAAAGGTTTGTCTGGCAAGCTGTCAGCCAATACCGTTACATCGAACTGTCTTTCCAGCTCCCGGAAAGCCCTTTCCGGTGATACCCCGTGAAATTGGCTTTCCCCTTTGAACCAGGCCGGGTAGTGGGCAAGTTTCTCCCGACGCTGCATCTTCTGCCGCACGATCCGCACCTGTTCCTTCTTCCCGAGCAGCACCCTCTCGGATTCCGCCTTGTTCGACACCTGGACTTTGCCGTTCGAACACATCACCTCCAGCGCTTCCCCCCTCGCATATACGTTGAAAATGCCGGTGCCCACGACCTGTACAAGGCCTTGCCGGGAGACAATTCGGAAACGTTCCTTTCCTTTGACCCGGAAATAGGCTTCCCCGTCCAGGTGAACCACCGGGTTGGAGGCCCAGTCCGCTTGGTCGTATGCCAATTCCGACACTGCGTTCAACACGACCCTCGCCCCGCCCGGCAGCTGGAGCTCCCGGTGCTCACCCGCTTCGGTCCGTATGTTTGTATCCACGAACCAGACCGCCTGGTTCCGGACCCACCATATGCCAGCCCCAAGCAGGCCAATGGCAAGGGCAGCCGCTCCCGCCAGCAGGAGCCGACCCCGGCCGGTGTTTTGTGCGGTCATGCCTGTTCCCGGGGTGCGGGCAAGAAGATTGCCAGGTAGTCGCATGTGACGGTCGTTTAGTTCCAAAGTGTCGGTTTGTTAACCATGCAAAAATAAACCAAACCGACCATATCCATTGCGGATAAGAACAATAACCGAGCATGCCGGGTTCCCCGGTACCTTTGGAAATCAGTGTGGAAGGATGAAAAAAAGTGGCAGCACGCCCATGTCTTGATGAAAAACATGGGCGCGACATGCCCAGAGAATACTGCTTGGAGATGTTATTCTATCAAAGTGTTACAAATATAGTCCCGTCCGCATGGGCATTCAAAGACCATTGCCTTATATTTGTTCTGGTATCAATGGCAATATTTTATTGCAGAAGAGGTATATATATTAATACAAAGTATTGTATTACAAATAAATAAGATAGGACATCAAATAAAGGTTTGTTCCGGAAAAAGCCTGCTGTTCCGGGTGTGCCGGACGGAGGTGGGGGCTGACAGGCATTATGTTGCAGGTGCAGCTTTTCCGGGGCATGCGGGCGGCGGGGAGCCTGTCGGTACGAACGGTTTTGGTTCGGGTCGTGGTTAGCGGTTGGCTGCAGGCCGTGCGAAATGGTGGGGTGCCACCAATCTCGCAGGAATCGTTTCTCGCCACCGTCAGTTTCTTCCTGATATTCCCAATCGATATGCAGGGATACAAATTGTTCCGGATGATACAGGTGCTGCAGGCGGAGGAACTCTCGGACGCGGACCGTTTCCTCCATGCGGACTATCACAACACCCATGAGCCGAGCCGACGGCTGTTCCGGTATCTTATCAGATTCTGGCCGGACATGGACGCCCCGCAGCTTTCAAGGGAACAACTGTTCCGTAAAGCATACGGTAAGGAACCGTACCGGGATCTGAAACTGCGCAAGCTGATGTCGCGGCTGACCCGCCTGCTGGAGCAGTATCTCGTCCAACGGAGGATGGCTTCGGATTCGAAGGAATACAAGCAACAACTGGCGGCCGCACTCGCATCACGTCAGGATTACGGGCTTTTCTTGAGCGAGGTGCAGGACCAGCTGTCGGAACTGGAAGATCAGCCGGAGCGGGGGGAAGCCTATCTTTCCCGTGTCTTCCAACTCTACCGGCAGATTTATTACCATCCCAATTACAAGCAATACCAATCGGAACAACCGTATTTCCAGCATTTCGTGCAGGCCTTCGAGGCACATTTCACCTTGCAGACCCTGACCTTCGGCATCGAGAGCAAAATCCTAAGCAGGCTGGCGGGGCATCAGAACGTTCAGTCGCTCCTGAACGCCGTCCTTTCCCTGCCCAATGCACACCCACTGTTAGCCCAGCCTGTCATCGCGTTCTTCCTGAAAATGTATCTGCTGCTGTCTTCGACCGACCAGGCCCCCGACATCGCTTCCCTACGGGAATTGCTGGACCAACACACGGCCAGGATGAGCATGCTGGAGAAGAAGATGGCCTTCAAGGTCATGATAAACTATATGACGCCATTCTCCAATTCCGGCAACCTGGATCACTCCGTGTTTCTGTTCGAACTGTACCGGGGAGGCATCGACCTCGGTCTGCTGGATGAGAATCAGTCCTTCGTGGCGGCCAACTTTTTCCTGAATGTGACGACCATCGCCCTGACCGCAAAGGCTTTCGACTGGACCGAAAAATTCCTGGAGCGTTACGGACCTTTGCTGCCTCCCGGGGAGCAGGAGGTGACCCTCCTGTATGGGCGGGCATACTGGCATTATGCCTACGGGGTCGTCACAAGAAACGAGAAGGAATTGTCCCATGCAAGGTATCTGCTGCAGACGATTCCGGTCCGTTCTGACGAGCTGCTGAACACCCGTGTCAGAACCCTGGAAATCCGGGTCATGTATGACCAGCTGGCTGCCGGCGATCTGATCCTGGACGAAATCATGTCCGCCATCGCCAATTTCCGGCGACATCTGGTCGGCCGCAGCGCCATGACGGATGCGAACATCCGGCGCTACCTTCGCTTCATTGGACACCTAAGAAAATTGGCCAGACTGTCCAAGGCGCTGCACGTCCAGGTGGACGACCTGCTGAAACTGCAGGCGGAAATCCAACAGGACAACCTGTCGTTCTTTCGAACCTGGCTGGCGGAAAAGGTTCGTTCCCTGATTCCGGCGGACTTCCTGCCGCCACCGGCGGAAGAGTAGTCAGGCCACTACCACGTCATCCACCCCGATGAAATCCGTACCGCCTTTTATTTGTTTCTGTTCATTTTCGGTGATGGCTTGTGCGTTGAAATCCCGGACGGTCTTCTTGACTTGCTTTCTCATGGTTATGTGCTTTTGATGGTTCGCTTGCTACTGTGTGTCCGATAGAACGGCTGCCGCTGTCGGCAGGCAAGGCATTTCCTTCCGACCCATGGGAGGGAGGGGCACGGAGGTGCAGACGGTTCGTGCGGACGAACGGTTCGAGGGTGCCGTAAGGCATCTACAAGCAGTGGATGCCCCAGGAGGAACTTCTCTGGACGTCAGGGGGAGTTTGTGGGAAAGGAGCTTACGGCATCGTGGAGGGTGAGATGACCGGAGCGGGCTCCTTCTTGGGCGAAAGGTTCAAAAACCAAGCCAGACCGGCCCTTCCGGACCTGCAATCCGCCCGCCCGAAGCGAGGTCCGTCGCCGCTCCGAATAAAAACATTAAAAAAAATATTTATTTGTTGAAACCATATCGTTGAGGCTGCCGTTAGAACATATGAGGAATAATCCATACCTGATTCAAGAGGATCGTTCCTGAAAATTCCCACACATCCCATCTTCCGATTCACAAGAATGAGCCGCGCGGGCATACCAGACCGCCGATGCACGTTCCGACTGCCCGTCAGCTGGTCCTTTGGCAAGGCGGATCCGTTGCCGTGAGTCCTGACAGGACATCACGGCCGGTGGACAACCTTGGCTGTCCAGCCTGTCATTGCAGGTGGAAAGTCGTCGCGCCACTGTGGTCAGGGTCATCCGACCCGACCGAAACCGCGCCATAGTACCAAAATCCCGTTTCCCGGTTACGTATGTGGCCGGCCATTCCGTCTCCCAGTCGAGGCGAGACGTGGCCCGGCTGCTGGCTGGTCCTGTAAACTGCTGAGCGTAAGACGCTGGACCTCCCGAAAAAAGCCTTCCGTGCCAGTTGCGCCGGTGAAGGCCTTGACATCATTGTACCGCATACTACGGAGAAAGCGCACGACAAATTAAAATCCCTTGTCATGAGAAGATTCAGGCTTTTCTCCGTCCTGCTGTTCGCAATCCTTTTCTGTTCCCCGCATTTGTCTTATTCCCAGTGTGTGATGGTATGTAACGACTTGGTGAACGTTTCCTTGCCGGAGACGGGACAAGCCCTGGTGGAGGCGGACATCCTGTTGGAAAGCGGGAGCGGCGCCTGTCCCGGACCGAAGACGGTAACGGTGTTCGGCCCTTCGGGACAGTCCCTCGGCGACTTGGTCGGCTGCGATTGGGTGGGACAGGTCCTGTTCGTCCTGGTGGTGGATGAGGCCACGCAGGCGGCCTGTTGGGGGAACATCCGGGTGGAAGACCACCTTCCGCCGGTCGTCCAGTGCCAAGATACCGCCATCTATTGCACAACGGATCCGGATCCGGCCGTCCTGTCTTTGTACCAGGTTGCCGACAACTGCGATGCGGCCCCGTTGGTGAACCATACATCCCAATGGCTTCCCGCCGGGTGCGGGGACTCCCTGTTGGGATCTTTCAGCCGGACCTGGCAGGCGTTCGATGCGGCCGGAAACAGTTCGGCGGTCTGCGTCCAGACCGTTTCCATCTTGCGTCCGACCCTGCAGGACGTCGTATTTCCCATCAGCCTGGACGGTGTCCATGCTCCGGCGCTGGCTTGCGGGGCGACGGACTTGTCGCCGGCGGTGACCGGCTATCCTTCCATCGGCGGACAGCCGGTCGCCAGCATGTGCGGTCTCAACGTACAATACGAGGACGAGACGCTGCCCGGCTGCGGGGAGACCTATGCCGTTCTGCGCCGCTGGATAGTGTTGGATTGGTGCAGCGGCGCCCTGATACAGACGGTGCAGCTGATCCGAATATCGGATGATGTTCCGCCGACCGTCAGCTGTCCGGACACGATTGTGGTGAGTACGAACGGACCGGGCTGTACGGCTACCTTCCTGCTGCCGTCCTGTGCCGCGGAAGATGCCTGTGGCGGGGTAGTGAACATCCGGACCCTGCTGCCCGGGCTGCTGCTGCCGTCCAACGGCGGCCTGCTGACGGCCTGGCCGGCCGGTTCCTACGAGGTGAACTACCTTGCCACGGACGCCTGTCAGAACACCGGTGTGTGCAACAGCTACCTGCAGGTGCGGGATGAACAACCGCCGGTAGCCGTTTGCGACGGCGCGATGGTCGTATCCCTGGGTACACTTGGTTATTCCGAGGTGTCCGCGGCCTTATTCGACGACGGCAGCGAGGACGATTGTTGTGCCGTTGCATTTAGCGGCCGACGTATGGATGACACCACCGGATTGTTCGGCGCCTTCCTGCAATTTGACTGTGCGGACCTGCAGGATACGGTGCCGGTCGTCATCCGGGTGTCGGATTGCGGCGGAAATGTCAACACCTGCATGTCCTTGGTGACGGTGCAGGACAAGTTGCCGCCTTCCATCCAATGTCCGGCCCATGCCACGGTTCCTTGCGAAAGCCCCCAGCCCGTCCCGCCTTCCCTCGCCGGCATGCCGTTGGCAGCCGACAACTGTACGGTGGACACCCTCTTCTTCGAAGACCAGTCAGACCTGAATCTTTGCCTTTCCGGCACGGTGCTGCGGACCTTTACAGTCCGTGACATCACCGGATACGAGGCGAGCTGCCAGCAGACCATCACCCGGGTGGATCTCACGCCTTCCCAATTTCTGTTCCCTCCGGACACCATCGCGGACTGCAGCGTTGCCCTGGACAGCCTGGACGCCGGAGCGGTCACCATCTGGAGCGATTGCGAGATGTTCGCGGTCAGCCGGTCCGACGAGGTGTATGCCCAGGACTGTGGGGCGAAAGTTTACCGCACCCATACCGTTCAGGATTGGTGTACGGGTTGGGATACGTCCTATACCCAGGAAATTACCGTCCAGGACCTGTCGCCTCCCGTTTGGTCGGAAGCGCCCGGCGCCCTGGACCGGGTGTTCCTTTGCGAAGGAGATTTCGTCAAGCCGCCACCGCCCGAGGCTACCGACTACTGTTCCTCCTTTACGGTCGAACTGACCGGAGACACCACGATCGCCGGCGACTGTCCGAACCGTTTCACCCGGATGCTGCGTTTTTCCGCAGTGGACAGCTGCGGCAACATGGCGGCACCGTATCTCGTCACCCTGGTGGTCAACGATACCTTGCCGCCGACGGCGGATCCGTTCCTTTCCGCCGGACCTTACGCTTGTCCGGGGGAAGTGCCGGCACCTTCCGTCTCCGATGTCATTGCTCCGCATGACAACTGCATCGGTGCGGTGACGGTCGAGTTCGTCGAAGAATCTGCGGCACCGGCCTGTGCCGGTACGCTGCAGCGCATCTTTCGGCTGACGGACGAATGTGACAACAGTGTCCTGTTGGTGCAGGACATCCTGGTGCAGGACACCGTCGCACCGACGGCCAGTCCGATGCCGGTGTTGGGCCCTTTCTCCTGCGTGGAGGAAATTCCGGCGCCCAACATGTCGAACGTCATCGGCGAGACGGACAACTGCCAGGGGCCGGTGACGGTCGAGCATGCCGGTGACACCGGGTTGTCGGCCTGCTCGGGTACGGTCATCCGCACCTACCGCCTGACGGACGCCTGTGGCAACCAGCGCCTGCTGCCGCAGACCATCCTGGTGGAGGACCAGGTGCCGCCGGTCATGTCCTGGTCGGATTCATTGAACATCATCGTATCCGGTCTGGGCTGCACGGCATTTGTCAGTGTGAACGCATCGGCACAGGACAATTGTCCGGCAAATCCAGTCACCTTGGTCAACGACTACAACGGTGGCGGTGGCAATGCCAGCGGCGACTATCCGATCGGGGAGACCGTCGTCACCTTCACCGCCACCGATGCCTGCGGGAATTCGGCGCAGGTGCAGACCAGCGTCATTGTGAAGGAACTGACCCCTCCCACGGCCTCCTGTCCCAGTTTCGAGGTGTCGCTGGATGCGTCCGGCTTGGCGGAGGTGCCCGTCGACAGCCTGGTCGCGGCAGGCTTCCTTGTTGCCGAGGACGCCTGCACGGATGTCACCGTGGATTTCCAGCCGTCGGTGATGGATTGTGGATTCCTGTTGTCGAATCCCACCATGGTCACCTACACGATGGTCGTGACGGATACTTTCGGCAACAGCGCCACCTGTGAGGGGGACCTGCTGTTGTTCGACCCGACCAACGCTTGCACGAACAGTACCCCGCTGGTGGCGGGCCTGGTATACCGGCAGAATTTCCAGGGGATGGCGAATGTCCAGGTCAGGCTGCAGGAGGGCAATGTGCTCACATCCACCTACACCGCCGGGAACGGGCTGTATCAATTCGACCAGGTACCGGCATCCGGCGGCAGCATGGTGTCCCCATACAAGAATGACGAGTTGCTGAGCGGGGTGACGACTTTCGACCTGGTGCTGCTGACCCGGCATGTGTTGGGCGTGGACACCCTCGACAGCCCGTACAAGATCATCGCCGCCGATGCCAACCGTTCGGGGGCGGTGACGACCTACGACGCGGTCGTGTTGCGGAAAGCCATCCTCTTCCTGGCGGACGAATTTCCCGGCAATACCGCCTGGCGTTTCGTTCGCGCGGACTACCAGTTCCTGGACCCTATGAATCCCTTGGAAGAATCTTTTCCGGAGGTGGTGCAGGTATCCGGCGCCGCCTCCGATATGGCGGGTCGGAGCTTTGTCGCCGTCAAGGTGGGGGATCTGAACGGCTCCACCGCCGGCAACCTCCGGGACGAGGACCTGGTCCTGCGCCAGGCCGGTACCGGCGCGCAGCTGCTGTTGCAGACCACTGACCGCCGGCTGACGGCGGGAGAGACCGTCCGCTGGCCCTTGGTAGCGGGCTCGGACGCAACTTTGTCCGCTTGGCAGTTCTGCCTTCAGCACGACATCACGACCTTGCGCTTCCGGTCAGCGGAAGGCTGCGGGCTTGCCGGTTTTTCATCCGAACAGGTGTCTGTACCGGAAGCCGGAATGGTCGGGCTGGCCTGGGATCATGCGGGCGGGCAGCAGGTGCAAGCGGGGGATACCCTGTTGGTGCTGGAGATGGAAGTGTTGGAAACAAGTACATTGGCTTCATCGGTACGGCTTGGTACCGGAAAGATACCTGCCGTCGCGTACACACCCGACGGCTATCCCTTGAACATCGGATGGCGCATCCATGCCGCGGAGGCTCCGCGCGTGGATGCCGCCAGGCTTTTTGCCCTGGGCCAGCCTTTCCCGAACCCTTTCCGGGAGACCGCCTCCGTTCCGTATGAATTGGGAGAAGGCATGGACACCCGCTGGGAATGGACGGACCAGGCGGGGCGAACCGAAGTGTTGCAGGCAGGCTGGACGCCGGCCGGCAGCCATGTGCTCCGATTGCCCGTCCCGGCGGACAGTCCGCCGGGAGTGTACTTCCTGCAGTTGGTAACGCCTTACGGCAGGGAGGCTGTCCGGCTGGTTCGCCGGTAGCAGACCGGTCCGCAGTACCTGCTGCGCGGCCTCAATAGACTTGTTGCGATGGGTCAGCGAAGTGAAAAAAAAGAGCCGTATTGACCCTTTGATGACCCCGTCGCAACAAGTCTAATGTACCAGCAGGTAGTAGGTCGCCCCGTAGACGGCCAGCAGCAGGACGGCACTGCGCCGGTCGTGGCGGCCCCGGTAGGCCAGCAATCCTGTCGCGAGCAGGACGGCGATGGCCGTGACGGCGGTACCGCGTACCGCCAAACCGGCCGAAATGGGTCCCGGGGAAAACAGGGGGCCGATTCCGATGGACAGCGTGGCGTCCACCATGCAGGAGCCCAGCACGTCCCCCATGGCGATGTCCTTCCGTCCGGAGCGAAGGGCGGCGATGTCCAGGAACAGTTCCGGCATGGAGGTGCCGATGGAAGCCCCGAAGAAACTGATGTAATACGACGGAATCTCCATGGCTTCGGCCAGGATGATGATACCTTCTATCGCTATCATGGCCCCAATTGTGATGAGGAGCAGCCCCGCCGCCAGTCCGGCCAGCTGCTCCCATCCTTTTTTATGATTATCCGACCGGCGGGCCGGCTGCTCGGCCAACCCGTACAAATGATAGTTCAACACACTCAGCAGGACCCAGATACCCAGCAGGAAGGCACCTTCCCATCGTCCGATGAAACCGTCGTGTTGGATGATGAGCCCGAACAGCAGCGCTACGGCCGTCTGTCCGCCCAGCAGGAAGGTCCGGCGACGGTCGATGAGGAGCGGGCCGCCCAACAGCGGGAACAATCCGAGCACCAAGGTGATCTGTGCGGATACGGACCCCACCGAATCCCCGACGTTCAGGTCGCCATGGCCGGCGGCACAGGCCACGATGGAATTGGCAATCTCCGGCAGGTCCGTACCCACGGACAGGATCGTCGCACCCACCACGAACGGAGAGATGCCCATGCGCTCGGCCAAACCGACCGCGTGCCTTGTGGTCAGGCGTCCACCGGAGAGTGCCATCGCGAATCCCGCCACGGTGGCCAGTATCCAAAGCAACAGAATGGTTGTCACGGCTGATGATTTTTCCAAAGACCGAAATTCCGCTTTCCTTATCGCCTGGACAATGACAAAAATCCGCCGAACCCCTTTTTTTCATTTTTCTGTACTTCTTAGCTATCCTCCGGTCCTGGATTTTCCTGCGCACAATTTTCCTCGTGTACGCACACGACTAAAGTTTTTTTCTTTACCTTTACCCTGTTGTTTCTCGGAAAGCATGTAGCGAAACCACCAGATTCCAGCACAACCCGGCTACCGGCAGCGAATCCCCAGCCTCCGAAACCCGAACATCCGACGCCAACAGGCACCCGACGACCCTCGCATGACGACCGACGGTCGGAACGGCTCCAAAACGAACAGCATGGCAGGGCAACAGCCGGTTTTCATTCTTTTCCCCGCACCGCTTTTCGTCCCGGCAAAGACGCCGGCCCGCTGCAAACCGCCGTTCCTCCGATGCGACACGACGCCAATTTCTTTCAAACATAATCAATCACGTACACATCAAGACGTTTTGCACCTTTATGGTATTGCAGATACGTATTCTTATTTTTATCAATTAAAGTTATTACACATGAAAAAACATCTAGCTTTAACGCTCACATTGTTGTGTCTGGGCACCGTCCTGACCTTTGCACAGCGCACTGTGTCGGGCAAGGTGACATCGGCTGGCGGAGAATCGCTCATCGGTGTGAACGTGGTGGAAGTTGCGACCGGCGCCGGTACGGTGACGGACATCGACGGCTCCTACGAACTGCGTGTTTCCTCCGACGAAAGTTCCCTCGAGTTTTCCTACACCGGCTACCAGACCCAGGTCGTGGCCGTGGGCGGCCGCAGCGTTATCGACGTGCAGCTGGCGGAAGGGGTCGAGCTGGAGGAAGTGGTGGTGACCGCCCTCGGTATCTCCCGGGAGAAGAAGGCACTGACCTACTCCGCCCAGACGGTCGGCGGGGAAGACATCAACACCGTCCGTGATGCTAACTTCGTCAACACCCTCAGCGGCAAGGTCGCCGGTCTTCAGGTTTCCCAATCCGCGTCCGGTCCCGGCGGGCAGGCCCGCGTCGTTCTGCGTGGCAACCGCTCCCTCGGCAACAACAACGCCTTGTTCGTCATCGACGGGGTTCCCGTGGACAATACGGCCTACGGCTCCGTCGGCAGCGATTTCGGCGGTTATGCCGGCACGGACGGCGCCGTCAACATCAACCCGGATGACATCGACAACATCTCCGTCCTCAAAGGTGCCGCCGCCGCCGCCCTCTACGGCAGCCGGGCCGCCAACGGCGTGATCATGATCACGACCAAGAAAGGCAAGGAAGGCAGACTCACCGTGGATGTCAATTCCGGCGTGTCCTGGGAACAGCCGCTGCTGCTGCCGTCCTTCCAGAACGAATACAGCCAGGGCAACGGCGGGGTCTACGCCCCTTCCGCCGCCGGCAGCTGGGGTGAGCGGATGACCGGCCAGTCCGTCACCAACTACCTCGGCAACAGCCAGTCCCTGACACCGCAGCCGGACAACGTGCGGGACTTCTTCCGCACGGCCATGTCGCTGAACAACTCCGTCGGCATCACCTCCGGCACGGACAAGGTGCAGACCTATTTCTCCTACTCCAACAGCGCCGTGGAGGGTATCGTCCCGAACAACCGCCTGGACCGCCACACGGTGAACCTCCGCGTCGGCACCCAGATCAGCAAGCGCCTGTCCACCGATGCGAAGGTGACCTACATCCACCAGCAGAACGACCACAAGGTCAAGTCCGGGGAAGAGAACGCCGCCGTCCAGAACGTCTTCATCATGCCGCGCAGCGTCAGCCTCGACGATGTGAAGAATTTCTCCGCGCCGGATGCCTTCGGACAGCCGACGCCGCAATACTGGACCTCCTCCTCCATCTACACCAACCCCTATTGGGTGACCGACCTGACGAACGTCTCCGACAAACGCGACCGCGTCATCGGCCTGGCTTCCGTCACTTACCAGCTGACGGACTGGCTCAAGGTCATGGGCCGCGGCAGCGTCGACCGCTACAATGATGCGGACGAGAACTATTTCTACGACAAGACCGTCCTCTGGGCCCAGCAGGGCGGCCGCTACGAGCGCGGCTACCGTACCTTCACGGAACAGAACTACGAACTCCTGCTCATGGGCGACAAGAACCTGGGCGGCGCGCTCTCCGTCAACTACACCCTGGGTAGTTCCGTCAACAAACGCGAGTTTGTATCCGCCTATTCCAATGCCGCCGGCCTGCTGATCCCGAACAAGTTCGGCCTCGACTTCGCCCGCGTCATCCAGTCCGGCAACGACCTCGTGGAGCGTGAGATCCAGTCCGTCTTCGGTACGGTACAGTTCGCCTACAACAACTATCTCTACCTGGACATCACCGGCCGTAACGACTGGTCTTCCACCCTGCCGGCTTCCAACCGGAGCTATTTCTACCCCTCGCTCGGCCTCACCTGGGTCGCTTCCGACATGATGGACCTGCCTGATTTCATCACCTTCGGCAAGGTCCGCGCCTCCTACACAAAGGTCGGTAACGACGCAGCCCCGTATCTGATCAACCAGACCTACTCCTTCGGTCAGGGTGGTAACAACGGTTTCATCGGCCGCGACGGCCTGCAGCCGGCACCGGACCTCAAGCCGGAACAGACGACCTCCCTGGAACTCGGCCTCGACTGGCGTTTCCTCAACAACCGCCTCGGTGTCGACCTGACCTTCTACAAGACGAACACGGTCAACCAGCTGCTCGTCCTCGCCCTGCCTACGCCTTCCGGCTTCTCCTCCAAGTACATCAACGCGGGTGACGTCGAAAACCGCGGCGTGGAGCTGTCGCTGAACTACATCCCGGTCAAGACCCGGGATTTCAACTGGGACATCACCCTCAACTTCGCCCGCAACGTCAACGAAATCGTCGCCCTCGACGAACAGATCAAGCAGTCCTTCCTCGCCGGTGGCTACGGCCGTACGGCCGGCCCGGTCGTCGCGGAAGGCGGATCCTTCGGTGACATCTACACCCTGCGCTGGGCCAATGCCCTCAACGCCAGCGGCGCGGCCACCTACGACCCGGACGGCGGCGCCCGCTACGTGGATGCCAACGGCAAACCCGTCGTGACCGCCACGTCCGAGAAAATCGGTAACTTCAACCCGGATTTCACCCTCGGTCTCAACAACACCTTCAGCTTCGGCAAGCTCTTCCTCAGCGTCCTCGTCGACGGCCGCAAGGGTGGGGTGGTCGTGTCCGGTACCGAAGCCAACGCCGCCTTCTACGGCAATGCAGACTATACCACCGCCTTCCGCGACGGCAACTGGACCCTCGACGGTGTGCGCCAGACCGGCGAAGCCAACAACACCGCCATCAACGCCGAAACGTTCTGGACGACCGTCTCCGGCGGACGTTACTCCTGGGGTGAATTCTTCACCTACGACGCCACCAACTTCCGTATCCGCGAGCTCACGCTCGGCTACGCCTTCGGCAAGCGGGCGTTCCTCAACGACATCCGCCTGTCCCTGGTGGCCCGGAACCTGCTGTTCCTCTATCGCGGCAAGGCCATGCTCGACCTGCCCGGCGTGCCGGAACGTCGCATGAACTTCGACCCGGACGTCTCCCTGGGTGGTGCCAACAACTTCCAGGGTGTGGAATACGGGAACATCCCGTCCTCCCGCAGCATCGGTCTGAACCTCAAGTTCTCCTTCTGATTCCAAGGTCCGAACCACAACCAACTGTTATCTAAAAACTCATAATCATTATGAAAAAATTCAGCATACTGAATCTCTTCGTTGTCATCGCACTGGCGCTCGCCGCCATCGGTTATTCCGGGTGTACGGATGACTTCGACGAACTCAACACGAAGAAGACGAAACTGTCCGCCCTGGGCCCGGCAGAGTATCCGTACCTGTTCTCCAAGGCACAGTCCGCTTCTTCCTATGCCTTCTGGCGTTACCAGGTCGCCCAGAACCTGTTCTCCGACCTGTATTCCCAATACTACGCTCTGACGGCACCCTACTTCCCTTCCGGCCGCTACGTCATGCGGATGGACTGGCTTCGGTGGCATTGGATCCCCATCTACACAGAGGCGGTCCCGCAGATGAAGACGCTGCTGACCGAGCTGGACCCGGGATCCGCGGAATACGCCATGACCAGCATCTGGTGGGTCTACACGTTCCATCGGGTGACGGATTACTATGGCCCCATCCCCTACTTCCAGGCGGGCGAACCTTTGGCCAGCGTGCCCTACGACGCACAGGACGTCATCTATGATGATTTCTTCAAGCGCCTGGACGCCGGTGTCAAGGTCCTCCAAGGGTATGCCGGTGGCAATGCCTTCGGCACCTTCGACCTGATCTACGGCGGTGACGTCGACAAGTGGATCAAGTTTGCCAACACCCTCCGTCTCCGCTTGGCCCTCCGGGTCTCCAAGGTGGATCCGGGCCGCGCCAAATCCGAAGCGGAAGCGGCTGTTTCCGGCGGTGTGATGGAATCCACGGCGGACGACGCCCTGATGGTGAAGAATGAGGCCGGCGGCGACTTCAACGGTCTGTCCGGCATCTCCGTCTGGAACGAATTCCGGATGAGCGCCTCCATGGAAAGTGCCCTGAAGGGATATTCCGACCCGAGGATGCAGGTTTATTTCCAGCCGGCCGTCGAAACGGGCACCTATGAAGGTCTCCGCAACGGCCTCCTGCCTGCCGAGCAGAACGAGACGGTGAACACCGCCCAGCAGAACTCCAACGTCGGTACCCGCTGGGTCGTCTGGACCGGTTCCGGATGGGCCGGCCAGAACACCACGCCGCAGAACATCATGCACGCCGCCGAAGCTTGGTTCAACCGCGCCGAAGGCGCCCTCAACGGGTGGAACATGAACGGAACCGCCGAAACCCTCTACAACAAGGGTATCGAGGCGTCCATGAACCAGTGGGGCATCGCCGACGGCGCCGCCATCGCCGCCTACCAGAGCAGCTCGGCCACTCCGGTCGAACCGAACGACCAGCAGGCCTCCCCGCCGGTCAACAGCGCGCCGATCAAGTGGGCCGCAGACGAAGCGACCAACCGTGCCCAGATCGGTATGCAGAAATGGCTCGCCCTGTTCCCTGACGGTATCGAGGCATGGGCGGACATCCGCCGTTCCGGCTACCCGCAGCTCTACCCGGTCGTCAATTCCGAAAACACCGACCTGCCCGCCGGCGCCGCCATCAAGCGTATTCCCTTCCTCACCATCGAACGGGAAAGCAACGGCGATGCCGTCAGTGCGGCCGAAAGCCTCCTCGGTGGCCCGGACAAGGTCAGCACGCCCCTGTGGTGGGATAAGGACTGACAACATACCGAACCGCCGGTACCGTGACCGGAATGCCTCCGGGCTTCCGCCGGCGCCGGCTCTTTCCTGACGGAGGCCGTCCTTCAGCACCTGACGGGTACATCACCCGCCACGCTGTCCGGACGGCCTCCGCTTTTGTTACGTATACCCATCGGCCCGATCCATCCCCTTCTCCGGAATTTTGCCGACATTTGCCAAAGGCTTCCAATTCGAACCGACATGCCAAGCTTCCGATACCTGCTACGTCCAGCCTCCTTCCTCGGCCTCTTTCTCCTCCTTTCCGCTTGCGGTACCCAGCCCGATGATGCCCGGCTCTTTTCCCGCCTGCCCCACGCACAGACCGGCATCCGCTTCCGTAACCTGCTGCAGGAATCCGAGGACCTCAACGTCCTGCTGTACCAATACTTCTACAACGGCGCCGGCGTCGCCGTCGGCGATGTCAACAACGACGGCCTCCAGGATATCTTCTTCAGCGGCAATATGGTCCGTAACCGCCTCTACCTGAACAAAGGGAATTTCCAATTCGAAGACATCACGGAACGGTCCGGGGTGGACCGCCACCAAGGATGGTGCACCGGCGCGGTCATGACCGATGTGGATGGCGACGGCTGGCTGGACATCTATGTCTGCCGCAGCGCGGACGCAGACCCCTCCATGCGCCGCAACCTGCTATTCCGCAACAACGGAGACCTGACCTTCCGGGAAACCGCCCGGGAAACCGGCCTCGCCGATTCCGGATATTCCACCCATGCCGCTTTCTTCGACATGGACCGCGACGGCGACCTCGACGCCTTCGTCATCAACCACTCCCTCAACGAATACGCCGGCGACAAGAGCGAGAAACCCGGGATGCGCGACCTGACCAATCCCGATTTCCAAAGCCGGCTGTACCGCAATGCGGACGGCCGGTTCGTGGACATCAGCGCCGAGGCCGGTATCGCCGGCAACGTGCTCAGCTTCGGTCTCGGCCTGGGCATTGCCGACGTCAACGGCGACGCGTGGCCCGATATCTATGTCTGCAATGATTTCAACGAACAGGATTACCTCTTTCTCAACCAACAGGACGGCACCTTCCGCGAATCCCTCGCCGATGCCTTCGACCATATCTCCCATTTTTCCATGGGCTGCGACCTGGCCGACTTCAACAACGACGGCCTGACCGACCTCGTGACCATGGACATGCTGGCCGACGACCCCACCCTGATGAAAATGCACGCCGGTCCGGACAACTGGAAGAAGTTCGACCAGTTGTTTCGACAGGGCTTCTATTTCCAGCAGATGCGCAATATGCTCCACCTGAACAACGGCAACGGGACCTTCTCGGAAATCGGCCAGCTGGCTGGGGTCTCCAACACCGATTGGAGCTGGGGCGTCCTGCTGGCCGATTTCGACAACGACGGCTGGAAAGACATGGTCGTCACCAACGGTTATGTCAAGGACTACACCGACATGGATTTCCTCAACTTCGCCACCGGCAAGGTCGTGGAAGCCCGTCAGGCCGGTGAGAACCTCACCACCGCCTCCCTGATAGAAAGGATGAAGGGTTCCGACATCTCCAAGTTCGTCTTCCGCAACCGCGGGGACCTGCGTTTCGAGGATGCCACCAAGGCCTGGGGATTGGATCGGCCCGCCTTCAGCAACGGCATCGCCTATGCCGACCTGGACAACGACGGCGACCTCGACCTGGTCGTCAGCAACATCAACGATTACGCGGACCTCTACCGCAACAATGCCGAGTCCCGCACGGACCATCACTGGCTCCAGGTGGTGCTGGAGGGGGAGGGCCGCAACCGACAGGGAATCGGCGCCCGCCTGTCCCTGACCACCGACACGGGTGGCCAATGGCTGGAGCAACAGCCCAGCCGCGGGTACGAATCGTCCGTCGACCACCGCCTGCATGTCGGCCTCGGCAAGGATTCCATCGTCCGGACGCTGCTGGTCCGCTGGCCGGACGGCCGACAGGAGGAACGTACCGGCCTGCTGGCCGACCGCACGGTCGTCTTCCGGCAAGCCGATGCGCGCCGCCCTTCCGATGCGCCTGCCGCACATCCCGCGCCGACCAGGCCCGTCCCGCTGCCTTTCATACACCGCGAGCAGGCGTTCGTAGATTTCGACGTACAGTTCCTGCTGCCGCACTTCCGCTCCCGGAGCGGCCCTTGTCTGACGGTCGGCGATGTCGACGGCGACGGCAGGGCGGATGTCTTCCTCGGCGGAGCGGCCGGCCAGGCGGGTCTGCTGATCCGCCGTACCGCCGACGGGGGGCTTCTCCAGGACGATGCATTCCTCCGCCCCGATGCCGCCGCGGAGGATGTGGACGCTGTCTTCCTCGATGCGGACGGGGACGGGGACCTCGACCTGTATGTCGTGTCCGGCGGATATGAATCGCCGGCCGGCGACGCCTCCTATCAGGACCGGCTGTATCGAAACGATGGCCGGGGCCGGTTCCGGCGCGATACGACCGCGCTGCCGGCCGAGACATCCGCCGGCGCCTGTGTGGCGGCCGCCGATGTGGACGGGGATGGGGATACGGACTTGTTCGTCGGGGCCCATTGCGTGCCGGGCCGTTACCCTATGCCGGACCGGACCATGCTGCTGTTGAACGACGGGGCGGGCCGCTTCGCGGATGTCGCGCCGACCATGGCCCCGTCGCTGGTACGGGGCGGGCTGGTCACGGATGCCTGTTGGTTGCCCGACCGCGGCGCCTTGGCCCTGGCCGGCGAATGGATGCCCATCCGGCTGGCATCCTTCCACCGGACCGGCACGTCCTTGTCCGTTTCCCTGGATTCCGTTCCCGGTACGGCCGGTTGGTGGAACTGCCTGGTCCCGGCCGATGTGGACGGAGACGGCGACCAGGACCTCCTTGCCGGCAACCTCGGCACCAACAGTCAGCTGCAGGCCAGCCCCGGCGAGCCGGCCCGCCTTTATGCCGCGGATTTCGACGGCAACGGCGCCGTCGATCCCATCCTGTGCCATTACCGCCATGGCCGCAGCGTTCCGGTGGCCAGCAGGGACGATCTTGCCAGCCAACTCCCCGGCATCAAGAAGCGGTTCACCGATTACGCCTCCTATGCCGTCGCCGGCATCACCGACATCGTGGATGCCGCCGGCCTGGACAGCGCCATGGTCTGGTCAGCCGACCATTTCCACACCAGCTGGCTGGAAGCGACCACCCAGGGCTTCCGCCCGCATCCGCTGCCCGTACAAGCCCAGTTCGCACCCGTCCACGCCATTGCCGCCGCCGACCTGAATGAGGATGGCCATACCGACCTGTTCCTGGCCGGCAACAACCGCTGGTCCAGGATCTACTTCGGCCGCTACGACGCAAATCACGGCCAGATTTTCCTCGGGGATGGCAAAGGCGGATTCCGCTTCGTCGAACCTGCCCGAACCGGTATCGATGTCCGGGCGGATGTCCGGGATGCCGCCCTGCTCAAGACAGCCGCCGGCTGGGAAGTCTGGCTGGGCGTCAACGACGGACCGGCGCTCCGATTGCCGATACCGCCGCTGTAGTACCGGCGGACATGTCATTTCCGGTCGCCAACCCGGTCGATGGACTGATTTTGTTGCGGCAGAATCGTCCGCATGTCTTATTTTTACAGGTAAATGGAAATCGATCACCTATAAGTTCCTGCGCAAATGGCCAAACAGAAATGGGTCATGGACCCCGCCCACAGCGAAATCCTTTTCAAAGTCCGGCACATGATGCTGACCAATGTATCGGGTACCTTCGATGACTGCTCCGCCGTCATGGAGGCCGGTCATGCGGACTTCTCCGATGCGGAGGTGCGCTTCGTCGCTCGCGTGACCAGCATCAACACCCGCAACGAACAACGCGACGCCCATCTGCGCAGCGCCGATTTCTTCGATACGGATAAATTTCCGGAGATGAGCTTCCGGTCCACTTCCTTCCGCCCCACCGGTCCGGACACCTTCCGGATGTCCGGCCCTTTCACCATCAAGGGCGTGACGAAGGAACTCAGCTTCGAAGTGACGCACACCGGCACCCTGGTCGATGTCTGGGGTCAGGTGAAGGCGGGCTTCGAGATCAGCGGCGTCATCCCGCGTTCCGACTTCAACCTGACCTGGAACGCCGCCTCCGACGAAGGGGTCGTCGTCTTGTCGGAAGAGGTGAAATTGTTCCTGACCATCCAGATGACCAAACAATTGTGACGCCGGACTTATTCTGACCGCGCGACAGCAGGCCCGCATCTTTCGCTGCCGCGCATCCGGCCAACGAATCATCACCGAAATCCACCGGGTATGAACCTTGCTGTACCAAGCTGGAACCATCCGCAGCATGCCAACCGCCGACAGTTCTTCCTGTACGGCTTCCTATTCGGCCTGTTGTTCCCGGCCGGCGGGACAGTCATCGAGTGTCTGCTGCACCAACCGGCCTTTTCCTGGTACCATCTCTGGTTGGCACAGGCCACCGCCCCCCTGCTCTGGATCATCGACACCGCCCCCTTCATCCTGGGCGGCATCACCTCCTTTGCCGGTCACCAACTTGACATCGCCGAGGCCCGGCGCAAGGAATCGGACGAACGATACCGGCAGATGATGGAGCTCAAGGAGGTCGCCGACCGGGCCAACCGGTCCAAGAGCGATTTCCTGGCGAACATGTCCCATGAAATCCGTACCCCGATGAACGCCATCATCGGCATGAACTATCTGATGGGAAAGACGGTGTTGTCGGAAAAGCAGGCGGATTACCATCTCAAGATCGACACCTCCGCAAGAAACTTGTTGCGCATCATCGACGATATCCTCGACTTTTCCAAGATCGAAGCCGGCAAGCTGACACTGGAGACCACTTCCCTGAACCTGGAGGAGCTCCTCTCCGACATCGGTGATGCCATCAATGCGAAAATCCAACACAAACAGGAACTCGAACTCGTCACCTACACGGACCCCCGCATACCGCCCTACATCCTGGGTGATTCCGTCCGGCTGCGGCAGGTACTGCTGAACCTGACGGACAACGCCGCGAAATTCACGGAAAAAGGAGAGGTGAAACTGTCCGTCACCCTGATGACGACCTTGCCATACGGCGTCATCCTGCAGTTCAGCATATCAGACTCCGGCATCGGCATCAGTCCGGAGCAACTGCGCAAGTTGTTCAACCCGTTCCAGCAGGCCGATGTGTCCACCACCCGCCGCTTCGGCGGTACCGGCCTGGGCTTGGCCATCTGCAAGCGGATCGTGGAGATGATGGACGGCGAGCTGGAGGTGGAAAGCACCGTTGGCAAGGGGTCCCGGTTTTATTTCAACGCCTTTTTCTCAATGCCCAACGAAAACCCGGTGGAAACGGTGCGGCGCCAGCTGTCCGTCTCCGGCCGAAAGGTCCTGTTGGTCGATGATTCCGAGAGCGCCCGGATGATATTGCATGAGATGCTGACAGCCATGGGCTTTCAGGTTTTCGTCGCCAGTGACGCCCGGCAGGCCATCGGGATTTTCGAGCAGGAGCAGTCCGGTCCGGAACCTTTTGCCCTGCTCGTGGTCGATTGGAAAATGCCCGGTATGGACGGCCTCCAGCTCGTCCGCGAACTGCGGGGCGGCCAGGAGGAAATCCCGGCGGTGCTCATGGTGACGGCGTTCGGGATGGACACGGTCAAGGATGCCGCCCGGGAAGCGCTGGTGGACGGGGTGTTGCTCAAGCCGGTCAACATGTCCTCTCTCCATGATGCCATCGCCCAGCTGGTCGACGCCGGTGCGGACAAGGGGGCCATGGTCCGGACCACCACCCGTCGGGAACAGAACCTGGAATTGTTCCGGCAGCATCTTTCGAATAAGAAGATCCTCCTCGTCGAAGACAACGACATCAACCTGGAGCTGGCCCTGGAACTCCTGCGGGACATCGGTATCGAGGCCGACACCGCACGGGACGGCCTCCAGGCCGTGGAGAAGATCAGCGCCCACGTATATGACGGCGTGCTGATGGACATCCAGATGCCCAACATGGACGGCCTCACGGCAACCCGGAGGGTGCGGGAACGCCCGGACCGGCAGGACGTGCCCATCCTGGCCATGACTGCGCACGCCATGAAAGGGGAATACGAGAAAAGCATCGCGGCCGGGATGAACGACCACATCACCAAACCGATCGACCCGTTGGTGTTGTACAGATCCCTGTTGAAGCACCTGGTCGGCGAGGAGCCGGCCGAACAGCTTGCCGAAGAGGAACCGCTGCCGGCGGAGGAAGCCCCGTTCCGGATCGAGGGCCTCAATGTGGTCGCCGGCCTCAGCCGGGTTGGAAACAAAGAGGAGGCATATCTTCGGTTGCTGCGAACCTTCGCCGCCAACCAGGCGCAGGCTGTGTCCGTTTTTGCGGACCTGTTGCGGGCCGGGGATGTGCCGGGACTGGACAAGTTCCTGCACAATCTCACCGGTGTCTGCGGGAATATCGGGGCCGACGGCATCTACGAAAATGTCCGGCCGCTGTACAATGAGGTCAAGCAACTGGCCGAACAGGGAGTGGCGCTCCTGGAGCCCTCCATCGCGGAGCGTCTCCGGCAGGGGATGCAGGAAGTGCAGACCCTCGTGGAGGCCATACAGGGCCATTTCGCCGCACAGGAACCCGCGGCTGCCGACCGTATCACCTTGTCTGCCGAGGAATGCGCCAACCACCTGGCGAACCTCCGCCGGCAGGTTGCGGACAACGACCCCACCGCCGCCCAGACGGCCCAGGATTTGCTGGACCGCTACGAGTTGCCGGCCGACACTCGCCGGATGCTGGCGGCGGTCTGCCGGGAACTGGATGATTTCGAGTTCGATAACGCACGCAACCTCTTGCCGCATGAGTGACCTATTGTTGAAAAAGAAGGAGGAAAAGGCGGTCTTGCTCGTCGTGGATGATTCCGTGGAAAATCTGCAGGTGTTGAGCGCGCTGCTCAAGGACGATTACCGCATCAAGATTGCTAAGAACGGCCCGAAGGCCTTGGAACTCGCCCGGCAGGAACCGCTGCCGGACCTGATTCTGCTCGACATCGTGATGCCGGAAATGGATGGTTATGCCGTTTGCCGGCAGCTGAAGCGGGAATCCGACACCGCCGCCATCCCCGTCATATTCCTAACCGCCTTGCAGGAAGTGGCGGACGAGACCCTGGGATTCGAGGTGGGAGGGTCGGATTTCATATCCAAACCCATCAGTCCGGAAATCGTCAAGGCCCGTATCCGTACCCACCTCGAGCTCCGGCGCGAGCGGCAGCGCGCAGACCAGCTCCTGCGGGTCCTGCTTCCCGAACACGTGATACAGGACCTGCTGCAAGGCAAGGAGCACATCCCGCAGATTCGGGAGAACGTCAGCATCCTGTTCTGCGACTTCGTCGGCTTCACCGCCATCTCCAGCCGCCTCGGTCCCGCCGTACTGATCCACGAGCTGAGCGAGATCTTCGGTGTGTTCGACGAAATTGCCGAGCGCAACGATTGCACCCGTATCAAGACCATCGGGGATGCCTACCTGGCGGCTGCCGGCCTGATCCGGCCGGACGAAGGGCATGCGGAGAAGCTGATTGCGGCGGCGCTCGATTTCGTGTCCTTGCTGCAGCAGCGGAACTTGTCCGGTGACCACCAGTGGACCTGTCGGATCGGGGTGCATTCCGGTACGGTCATCGGGGGAATCATCGGGAAGACCCGTTTCATCTACGATATCATGGGCCATGATGTCAACATCGCGGCAAGGGTCGAAAGTGCGGGCGAACCGATGCAGGTCACCATTACAGAACCGACCGCCCGGCTGCTCGGCTCCGGATTCCAGGTACAATTCCGGGACACGGTCCCGCTAAAAGGAACGGACGCCATGCGCCTGTACACGGTGACCCGTGCCGAGGGCGGCTGATCGGTCGGCGGGGTGGGGCGGGGAAGCTAGTGTGTTTACCGCAAGCTAATGCAAACATCATCAAATGACAGACATACCGGCGCAAGCGCAGTTCGACCGGCAGGGATATCTGCAGGTGGACGATCTTCTATCGACGGCCGACCTGGCGTATTTCCGGCAGGTGTACGATGATTTTCTGGCGGGGCGGATTGACACCGGCCGCCACCGATCCGACCTGAGTGGGAGCGGAGACGGCCGGGAGCGGATCACCCAGATCATGCGGCCGTCCCTGTTGTTGCCTGTGCTGGCGGAATCCGTGCTGCATGACCGTGCATCGGCCATCGCCCGTCGACTCCTGGGAGAGGACATGGTGGTGGATTTCGACATGCTCATCGACAAGGCACCTCATACCGGGGCGCCGACGCCTTGGCACCAGGACGAAGCCTATTGGATCGACATGCCGGACAAACGGGCGGTTTCCTGTTGGGTTGCCCTGGACGAGGCGACGGTCGACAACGGATGCATGTGGTTCGTGCCGGGATCCCATCGTCAGGCGCTCCGCCCGCACCGGCAAACCGGGCAGGGGGGCGCACTGGCCTGTGATGCCGACGAAGCGGAAGCGGTCGCGGTGCCGCTGCGACCGGGCTCCTGCACGTTCCACCATGGCCGCACGGTCCACTATTCCCGCGGCAATACGACCGGCCGGCATCGGCGGGCGTTCATTATCAATTTCCGGCCGGCCGGCATGGTGGCCTACGAAAG
The DNA here is from genome assembly GCA_041163745.1 of Bacteroidota bacterium. Taxonomy (GTDB): domain Bacteria; phylum Bacteroidota; class Bacteroidia; order Chitinophagales; family Saprospiraceae; genus UBA6168. The sequence continues at coordinate 40,952 of JBEAQU010000062.1, forward strand.
GGAAAGGGGGTTCGACCACCTGGGGACTCGGGAAGTGCGGCAGGCCGGGGATCCGATGTCGGCCTGACGAGTTCCGGCCAAGTTGTCGACCTCAGCTCCCGGCGGAAGCGCCTGTTCTTTGCAAAGGACAGGCGCTTCCTTGTTTTGAACCCGCCTGGGCCGGCATTTCCTTACTCCATGCTTATGCATGTCGGGGAAAAGATGTCCAGGTGCTGGAATGGAAGCTGGATTTGCTTACTCCATGCTTATGGGTGTCCCGTCAAAGGTCACGGGCACATCGAACGGCCGCAATAGCGAATCGATCAGCCAGGCGGCTTCCGCGCGGGTCAGTTCCTTTTCCGGGCGAGGGATACCCGGCGGAAGCTCATCCGCCGGGAGCAGGCTGTCGGGATAGAACCAGGTCCGGTTGGCCCACTGCCAGGGTTCGCCGGTTCCGGTCATGAATCCGCTGGCACCGACCCGTTGGATGGCATCGAAGGCGGGGTGTTCAGGCGGTACGTCGTAGTATGGCATGAGGTAACCGCCGGCCGACAGTACGGCCGTCTGGATTTCGCGGACCGGCAGCTCCCGAGGGGAGACACCGTATCGGACGGAGAGCGCGGCCATTACGCCGGCGGCCTGGCCGACCTGCAGGATGACCGGTTGCAGGCGGCTGGCACCGTTGACAATATTGGAGACGGAGATCGCCTTGTCGGCCACGAGCAGGTGGTCGGCATCCTTCGGAATCAGGCAACCCGCCGGAATGTTGAAGGACGGCACCGCAGGGAAGTCTATCACGGGTGCGTCCGGTCTTTCCTTGTGGTGGTGGTCGATGGGGTAGTCGCCGACCGCGATGCCGGTCAGGTGGAGGGACGGGGCCATCGGTTCCGTCGCCGGCCGTTTCCAGGCGGGGCGTGCCCCCTGCGGCGACAATTGCGAGAGGATGTCCCGGACGGTAAGCTGTACGAGTCCGTGTACCCTCCGGCCTTCCCGGTGATAAGGCATCAGCGGAAGCAGGTCGTCCGTCGGAAATTCGGACTCGGCCAGTCCGAGGTGCCGGAAGCCGAGTTCATGTTGGATATAGTACACGAAGGAGAGGGTCTTGCGTTTGGCGGCGGCATAGGCTTCCTCCCGTTCCGTCTCGGACATGGAAGCCAGCGGGGCGTAATAATCGTTGCCGTGGATGGGCCAGTTGACGAGGTATTTGTTACCGGGCAATTTGGCATAATCGAGCATGGTCCGGCAGGGGTGCGGTTCTTCACCGGCACAGTCTTCCGGCGAATCCGTTTCTTCCGGGCGGCAGCAGCATCGGAACAGGGTCGGGTCATATCCTTCCGGGCGGGGAATGGTGCGGTCTGCGCCGGGGCCGTAGTCTTGGAGGACGGCGCACCAGGTGAAGTCCTGGATGATGTCGTTCGCCAGTGCCGGCGCCATGTCCTCGCCGGTTTTTTCCCGGCTGTCCATGCCCAGGTCGAAGCCACAGCCAACGGCGGCGGCGACATCCCCGAGGTCGGTGGCGTCGATGAGGATGCGGCAGGTCACGACCTGCAGTTGGGAGTCCTGTCTGAGTGTCACGCGCCATCCTTGAGTCAGGGGCGTCGCGGTGACGAAAGCGGTGTGGTGGCGGACTGTGAGCCCGTCGGTTTCCTTTGCCATGGAGTCGAGGATGGCGGCTCCGACATGCGGTTCGAACTGCGTATGGCTCACCCAGCCGGTGGCGACACTGTCCGGACCACCGTAATGTTTCCAAAGGCGGCTGCGGAATTCACCCCAGATTCCTGCGGGCATGGCGTGGTTGCCATCGGTGGCGCTGACACCGGCGGCGGTCAGCATGCCGCCCAGCCAAGGGGTCGGCTCCGCCACCAAGGTTCGCGCCCCCATGCGGGCGGACTGGATTCCGGCGGCCACACCGCCCGTTCCGCCGCCGATGACGAGCACATCCACGTCCGGTTCATTCGGCTGGCAGGCGGCGACCGCCAGGATGGCGGCGACAGCCGGAACGACCTGCCGTAAAAATTTGTTCAAGAGGTTGGCAAGCATTGTCATGGATCAGTCGTGTGTTAGGATGATACGGGCCGGCAGCGCCGGCCGGACAATATGTTAGTTCCGGAAAGACAGCGGCGAACCGGCTGTGGCTAGTCAGCCAGCCGTTCCTTGCCGCTGAGCACCAGGTAAAGGGACAGGAAGATCAGGACCACGATGCCGCCTAGGGCGACCCAGGAGACCAGTTCCTGGGGCGGCAGGTCCTGCTGGCGGGCCGTCCGGATGCCGAAGAGAGCCCATGTGAGCACCATCGCATAGGCGACGTCTCCGTTCCGGTAGAGGAACCAGGTACCCAGCGCCATGGCGGTCAGCAGGAGGGCGGCCGTCCAGACGGCCGGTGGCAGTCCCCCCCCGGTCCAGCCCGCATCCACCAGCAGGACGGCCGCGTTGGCGATGGTGGCGACGGAAATCCAACCCAGGTAAATGCTGAAAGGCAACTGGACCGTCCATTGTTCCCGGCGGGAGAAGCGGATGTGGCCGATGCCCGTGCGGGTGTAGATCTGGACGAGGGTGGCCAGAATGGCCACCATGATGGCCATGGCCAGCCCGATTTGTTCGAAGTGCCAGGCGAACAGCCAGGCGGCGTTGGTGACCGCATTGAGGAAGAACCAGGGGCCGATTCGCCGTACCACGGCCGGTGCCGCCGCCTGTCGGCGGAACAGACCGCGGGATTGGGCGACCGAAAAGACGAGTAAGAAGACATAGATCACGCTCCAGATGGCAAAAGTGAAGCCGGCAGGCGTGAAAAGGGTGGGGTAGCGGTCGGATATCTCCCCCGGTGTCTGTCCGTTCAAAGGAAGTGAGACCGCAAGGTAGTTCGTCGAAACCATGAGGACGAACCCGGTAAGGTTGAGTGCCTGGAAAAGCTTGGCCATCGCCTGGAAGGTTTTATCGGCAAAACGAAACAAGGGCAAAGTAACACATATTATCTCGTTTGCAAAAAAATACCGATATTGGTGGTGAAGCGCTTTCCTAGGAAGGCCGGCGGCGGCGGCCGGCGGAGCCGGCTCCGCCCGTCCCTGACCGCGCATAACCATGATGCGGTATGCCTGAAAAAAATCCGTCCAAGACGCCCACGGAACGGCCGGGAGGCTGGAATCCGTTCGGCGGAAAGGGAATTCCCTGGATATATCTGTTGATGATGGCCATTCTTCTGTGGCAACTGAGCGGTCCGATGTTGCGAGTGACACCGACGGAGGTCGCTTTTCCGTTTTTCAAGGAGGAATTGCTGCCTGGCGGGGACATCCGGCAGATCGTCATCGTCAACGGCGCGTTTGCGGAGGTATACCTCCGGGAGGATGCCCTGGCGAAACCGGCGTACGAAGCGGTGCGGAAGAATAAGGCGGGACCGCACTACAAGGTCTCGATCCTTTCGCCGGAACGTTTCCAGGAGGAACTGGAGGCGGCCAGGTCATCCCTGTCGAAGGAACGGCAGTTCGACTGGAAGGTAGAGCAACGGACGGATTGGGTCGGCAACATCCTGGTTTGGTTGCTGCCCTTCCTGCTGCTGCTGGGGCTCTGGATCTTTGTCATCGGGCGGATGCGGCAGGGTGGGGGCGGTCCGCCGGGCATGAATCCCTTCGATTTCGGAAAATCCTCCGCCACGCCGTACAAAAAGGACTTCAGCAGTGTGACCTTTGAAGACATCGCCGGGTTGGAAGAGGTGAAAGTCGAGGTGCGAGAGGTGGTCGATTTTCTTAAGAATCCGGGGAAATACACCCGCTTGGGGGCGAAAATCCCGAAAGGGGTCCTCCTGGTCGGACCGCCCGGCACCGGGAAGACCCTGCTGGCCAGGGCGGTGGCCGGCGAGGCCGGCGTGCCTTTCTTCTCCATGTCCGGTTCGGAATTCGTGGAGATGTTCGTCGGTGTGGGGGCTTCCCGGGTCCGGGACCTGTTCAGGAAGGCCAAGCAGCAAGCGCCGAGCATCATCTTCATCGACGAGATCGACGCCATCGGCCGAAGCCGGGGCAAGGCGACCAGCTTCCAGACCAACGACGAACGGGAGAACACCCTCAACCAATTGCTGACGGAGATGGATGGATTCGGTGCCAACACCGGTGTCATCGTATTGGCGGCGACCAACAGAGGGGAGATTCTTGACCGTGCCCTGCTGCGACCGGGCAGGTTCGACCGGCAGATCTACCTCGACCTGCCGACCCTGGAGGAAAGAAGGTCGATCTTCCAGGTGCATACCCGCCCCCTGTTGCTGGGGAAGGATATCAACCTGGATACCCTGGCCCTGCAGACGCCCGGGTTCTCCGGGGCGGATATCGCCAACATCTGCAACGAGGCGGCCCTGATCTCCGCCCGCCGGGAGGCGGAGGCGGTGTTGATGCAGGATTTCTACGCCGCGACAGACCGTGTCATCGCCGGATTGGAGAAAAAGAGCAAAATCCTTTCGGAGAAGGAAAAAAGAACCGTGGCCTATCACGAAGCAGGCCACGCGACCGCCTCTTGGTATCTGCCCCATGCGGATGCCCTGCTCAAGGTCTCCATCGTGCCCCGCGGGAAATCCCTTGGTGCTGCATGGTACCTGCCGCAGGAACAATTCCTTTATACCCGTACGGAATTCATCGACCGGCTGTGTGCCACCCTGGGCGGCAGGGCTGCAGAGGAGGTTGTTTTCGGCGATGTCACCTCCGGCGCCCTGGACGACCTGGAGAAAGTCACCCGACAGGCTTACATGATGGTCGCATACTACGGGCTCAACCCCGAAATCGGAAACATCAGCTTCTACGACAGCACCGGCCGCAGCGAACAGGCGCTCACCAAACCTTACAGCGAAGCGACCGCACAAAAGATAGACCTGGAAGTCAGCAAGCTGGTCGACCAAGCCTACCAACGTACCGTCCGCCTGCTCCGGGAACACCGCCCGCGATTGGATGCGCTGGCCGCCCGCCTACTGGAGAAGGAGGTCGTTCTGCAGGACGAACTCGAGGAAATCTTCGGACCCCGGCAACCGGCTCCTGAACCACAGCCCCTGCCGGTTTGACCGGGACCCGTCCGCCCGCCGGTTCCGGCATACTTTTCGGCACACCAATATTATTTATTGGCAAAAAAATAACCTCTTGTTTTTATTGTTCCGAAATGTATTTATCTTTGTGCCACTTCAGTGTTATTGAAGACAACATCAGTCAAAAATATATGGCGGTAATTCCGCTTCAAGAATTGGTTTTTTGGGGTTAAATAGGCGGCTGTCTGAATTTCAGATGGCCGTCTTTGTTTTGTGCCTTCCTTATCCGAGCCTGTTTCCTGGCTGTCTCCCGTCCCTTTCCTTCCATCGGTTTTTCATTACAGGTTGGTCCGACCTGCAGGTGTACCGGCGTCTGCGGAAAATCATCCGCCGGAAGCACGAACAAAGTAGTGTCCGACCGGCTGCCAAACCGTATATTTGCAGGGTAGCCCTAACGACGGTCGGGCCTTATTCCGCCAACAATCAAGATCAAATATGACGACCATGCCCACTTCCCTGCCGAAGCTGTACGAGCAGGCGGCAGATTTCCTTCCCATCAACGGAACGGACCATATCGAAATGTACGTCGGCAACGCCAAACAGGCCGCCCACTTCTACCAGGCCGCCTTCGGATTCCAACCGCTGGCTCATGCCGGCTTGGAAACCGGACAGCGGGACCATGAATCCTATGTGGTGGAGCAAGGCAAGATCCGACTGGTACTGACCTCTCCCCTGCGCAGCGGAACCAGTGTCGGGCAACATATCGACCGGCATGGTGACGGTGTCAAGGTCGTCGCCTTGTGGGTGGACGATGCGGCCGCTTCCTACCGCGAGGCTGTCGGCCGGGGCGCGGCATCCTACCTTCCGCCCCGTAAGACATCGGACGACCAAGGTCAGGTGGTCCTGTCCGGCATCCATACCTATGGCGAGACGGTACACCTCTTCGTGGAACGCAAGGCATACCAAGGCGTGTTCCTGCCTGGTTACCGCCCCTGGAACCCGCATTACCGGGCTGCCGAAACCGGTCTTCGGTATGTCGACCACATGGTGGGCAATGTGGAACTGGGCAAGATGCTGCATTGGGTGGAATTCTACGAAAAGGTGATGGGCTTCACCCAGATCCTGTCCTTCGACGACAAGGACATCTCCACCGCCTACACCGCCCTGATGAGCAAGGTGATGAGCAATGGGAACGGTCGGATCAAGTTCCCCATCAACGAGCCGGCGGAAGGTCTCAAGAAATCTCAGATAGACGAATACCTCGAATTCTACGAAGGCCCCGGCGTGCAACATATCGCCGTTGCAACGGATAATATCATCGAGACGGTCAGCAAACTGCGGGACCGCGGGGTGGAATTTCTCCGGGTTCCTTCCACCTACTACGATACCTTGTCGGAACGGGTCGGCACCATCGATGAAGCGCTGGCTTCCCTGCGGGAACTGGGCATCCTGGTGGACCGCGATGACGAGGGTTACCTCTTGCAGATCTTTACCAAACCGGTGAACCCGCGGCCGACGCTCTTCTTCGAAATCATCCAGCGTAAAGGCGCCCGCTCCTTCGGCAAGGGTAACTTCAAGGCACTCTTCGAGTCCATCGAACGGGAGCAGGCGCTTCGGGGTACCTTGTAGGGCGCTTCGCACAGGCCGGACACAACCCTGCCCGACCTATGCCGAGAACCCGAGCAATTGGTTCTCCTTGTGCCGGGTAGCGGGGATGGGATTCGGCAGGAAACCTAAGATCGATATATGAAGGCAATGTCCCTGTTCGCTGCGCTGTGGCTTGCGACTCTTTCCTTGCTGGAAGGACAATCCCCTTATGCGTTGCGGGCTGGCCGGGAAGCCGGATGGGGGGCGCTGGCCCTGGGCTTGGGTGGCGTATCTCTTCAGCTGGAGCGAAAAATCCAGCCCCTGGCGCCTTCGGATATCGAGCGGCTGATGGGGGAGACCAACCTGGGGCGCTGGGACAAGTGGACGGTGGGCAATGTGTCCCCGTCCGCGCAGAAATGGAGCGACATTCTGCTCTACGGGTCCCATGCCATGCCCCTGGCCATCTTCGCCTCCACCCCTGTCTATCGAAAAAACCCCCTCCCGGTGGCGGTGATGGTGGCGCAGGTGGGACTCCTGAATACCGCCACCACGACCCTGGTCAAGCATTCCGTCAGACGCCCCCGTCCCTACGTCCTGAATCCGTCGATCTCCCCGGAACGGAAAATGACCGTCCAGGCTCAGGAATCCTTTTATTCCGGCCATACCTCCCAATCCGCTGCCATGTGTTTCCTGTCGGCACACCTGTTCGCATCGGCTTATCCGGCCAGCCGTTGGAAACCCCTTGTCTGGACGGCGGCGGCTGGTATCCCCGCCCTGACAGGTTACCTCCGGGTCCGGAGCGGACAGCATTACCTGTCGGATGTCCTGGTAGGCTACACCGCCGGCGCCCTGACCGGCTGGCTCATACCCCGATTGCACCGCAATTGAATACCGGTTGAACCGGTGGCACCAACACCCTGCGGCCGCCGATAGGCCCGCCGGAGAAGAAACGGAAATGCCTTCCGGTCCCAAGACCTCCTCCCGGTCGGAGGAGCCGGGACGTGCCAGAACCTTGGCCTGATACCGGCTGTTTGTAATCCCTTCGGACACCAAGTTTCGTCACCGTTATTAAAAAACAAGCAAGTGGACACTGCCGCAAACATCCGAAGGAAGGGCATTCTTCCCCTTCTGCCATCACGCCCCTCCTTCCGACGCCTCTTGTCTGCCCTGTTGCTCGCCAGCGCAGGGCTCGCTCCGCTTTCCGCCCAGATCTGGTTCGAAAATTTCGACGCCTATCCGAACGGAACCATCAATGCGCCCCCGAAATGGACATCCTACGCCAACGACTGCGATGACGGTGGCATCAACACCAACAGCAGCCAATGGGGGGTTTGGGACGGCGTCTTCACCGTCAATGACATCGAAGGGGATTGCTGTCCCGGCCCCGGCGGGGACAACGACAACGGCTGGCTCTCCGAAGTCATCGACATCACCGGCTTCTGCGATGTGTCCGCTTCCATGATCGTGACCTTCGACGGCGCCATGGAATGCTCCGACCCCGCCAACCCGATCTTCACCTGCAACGGGTCTGCCGACAACAGCCACGACCAGGTGGTGGTCGAGTACAAACTGGACAACGGGCCTTTCCAACAGATGGGATACGTCTGTGGCGGCAATGGCAGCGGAACGATCGGTGTGACCGGCCTCAACGGCAATACCCTGCAGCTGCGCTTCTTCGCCGCCAACAAGGCCAACAACGAATATTATTTCATCGACTTCATCGTCGTGGAGGGCGGTACCGGCACCACTCCGCTCTTCAATCCCATCGGTCCGCTGTGTGAAAATGCCGCCCCGATTCCGCTGCCTTCCGTTTCCACCAACGGCATATCAGGCAGTTGGGATGTAGGCTCCACTTTCGTGCCGGCCGGCCAGGGTGGCAATTTGGTCACGCTCATCTTCACCCCCGACCCGGGGCAATGTGCCGCCGCAACCACCCTGGACATCCAGGTCCTGCCCACCGTGTCCGTACAGCCGACCCCTATCGGACCCTTCTGTACCACCGACCCGCCGGTCGCCCTGCCCGCCGCTGTCAATGGTATCGGCGGCACCTGGTCCGGTCCGGGCGTCTCTGCCGGAGTCTTCCAGCCTGCCGTCGCCGGACCTGGCACGTTCAACCTGACATTCAACCCGTTCGGCGGTCAATGCGCCGGCCCGGCCAGTCTGTCGGTTGCTGTCTCGACCACCCCCTCCGCCAATGCGACCACGCTCGTGGCTTGCGGTGCCAACGGCATCGCCACCTTCGACCTGACAAGTGCGTCCGGCCTAGTCAACAACCAGCCGGGTACGGTCGTCGGATGGTACGAAGACCCCGCCGGCAACACACCGCTTGCCAATCCTTCCGCTTACATTGCCTCGAACGGCACGCTGGTCTATGCCTTTGCAACAAACAACGGATGCATTTCCCCGCCCGCGGCCATCCTGCTCTCCGTGAACACCGCCTCCGCCCCTCCCATCTCCGGGCTGCCGGCAACGGTTTGTGAAAACGCCGCCCCGTTTCCCTTGCCTGTTCTGCAAGGCGGTGTCAGTGGCCAGTGGTCCGGCCCCGGTGTCAGCAACAACATCTTCCAACCGACCGGCATCTCCGGACCGGTCGACCTTGTGTTCACCCCAGACCCCTCCGGTTGTGCCCTGCCGGCCATCTTCACACTGTCAGTGGTGCCGCCCGGACCTGTCAGCCTGACCGGTCTCCCCGTCGAATGGTGCCAGACGGCCGGCACGCTGCCACTCCCGACCAACCAGGCCGGTATCTCGGGAACCTGGTCCGGTCCCGGGGTTCAGAACAATGTCTTCGACCCGACCGGTATTACCGGACTGGTGGACCTGACCTTCAGCCCCGACGGAAACCCTTGCCTGCTGCCGACCGCCTGGCAGCTGAATGTCCTCGAACCGGAAACTCCCTTGCTTTCCGGACTGCCGGACACGGTTTGTCAGGGGGCGGATCCGGTCCCGCTGCCGACACAGCAAGGTAACTTCGCAGGCGGTTGGTCCGGCCCCGGTGTGACCGCCAATGTCTTCGATCCGGCCGGCCAATCGGGTCCGGTCAGTCTGCTTTTCAGCCCGGCCGGCAACGATTGCGTATATTCCGCCGTCTTCGTCATCCACGTTTCGCCGGCTGTCAATCCGCAGCTGGACAGCACCCATCTGTGCCAGTCTGCTGCACCCCTGGATCTCGGCACCCTCGTGGATCCGGCCTTTCCTGCAGGTACCTGGTCCGGTCCGGGTGTCTCGGGAAATTTGTTCGACCCCGCCGGTCGCTCCGGGCTGATACCGCTCACCTTCCTCGCCGCCGCCGATTGTGCGGAACCGGCGCTCACCTACGTGGAGGTCCTGCCGCTCCTACAACCCGTTCTGGACTCGGCCGCAGTGTGTGCCCAGGGCGATTCCCTCTCCCTCATCACCCTGGCCGACCCTCTCTTTCCGGCCGGCACCTGGTCCGGTCCGGGGGTTTCCGGCACCTGGTTCATTCCGTCGGGTCTGTCCGGCCCGGTCGGCATCACCTTCCTCGCTGCGGTGAGCTGCCCGGCGGAGGCCTTCACCACGGTGACGGTCCATACCGCACCTTTCTTCACGGAACTGGAAACCGCCTGCGACCTGGCCACGCAGTCCTATACCGTCAGCTTCCAACCCACCGGTGGTGACTCCCTGACATACACAGTCAACGCATTGCCACTGGCAGGCTCCCTGTTCGTTTCCGAACCCTTGCCCAGCGGACAGGCCTATCAGTTTCTCCTGGATGACGGGAACGGCTGCGGCCCGGTCGCCATCGTCGGTTCGGTCAACTGCGATTGTTCCACCGATGCCGGCACCATGGATCCGCAAGGAAGCCCGCTTTCGCTTTGCATGGGCGCCCCTTTCGACGTCCCGCACAACGGAGACGAGGTCATCGGCGCCGGCGACCAGCTGCTGTTCATCCTGCACGACAACCCCGGCACACAGCCGGGTAACATCTTCGCCATCAGCGATACGACCTGGTTCGGATTCCCCGCCGGCATCTTGCCCGGACAAACGTATTATTTGTCCGCCATGGCCGGCGCCCAGGATGGCAACGGGCTGATCGACCTGTCCGATCCCTGCCTGTCGGTCTCACCGGGTGTCCCGGTTGAATTCCATTTCGTCGGCCTGACATTGCCGGCAGCGGATACCCTTTGTCATTCGGAATGCCTCGACGTGTCGGTCTTCTTGTCCGGTAGCCCGCCTTTCAGCGGCAGCTTTTCGGTGACCGATGGCCAGCTGGTGTTCCAGGACACCTTCCAGGCTGTGTCCAGTCCCTTTCTCCTGCAGGGTTGCCTTCCCAGCCAAGGCTTCGATCCGGGCTGGCTGGACCTTCAGGTGACAGGTCTCACCGATGCCGACGGATGTTCGGCGACGGCAAGCGGGACCTTCCCGGTCATGGAGGTCCTGCTGCTGCCGCCGGCCGACGGCCTGGTTCAGCAGACCTTGTGCGCCGGCGATTCCCTGGTCCTGGGCGGTGTCGTCTTCGACCAATCCCATCCTGCCGACACCCTTTCGCTGCCGGGTGCCGCGGTCGGCGGATGCGACAGTACCCTGACGGTGGTCCTGGAGTTCCTGCCGGCACCGGAGTTCCTGGTCATGGAAACCCGTTGCGACGGAGACAGCCTGCTGGCCGGCGGGATCTGGTTCCACAGCGGCAATCCCAATGGTTCCGTCGTGCTGCCGGCGGCAGCTGCGAACGGTTGTGATTCGACCATCCAGGTTGTACTGACCTTCCTTCCGGAGCCGACCACCCTGCTGTCCGACACCCGCTGTCCCGGCGACACCATCCTGGTCAACGGCACACCTTACCATGCCGGCCATCCTGTCGGCACGGAGACCATTCCCGCCGGCAGCTACCTGGGATGTGATTCGGTGGTGGTCGTCGACCTGTCCTTCCTTGCGCCCGCCGTTTTGGATTTTCAGCAGACCTTGTGTGTCGGCGGCAGCGTGGTGTTGGCAGGAACAACCTACGACGAAACCAATCCGAGCGATACGGTGATCCTGGAAGGCGCCGGCACATTCGGTTGTGATTCTTTTATTTATGTTCAGCTTACTTTCAATGAGGTGGTCCAGACCCTGCTCGCCGACACGCTCTGCCCGGGTGGCAGCGTGACGGTGGGAGGTACGGTCTATGACGGCACCCTGCCAGCCGGTACGGAAGTGTTTCCGGGTGGAAGCTATCTGGGCTGTGACTCGGTGGTGAACGTCGCCCTGACTTTCCTTTCGCCGGCCTTTTCCATGCTGACGGATACCCTGTGCGCCGGCAGCACGATGGTCGTCAACGGCACCCTGTACGATGCCGGCCACCCCAGCGGTATCGAAACCATCACCGGCGCAGCCTACCTCGGTTGTGACTCGGTGGTGCAGGTGGACCTGCATTTCCTGCCGCTTGCCGTCGACACCTTGCTGCCCGTCCTGTGTGCCGGGGCGTCCGTGACCATCGACGGGGTGGTGTTCGATGAGGGGCAACCCTTCGGGACCATCCCCTATCCGGGCGGCGGCTACCTGGGCTGCGATTCCGCCTTGTTTGTCCAGCTTGCCTTCCACCCGACGGCATCGGGAGTATGGACGGACACCTTGTGTCCGGGCGGAACCTTCGTACTCAACGGACAGGTCTTCGACGAGGACCAGCCGTCCGGGACCGTTGTCCTGTCGCAGGCCGCCTGGACGGGTTGTGATTCCGTGGTGCAGGTGGAGCTGACCTTCGGCGACGAGGTGACGGCGGCTTTCGCACCGACCCTCTGTCCCGGCGAGGTGGTGTTCATCAACGGCACTTTGTACTTCGCCGGCAACCCGACCGGAACGGAGACCTTTCCAGGCGGCAGCTACCTGGGCTGCGATTCCACCGTTCTGGTGAGCCTCAGTTATCATCCGGATGCCGTGGGCACTGTCTCGGCCACCCTGCCGCCGGATGGTTCGGTGTTGGTCAACGGCACCCTGTACGACCGCTTCAACCCGTCGGGAACGGAAATCCTGCCCGGTGCCAGTGCGAACGGCTGTGATTCGGTGGTTTTGGTGGACCTGACGTTCCTGCAGACCCTGGAGCCCGATGTTTCCATCGTCCCGCCGAATTGCAAAGGCGGGGCGGACGGGCAGGTGCGGGTGGAGGCGGTGACCGGTGGTGTTCCGCCTTACACGGTCACCCTGACCGGCTACCCGTCCCTGACCATTTTTGAATTTCCCGCCGTTTTCGAGGATTTGCCGACCGGATTCTACTATCTGCTGGTCAAGGATGCCGATGGAAACTCCTACGGTGCGGAACTGCTCCTGCCGGATCCGCCGCCCCTGGTCCTGGACGCGGGTCCCGACCAGGTGTTGTTGCTGGGAGCGGGTACGATATTGTCGCCGACCGCCGGTTTCGAGGTGGAATCCTGGAATTGGTCGCCACCGGATTTCCTGAGCTGTACGGATTGCGAGCGTCCGTCTGTGCTGTCACCCGCCGGAGAAATCACCTATACCCTGACTGTACTGACCGCGGCGGGCTGCAGCGCCACCGACGAGTTGGTGTTGACCGTGCAGCCGCTCCGCCGTGTGTTCGTGCCGAATGCCTTCAGCCCGGACGGCGACGGCATCAACGACCGGTTGAGCGTCTTTCCCGGGTCCGGGGTAAGGGTGGTGCGCCGGTTCCAGGTGTACAACCGCTGGGGAGAACAATTGTATGCGGAGGAAGCCCTTGATCTGGGCGACGCCGGATCCGGTTGGGATGGACGCCACCGCGGCGAGGATATGCCTGCCGGAGTATACGTGTGGGTGGCCGAAGTCGAGTTCGTGGATGGGGTGGCCCTGGTACTGAAAGGCGAAGTCAACCTCCTGCGATAGCGCACGGCCTTCATCGGCCGCCTCTGGTCCGGACGAGCACCACGCCGTTGGCACCCCGCAAGCCGAATTGGGCGCTGCCCTCGGCGGCATTGAGGACCCGGACGGACTGTACCTCCTCGATGACGACCAACCGGGCCGCTTCCTCATAACGGTCCGCGTAGGCGCTGCCGTCGATGACGAACAGGGGTTCCACATTGCCTGTGATGGTATCCGCGCCGCGGATGTACACGACGATGGTGCCGGAAACTTCCGTCACCCGGACCTTGGGATCCCGGCGGAGGTAGTCCGCGAGGGATTGGAAAGCGGTTTGCGCGGGATTTCCGACGGAAGTATGTGGTGCTTTGGTACTGCAAGCGGAGAGCACCGAAAGGAAAAAGGAAAGCAGCAGGCAGGCGGGTACATTTTTCATGAGGATAAATTAAATGATCAGGACGCGTAAGGTGACGAAGCCATGCTGTCCGATCATGCGGAGGAAATGGATGCCGGCCGGCAGCGCGGCCGGCAGATCGATGCGGCAATGTCCGGGGAAGGAGTCCAGCTTCCATTCCCGGAGGCGGGTCCCGAACCTGTCCTCGAGGATGAGCATGCAAGCCGTCTGGAGGGGCGGTCCCTGGACATGCAGGAAGGAGGAGCTGGAAGGATTGGGGTGAACCTGCCAGTAGGAGCGGGTCGTTCCGGTCGTCGCCACGGCTGTGGGGGTCGGCAGCCAGGGTGTCAGGTCGAAGGAAAGCAGCTGCGGAGGCAGCACCGAATACCGTTCGGAGCAGATGAAGCCGTTGCGGGGGCCGGAGAAGGCGATGCCTTCCGGTTGGCTGGTGAACAAGGCGCTGCCCATGGATATCTTCCTTTTGTTACCCCGGAAAAATTGGTGGCCGGGATAGTCCCAGAGCAGCCAAAGGAAGGTTTCGCTGGTGCTGACATTATAACCGAGCAGCACCACGGTACCGTCGTCGCGGATGTCGGCACCTGTGACCTGCCCTTGTACGGCGAAACTGTCCCGCAGCATGGCCACCTGTGTGCCGGGTTGGGCCGGCAGGACGTAATGGCGGGTTTTGAAATCCGTCCAGTTCTTGGAAAAGAGGTGTAGGGAATCGTCCTGAGCGAAGAAGGCCTCGCAGTCGAAGTTATGGGCGTTGTATCCGAATTGGAAGGATGTTTGGTCACTGAAGCTGAAATGAATGATTTCCGGGATGGGGATGCCGTTTTGCAGATCGGATTTGAGGATCCTGGCGATGCGGAGGTCCGTCCGATTACCGGCATTGTTACCGAAGTCACCGACATACAGGTATGTCTCGTCGGTGGCGGCGTCTTCCCAATCGGTGTTGTCGAGGCCGGGGATGGTGAGGGTGAGGGAGACGGAGCCGTCGAGGGTGTCGAGCGCATGGAGTTGTTCCGGGTTGCCGCCGTCCTCATGGGACCAGAGCCGGCCGCCGGCCATGGCCAGTCCGGAGCATTCCTCTAGGGAAGCGGGCAGAATGGCGACCTGGTTTGGGGCGAAGGCGGCGGGGGGGTAGAGGCAGGAACCGTCGTTGCTGGTTGCGAGGGGATTGAAATTCAAGGCCATTGGATCGGTACAGCCCGCCTGGGGCCAAGCCGGAATGGCGTGCAGGGACAGGATCAGGCAGGCGAAGGACCAGTTGAGGACAGGGCGGGTCATGACAGTACGGATGGATTGCTGCATTACAGGTGACGGATTGCCGGCGTGTTCACAACAAATGTACGGCTGGTGCGGCAATTTTTTGGTCGGCTGCGGCCATTAGTACACATTTGGGGCGGTCGGGTGGCATTCCCGCCCTACTATTGCGGTCGTGACGGGGCTGTATAATGAAAAGTTCTGCTTGTGGGCATTTAAAAAGCAGGGAAATGTGCGGGTAAGCCCTACATTTGGCTGGGACATTGTCCGAAGCGGGAAGCGGCGGGTTTATGCGCCCCGGAGGGCGGTCGCCGGATGCTGCCAGGCGAATCCGGGCGGACGGAGGCTTATGATTCCGGGAATGCAACAGATGACAAGACATTGAAAAAGTACTCAGGCATTATCTTGTTGGTGGTCATTCTGCTGGCCAGTCGGCTGCCATTGTCCGTCCCTTTTCGGTTGGAGAGCGCAGCCTATGTGGAGCCGCTGCGGCAATGGGTGCTGACGCGACATCCGGACGGCTCCGTTACGACGGCGTTCCGCGGGGCTGCGGAAGGGTTGGCGAGCGGCCAGGTGTCCTATCAATTCGACCGGGGAGACCAGGTCTTGTTCCATTTGTCGGCCGGTCCGGTCGGCGTGGGAGATACCTTGTTGGTGATAAGATCCAACCGCCTGGAGGAGCAGCTGGTCGAATTGCGCACCAGCCTGGCCGTCGAGCGGGCGGCCTTGGCCGTGGTGGAGACCGGGGAGAAACCGGAATTACGGGCACAGCTCGCGCAATCGGTCCGTCTGGCTCGGGAAAACCTCTCTTTGCAGGAGAAACTGGTCGAACGGGCGCGGCGGTCTTATGCGGAGGGGCTGGTGTCCTTGCAAGAGCAGGAGATAGCGGAGAACGCCTACCGTGCCGCCTTGCTGCGATTGCAAGTCGTGGAGGAGGAGCAGTCGGTGGTGGAGACAGGGGAGAAGCCGGAGACACGTTATTTGTCACGCGCCAGGATGGCGGCGCTGTCGAACCAGGTCTCCTTTCTGGAAGACAAGGCCAGGGGCTATGTGGTGACCGCACCGTTCGGCGGTCGGTTACGGGAGTTGCCTGTGCCGGAAGGGCAGCAATGGGTACTCGAGGACACAAGTGCCAGCCAGCTGACCGTTCCGGTGCGATCGCGCGACATTCCGCATCTCAGGGCCGGCGATACCGTGCGCCTCTCCCTGGCCGTTCCGTTCCGGACATTCGCATGCCGCGTGAAGGGCGTGGGACAGCAGGTACGGGTACTGGATATGGAGCAGGTCGTGTTGGTCACCCTCCACACGCAGGCGGAAGACCTGGTACAAGGCGGGCCGATAAGATGCCACCTGGATTTGGGGCCGGTACGGCTGTCCGATTATCTGCAAAGATCGCTCGGCTGGTGGTGACGGCAGCCACAGACGATTCAACAAAAAGAGATGTTGCGTTTCGAACAAAAGTATATCCTGCCGTTGGAACAGTTGGCCGGTCTGCGGCAACGCATGGAACCGTTCATGAGGCTGGATCGGTATGCGGAGAAGACCGGCGGTAGTTACACGGTCCGAAGCATTTACTTCGAAACGGCGGAAAGGACTTCGTACGAGCAGAAGCTGTCCGGAGTGAAGAGAAGGGCCAAGTTGCGATTACGGGGTTACGGCAGGCCGGAGGAAGGACATCCGGTCTTTTTCGAGATTAAGGAGAAAGTGGACGAGCCCTTGGAGAAGTTCCGCGCCAGGCTCAGCTATGCGCAGGCAATGCAGGTATTGGCCGGCACGCCGCCGGAGG
The DNA here is from genome assembly GCA_041163745.1 of Bacteroidota bacterium. GTDB lineage: Bacteria > Bacteroidota > Bacteroidia > Chitinophagales > Saprospiraceae > UBA6168. Next base: position 57,746 of record JBEAQU010000062.1, read on the forward strand.
AATACTTGGGTGTGGATACCGACCGGGCTGGGGAGCTGAACAATGTCCGTCGTTTCCTTTATCTGCTGCATGCTCGTCAGATGAGGCCTTTCGTGACGGTCATTTACGAGCGGGAGCCCCATTTGTCCGTACTGGGAGACCGTGCCAACGACCTTCGTATCACGTTCGACCGCAACCTGCGGGCTGTGCCTTCGCCGGAGATCGCGGATCTGTACGGAGAGGAGGGCGTTCGGACGGTCATGAACCGACAATTCATCATGGAGATCAAGTTCAACAGGCAGCTGCCTGGTTGGGTACGGGCGATGACGGCGGGGCTGGGACTGGTCCGGGTGCCCGCCTCCAAGTACCAGCTTTCGGTGGATGCCTGTCCTTCCCTCCTGTCCCCTGGTGTGGTGCCCATGCCGGTACCGTTCGCCGGGAGCTTAATCCAAGGAGCCTATGTTTGAGCAGTTCCAGGATTACGACCTTTTTCGGCCGTCCTTGTTCGACTTTGCTGCGAACCTCTCGGTCGCCTTGTGTTGCGGCATGGTGATCGCGTTGGTATACCGGTTCACCTACCGGGGGACCGGCTACGCGCGGTCCTACCTGACCGCCATTGTCCTGCTGTGCCTGATCACGGCAGTCGTCATACTTGTCATCGGTAACAATCTTGCCCGTGCCTTCGGTTTGGTCGGGGCGATGTCCGTCATCCGGTTCCGGACGGCGGTCCGGGACACCTTGGACATGGTCTACATCTTCTTCGCCCTGGCCATCGGCATGGCGGCCGGGGTAGGGCTGAACGCCGTGGCCGTCACAGGCACGCTGTTCATCTCACTGGTGATCCTGTTGCTGGAAGCCGTCGGTTTCAGCAGTCCTTCCCGAATCCGACACCTGCTGCAGGTAAGCCACGACGGACTTCCTACGACGGAAGACGGCATCCGTTCCCTGTTGCGGCAATACGCCCGTCGCCGGCAGTTGGTGAACCTGCGCAAGCTGGAGGGGCGGGAAACCGTGGAGGTGTTCTACCAGTTGTCCATGCGCCGTCCCGACGGCCAGGAGGAGCTGGTCCGGGCGCTGCGTTCCCTACCAGGGGTGACCCTGGTCAATCTCTTCCATGAACCGGAGAGCGGCACCTGAGAGGAGTGGCGGATCCGCCGAGCGGGAAACCTGTAGCGGCAACGGGTGCAATTCAACATGTCGCTTAGCCAGCCTCTTTGCATCCCAATTGCTGAACCATACGGTCAGCTCACCCATCCGTAGCAAACCAGCCGGGGAGCGGGAGGCCTGGCCACAAAGAAGCTGCCCGGCGCCGCAATCCCTCCCCGCGAAGCGGGGAGTAAAATCCTGGTGATAAAAAAGGAAAAAAATTTACAAAGTACTTCCAATCAAAAAATTACAAAATAAAAATCCCCGTAATTAGCCAAATTCTCTAAAATTCGTAGTCCGGCGCTTTCCGCGAAGCGGGGAACAAGAACCACCCTGGCACACCCAATCCGCCATGCTATCATCCCTTCGGCCGCGATATCGCACGTCAACCCC
>JBEAQU010000063.1:0-3193 GCA_041163745.1 Bacteroidota bacterium
GTAGAGGGCGCGGACCGGCCGGGGCTCAATCTCGGAGGAGGACGTGGAGGGCATGGATCCAGCGGTTGGCGGGTTTGAATATTTGGTGTACGGGCGTCCGTTCGGCGCCGAAGGAGCGGAAGAAAGGCTCCACCGTCGGGAGCATGCTTCCTTCGAAATTGAACACCTTCCCTTCGGCCATGGTATCCCGGATAGCGTGCCAGAGTGACAGGGAGGCCGCGCCGGTATGACGCTGAGCCGTGTCAGTGGCGAGCATCCAACAGAAGGCCGTCCGGTCGTCCCATATCCGGTACAGCGCGGCGACCGGGCGGTCGTCCGGTAAGGAGGCAACGTAGATATCCCCTTGTCCCCGGGCTTGGACTGCGGCATGGAGTGCCGACCAATGGGGACGGTCGAAGGGGGAAGCCAGGCCCTGGCGCCGGAAGGTGTCGCGGCATAGCGAGCGCAGGACGTCTGGGTGGCCGGTCCGGGCAACCGTGATACCGGATTTTTCCGCTTTGCGGATCTTGTTACGTACGGAAGGCTCCAGGTCATCCCAGCGCTGGGCTGCGGATTGGGGAGACAGCAGGTAGGTATAGCGGGTGGACTGCCGGTAGCCTCTCCGCTGGAAGGGCAGCCAGTTTAGCAGCGAGTCCGTGTGGATCTGGTGGTACCACAGGCAGCCGGGCAGGGTATCGGCCAGGGCATCCACGAGCTGGTTTTCCCGGTGGTAGCGTGTCGTCCGCTTGCCGGCGCACCCCATCTCCGGAGCCAGGTAAATACCGAGGTACGGCGTGAAGGGCGGCATCCGGACGGTCCGTCCCCAGGGGGCGCTCTTTTCCATCCAGGCGATGGCGGCGGCGAGGGAGCCGTCGGCATGTGGCAGGTACCAGCCTTGCCAGCGGCCCGATCCGCAGGTCGCATCGAGCCACCAAGGTTGGTGGAACAACGGCAGCCCCGCCGGCGGGGCCGTCGGATTTCCGGAGGAATGGTACGGCAGGGGAAGGTATGACGATTTCGTCGGCATGGGCGGACGGTATTGGTCCGGTGGCAATAATACGATGAACGCGGCAATCCGCGAAAGCCGGGCGCTGATTTCCTGGTGCCGGCCATGGCAAAGGGGCCTTCCGGCTGCGAAACCGACCGGCCGGCGGTCCGCTTCCGGCGCAAAGGAGGCAGAAGCCCTTACTGTCGGCCTTTCCCTGGTAATAAACAACATTCGCATCGAGGTATGTGTGGAATCTTTGGCATATGGCCGCGGGTCGCCTGGCCGAACGGCGCGGCCGTCCGGCTGGCAGGCGAGGCGTCGGCATCCCTTGCGCGGCGCGGACCGGACGGAACCGGTATATTGTACATCGGCGACCGCGGGATACAATGGCGCAAGGATTCAGGGCCCTTGTCGGAAGGCACCTGTGAGCTGATGCTGCTGCACCGGCGGCTCGCCATCATCGACCGGAGCGAGCGATCCGCGCAGCCGATGTCGGATGCCAGCGGCCGGTATTGGATCGTCTACAACGGAGAGATTTACAACTACCGGGACTTGCGGGCAACGTTGGCAGGCCTGGGCGTCACCTTTCGGACGGAGAGCGATACGGAGGTATTGTTGGAAGGATGGTGCCGTTGGGGCGAGCGGGTGTTGGAGAAGGTAGTGGGGATGTATGCCTTCGCCATCCACGACACGCGGGAGTCGACGTTGACGCTCGTCCGCGACCCCATCGGAATCAAGCCGCTGTACTATGTAAGCACCCGACAGCACCGCGTAGCGTTCGCCTCGGACCAAAGCACCCTGTTGCGTACGGGTGTGGCACCGGCGGAGCCCGACTGGGAAGGGGTGATGTCCGGCATGTTATTCCGTGGGGCGCTCCGACCCGGAACGGCCCACGCCGGCATGCGTGCCGTGGAGCCGGGAACATTGCTGGAATTCAGGGGAGCGGAGCGGCGGATGCGGCGTTATTGGGAACTGCCGTTCCGGGAGGCGTCCAAGGCCACGGACGGGGAGGTGTTGGAGGAATCGCGGGCTTTGCTCCGGCGGGTCGTCGCCGATGCGTTGGTAGCGGATGTGGAGGTGGCCAGCCTCATGAGCGGAGGGCTTGACTCCACGACCATGAGTGCGGTGGCGGCTGGCCACCGTAGCGGTCTGAAAGCCTACACGCTGAGTCTGGCCGCAGGTGTGGGACAGGATGAAACAAAGCATGCGGCGGCGGTGGCGCAGCGGAACGGCATAGACCACCGGGTGGTGAGACGGGGGTATGGATACTCTTCGTCGGACTTGTTGGATATGTTCGACACCTACGAGGAGCCGATCGGGCTGTTGGAGCCACACATGCCGATGGCGGCCGCGATCCAGGCGGACGGCATCCGGGTCGTCCTCAGCGGACTGGGTCCCGACGAGTTGCTGGCGGGCTATCGCTATTACCAGTTGCTGCGGGGTCGCCCGCTGTCGGGATTGCTGCGGCGGCTGCCCCGGCTGCCATCGTTCGGGTCGGGGGGGCTGTCCTGGGCCTGGTCGGTCTTGCAGGCCCCCGATTTGCCGGCAGCCTATGCACGTGCCTTCGGCGGAAGCATCTGGGGATTTGACGAAGCGGTGTTCGTACCGGAGCTGGTCGATAAGGACTACGACCCGTTGGCGCCGGTACGGGACAGCTTCGAATATGTCGCGGGACCGGGGTGGGATCCCGTCCGGCAGTTCAGCTACCTGGACCTCCGCATCCAGATCGGCACCCACCACAACCACACGAGCGACCGGTTTTTGATGCAGCGGAGCATCGAGGGGCGGTTCCCATACCTGGACATCCGATGGGTGGCACATTGTTTCAACCTGCCGCAGCGGTTCAAATTGCGGGGCCGCACACAGAAGTGGCTCCTGCGCCAGTTGGCCGGGGAATACCAAGACCTTCCGACGCCAGGCGGCGGCAAGCGAGGGTTCGGCATTCCTGTTGCCACGCTGATGGAAAACCCTGCTGTCCCTGCCTTGCTGGAGGAACTGGTGAGGGCTTTGGGCAGGCGGGGGCTGGTCCGGCAGGAGGTGCTCGAGGGAACGCGCCGGTCATGGTGCCGACAGGCGAATGGTACGGTGCGTATGTTGTACCTGGCCAATCTCGAGCGATGGCTCCGGAACCTGGAAGGCTATGGCAGCTGACAAGATGGGGGAAGCTCAACAAATGACTACCTGCGGGCTCGTTGCAAAGCGGTAGCCCATGTACCCCACGTTTAC
>JBEAQU010000064.1:0-95540 GCA_041163745.1 Bacteroidota bacterium
CAGTTCGCAGACAACTGCGACGGTACGGACCTGGAAGGTGTCATGGTCTCCGGCCTGACGTCCGGTTCCGATTTCCCGGTAGGTGTGACCACGGTGACGTGGGAATACAGCGACCTGGCCGGCAACGGTACGGCGACCTGCTCCTTCACGGTGACGATCAGCGATGACGTCGATCCCGAGGCGGTCTGCCAGACGGCCATCGATGTAGTCCTGGACGGCGACGGAATTGCCCAGCTGACGGCTGATGACGTCGATCTGGCCAGCTATGACAACTGCGGTATCGTCAGCACGCTGATCGACCGCGGCACCGGTTATGCCGAAAGCGTGAACTTCGGTTGCAACGACCTGGGTACTGTAACGGTCACCTTGGAAGTGGAAGACGCCGAAGGCAACACGGAAACCTGTACGAGCACCATCACGGTCTACGACCTGCAGGTTCCTGACATCGAGTGTCCTTCCAACATCATCGCCAGCACGGATCCCGGTTCCTGCGATGCAGTCGTGGTATATCCGGACCCGACGGTGACGGACAACTGCGCCACGACGGTGACCTTGGATGCTGGCCAGGCCAGCGGCACGGTCTTCGCGGCCGGTGTGACGGTACAGACCTTCACGGCTGCCGACGACGCCGGAAACAGCGAGTCCTGCTCCTTCACGGTAACGGTGGTGGATGGTGAGGCTCCGGTCATTGACTGTGGTCCGACGGTCCGCACGGTATCCGCCGATGCAGGCCAGTGCGGCTACACGGTGGCTGACGCTTCCCTGGATGCAAGCTTCACGGACAACTGCGCAGGCGGTTCTCTTGCTCACAACTACGCCACGGCCGTCAGCGCCGGTACACTCGCAGGCTCGACCTTCCCGGTCGGTACCACGCTGGTGACCTGGCAGGCTACGGATGCCGCCGGATTCACGTCCGACATCTGCGGTATTCAGATCGTGGTCGAGGACAACGAGAATCCGACCATCAGCTGCGGTAGCAACCTCACGGTCAACGCCGATCCCGGCGTATGTACCTTCAAGGTGAATGGTACGGCCGTCGATCCCTCCTTCGCAGACAACTGCGCAGGTGCGACCCTGTCCCATAACTATGCTTCCGCACCCAACAGCAACACCGCCGACGGTGCTGTCTTCCAATTGGGCAGCACGCAAGTTACCTGGACGGTGACCGATGCCTCCGGCAACACGGCCTCCTGCTCCTACACGGTGACGGTGGTGGACAACCAGACGCCGCAGTTCGTCAACTGCCCGACCACGATGATCATGATCGGCAACGATCCGGATGCGTGCAGCGGCAAGCTGAACTGGGCGATTCCGGTCGCAACCGACAACTGTGGCATCGCTTCCGTCTCCCAGACGGGTGGCCCGGCCAGCGGTTCGGTCGTACCGGTGGGTGCTCCGCAGACGATCACCTACACTGCCACGGATGTCAATGGCCTGACCCAGACCTGTGTCTTCCAGGTACAGGTGGTGGATACGCAGAAGCCGGAATTCGACGCCGACATCACGATGCCTACGGACATCACGGTCGAGTGCGACGCGATTCCGACGAACTGTGTGTTCCATGGAAATGGCATCTGCTCTCCGCTGACCAGCAACGATGTACACGACAACTGTACGTCGCCGATCATTCCGGTCTACAACCAAGTCAGCACGCAGGGCGCAGATCCTGACAACTGTGACCACTACAACTATACGCTTACCCGCACTTGGTCGCTGACCGACGCTGCCGGTAACACGCGTACGCATACCCAGGTCATCACGGTGGAAGACACCACGCCCGCCGTTCCGACCTGTGCCAGCGTTACGGTCACACTCGACAAGAACGGTGACGCTTCCATCGATCCGGTCGTCCAGGCAGCTGGCACGACGGACAACTGCGCTCCGTTCGGTTCGCTCACGATCACGGCCAGCCAGGTCGATTTCGATTGCAGCGACCTTGGAGACAACAACGTAACGATCACCATCGTCGATCCCTGTGGCAACACGTCCACCTGCGGTATCGTCGTAACGGTACAGGAAGGCATCGCTCCTTGCACACCGCAGGGTACCCTGGCTTCCGCCTGCCTGAACAACGCCACCACGCTGACCAACGGTCAGTTCGGTGAGCTGATCACCATCAAGTCGCTGGCGATGCAAACCTGGACCGTAACGGCCTCCAACGGCCTCTACACCAGCGGCAGCGCCAACCCGCCGGCTTCCCCGACGGTCGTATCCAACGGTACGCTCCTGGTCGCCGGTCACCTCGATAGCATTGACAACGATGGCAACGGCCAGACGGACGAAGCGAACGAGATGATCTACTATACTTTCAATGCGAAGTATTTGGAAGCTGTCGGTTACACGGCAACGGTGACCAACAATCTCGGCCAGTCCGTTACGCTGTCCAACGTGGCGCACTACCCGACGCCGGTACTGGTCGACTTCTTCGATCCGTTCTGCTTCGGTACGCCGGCATTCGTTCCGCAGGTTGTGGATCAGTACGCCGGTGCCGGTGCCTACACCAGCGTTTCCTTCCTCGTGGACGGAAACCCGGTCACACAGCTCGATCCTTCCTCGCTCAGCCTGGGCCAGCACACGCTGACCATCATCGCTGACGCAGGAGCGGCCGCCTACAGCCGCCAGGTGAACGGTGCCGTGGTATCCGGTGACGCTGCCGATTCCGATGCAGCCCGCCTCGATCCGGGTTGTGTACAGAGCACCTCCGTCTTCTTCCAGGTTGTGTCCACGCCTACGCAGGTAGCGTGCAACGACCTGGTACAGGTCTCCCTGGAAGACAATTGTGCCAGCGTTGTCACGCCGGACATGGTACTGGAAGGTACCTATGCCTGCTTCGACGACTACGAAGTCCGTATCACCTTGCCGAACGGCGTGCCCCTCAACCCGGCCAACGTCGTGACGGGTACGCATGCAGGGCTGACCTTGCCGTACGTACTGTGGCATCCGATCAGCGGCAACACCTGCTGGGGTCATATCCTGGTGGAAGACCTGACCGATCCCACCGTCACCTGTCCGGCGGATGTCACCATCCTCTGTGTGCAGGATCCGGATGCGACGGTCGGTGGCCAGCTGGTCACAGGACAGATGTCCGCATCCGACTGCTCCAGCTGGAGCTGGGAATACACGGATGACTACACCGAATTCGACTGCGCCGCGAATGCCGGCGTGACGGCCGTCATCGAACGTACGTTCGTTGTCACGGATGAGTTCGGCAACCAGTCCTCCTGTACCCATACCATCACCAAGGAGCGTGGCGAGGTATCCCAGATCTCCCTGCCGGGCGACAAGGATTACGATTGCAACAATCCGATCCTGAACACCCTGGCACCGGCCTTCAGCCCGTCCGTCACCGGCTGGCCCACCATCGGTGGTGTCAACCTGACGACCAGCGGTACCGGTGTCTGTGGCCTGGGTATCACCTACACCGACGAACTGGTGAACATCTGCGAAGCCAGCTACAAGGTCGTCCGTACCTGGAAGATCTTCGACTGGTGTCCGGCCGCCGGCGGTGCGCCGACGACGACCACGCATGTTCAGTACATCAAGGTGGAGAACGTCGCACCGGTCATCACGGTGGATTGTGCGGAAGTGAACGCCCAAGGCTATTGCGTGCTCAACGCAACCGAACCGGGCAACCCGCCGCACGTCCAGTGTGCCGCCATCTTCATCCCGCTTGCCCAAGTGGACGGTGTCTGCGACGGCATCAAGGAAGTGACGGTGGAAACACCGGCAGGCAACACCACCAACGGTGGCTATGTACCCGCTCCGGGTCTGCCCATCGGTGGTCCGTATGACATCGTCTACCGTGCGGAAGACTTCTGCGGAAACATCACGGAATATGTATTGACGGTCGTAGTGGAAGACAAGACGGCTCCGGTAGCGGTCTGTGACGAAATTACGGATGTCAATCTCTCCGCGGATGGGTTGGCGGAAGTGGCTGCCGCCACCTTCGACGACGGCTCCTGGGACGGCTGCTGCCTGAACCAGCTGCAGGTCCGCAAGATGGTCGACAACTGCGATGACAACCACGACGACACGGTCTTCGGCAACTCCGTATACTTCTGCTGTGAAGACATCGGAGCGCCGGTATCGGTTGTTTTCCGTGCCATCGACTGCAACGGCAACCACAACGATTGCATGGTGACTGTCCATGTCAACGACAAGCAGAAGCCGATCGTCGTGAGCTGCCCGGCCAACCAGCGTACCACTTGTGATTTCTACGCGACTGACCTCGAGCTGCAGCTGGGTAACCTGGCCGGTGACGCCGCCGCCCAGAGCGCTTTGCTCGACCAGTACTACGGTGCTCCGACGTTCTCCGACAACTGTGATTTCACGGTCAACAGGACGTTCAGCGCCAATATCGACCAGTGCCTGGAAGGTACCATCACCCGCAGCTGGACGGCTGTGGACGCGAGCGGTAACCAATCCACCGCCTGTACGCAGACGGTCTTCGTGGACCATGTCTCCGACTGGGTGGTTGAATTCCCGGCCGACCTTACCGTGAATTGCGGTACGACCGTACCGGATTTCGGTGAGCCGGAGATCTTCTCCGAAACCTGCGAACTGGTAGGTGTTTCCTACACGGACCAGGTTTACACCGTGGTACCGGATGCCTGCTACAAGATCGAACGTACCTGGACCATCATCAACTGGTGTGTCGTCGGTAGCGAAATCGACCAGGAAGTAGTGGAAGCATCCGAAAGTGCGATGAACCTCGACCTCGACGGCGACGGCGACAAGGACACGCGTACGTTCCGCGACAGCTGGACGGTGACCAACAAGCCGGCCGCAGCACAGGCCGCCCAGAGCACGAACCCGGATACGGACACGGACAGCGATCCGTGGGACGGTTACATCACCTACAAGCAGGTGATCAAGGTGAATGACACGGTTGATCCGGTCTTCACGAACGGTTGCCAGATCCCGGATGTGTGCATCGATGACAACAGCTGCGCAGCTGTCGTCGTCCTGCCGGAACCGGAGATCACCGAGTGCAGCCCGGAAGTGACGTTCACGGTCAGCAGCGACCTGGGCGTCGGCTTCGGACCGTTCGGCAACGTCGGCCCGGGTACGTACCAGGTGACGTACAATGTCATGGACAACTGCAACAACCAGACGACCTGCACCACGACCCTGACGGTCAAGGATTGCAAGAAGCCGACGCCTTACTGCGTCAACGGCCTTGTAATCGAACTTGGCATGTCCGGTGAGGTGGAACTGTGGGCCAGCGACTTTGATGCAGGCAGCTACGACAACTGTACGCCGCAGGCCAACCTGTCCCTGTCCTTCTCGGCTGTCACCAGCCAGACCAGCCAGACATTCGATTGCAGCCAGGTCGGCCAGAATGTCATCCAATTGTGGGTGACGGACGGCGCCGGCAACCAGGACTACTGCGAGACCTTCGTGGAAGTCCAGGACAACATGAATGTCTGCGATACCACGGGCAACCCGCTCATCAGCGGTTTGATCCATACGGAATCCTCCGTGAGTGTTTCTGATGTCGACGTACAATTGAGCGGTGCGATGCAGTCCTCCTACATGACGAACAACGACGGTGTGTTCGGCTTCACGGTGGGCGCCGGTAACGACTATACCGTGACGCCTGTCAAGGATGACAACCCGCTGAATGGTGTGACGACCTTCGACCTCGTGTTGATCACGAAGCACATCCTCGGATCTCAGCTGCTGAACTCTCCTTACAAGATCATCGCTGCGGATGCCAACAAGTCGAACAGTGTCACCACTTTCGACCTCGTGCAGCTGCGGAAGCTGATCCTGTTCGTAGACACCGATTTCCCGAACAACACTTCCTGGCGCTTTGTGAACAGTGGCTATCAGTTCCCTGATCCCACCAACCCATGGGCCGAAGTGTTCCCGGAAGTGGCGAACATCAACAACATCAGCTCCAACCAGCTCGCTGTTGATTTCGTCGCCGTCAAGGTCGGTGATGTGAACGGCAACGCACAAGCCAACTTCGCTGCCAGCAGCGACGAGCGCAACGCCACGGGATCCCTGGTGTTCGACGTCCGCGACATGGCCCTGAAGGCTGGCGATGTGTACACGGTTGATTTCAAGGCTCGCGATTTCGATGTGTTGGGTTATCAGTTCACGCTGAACTTCGACCCGGCTTCCCTCGAATTCGTACAGGTCAACTCCGCTGTCGCCAAGGCAGAGAACTTCGGTCTCTCCTTGCTGGAGCAGGGTGTCATCACAACCAGCTGGAACGACAACGATTTGTCGCCCGCCAACGGGGAAGTGGTGTTCAGCCTCGTCTTCAAGGCTACGTCGGACGCTTTCCTCAGCGATGTCCTGACCATCAACAGCCGCTACACGGCAGCTGAAGCGTACCAGCGCAACGGTGAATTACTGAATGTACAGTTGGCTTTCAACGGTGCCACGGCCGCAGGAAACTTCGCCTTGTACCAGAACACGCCCAACCCGTTCAGCATCACCACGAATGTAGGTTTCAACCTGCCTTCCGCCTGTACCGCTACGTTGACCATCACGGATGTGTCCGGTAAAGTGGTTAAGGTTGTCAGTGGCGATTTCGCCAAGGGCTACAACGAAATCCAGTTGGAGCGCCGCGAAATGCCCGCCGCCGGTATCCTGTACTACCAACTCGACACACCTACCGACTCGGCAACTCGCATGATGTTGCTGGTCGATTGATAAGTCGCAATTTGTAATCCCTTGAGAACACGCAAGACCTCTCTCCGGCTCGTCCGGGGAGGGGTTCTGCGTTCTTAGGGTTTCCGCTTTGCGGTACAAAACAGCTCGTCGGCCTGTCCCTAGACAAGCCTACCGTTCCGGCAACTCCCATGATGTTGCCGGTATATCGATAAGTCGCAATTTGTAATCCCTTGAGAACACGCAAGACCTCTCTCCGGCTCGTCCGGGGAGGGGTTCTGCGTTTTTAGGGAACCTTCATTTACGGATGAAAAAAAAATAATATAAGTTTCGAAATATTAAAGCTGAAAGGTTTTGTTTTGTCGTTGAGGACCACTACTTTTGATCCATATTGTTTAAGTAAATACCTGTGAACATGAAAGGATTGTTTTTCAACACAAAAGTGTGATGAGAAGCCGAAGGACGTCAAATCATTGCATCACCGATCAGCAATATTCCAACAACCGATTTAGGGCTGCCCAACAGCATCCCGTCATCCTGGCTTCTCATCCTTTTTTTCCCTCCTCTCAAGTTCCGGTCTGGTCATTGTACAGGTGATGCAACTACGACCTAACTGTCAAGACTACACACAAAAAGTCAGGATTCCGGCAGCGCAGCACACAGACTATCATCAAGCGCATTACCTCCGGCTTGCGCATCAGACCGGGCAAACGCCGGAATGAACCTTTCGCACCCCATCCAAACCTAAGATGTAATCGGTTTTTGGGATATCCTCTCTCCGGAGCAATTCGGAGGGGGGTTTTTTTTGTCCCGTCGACAAATCATTACCCCACCGTCGGCTCCGTCGTGTTTGCCAGCTTCGCTATTCCTACCTTTGCAGGACATCAGACCGTTCGACCAAGCGGAAATCGCTGTGGGTATCCTGACGCCGGGCGCTACGGTCCAACTCGTCACGTTATGTTGATTTGGAGCGGCTTTGTCTTATTGGTCTTGTTGCTGTTGCTACTGGATCTCGGCGTGTTCAACCGGAAGCCCCATGAGATCGGTACCCGGGAAGCTTTCGGCTGGACCGGACTGTGGGTTTCGATATCCCTCCTTTTCGGATTTTTCGTTTATTTCGGTTACACACACCGGTGGCTTGGACTGGGAGATACCATCGGGCATCCGCAATCCGGGGCGGAGGCGGCCATGGCCTTTCTGGCCGGTTACATCATGGAGGAATCGCTGAGTATGGACAACATCTTCATCATGGCGGTCATCTTCAACTATTTCAGGATACCGTTGGTGTACCAGCACAGGGTATTGTTCTGGGGTATCCTCGGTGCCTTGGTATTCCGAGGTGCCATGATCGGGATGGGTGCCTACCTGGTGGAGCGTTTCGATTTCATTCTGTATGTCTTCGGGGGGATTCTGATCTGGACGGCTTACAAAATGGTGGCGTCGGGCGGCGATAATACGGTTCGGCCGGATGACAATGCAACGGTACGGTTGCTTAGGAAAATCGTTCCGGTGACCAGGCAGATCAAGGGGGAGCGATTTTTCGTCCGGCACAAAGGTCGCATCATAGCGGCCACGCCGATGTTTGTGGCTTTGATCGTGATCGAGACGACAGACATCATGTTCGCTTTCGACAGCATACCGGCGATCTTCGCCGTTACAACGGATCCTTTCCTCGTCTTCACGTCCAACATATTCGCCATCCTGGGCCTGCGAAGCATGTATTTCGTGCTGGCTTCCGTCCTGGACAAGTTCCGTTACCTCCAGTATGCCCTGGCGTTGGTCCTGGGGTTGGTCGGGCTGAAGATGTTGGTGTTGCATCCGCTGGAGATCCAGCTGCCGGCCTGGCTTTCGCTGCTGGTCATCGTGGTGGTGTTGGGAGCCGGCATATTGTTGTCCCTGCTGAGGGACCGGCAGGTGGGTCGGGAGAAGGCCTGAGCTGGCGACAGCCGGAGGCGTCGTCCATACCGGTGTCTACCCCAACGGTCAGAACTTGTTCCGCCACATCATGCTCTCGATCGGTTTGTCGGTGCGAAGGTTGTATTTGGCATCTTTCTTCCGGTCGTATCGCCGTTCGATCGGGCCGTCCACCGCAAAGTAGATCAGTTGTCCGACGGGCATGCCTGCATATACCCGGACAGGTTGTGTGCACGAGATCTCCAGCGTCCAGGTGTTGCAGAAGCCCACATCCCCTTTTCCCGCCGTGGCATGTATGTCTATACCCAGCCGTCCGACGCTGCTTTTACCCTCGAGGAAAGGGACGGCGCGATGCGTCTCGGTGTACTCCTCCGTCACCCCCAGGTACAGGGTGCCGGGTTGTAGCACGAAGCCTTCGGCGGGGATTTCGAGGTAACGGATCCTGTTGTGGCTGCGGGCATCCAGCACCTCGTCTTCATAGACGGCCAGCCATTTGCCGAGGTGGACATCATATGAATTTGTCCCGAGGCATTCCCGGTCGAACGGCTCGATGACGATGTCACCTTGTTCTATGGCTTCCAGTATTTTGGTATCGGATAGGATCATCTTCTTATTTTCTGTAAAAATCAATAAAAACATTCTGATTGGAAAGAAAAGTGTGGGGCCAGGCGGGAAAGATCGGCGAGCCGTATTACACCTCATAGAGCGGGGGCGGGCTGAGATATCTCTGCAAAATCAAGTTCAAGTCGCCGAATTGTCCTACATTGCAGTCAGTGTGCCCCATATTTTCGGCGGTTCCGAAGAGGCGGGGGGACGGAGGACGCCGGTGCAGCCGCCCGCGTGGCGGTGCGGGGAGCAAAGTGGTTGTCGGGACGACCGGCCGGACTAGCCGTCCGGTGGGCAATCCGAAAGAACAGCGGATCATGGCAAAGCAAATAGTGGATTTGGTGGGCAGGGTATTCTTATCGTTCATCTTTCTGTACGAGGCGTACGATTCGATGTTTTATTTTCGGGAGACGCGGTTGAAGATGGCGTTCTACGGTTTGGTATGGCAGCAGGAGTTTCTGCTGTATGCGGCCATTACCTTGCTGGTGGTGGGCGGTCTGCTGGTGCTGTTGGGATACCGGGCCAGCCTGGGTGCCTTCCTGCTGCTGCTGTATTGGTTGCCGGTCACCTTCGTCGTCCATGATTTTTGGAATGTGCCGCCCGACTGTATGGTGGAGGTCCGTTGTGCGCCGCTGCAACTGGAGACAACGGATCTGTACCGGCGGATGCAGGGGATAGTGTTCATGAAAAACCTGGCCGTATCCGGCGGATTGCTGATGGTGTTGGTCAACGGGAGCGGCCGGCTGAGTGTACGGCGTCTGTTCGCCACGACCAAGGTGCGGGGTTTTTGAAACCCAGGCTGTGCATATAGCCTGGCCGGGCCGGAAAATTACGGCGGCGGGCATGGCAGCGGACGCAAGCGTGAAAGGAAGCGAACATGAAGATACTCGATGACAAGCAGGTACGGCAGAAGATTCGCCGTTTGGCGTATGAAATGTTGGAACGGCATGACGGCGCACAGGGCTTCATCCTTGTGGGCATCAACAACAACGGGATGACGTTTGCCCGTTTGATATACGACGAGCTGGTGGCCTTCGGGCTGCAAGGGCTGCGTTTGGCGAACATGCGGGTCAATCCTGCCAATCCACTGGCGGGGCCGGTACGGTTGGATCTCCCGATGGAGGAATTGGCTGGGCAGGTGGTGGTCATGACGGATGACGTGGCCAACACCGGTCGGACGCTTTTCTACGCTTTCCAGCCGTTGATGCAGGTATTGCCTGCCAAGGTGGAGGTGGCGGTGTTGGTCGACCGAAAGCACAAGCATTTTCCTGTCAAAGTGGATTATTGCGGATTATCGCTTGCGACCACCTTACTGGAGAACATCGACGTGAATTTGTCAGGACCGGACGGGTTCGGGGTATATCTGAACTGAGTGGCAGTCCGGTGGTGATACCGCCGGAACGGAGCGGGTTCATGAAAAACCAACCGTCAGAAAAAAAGGACTATGGATCTGGGTCTGGAAGGCAAAGTCTTTCTGGTGACAGGCGGTTCCAAGGGAATCGGGGCCGGTATAAGCCGGATATTGTTGGAGGAGGGGGCGCTTCTGCTGGTCGCCACCCGTTCGCAGGATGACTTGTCTGTCCTTGGTGCGCAGGCGCCGGGTCGGGTGGTTTTCCACAAGGGAGATCTCCGGGAGGACGGATACTGTCGGGCGGCTGTCGAAATGGCGGTAGCGGCATTTGGTCGCCTGGACGGCCTGGTGAACAACGCCGGTGTGAACGACGGCGTAGGTTTGGAGGCGGGGCCGGCGGCGTTTCGCGAGTCCCTGGCTTCGAATTTGCACCATTATTACGACCTGCTGCATTTTGCGTTGCCGTATCTGCGGGTGTCGAAGGGGAGTGTTGTCAACATCAGTTCCAAGGTGGCGATGACGGGTCAGGGCGGGACGTCCGGATATGCGGCGGCGAAGGGGGCCCAGTTGGCATTGACCCGAGAGTGGGCGGCGGCGTTGTCGCCCGACGGTATCCGGGTCAACGCAATCCTGCCGGCGGAGGTGATGACACCTTTGTACCGCCGGTGGCTGGACACGAGTTTTTCCGATCCCGTCGCCCAGGAAGCGGCCATCACCGCCCGGATTCCGCTGGGCAGGCGGATGACGACAGCGGAAGAGATCGGGGCCATGGCGGCATATCTGTTGAGCTGGCGGGCGGCCCACATCACGGGGCAATGGATGGTGGTGGATGGGGGGTATGTGCACCTGGACCGTGCGTTGACCTGAAGGTGGCGGTTTCCCGCCCGAATGAATTCCAAAAAAAATGCAGGCATGTACCTGATGGGATACGAGCTGGGGGAGTCGCACATCCGGCTGGCCCTGTTACGGATCAGCGACCGGGTCGTGGTTCGGCGGATGGCCTGTCCGCTGCATGGCATGGATTTGTCCGTTGCGAGCATTGGCAGCGAAGGGCAATGGGCGGAACGATGGTGGTTGGCCATGTGTCAGGCTACCAAATCGCTTTTGCGGGCGGCGAAGTTGGGTCCGCGGGCCATCGGTGGGATTGGAATCAGTTTTCCGTCGGAAACAGCGGTTTTTCCGGGCGTAGGGGAGGGGGATTCCGCCAAATTGGGTTTTCCGGCACGCGAGGGCGCGAATGTCCATAATCCGGGACTCACCGGACAAACGGAGAACTTCATGACAGCGGGAGAATACCTTTGTTACCGATTGACAGGTACCAGGGTAAGGAAGGATGCCGCCGAATACAAAGGTGTATGGCCAGAAGACCGTCATAGCGAAGTCGCTGGAGGGGGCGCGGCTGCATCCGTTGGGCGGGGTTGGCCCTCGGTTACTGGTCGGCTGACGGAGCAAGCGGCTTCCGAGACAGGTCTGCCGTTGGAGACGCCGGTCGCATACTGTGGTATTCATGCGGACAGTCTGGCCGCCGCCCTCGGGTTTCGTATGGAGGACTGTCGGATCGTTCGCGAGAAGCCCCGGATCTTGTATGCTTCGGCAGGATGGGAGCCGGGGAACGAAGCGCAAGCGCCGGTAGGCGCGCATCGTCCTTCCGAACGGGCACCCGACCGGAAAGGCCGGCGGACCGGCTTGCTGGTACTGGACTATTCCGGACTGGCAGCGTTCCATCGATGGGTGGAACAAGCGGTTTTCGGCGCGGTGCCGGACCGGACGGAATGGGTACGGCAGGCTGCTGCCGTTCCGGTCGGTGCGAACGGTTTGTTTGCCTATCCGCCAGTCGGCTGTTCTGATGCGACAGCTTCGGGAAATGTGGCACATGCCTGCATACAAGGCATCGACATCGGTCGGCATCACCGGGCGCATTTATACCGGGCTGCATTGGAGGGGATGGCTTTTTCCATGGCGGCTGATCTTCTTGACTTTGAAAGACATGGTATATGGCCGGAACAAATCCGGGCCGTGCGGAAAGACGGAGCTGACGCTATGTGGTACGGGGTGGTCAGCAGCTTGCTCGCCAACCTGACAGGTGTTCCGGTGGAGGTGTGGGAGACCGACGGGGCTGTCGGAGCAGCCTTGGCGGCGGGAATCAAAATGGAAAGGCGGTCGGATGGGGATGGCAGGAACGTCAGGGCGGCGGCGGATTATCGCAGGGAGCGGTACGAACCGGACGCATTCCGGGAACAGGTCTGGCAGGCCTATCTCGACTGGACAACGGGCCGGGCAGGTGTGGAAAGTGTCGGTCAGCCGCTCGATGTGGCGTTGGAATTACAAAACCGGGAAGTGACGGATTCGGCAACGGACAGGGCCGGGGCTCTAGCTGCGGAGCAGTTGAAATCGGTTCGTACGGTATTGTCCGGCTGGGCACGGACGATGCGACATCCGGCATTGAAGGCCGCCCTGGCGGCGCTTGATGAGGGAATTGCTTACGACGGACCGACATTCTTCCTGAGGCGGAATGGTCTGGCCCGCTGGAGCACAGCGGAAGACCCCTTCCTGCAACAGTTGGAGCAGACAGTGTCCGGCTTGTCACAACAAGAGGTCATGGTCTGCCAAATGCTGCGCAAAAAACTTACAACCAAGGAGATGGCAACTCATCTAAATCTCTCCTTACGCGGTGTCGAAACGATTCGGTACAGATTGCGCCGAAAGCTAGGCATACCGCCTGGATACAGTCTTCGGAAATACCTGGATGAGATCGCATGTGGTAGGGGGCCGGTCTCGGAGGCCGGCACATCCGGGGATCAGGGCGATAAAATCTCCGGTTGACGTATAATTGCAGTATTTCCATGTTAGGAAATAGTTAACAAAAATACCGTCCTTTGCCTCGCAGCATCATTGCGGGGCAATAGAAATGCGATTTCCGCGCTACCATATCAATCTCATTTGCCTTTATGCACGGAATCCTGCTTGTAGATAATTTGTTTGCCACAGATCTGCTTGTTCAAAGTCTTTCACCCACTTAGCATGACTAGCAGGATTTATCGGCTACGAGAAAGAAACACTTGGATTGCTGCCATATACCACCGTATTGAATTCAAGGAAATCAAGCATTGCCTACGAACGGGCTGCACATGGATGTCGACTGGCTCCGGCCGTCGAAACCACTAGCAGAGGGGAAATTCACCGTCGGTAGATTCCTTTCATAGTGAAGACCCGCTATCAAAATAACGCCTGGCAGTCTGCCGATCGGGACAAAAGAGCCTAAGAGTCAAGGCAGCTGTTGTTTCACGACTGTTTATGTATTTACTCGGTATTGACATCGGCAGTTCCGCTGTCAAGGCTTCGCTTGTGGCGGTGGAGACGGGTCAGCAGGCGGCTGCGTCCCAGTCACCGTCCCTGGAGATGCCGATGATGGCGGAGCGTGCGGGTTGGGCGGAACAGGAACCGGCCGAATGGTGGCGCCATGTATGCCTGGCAGTTCGGCAGGTGTTGTCGGTCGGCGGGATTTCCGCCGACTCGGTTCAGGCGGTCGGCTTGTCCTACCAGATGCACGGTCTGGTGATGGTGGACCGTCAGCAACGTTGTTTGCGGCCGTCGATCATTTGGTGCGACAGCCGGGCGGTGGAAACGGGGGAGAAGGCATTCCGGGCACTGGGCGAGGCCAGGTGCATGGAGCGACTGCTGAACAGCCCCGGCAATTTCACCGCTGCCAAACTGAAATGGGTGCAGGAGAACGAACCTGCCTTGTTCGACAGGATAGACAAAATGATGTTGCCCGGCGACTACATCGCCATGCGGCTGACCGGTGAGATCAGTACCACTGCGAGCGGCCTGTCCGAAGCGATCCTGTGGGATTTCCACTCGGAAGCGCCTGCGGACTGGGTGCTGGAACAGTTGGGTATTCCGCGGCAAGTGCTGCCGCCTGTCGTTGGGACTTTTTCCCGGCAAGGGGAGCTGACGGCCAAGGCGGCCGCCGAAACTGGGCTGCAGGCTGGTACGCCGGTAAGTTACCGGGCGGGAGACCAACCCAACAATGCCTGGTCGCTCGGGGTCATGGCTCCGGGTGAGGTCGCCGCCACCGGAGGGACTTCCGGCGTGGTTTACGGTGTGACGGACAAGCCCCTGTACGATTCTTTGTCGCGGATCAACGGATTCGCACACGTCAACCACCGGCCGGAAAAGCCCCGGATAGGGTTGTTGCTCTGTATAAACGGCGCCGGTATCCAATACAGCTGGTTGCGACGGCAGCTGCTGGGCAGCGAGGTTCCCTATGACACGATGGAGCAGCTGGCCGCCACAGTCGGGGTCGGAGCCGCAGGGCTGGTCGTCCTGCCCTTCGGAAACGGTGCGGAACGGATGTTGGGCAATCGGACGCCGGGCGGCGGCATCCGCAACCTGCACTTCAACGTCCACGGAAAAGCCCATTTGGTTCGGGCCGCACTGGAAGGAATCGCCTTCGCGTTCGTATACGGCGTTGAAATCTTGCGGGAGACGGGGATGGACGTGAGGATGTTGCGGGTCGGTAACGATAATTTGTTTCGATCCTGCATTTTTTCGGAAACAGTTGCTACCTTGTTACAGTGTTCGATACAGCAGGTCCGCACAAACGGTGCGGCCGGTGCGGCCAAAGGAGCCGGTGTGGCGCTCGGCCTGTTTTCCGAAAATCCGGGACACCCGACGGACCTCGTCCGTACCTACGTACCTCAGTCGGAGGCCGTTTCCTACCAGGAGGCTTACGCACGGTGGGAGGAGGCGCTGTTGACCAGCTGACGGTGACTGCGGGGGCGACCGGTCGGACAGTTCAGTCCATACAAGATGACAAGAGACGCTTCCTGGGCAAGCATATTTTCAGGGAGTATTTATTTTTTTTATCATTCAATTTAAAATCAAGTATGAAACAGAAACATTTATCCATTCCACTTGGCCTTTGCAGGCTGATGCGACCAGGGGGGCTCTCCCTGATGTTCATACTGTTCTTCTCCGGTGGGATCCTCGCACAGAGTGTTGCGGTGAAGGGTGTCATCACGGACGAAACCGGAGTGGGACTTCCGGGGGTGAACATCCTCATCCAGGGTACATCCACGGGGACCATCAGCGACATCGACGGCAGCTACGAGCTACGGGCCGACAAGGGTTCCGCCCTCGTATTCTCGTTCACGGGCTACCAGACCCAGAACATCACCGTCGGCGACGACGGCACCATCAATGTCCGGATGGATCCGGATGCCCAGGTGCTGGGTGAAATCGTCGTCACCGGCTACACGGCCCAGCAGAAGAAGGACCTTACCGGCGCCGTATCCACCGTCAACACCGAAACCTTGACCCAGATTCCCAGCAGCAACGTCACCAGCCAGCTGCAGGGCCGCGTGTCGGGGGTGACCGTCTCCGGTGACGGCCGCCCGGGCAGCGCCGCCAAGGTCCGTATCCGCGGGTTCTCCTCCTTCACCGGGGCGAACGATCCGTTGTATATCGTGGACGGTGTGCCGACCCAGGACATCAGCAACCTCAACCCGAACGATGTGGAGTCCATCTCCGTCCTGAAGGATGCCGGTGCCGCTTCCATCTACGGGTCCCGCGCTGCCAACGGCGTCATCCTCATCACGACGAAGAAAGGCCAGAATGCCGGCATCAAGGTCAGCTACGACATGTACGTCGGTACACAGGGCCCGGGCGACGCCAGCGGCAATCTCCTGAACGCACAGGAATACGCCGACCTGCAGTGGCTGGTCTACCGCAACGACGGTACCAACGAAACCCACCCGATCTACGGTGCGTCCACCAACGCCAGCCCGACCCTGCCCGCCTGGGGTGCCGACACGGACTGGTGGGATGTCCTGACCCGCGACGCCCTCATCACAAACCACGACGTCTCCCTCTCCGGTGGCAATGACAACGCCCGCTTCTATGCCGGCCTCAACTACTTCAACCAGGAAGGTATCGTCATCAGCAACTTCAACAAGCGGTATTCCGCCCGCCTCAACTCCGAATTCAAGATGGCCAACAAGCGCCTCACCTTCGGGGAGAACCTTACGGTGACCGGCCGCACCGGCAACGGCATCGTGGGCAACGGCGAGGAAGCCAGCTTCGTATCCGAAGGCCTCTACCGGGCACAACCCTTGGTGCCGCACGTCATCACAACGCCGGTCACCGGCGTCACCCACGATTTCCAGGTAGGTGATTTCGGGGGTACCGGTATCGCACCGCGTCTCGGGAACGGCCGCAACGTCTATGCCCGCCAGATCCGCGAGCAGGACGACCGGCAGAACGACATCCGGATCCTCGGCTCCACATTCCTGGACCTCGAGATCGTCAAGGGCCTGAACGCCCGCACCACCTTCGGTGGCACCTATCAGTCCGGTTACAACACGGACTGGGCCCCGGCCACCTACGAGAATGCGGAGAACATCGCTTCCGCCGCCTACAACGAAAACTCCTATTACAACAGCGACTGGGTCTGGACGAACTCCCTGACCTTCGACCGCGATTTCGGCATGCACAGCGTACTGGCCGTCGCCGGTTACGAAGCCGTCAAGTACGGTATCGGCCGCAGCGTCAGCGCTTCCCGCGCCGGTTACTTCTCCAATGACCCGGCCTTCCGGACGGTCAGCAACGGTGCCCAGATCCAGAACGCCTCCTCCGGCTTCGGCACCCCCACGACCCTGGCATCCGCTTTCGTCCGTGCGGATTACAACTACAACAACCGCTACTACGTCAGCGCGACCGTCCGCCGCGACGGTTCCTCCCGCTTCGGTTCCGATTTCCGTTACGGTGTGTTCCCCTCGGTCTCCGGTGGGGTCCGTATCAGCGATTTCTTCGATGCCGGCGACCTCCTCTCCGACCTGAAACTCCGGGGTGGTTACGGTACCATGGGTAACCAGCTGCCGGTCAGCCCGGCCAACCAGTTCTT
Source organism: Bacteroidota bacterium (assembly GCA_041163745.1). Taxonomy (GTDB): domain Bacteria; phylum Bacteroidota; class Bacteroidia; order Chitinophagales; family Saprospiraceae; genus UBA6168. Next base: position 17,400 of record JBEAQU010000064.1, read on the forward strand.
CCTCTTCGGCGGCGACCCGGGTTCCTCCAACTATGACCTGAACGGCGCCGGCGGCTCCTCCCTCCAGGGCTTCCGCCCCACCCGGATCGGAAACGCCGATACCAAGTGGGAAACACAGACGACCACCAACATCGGTTTCGATGCAACCCTGCTGAGTGACAAAGTGCAGGTGTCCTTCGACTACTACACCAAGTCCGCCGCAGACCTCCTCGTCAACGTCCCGCTGCCGAGCATCTACGGCGCCGCCTCCGTACCGGCCCGTAACGTCGGCGAGATCAAGAACTCCGGTATCGACCTCCAGGTCGACTACCGCACGAAAATCACGTCCGACCTCAGCTTCGACGCCACACTGACCTTCACGACCTACAAGAACGAAATCGTCAAGTTCACGGACGACATCGACTTCTTCGATTCCGGAAGCTCCCGTATCGGTTCCTTCAACCGCAACGAAGTGGGACGCTCCCTGTCCGAATTCTATGGCTACCAGGTGCTGGGCCTCTTCCAAAGCCAGGCCGACGTCGATGCACATGCCGCACAGGACGGTGCGGAGCCCGGCTTCTTCAAGTTCGCCGACATCGATGGCGACGGCGTCATCACACCCGACGACCGGACCTACATCGGCAACCCGAACCCGGATTTCACCTATGGTCTCAACCTGGGCCTCAACTACAAGAATTTCGACCTGACCGCCTTCTTCTACGGCTCCCAGGGCAACGAAATTTTCAACTACAACCGCTGGTGGCTCGACTTCTGGCCTTCCTTCCAAGGCCAAAAGAGCCAGGATCTGCTGAACAACAGCTGGACGGAGCAGAACACGGGCGCCACCACGCCGAAGGCTTCCAACAAGTCCAACTTCTCCACCAACACGCAGTCCGCCAGCTATTACGTGGAAGACGGTTCCTTCTTCCGCCTGCGCACCCTGCAGCTGGGTTATACCCTCCCGCAGAGCATGCTCAAGAGCGCCGGTCTCGGCAGCATGCGGCTTTACCTGCAGGGAACCAACCTGTTCACGCTTACCGACTATTCCGGCCTGGATCCCGACGTGAACAATGGCGGCGATACAGCGTTTGGTATTGACCACGGTAACTATCCGTTGTCCAAGACCATCCTGTTCGGTCTGCATGTCGGTTTCTAATGCTTAACTTCAAATAGTATTCAAATGAAGAAATTCAATATCAAATTCATCGTCATGGGCCTTGTACTGGCCCTGCCGTTTTCCTGCAAGGAGGAGTTCCTGGAGATCACGCCCAACGGCTCCCTGGATGCCCAGATCCTTGCCACCAAGGACGGCGTCAACAACCTCCTCATCGGTGCCTATTCCATGATAGACGGTGTGTCTTCCAACGGTTTCGGTTGGGAATCCGCCTCCTCCAACTGGGTCTATGGCAGTATCCGCGGCCTGGAGGCCAACAAGGGAACGGACGCCGGTGACCAACCGGACATCAACCCGATCCAGACCTACACCGAAACCTCCACCAATCCGTACCTGCGGGTGAAGTGGGGCTCGGTATACGAAGGGATCTCCCGTTGCAATGAAATGCTCAAGGTGTTGGCCGTCGCCGAAGAGAACGGTACCGTCACCGCCGACGAAGCGGATTCCTTCCGTCGCCAAGCCCGCACCCTGCGCGGTTTCTACCACCTGGAGGCCTGGCGCCTCTGGCGGGACATCTGCTACGTGGACGAAACCACGGACCTCGAGGCCGTCACCAACACGGTGGATGTCCGGGCCCAGATCCTCGCCGACCTCGAAGCCGGTGTCGGCCTTCCCAACAACATGGGGCAGGTCGGCCGCTTCAACGGTACGGTCGCCCGCGTCCTGCTGGCCAAAGGCCTGATGCAGATGAACCAGGATTACGCCAAGGCAAAGACCGAACTCGAATGGGTCGTCGCCAACGGCACCGCCCCCGACGGTTCCGCCATCGGACTCGAACCGCGCTACGGTGATATCTTCGATGCCGAATACCGCAACGGCGTGGAAGCCATCTACACCGTCCAGTACTCCGTCAACGACGGCTCCGGCGGTTGGAACGGCGGCTGGGGCGAAGTCCTCAACTTCCCCTACAAAGGCGGTGGATCCCCCGGCGGCTGCTGCGGTTTCTTCCAGCCCAGCCACGACCTGGTCAACTCCTTCAAGACGGAGAACGGCCTGCCGATCCTCGACGGATCCTACAATGACAACCCGCTCGCCAATGATGCCGGTCTGACCACCTCCGATCCCTTCACGCCGGATGCAAGTCCGGTGGATCCGCGCCTCGACTGGACGGTCGGCCGCCGTGGCATCCCCTACCTCGACTGGGGGCCCCACACAGGTCAGGACTGGATCCGCGACCAGGGCTACGGCGGACCTTACAGCCCGAAGAAGCAGGTCTATCGCAAAGCACAGGAAGGCAATCTCACGGAAGTCGGTAACTGGACCTCCGGCTATACCACCAACGGCTACCGCCTGATCCGTTACGCCGATGTGCTGCTGCTCCATGCGGAGTGTCTCATCCAAACAGGCGACCTCCAGGGCGCCCGCAACAACATCAACCTGATCCGCGCCCGCGCCGCCAATCCGGACGGCTTCGTCAAGAACGATGACGGCACGCCGGCCGCCAACTACGCCATCGCAGAATATCCCGCTTCCGCTTTCGATACCAAGGAGAACGCGCTCGTAGCCCTCCAGATGGAGCGCAAGCTGGAGCTGGGCATGGAAGGCCATCGCTTCTTCGACCTCCAGCGCTGGGGTAACGTCACGCAGGAACTCAACCGGATCCTCCCCTATGAGAAATCCGAACTGCCGACGCTTTACCAGAGTGCCAGCACCGTGGGTGCGGAAGACGCCCTCTATCCGCTGCCGCAGTCGCAGATCGACCTGATGGGCGGCCGCCTTGTCCAAAACAGGTAAGCCGACCCCGCCATTTGTATGGGAAGAGACTGCTCAGCTTTGGGCAGTCTCTTTTTTTTTGTGAAATTTGACCACGGTATCCTTGTCGGACTGATGCCCGCAGGCCGGCGACTGTCCGTCCATCGGACATTGCCTCCTGCATCGGTCCCTTCCATCCTTCATCCGAACCGCCATGTACAACCGGACATCCCTTCGCCGACTTCCCTACTTTCCCCCGGTACTTTCCGAAGGCCGTATCCCGGCTGCCGCCTTCCTGCTGGCCTGGCTGCTCGCCACCGGCCTTTCTTCCTGTGAAAAGGCAGCCACCGAGCCTCCCCGCTTCGAACTGCTCCCCCCGGACCGTACGGGAATTGCCTTCGTCAATGAAGTCCTCGAACAGGATTCCTTCAACATCCTCCACAACGAATACATGTACAACGGCGGCGGCGTGGGTGTCGCCGACATCGACAACGACGGCCGGATGGACCTCGTCCTCGCCGGAAACAAGGTCTCCACCCGGATTTACCGCAACGAAGGGGATTTCCGATTCCGCGACATCTCCGACCGCTTCGAGGGCCTCTCCAACCGGCAATGGGTAAGCGGTGTCGCCGCAGCCGATGTCAATGGGGACGGTTGGACGGACCTGTATTTCGCCTGTACCATGAGCCCCGACAGCCTCCTCCGCAAGAACCAGCTATGGATCAACCAGGGCCCCGGACCCGACGGCATCCCCGCCTTCCGGGAAGCAGCGGAGGCCTTCGGTGTCGCGGACAAGGGCCATTCCATGCACGCCGCCTTCCTGGATTACGACCTGGACGGAGACCTGGACCTGTATGTCCTCAACAACATCGTCAACAAGCAGATCCCCACCAACTACCGCGACAAGATCCTCGACGGATCCGCCATCAACAATGACCAGCTATACCGGAACAACGGGGACGGTACCTTCACGAACGTCACCCTCGCCGCCGGTATCCGTTATGAAGGCTTCGGGCTGGGCGTCGCCATCGGAGATGTCAACCGGGACGGATTCCCGGACATCTATGTATCCAACGATTATATCTCCAACGACCTGCTTTACATCAACCAGGGCGACGGCACTTTCCGCAACCGGATCGCCGACTACATGTCCTACCAGTCCCGTTTCTCCATGGGCAACGATATGGCGGATATCAACCATGACGGCAACCCGGACATCATCACCATGGACATGCTGCCGGAGGCCTATTTCCGAAAGAAACAGACCATCAACGGCAACAGTTACAACATCTATGTATACGACCAAAGACACGGCTATGAAACACAATATGTCCGGAACATGCTGCAACTCCACAACGGTTTCGTGGACGGCCGGATGGTTCCGTTCAGCGAAATCGGTCAGCTGGCCGGCGTCTACCAGACGGAATGGAGCTGGTCCCCCCTGTTCGCGGATTATGACAATGACGGCGACAAGGACCTGCTCATCACCAATGGCTTTCCCAAGGACCTGACGGATAAGGACTTCACCAATTACAAGGCCCAGATGTACGGATACCTCGCAGGTGATGAGGACATCCTGCCCCGCATTCCGGTCGTCAAGGTCTCCAATTACGCCTATGAGAACCTGGGCGGCCTGCGCTTCGAGAACCGGGCGGCGGCCTGGGGCTTGGAACGCCCTTCCTTTTCCAACGGCGCCGCTTTCGTCGACCTGGACAACGACGGTGACCTGGATTATGTCGTCAGCAACATCAACGACCCGGCCTTCGTCTACCGGAACCGGACGGACCCGCAGCCGGGCGGAGGTCAGGATTTCCTCCGGATCGCCCTGCAAGGACAAGGCCTGAACCGTACCGCCATCGGTGCCAAGGTGTCCGCCTGGGCGGATGGGAAATGGTATTACCAAGAACATTTCCTCAGCAGGGGGTACATCTCCTCGGTCGACCCTGTCGTCCATATCGGGTTGGGACATTGTCAGACCGTGGATTCCGTCCGGGTTGTCTGGCCCGACGGGCGGCGGACGAGCTTCCTGACCAACATCCCGTCCAACCAACTGCTGACATTATCGGAGGCTGATGCGCAGGACCTGGTTTCGGCAGGCAAGCGGCCGGCCGTCGCCGGTCTGTTCCGGGAAATCTCAGACCTGCCGGAATATCGGCACGAGCAGGAGGATTTCATCGATTTTTTCCAGAACCAGCGCATCATCCAGCATAAATTTTCGCAGGTCGGTCCCTGCCTGGCGCAGGGTGACCTGAATGGAGACGGTCGCGCGGACCTCATGCTGGGTGGCGGTCCTGCGACCGAACCGAGGGTGTTCCTGCAGGGGACCGACGGCTTCGAACCGGCCCGGCTGCCTGGGCTGGACAGCGGGCGTAACTGTCTGGAGGCCGACCTGGCCATTCTCGACCTGGACGGCGACGGCGACCAGGATGTCGTGGCGGTATCCGGTGGCTATGCCAATGTCGACGAAGCGGATTATGTCCATTGCCTGTACCGGAACAACGGCGGCACCTTTGTCCGGGAAGAACTTCCTGTACCGGCCTTCCCTGGTTCCGTAGTCCGGGCCGCCGACTGGGACCACGACGGTGATGACGACCTGTTCATCGGTGCCCGTGTCAGGCGCGGCAATTTTCCGCTGGCGCCCGATTCCTGGCTCCTCATCAACGAAGGCGGAAATTTTTCCTCGGACCGGGCCCTTTCGTTCCCGTTGGGCATGGTGACCGATGCGGTATGGGCGGATGCGGACGGTGACGGCTGGGACGACCTGCTGGTCACCAGGGAATGGGAGGCGCCCCTGCTTTTGTCGAACCGGGCGGGCCGGGAACTGGTCGCCGCCGCATCAGCCGTGCTGGCCGAAAAATCCGGATTCTGGCGCACGGTCACGGCGGCGGACCTGGACGGAGACGGCCGACCGGACTACATCCTGGGCAATCTGGGGGAAAACCACCGGTTTCATGTCAGCGAGCGTTTTCCCTTGCACCTGTATGCGGCCGACCTGGACAACAACGGGGCCATCGATCCCCTCACGACCGGATTCTGGAAAAACAAGGACGGACAAATGGCGGAATACCCGGTCAATTATTTGGACGAACTTGCCGCCCAGTCCCCCTATTTCCGGAAAAAATTCACCAGTTACAGCAAGTTCAGCTTTGCTACGGTCGACACCATCCTGGATCGGCGTTCGATTCCGAAGGAACAAGTCCGGACGGCCAATACAGCGGCCAGTTACATCCTTTGGAACCGCACATCCGGCTGGGAATGGGAAAAGCTGCCCGTTTCCGCCCAGTTGGCACCGCTGACGGACATCCTGGCCGCAGATTGGGACGGAGACGGCCGTCAGGACCTGCTGCTGGTCGGGAACGATCATTCCTTCGATGTTTCCACCGGGTATTATGACGCGAACCGGGGGACCTGTCTGCTCAATCGGGGGAAAGGGAAGTGGCAGGCTCTGACCGCAGGGGAAAGCGGGCTGGGATTCCGGGGGCAGGCCTCCGCCTTGGCTTATTTTCCGGAAACAGGCCGGTTGTTCATATCCTTCAACCGGGGGAAGTTGCGGGCGTACGGGCTGACCGGCGGTTCGCCAAATCCGCTCGGACCAGGATAGCCATGCACAGAAAGAAGAAGGAACCGATCTTGTCCGTTTCCACCAGGTCGTTCATGACCAGCAGTCCGTCTATGATGACGGTCGTGAGCAGGGCAGCCATGACCATGCGTCGCCGGCCAGGGTCTTCGGATTCGTGGTAGACCCGCTCGCCGGTCAGCAGGACGAGGAAGACCAGGCCCAGGAAGAACAACAGTCCCGGAAAACCTTGTTCCACCAGGACCATCAGATAATAGCAGTGGATGCCCGAGCCTTCCTGGTTGTCACTGACATAGGTCCGGAAGCCGGAAACGGTGTGACTTCTGTAAAAATAGGTGAAGGTACCCGGGCCGAAGCCCAGCCAGGGGCGTTGGCCGACCATGTTGCCACCGGCGACCCAGCGGTATACCCGCTCCATGGTGGATACATCGCGTCCGCGGGTCGTGGCCTGCAGCAGATCGTCGAAACGGTCGTGTGTGATGGCCTTGTTGTAATCCGGCTTGTGGTCCAGGTAATTGTTGTGATGCAGCATGGCGCCGACATACAGCGCCGCCAGCAAGGCCGCCGCGATGAGTACCCATTTCATCAGTCGGCGGCGGACGACGAAATAAGACAAAGCCGCCAGCGCCACCATGCCGTATACCGCCCGGGTGTAGGAAAACTGGATGCCGACCAGGATCAGGCCGACGGCAAGGCTCATCAGGATCCAGGGCCGGGTCCAGGGCCCGTATCCCTTCCGCGTGTACCAGGCGAAAGGAAGAAATACCGCCAGCATGCAGGCGTAGGCCACCTTGTTTCGGTAAAACGGGAACATCACCGTATTGACGGCTGCGAAGCTGAACCCTTGGGCGGCATGTCGGACCAATACGAAAACGATGGTGAAGGCCAGCGGAATCCATACGACCCAGGTCAGCCGGCGGAAATCCTTTTCCGTCCGCAGCAAGGCCCCGCCCAGGAAGTAGAAAGGGGTGACATACCAAATCTTGGCCAGGGCGAATTTCGTGGAAATCAGCACGTTCCCGGACGTGACGGCCGTCGCGAAGGTCCAGCCCAGGTGCAACAGCAGCAGCAGGGAGACCGGGTGGCGCAGGAAGTCGGCCGACAGGGTGCGGGCTTGTCGGATGGCAAAGACCAAGTACAGGCCCGTCAGGCCGACGGCCAGCTGTTCCGTCGGCATGTCGGTGACCGTTCCGTTGGGGAGCCAGACCTCTACCGTCAGGGGAATGAAGAAGAAGAGCAGATAGAAGAGGCTCGAAAACCGGACGACGGCCAGGAAAGCCAGCAAAGCCAGTACGGGGATACCCGCCAGAAACCACCAATCCCCGGCGATGCCGGTCAGCAGACTGGCGATGGTCAGTCCGCAGAAGCCCCAGGCCAACCGCTGGGTGGGGCTGTGCAGTGCGGGTATCCGGGCGGGCATCACCTCAGCGGATGCTTGACCAGTCCGTATCCCGGAAGGTATCGAACACGACGACCCCCAGGGAGCTGAAGACGAATGCGAGGAAAGCGGCCGCCACCACCAGGAGCGTCCGTTTGGGGCGGGATTTCACGACCGGCACGCTCGCCTCCTCCAGGAGCAGGAGCGCCGGGAAATCGGATGCGTAGGCCGACAGGGTCTGTTTGTAGCGTTCCTTATCCTCCGCCAGCTGTTCGCTGGCTTCCTGTTGGGTGCCGGTGAGTACATCGACGAGGGCCATTCCTTGGTTGAACCGGTGGAGCCGTTCCTGCAGGCGTTCCAGTTCGTTGCGGTAGCCGCTGATGTTGGCCGACAACAGGTTGATGGAATCCCGGTCATACTGAAGGGACTGCAGGGCCGCCAGTTTGGCGGTCGCATTGTTGAGCTTGCCTTCCACCTCTGCGATCAGTTTGGAAAATATCTCCGCCTGTGCATCGGTATTGTAGACACCGAAGCGGACACGCACCTGCTGGAGGGTGTCGTTGAGTGCGGTCATTTCCGCTTCCTTGCGATGGATATTCTCCTCATACGTCCGGAGTATTTTCTGTTGGCTGTCCTTTATCAGTTTCTGGGCCAGCTGGTTGACCCGTTCGCGGGCGGTGTTGGCCATGCGGGCGGCGGTGGCTTTGTCCTGGTCTTCCATCGAGAGTTCGATGGCGTCATATTTCGTCTTCTCCACGTCAAACAGGTCGTCGAACTGTTGTTGTACGGCATAGGCCGCCAGGGGTTCGTCCGGATCGATTTCGTAGCGGGCGTACAGGTCGAAGCTGTCGATCATGAACTGGACCAGCTCACCGGAGCGGGCAATGCCGAGGATACGGTCGACATCGTTTTCGGTGCCATAATAATCCGGTGCTTTCGCCGCGGTACCGAAGATGGATTCCGGGATGGCCAGGTCCGGGCTGGCCGCGTAGAAGATGGTCGTGGCCTTGTAGTAAACCGGGAGCAGCAGGACGATGACGGCGGCGGCGGCACCGGTGACGGCGGTGGTTCCCAGTATCAGTTTGCGCCAGGCGAACAAGGTCCGGAGGACCGTCAGCAGGTTGTCTTTGTTTTCCATATGGGCATGCATGAGTTCCGGCCGGTGTCAGCGGAATGCCGGACGGAGCGGTCCGTGTACCGGCCCGGACGTCTTTTGTTGTGCGGTGTTCCGCCGGTCGGCAGCGGTTGGCGAACCAGTTGTGCAAAGATACCATTCCACGGTCAACTTACGCCGCAAGCATGGAATTAGTATCCGCTGTCTTGTCGCTGTCGCGGCCGGACCAGCTCCCGCAGTGCCTGGAACCGCACCAGTTGCAGCCCCAAGGCCAGCAGGGCGCCGATGCCGAGGGCCAAAGCGAACCGTCCCCCCCAGGGCCATTCGCCTTGCTGCGCCAGGCCGAGGTCGGCCAGGGTGAGGGCTGCCAGGAAGGCCAGGATTCGGCCGGGTTGCAGCCGGCGGAGGGGAAAGGACAGTTCCCGGTGCGTCAGCCACAGCATTCCGCTCAGGACCAGGGACTGTGTGGCGAAGGCGGCGACGGCGGCGCCGACGGCTTGCCACCGGGGGATGAGGACCAGGTTCAACAGGAGGTTGCAGGCGATGCCTGCCAGAAAAACGACATTCATTTTTCTGAGGCTTCCATGGGCTGTCAGCAAGGTGGAGAAGATGAACAATCCGCTGAAGGGTACCAGGGTCAGGATGATGTACCGAAGCACCTCGCCGTAGTAAGGGGTGGCCGTGGCGGGATAGAGCCAGCGCATCAGGGGGTCGCTGAAAAAGGCGCATGCGAGCGACAAGGTGGCGGTACCTGCCAGGATCAGGTGGAATCCCGTCCGCAACAGGTTTTCCAAGGATTCCTGCGGGGAAAGTCCGCCGGTCAGCGAAGTTGCCCTGTCGGACAAAAGCTTGGAGAACATGGGTAGGAGTAGCCCGGCGAACAGGACGGCGACCGCGTTGAACGCATCCAGCAGCCGGTAGGCTGCGGCGTAGATGCCGGCCTGTTCCAGGCCGTCCGTTGACAACCATTCCAGCAGGACCACGTCCATCCGCGTGTAGGCGGTCATGAGGAACACCGCCAGTGCATAGGGTGCGGCCTTTCGCAGCAGGAACCGGACCATGGTCTTTCGAAAGTGCCAGTCAATCGGTTGCGTGACTTGCCGCCATACCAGCCAACCGGCCACCAGGGCCGTCAGGCCCCAGGCCAGGTTCTGTGCATGGACGAACCAGCGGATTTGGAAATCGTCGGCCGGAACCCAGCCGCCCCACAAGAGTCCGGCCGCCAGTAGGGTCAGGAGCAGTTTGTCCAGCATGGACAACACGCTGTCTGTGCGGTACATCCCCAATCCGGACAGGTTGGAGCGGAAATAGGCGACCCAGGACACGAAAATATGGTTCAGGGCGACGAAGAACAGCAAGGGAAAAAGTGCCGGATCGAACCCGCGCCACCAGGCCGCCAGGAACACCAGGGCCAGGAAGAGGGCCGACAAGACTGACTTCAGCAGCACCACATGGGGTAAGAGCCGGCGAAGCAGCGGAGGATGCCGGGCCACGGCGGTGTTGTTGAAATAATGGATGCCGAAATCGTTCAGCATGAAAAAGAGGAAACTGAAGCTGTAAAAGGTGGCATACAGGCCGTAGGCGGCGGGTCCCACGCGGTCCTGGATGGTCCGCTCGATGCCGAACACATAAAACGGCTTGACCAACAGGTTGATGAAGACGAGGAAGAAGATATTCAGGAGGAATTCCCTGTTCATCCGAGGGATTGATAGCGTTGTCTCTCGCACCGGGGCGTCCGGACCGCCCGCCGTGCCGGTGTCAAAGGTACGGCTTTCCGCCGACAGCCGGTGCGGGGAATCGGGTCGATGTCCGCCGGTGTTTTTCCGACGGCCGTGCCTGCGGCTGCGGATCCTTGCCGGCGGAAGCGCAGAAAGCGCCTATTGTATTGTTTTCTGACATTACGCCCCCTCAATCAGGATAATAAAGTGCTTTGACGGCATGCCTTTGTGGTTCACAAACACGAGCCATGAGAAAAGCAGACAACTTGGAACGGTACGTTGGCTACCTGATTGCACACCAGGGCCAAGTCAGTGCGTTGACATGCGCGAGGGCGAGGCCTTGGGCAAGGCCCTTCGCCACGACCATGTTACAAGGGCGATAGCCCGGCCAGCACCGGACCGGAAGGGACTTCCGGACATTGGTCAAGCCCTTCGTCGGAAAGGTGGGGCGGGATGACGGCTGTGTCGCGGTTGACGACCATATTGTGGGGAAGCCCCATTTCACACGATTTGCCATTATCACGGGCGCAAATCAAATTGTCGGTTCCGATTTGATTTGAGTTGATTCGCCATGTCGCGGCCGAAGCGGTGACGGAATGGCGGATTTGTTGGAAGCGGATTTTTTCCCCGTTACGCGGGGAGGGATTGCGGCGGTGGGCATGGGTGTTGAAGAGCGGGAGGGGATTAACTCACGGGGAAAGCTGGTCTCCTAGCATTTGTCATCCGACAGCTTGGTTTATGCCCTTGTGGAGAAGCCTCATTTCACACCATGTTCCATCGTCACGGGCGCCAATTTAGTTTTCGCTTTCTTTTGGCAGGAAGGAATTCCTGCTTAGCTTGTCACCAGAAGCCAGTGCGCTCTTCGAATTGGGCGGCCATAACTTGCGAGTTTTGTGAAAACGAAAGGTACGGACTGCCCCTCCTTTGCCTCTTAAAAAATCGCAAACATGCGCTAAAGGCAGTTTGGAAAGAGATTCGAAACTTGAAATGTCATGTAGTCAAAGAGCTTGATTTTCAATATTTACAGGGGGGGTAATCTAAGTTGTTTATAATCGGAAACTGTCGTGGCTATTTTTACGAATAAAATATTGGCAGCCGCCCGGTATCTTGAATCCCAATGGTACCTTCCTCCGGAGGCTGAATTTACCGGATCGATAATATACCATCATGCGTGCAATACGAAGCTTGGAAAACCTGTACAAATTGCAAAGGAAGTTTGGAATCGCGCAAGCGTTAGCCATGACAACATCCCTCCTGGGCAGGAAACCAGTGCCGGTTAAGTATGAAGGCGAAAAATTTCTGGTCAACCCGGAAGCTGCAACTGCCTATCATCTGCTCAATTCGATTGACAAAATTCGCGATTTAGTCAAGTATATACCCTCGGGGAACAATCAGCTTATTCTCGATGTTGGCGCCAACTGTGGCATTTTCAGTTTGCTGGCAAGAAGACGATTTCCCGATTCGGAAATTTATGCCTTCGAGCCTTCTGCCAGGCTGAAAAAAATTCTGGAGGAGAATTTTACTTCCAGAAACATTACGCTAGTTCCAAAAGCGGTGACCAACTACAACGGATATATCAATTATTTCGTGAATCCGCAGTCTGAGCAAACCAACTCAGTTGTAGAATCAAGCATCTCGGAATTCGCCCAGGCCTTCCTCCAGGAGAGCGTTGAATGCATTTCTTTGAGCTCGTTCCTTCATGAGCTGGGAAGAGAGAAAGTTGATGTTTTGAAATTGGATGTCCAGGGTGCTGAAAGCCTCATCGTCAAAGACTTGAAAGAAAACTTTCAGAACATAAAAAACCTGATTGTAGAAGTCGTATTTTTTGATGAAAATATATTTGAACTGATTGATTCTGTCAGGGCACTTTTCCCGTATTACAAATTTATCAACCCTGTGTATGCCGGAGCAGACCTGTTTTTCTCAAAGCAGCCTTTGTAAGTCAGGCTGTAAGCAAACCTTGTGAAATAATGACCTCTGACGGATGGTAACCATTTAGCACCCGCATGGACGGGCTATGATAAATTCGGATAAAAACATACCTTGGTACCTGCCATCGCTGCTGAAAAAGAAAGGAGGCTCGCCATATGCCGGGACGCCGTCCAGATCGAAGAACGAATACCAGCGTAAAGGCCACCATCCAGACCTTGGTACGCCCATAAACGGGGGCGTGAAGTCAGGGGCAAGGCGCGCAGTTTGTTGGATGGGTTGGTGGAAGACAGTGACGTCTCGTTGGCATTCGCCGACTTAGCAGCCGTCCGTTTGAGCAACAATCAGGCAGCGCGCGACATCATGCCAGTCAAGACATAGCAAAAAGTTGCCGGATGTTCCAGAACTTCCTGAGGTGCTGACCGTTATGCCGGCATGCAAGGTTTCATCAGTACCCGTCGTAGGCATACACGTAATGTTTCCAGGAAACATCGTGCTGTCCGCAGCACTTCTCACATTTGTGTCTCGCCCTTTGGGCGCCAAACAGTTACCTTATCATTACTGAAAAAAAATGACGTCGACAGTAAAGTATACGGGCGAACTCCGGACGGAATGTACGCATGTGCGTTCCGGCGCGAAGATCATCACTGATGCGCCGCCCGACAACCGGGGCAAAGGGGAGGCCTTTTCCCCGACGGACCTGGTGGCGACGGCCCTGGCATCCTGTATGATGACCATCATGGGTATGGCGGCGCGGGACCACGGCCTGGACATCACGGGGGCGACGGCTTCGGTGAACAAGGTCATGGCAGCGGGTCCGCGCCGTATTGCGCGGGTAGAGGTCCGGTTCGACATGCCGGAGCGGCCGTACACGCCGGATGAGCGCCTGTTGTTGGAATCGGCGGCGCTCGGGTGTCCGGTCTGTGAGAGCCTGCGCCTCGAGTGTGAGCAAGCCGTTTCCTTTCATTGGCCGGTATAAGTACATCGGCTGCAACCTTCCGCAAGGATTCTCCGGATGAAAAATTATAACCGTACGTTCGCGCTGGCGGCGAGTCTGGCGCTCATCGGCTGGATGAGCTGGTATTTTTCGGATATCGTCCTGTATTTGTGTCTGGCCTGGGTGTTGTCCATGATCGGACAGCCCCTGGTCCGTTTCTTCCTGCGGTATGGGCGCATAGGGAAGTGGAACATAGGGCCGGCGGCGGCGGCCGTCCTCACCTTGCTGACCTATCTGGGCGGGTTGTTCCTGATGATATGGCTCTTCCTGCCACCCATCATCGAGCAGGTAGGCAATCTGACCACGGTGGATTACCGTGCCGTGGCGCGGACCCTGGAGGAGCCTTTGCTGCACCTGCAGGAGGAGTTGGCGGCCTACGGTCTGTTGCCGCCGGGTATAACTTTGGAAGAGCAGTTCCTTGCTTCGGTGTCCGGTCGGTTGGAGCCCCGGCTGGTCGGCAGTTACCTCAGCAGTCTGTTCTCGGCGGCCGGAGACATCGGGGTCGGGTTGGCCTCGGTGTTGTTCATTTCATTCTTTTTCCTGCAGGAACAAGGCATGTTCGCGAGCTTCGTGGCGGCCTTGTTGCCGGAGGCCTACGAGCGGCAGGTACGGCAGGCCATTCACGACATCGCGGGGATGCTGAGCCGGTACTTTCGCGGATTGTTGGTGCAGATGTTGACATTCACGCTGCTGGTGACCCTGGGTTTGTACCTGGTCGGGGCTCGTAACGCCTTGCTCATCGGGTTCATGGCGGGCTTGCTCAACGTCATTCCTTATGTCGGTCCGATCATCGGGGCGGCTTTCGGTGCCCTGTTCACGGTTTCCTCGCATTTGGAAGCGGATTTCTATGGATATCTGTTGCCCTTGCTAGGGAAGGTGGCGGCTGTCTTCCTGGCGGCCCAGTTGTTTGACAACTATGTGGCGCAGCCGAAGATATTCTCCAGCAGTGTGATGGCCCATCCGTTGGAGATCTTCATCATCGTATTGGTCGGAGCGAAAGTGCGGGGTGTAACCGGGATGGTGCTGGCCATACCGGCCTATACGGTGTTGCGGGCGGTGGCATTGGTTTTCCTCGGGGAGGTTCATGTGGTACGGCGGATGAAGGAGCGGATGCAAAAGATGCGGTCGGGAAACAGTGGAAACGCGCCGACGGAGGAACCGTAGCGGCGGCGGCTGGTCGCCGTGGCACCATGTGCCTGCATCCCGGCGGGGCGGGTTGTTAGCCTTGTTGCGACGGGGTCGTCAAAGGGTCAATAGGCTCTTTTTTTTCCACTTCGTTCCCTTTTTCGGTCAAAAAGCCGGGGGATGTTCCTTCAAAAAGCCTTCGAGGAAAAAAACAGCTCTTTTTTTTCCACTTCGCTGACCCATCGCAACAAGTCTATTGCAGCACGAGCATATCGTGCAAGATCCGGAGGGTTTCCAGGAGATAGAGGTCTTTTCGGACATCCGCCAGCCACTCGTCGTTCCGTGCTTTCTTGCTTTCATCCTGTTGGATGGCGGGGAGGTCTTCCACAGGGTTGCTGACGCTGACGACCACTTCCTTTTCGAAGAGTTTGTCGAAGGCATCATCCTCCGCTTTCCAGTCCGCCATCTCCTTACGGTAACGGTCCAGTTGCAGCTCGATGACACTGTCATCCCTTTTCCTGCGGATATCCTTGGCCCTTTGTTCGATTTGACGGAAGGTCTCGTCGTTTTGTACCCGGCCCCGGGAAGCCTCGCGGATTTTGTCGAGGAAGGGGAGTTGATAAACGGATTGACCGTAGGAGACCGGTTCGATCTGGGTCCATTCCATAGGGAAGTCCTCCTCCTTTTCTCCGGTTTCGAGGTACATCCAGGTATCGGGCAGGACGATGTCCGGGGTGACGCCACGCAATTGGGTGGAGCCGCCGTTGACGCGGAAGAACTTCTGGACGGTGAGCTTCACCTGGCCAAGGGGTTTGAGTTCCTGGTTGCCACGGATGATGTTGTCGAGGTCGAAGAATCGTTGCACGGTCCCTTTGCCGAAGGTGGAGGAGCCGGTGCCGACGATCACGGCCCTGCCGTAATCCTGCAGGGCGGCGGCTAGGATTTCGGAAGCGGAAGCGCTGAACTGGTTGACCATGACGACCAGGGGGCCGTTGTACTGGACCGTGGGGTCCTTGTCGGAGAGCACTTCCGGTTGGCGGCCGCGGGACTTGACCTGTACGACCGGTCCTTTTTCTATGAAGAACCCGCTCATTTCCACGACATCGCTGAGGGATCCGCCGCCGTTGCTGCGAAGGTCCAGGATGATGCCGTCGACCTGTTCCTGCCGGAGTTTTTCCAATTCCACGGCGATGTCATCGGCGCAGCGACGGCCGTTTTCGTTTTGGAAATCGGCATAGAACTTAGGCAGCCGGATATATCCGATGCGGTCGCGTTGGGGAGATTCCAGGATCAGGGATTTGGCGAACCCTTCCTCGATGATGACGACATCGCGGACGACCTCGATTTCCTGGATGCTGCCGTCGGACGCTTTCTTGACGGTCAGCCGGACTTTGGAGCCCGGTTTTCCGCGGATCAGTTGCACGACATCGTTGATCAGCATGCCGGTGATGTCCGTCCACTCCGTCTCGTTCTCCTGAGCGACCTTTACGATGCGGTCGTTCTTCTGTAGGATGCCTTGTTTCCAGACGGGGCCGCCGACGATGATTTCATTCACCTTGGTGAAATCCCCGTCCGTTTGGAGGCGGGCGCCGATACCTTCCAGCCGGCCTGACATGCCGATGTCGAAATTCTGTTTGTCAATGGGTTCGTAATATTCTGTGTGTGGGTCGTAAAGGTTGGTGAAGCAATTGAGGAAGAGGCTCAGATGGTCGGTTCGTTTTCTTTTCTCCAGCCTGCCGTACCAGTCGTTATAGCTCTTGAGCAGCTCTTCGCGGGCGGATTGCTCCAGTTCCTCGATGGTCTTGTCCTTGAATTCCTCCTCGCCTTTTTCCTTGCGGTTGAGTTTGTCGTTGAGGCGGGAGAGCGTTTCGAACTTCATTGCTTTTCGCCAGTGTTCGCGGAGTTCCGCGTCATCCTTTGCGTAGGGGCGTTTTTTTCCGTCGGATTCGAATTTTTCCTTTTTTGAAAAATCGAAAGGTTCTTCGAGGATTTCCTGAAACCAGGCCTTGGTTTTCTCGATGCCGGCGGATTGGCGGGCGATGGCCAGGTCCAAGAATTCGAAGGAG
Organism: Bacteroidota bacterium; assembly: GCA_041163745.1. Taxonomy (GTDB): domain Bacteria; phylum Bacteroidota; class Bacteroidia; order Chitinophagales; family Saprospiraceae; genus UBA6168. The sequence continues at coordinate 34,149 of JBEAQU010000064.1, forward strand.
CCGCTGTTGAGTTGGTCGTCGAGGGACAGTTCCTGGGCGGCGAGGGCGTCGATGTCCTGTCTGGTCAGCCAGCGTCGTTCGCCATCCAGCCGGTCCAGATAAAGATGGTAGAGTCTGGAAGACAGATCGTCGTTGATTTCCTGCGGTTTGTAATGGTAGTTCAATCCGGCCATCAAGGATTGTACGACGGCGGATTCCTTTTGGGTGAAGCCCGTGGGCGGATAGAATGCGAGCAAGGAAGCGGCGGCGGCGGTCAGTAGGAGCAGGATGCCTCTGTTTTTCATAACGAAAGCTTTTGCGGTAGCGATGGAAATCATTTTCAGTGGCGTTCGGGCACGACTGTTTGGAAGCAGGAATATAAAGGGTTGTGTTTACCGTATTTGCAAAAGTCAAGTAACATTTTTACTTTTCCTAACCCAAACAACTAATATTTTGTTCCGTTCGACTGAATACAGCGGATGGTCGGCGAAACCACTGATTTGTGGTGCCGGAGTACCTGCGATGCTTTCGTTCGGCAGCCTTTCCGGCGGATGTCCACGGAAGCAAACGTCGGGATGCGGGTACGTCGGATATTCCGGCGTGTCCTTAACCTTGGCTTAACAACCAGTCGGAATCGGTTTCAGCGGCGGTAGGCAGCAGGGCCTGTGCTGTGTAGGGACTTCGGTGCGTCGGTCCGGAGACCGGGCACACACCATATTTCCGGCAGCAATCCTATACTTTGAACAAGCGAAAGATTTTCAACGACCCGGTCTATGGTTTCGTCACCATACCGTACGACCTGCTGTTCGACCTGGTCGAGCATCCCTGGTTCCAGCGCTTACGGCGGATCAAGCAGGTCAGTCTCAGCAACTATGTCTATCCGGGGGCGTCGCATACCAGGTTCCAGCATGCCTTGGGGGCGATGCACCTGATGGGACAGGCCATAGAGGTTCTGCGTTCGAAGGGGGTTGACATCAGCGAGGAGGAGGCGATGGCCGTATCGGTTGCCATCCTGTTGCACGACATCGGCCACGGCCCTTTTTCGCATACCCTGGAACATACGCTGATCAACGTTCCGCACGAGGCGTTGTCGCTTTGTTACATGGAGCGGCTGAACGAGGTCTTCGGAGGCGCCTTGTCGCAGGCCATCCGGATTTTTCGAAACGAGCATCCCCGGCCCTTTCTGCACCAGTTGGTTTCCGGTCAGCTGGATATGGACCGGATGGATTACCTGAACCGCGACAGTTTTTTCACGGGGGTTTCGGAGGGGGTGATCGGGTACGACCGGATCATCAAGATGTTGTCGGTGAAGGACGGAGGCTTGGTGGTGGAGGAAAAAGGCATGTATTCCATAGAGAAGTTTCTGGTCGCCCGTCGGCTGATGTACTGGCAGGTCTATCTGCACAAGACGGTGCTCGTGGCGGAGCGCATGTTGGTGAAGGCATTGCAGCGGGCGCGGGAACTGGCCATGGCGGGGGTAGCCCTGCCGGTCTGGGGCGGCCTGCGGCATTTTCTGTACAACGAGGTCAGGCTCTCGGATTTCCATCGGGAGCCGGATTTGTTGTTGGAATTGTTTTCGAGCATGGATGATTACGACATAGTAGCTGCCCTCAAGGGGTTCCGGAGTATGGAAGACCCGGTTCTGTCCTTGTTGGCGGGGGGGCTGTTGGATCGGCGGCTGTTCCGTATCGAGCTGCGGGCGGAACCGTTCGGGGAGGAGGAGCGGACGACATTGCTGGATCGCATACCGGTGTGTATGCCCGGGTTCGGCAGGGAGACGGCGGAATACCTGGTCTTCGGCGGCGTGGAGTCGAACCATGCCTACAGCACGGCCAAGGACGAGATCAACATCCTGTTCAAGGACGGGCGGGTGCTGCCGATGTCCCGGCTGACGGATTTCGGACTGGCGACCCGGCCGGTCACGAAGCATTACCTGTGTTATCCGAAGGTCCTGGCCCCGGCCGGTTGAAGGCAGGCTGGGCTGGTCACCGGGCGCCGGGGTCCGGTCCGGGGGCTTGTCAGTCTGCGGGGGATGTCGGCCATGCGTCCGGTTGGAGTGCATCTTCCCGCAGGACGGTAGCTAGTGTGTCGGCCAGTCTTTCGGCATCACTCGGGAGGAAGCACAGGGGCGGCTTGATTTTGAGGACATTCTCGTCCGGGCCGTCGGTACTCATCAGGATGCCGAGCATGCGCATGCGGTTGGCCAGCCAGGCGGCTTGTCGTGTGGCGGGTGTCCGGGTGGTCGGATCCAGGACGAGTTCGAAGCCCATGAAAAGGCCTGGTCCCCGGACATCCCCGACAAGGGGGAACTCCCGTTGCAGTTCTGCCAGGAATCCGGTCAGCAGCCTGCCGGTCTGGTCGGCCTGTTCCCGGAGGCCTTCCTCCCGAACGGTACGGAGCACTTCCAGGCCGATGGTGCAGGAGACGGGGTTTCCGCCGAAGGTGTTGAAATATTCCATGCCGTTGGCGAAGGCCTGGGCGATGGCCGGGGTGGTGGCGAGGGCCGCCAGGGGATGGCCGTTGCCGAGGGGTTTTCCCATGGTGACGATATCGGGGATGACCCCATGTTGTTCGAAACCCCACCAGTGGCTTCCGACGCGGCCCAGTCCGGTCTGGACTTCATCGGCGATGCACAAACCGCCGGCGGCCCGTACCTTTTCGTAAACATCGCGGAGAAAACCGGTCGGCAGGGGCAGCTGCCCGCCACAGCTCAGGATGCTTTCGCAGACGAAAGCCGCCGGACCTTTTCCGGCCGCCTGCAGGGCTTCCAACAGCGGGACGGCTGCTGCGGCATATCGTATTCCGGCGGTGGCAGGGTCCCGGTAGGGGCCCCGGTACAGGTCCGGCATAGGCAGGAGATGGGTATGGGCAGGTTTTCCACGGCCTCCTTTCCGATCGAACTTGTAGCTGCTGATATCCACACAGGCGCCGGTGTTGCCGTGATAGCCCATCTCCATGGCGAGGACATCCTGTTGTCCGGTGATGGTCCGGGCCATCCGGAGGGCGAGTTCGTTGGCTTCGCTCCCGGAGTTGACAAAGTAGACCGTCGACAGTTCCGCCGGCAGGGTCGCCAGGAGTTCCTCCGCATATTGCAGGATGGTGGGGTGCAGGTACCGGGTGTTGGTATTGAGGACGGCCTGCTGCCGCTGGGCGGCCCGGACGACACGAGGGTGTTGGTGTCCGACGTGCGGTACATTGTTGACGGTGTCCAGGTAGCGTCGGCCTTCGGTATCGTAAAGATGTTGCCGGTAGCCACGCATGAGCTGGAGGGGGCTTCGGTAGGACAGGCTGAGGCTGGGGCCCAGGTGTTGCCGTCGTCGGCGTATCAGTTGGTCGGCGGTGGGCGGCGCCGGTGGCGATGGTGCCAGGCGGCGGGCGGGGACCAAGGGGTCGATACCGGGGCATAGGCTGCACCACGTCTTGCCCTCACGGGGTAGGGCGATGCCGGGAAAGTCCCCTTCGTGTCCGAGCAGATCCAGTGTGACCTGAAAATGCAGGTGGGGGGGCCAGTTGCCATTGGTCGGCGGCGCGCCGAAGGATGCCAGCCGCTGTCCGCGCCGGACCGGCGTACCGGGCCGGAGATTCCTGAGGACATCCGGATCCAGGTGTCCGTAAAGGGTGTAGAAAGTCAGCGACGTCGAGACCGTATGCGACAGCAGCAGGGTCGGGCCGTAGTTCCCGTCGCCCGGATTGTGCCGTACGCTGTGTACCTGGCCATTCAGGGGAGCGTATACGGGTGTTCCGGCGGGAGCCCATACATCGACCCCGAGGTGGAGCGTCCGCCATTCGGGGCCGTCGTCGGTGGCTACCCGGAACCGGGCGGCATCATAGCAGGGCCGGTATTCGGCATAGCCGCCCACACCGGCGGCGCCGTCCTGTTCTTCGATCATGCGGTCGACGGTACGGCTGAAGCGACGTACATCCTCGAAGTTGTCGTTGTTGCCGAGGTCGAGGGAGCCGATGCCGAGGTCCAGTGTCCGGACGGTATCCGGCGGCAGGTTGACGACGGGGTGCAGATCGGGTGCATGGGAGAGGAACCAACGGTCGAAGGCGGTCCGTTGCGGACAGGGTTCCAAGCCGCAGACTTCCCGGAAGCGGGCATGGGCGAAGTGGGGGTTGATGTCCTGCCAACGGGTCAACAGGTCCCAGGCCGGCTTTTCGCTGATGAGGAGATATTCGTTGTCGGGATGTTCGAGCCGGTTGAGCGTGGCGACGGTGACACTGATGAGCAGCCGGGCGGCCACGAGGTCATATAGTACGGCCAGCTCCGGTTCGGTCAGGGGATACTGCCGATGAAATCCCTTGGTGACGGACAGGGCGGCGTCGAGCGGGCGGTGCTTGTGCATGGCCGCATAAGCGATGGCCACGGCCAGGTCGGCCACGGTGTAGGTATGCACGGCATCTCCGAAATCGATGATCCCGCAGACCTTCGGATGGGTGGGATGTGCATCCACCAGGACATTGTAATCGTTGGCATCATGGTAGATGACGCTCTTGCGGAGCCGGTCGGCCGTCGGCAGCACCTGTGTTACGAATCGTCCGTGGACATGGCGGGCGACAGCCTGCCGGTCGGTATCCGGAATCCGGGCGAGGTGTTCCGACACCCAGTCGGTGCGGGCGACATCCCATTTCAGCCGGCGGTGTGCGCCGGGATGGTCGAAGCCTTCCAGTCGGCGGCAGAGTTGTCCGCAGGCCTCTCCGATGCTTTCCAGCAAGGTGTCGGGATGCGGGGTCACCTCCGCCAGCACCCGGCCGGGCACCCAGGATATCATGCGCAGCCAGCGGGGACGGCCGTGGGTATCCTGGACACGCGTGACCAGTGCGCCCTCCAGGTCAGGAACAGCCTGTGGCAACAGGAAACCATTCGGCGGATGGGCTGCCAGGCAGGTCATCATGGCGGCCTGCATGTCCAGGTGGGTTCGATCTTCACCGTCGTGGGCCACTTTCAGCAGGAATATATCCCCTTCCGGTGTGTCGAGGCGGAAATTAAGGTCCAGTTCGCCGGGCAAGGCACGCACGGTGCCTTGCCGTCCGAAATGGGCGGCTGCGAGCGCTGCTACGGCGGCGGTGTTGAAAATCGGGTCGGCGGATGGCATCGGCGGTTTGTATGGATGGTCGGCGAGGAAACCGAAATTGGTTCAAAGCCCGAATTGCTGGAGGAATTCCCGGAAGGCCTTGGCGGTTTCCCGCGCGGCCGTGAACATCCCCATATGACCGACCGAGTTGAATATCTCCACGGAAGCCTGCCGGGGAAGGCCCGTCATCTCCAGGCTCTGCTCGAACGGAACCGCCGTGTCCAGCTTTCCGATCAACAGCAGGACCGGACAGGCGAGGTCCCGGAGCACCGACGAGCGGTCCGGCCGGTTCCGCATGGCGTGGAGGGCAGCGGTGATGGCCGCCGGTGCGAATTGGCTGGCATGGTGTATCAGTCGGTTCACCTCCGCCGGGTATCCCTTGGAATAATCGTAGGAGAACAATTGCGGAATCATATGGCGGACGTACAGGATGTGGCCGTTTTGCTCGATGAAGGAGACGGATTTGAGCCGGGCTTCCTTTCTTTCCGGTGTGTCTGCGAAGGGATGCGAGTGGAAGAGACAGAGAGCGGCGAGACGCCCGGGGTGTCGCGCTGCGAACGCAAGGGAGACATACCCTCCCATCGAGTGCCCGACGAGCAGGCAGGTATCGATCTTCAGGTGGTCCAGTACGGCTGCCACGGCGTCCGCCATGTACTCCATGGAGACCGGTACGACCGGGTCGGACTGTCCGAACCCCGGCAGGTCTATGCAGAGGTACGGGCGGGCGGGCAGGAAGGGAATCCACTCCGACCACATACGGTGGTCTTCACAGAATCCATGCAGAAGGACCACCGGGGTTTGCCGGCCGCTGCCGCTGCGGTCGTAAGCTAGGCCTTTTCCCTCGTAGCTTATTTTTTTCATAGGCCTGGGCAAGGGGCGCTGTCCGTACCGTCCGCCGCTTTTCGGGCGTAAGTCCGGCGGACCGTTGTCACCCCAAGGATTGGATATGAACGTAATAAGATGCCGGGGCGAAGGTAACAATAAATTTCCAACGCCGATGGCTGGGTGGTGGCAGCGTGTTCCCCTGACATGGACCGTCGGCCGGATCCGGGCCTGATTGTTTCGCTCCGGCGGGTGGTGCCCGAGGTTGCTAAAAATTAGGAAAAATTAGCAAGTCAATCGTTACCTTTACTTTCTCTCGGCGGTTGTGCGCCAAAAAATTGCGCTGCGAATGTCACTGAAGAGCGTGAAGCAGGGATTGAACACCATTGGGCAGCTTGAGCGGGAATTGAATCTCAAGCAATTGCAGATCAACCGTTTGCTGAACATCACCCAGGCCATCAACAACAATGTGAAGATGTCCGGGTTGTTCGACATGTACACCTCCTTCCTGAGTTGGGAAATGGGGGTGAAGCGCATGGCACTGTACCACCAGACGGAAGGAAGATGGGAATGTGCCGCCCACATCGGGTTGGCCATGGAGCAGTTTCCGGAGGACATCGCCACGCAGTTGTCGCGCTTCACCAGGATGGTGACCATTACCGACAGCGACCACCCGTTCCTGCGGCTGTTCGACGTGGTCATCCCGGTCCGTCATAAGGATACCCACCTGGCATATGTTTTCATCGGCGGGTTCGGCGAGGACGAGGACATGTACAACAAAGTCCAGTTCATCACCACCATCACCAACATCATCTCCGTCGCCATCGAGAACAAGCGTCTGTTCAAGCAGCAGCTGGAACAGGAGCGCCTCCGGCGGGAGATGGAGCTGGCCAGCGAGATGCAGCAGCTCCTGATTCCCAAGTCGCTTCCGCAAAGGGCGGAGTATGAGCTGTCCGCCGTGTACCAGCCTCACCTGAACGTCGGGGGGGATTACTTCGACTTCGTGGAGCATGACAACGGCGAGCTGACCATCTGCATCGCGGACATTGCCGGCAAGGGGGTTGCGGCAGCCCTGCTGATGTCCAATTTCCAGGCGAGTTTCCACAATCTGCTGGAGCGTCATCCGGCCGACCTCCCCGCGTTTGTCACCAGCCTGAACAAGGCGGTCCTCCGGATCACCAAAGGGGAGCGTTTCCTGACCTTTTTCGTCGCCCAATACGACCGGCGTACCCGCCGGTTGCGGTATGTCAATGCCGGGCACAACCATCCTGTCCTTGTGGTAGGGGACCGGATCATCCGGCTGTCGGAGGGCACCACCGTCCTGGGGGCCTTCGACGAACTGCCCTTTGTGGAGGACGGTTGCGTCACCATCGAGGGGGAGGCGCTGATCCTGTTGTTCACGGACGGACTGACGGAGTTGCGCAACGAGGCCGGTGAGTTCATCGACCAGAACATGGGTCAGCGTTTCGTCCTTGACCATTACCGTTTGTCCGCGGCGGAGTTCAACCGGCAACTCATGCTGGAGCTCGAAAAATTCAGGGGGGAAGCCAACTTTCAGGATGATTTCACCGTTCTAACCTGTAAGCTGTTCGCTTCCGACCGCCCGGAAGCGGTCTGATTCCGTACCCTGCATGGCATGAAAGACAAGTATGTGGCCGGTCTGTTGGCCCTGTTCCTGGGCTGGTTTGGTCTCCATCGGTTCTACCTCGGTCAGGTGGGACGAGGTTTGCTGTATCTCTTTTTCTGTTGGTTTCCGTTGGTCTGGGTCATATCCCTGGTCGACGCCATCCTGTTGTTCTCCATGGATGACCGGATGTTCCACCGACGGTATTCACGGGTCGACCCGCCGCCGGCCGCCGCCGGCGGGAACCCTCACCGGCAAAACGGAATCGCCAGGTTCAGAAATCACGATTATGCGGAGGCGATCGAGGATTTCAGACGCGCCCTGGCATCGGATCCGAATGATGTCGCCACCCATTTCAACATAGCCTGTGCCTATTCCCTGACGGAACAGGCGGAGCTGGCGTTCCATCACCTGGATTGTGCGGTGGGCCTGGGCTGGAACGGGGCGCAGCGTATCCGGGAGCATCGTGCCCTGGCCTTCCTCCGGGCGCAGGAGCGGTATCCGCAGTTCGAGCGGAACGGGTTCAGCTTGTCCGTACCTTCCGCTACGGCGGGATTGCCCGCCGGTGGGGCCGACCTGCTGGCGCAGATCGGAGCCTTGCGGAAATTGCGGGAGGAAGGGGTGTTGACGGCGGAGGAATTCGAGCGCCAGAAAAGGAAGTTGCTTGCCTGAGCCCGCGGTGATGTGGCGTCGGCGTACGGAATGGCGGGAAATGTCCGGCAGGTCAGGGAAATTTAGTGGGAACGTCCTGTCGCAATATTTTGTTTGGCTGTATATTTGCCTGGGATACAATATGCCAACAGGCACCGGCTAGGTTGCCTTCCATACAAAAGGGAAAACCAATCAGTTCGATGATAGCGGAAAACCTGATTTCAACCGCCGTTCTGCCGTTGCGTACCTCCGACACCGGCAAATTGGCGCTGGCCTCGATGGAGCGGTTCAACGTCAGGCACCTGCCCATCGTGAACGACCGCCAGTTGTTGGGAGTCGTCTGTGAAGACGACATCCTCATCCACAATGTCCAGGATGCCGTCGGCAGCTATTCCTTGTCGCTGGACCGGGTCTTTGTCCATCAGGACGACCATGTGTACGAACTGATGCGCCTGTTGGCGGAACATCAGCTGACAATCATACCCGTTGTCAACCACGAAAGGGAATATCTCGGGATGGTATCCTTGGCGGATGTGTTGAAATACTTCGCCCGAACGGCGGCCTTCCGCGAACCCGGCAGCATTGTGGTGCTGGAGTTTCAGCAGCGCAGCTATTCCCTGTCGGAAGTCGCCCGGCTGGTGGAGGCGGAAGGCGCTTCCCTGCTCAGTGCCTTTGTGACCTCGCATCCCGACGATTCGCTCGTGGAGGTGACCCTGAAGATCAACCGGAAGGACATCCAGTCGATCATCCATGCATTCAACCGCTTCGGCTATGTCATCAAGGCCTCCTTCCACGGGGACGAACAACTGGAATCCCTGCAGGACCGCCTGGATGCGCTCCTGAGTTATCTCAACGTCTGAGGCCGGAGCGCCGGTTCAACGGCCTCTTCCCCATCCGTCCGGGCTCCTTCTTCCGCTCCCCCATCGGTGCATCATGGATATTTACAAGCAAAAATCGAGGTGGAAATTGTACCTGGCCGTCGCCGGGATCCTGATCATCACCATCTCGATGGTGTACACCCGCTATCTGGCCGGGCTGCTGGCGGCGGAGGAGGTCAAACGGGTGTCCCAGTTGAAACTGGCGGTGGAAACCCTGTCCATCGGCACGGAAGACATCGATGCCTATCAGTGCGACGTTCGGCTGCAGATGGAGTTGTTGGAATCCAACACCACCATCCCCGTCCTGTGGGTGGATGAGAACTACGCGCCACTGGATGCGCGGAACTACGGGCCGGAAAAGGACACAAGCCAGGTGTTCCGGCAGGAACGGCTGAAAAGCTACCTCTCGGCCGGGAAGATGCCGATCGAGGTGTTCTCTCCGTTCGGTACCCAGTTCCTGTTCTACGAGCATTCCTTCATCCTCAAGTTGCTGCAGTATTATCCGGTGATCCAGCTGGTCCTGATCGCCGCTTTCATCGGTTTCGGATACCTGGGCTTCAGCACGGCCCGCAAGGCGGAGCAAAACCGCGTATGGGCCGGCATGGCGAAGGAGACCGCCCACCAGCTTGGCACGCCGATTTCCGGCATGCTGGCCTGGGTCGAACACCTTCGTCACCTGCGCGCGTCGGATGCGGAGGTGTCCGAGATCCTCGACGAGCTCTCGAATGACATCCGGCGCCTGGAACTCATCGCCGACCGTTTTTCCAAAATCGGTTCCGCCCCGGAGCTGGAGGTGGTCAACCTGTATGAGGAGCTGGAAAGCTGCCGGGCCTACATGCAACGACGGGCTCCCCGCAAGGTGTTCTTCGACTTTCCGGATGCGGCGACCGCCGACCCCCTGCAGGTCCGCATCAACCGCCACCTGTTCGACTGGGTCGTGGAAAACCTGCTGCGCAATGCCCTGGATGCCATGGAGGGCGGGAAAGGCCGTATCACCGCCATGGTCCGGGCGGATGAGAAGTTCGCCTATCTCGATATCTCGGATACCGGCAAGGGGATTCTCCCCGCCCATTTCAAGACGGTTTTCCAGCCGGGATACACGACGAAGAAAAGAGGATGGGGGCTGGGGCTTTCCCTTGCCAAACGCATCGTGGAGGAGTATCACAAAGGGAAGATCTATGTGAAGCGTTCCGCTCCCGAGGAGGGTACCACCTTCACCATCCAACTCCCCCGCTGACCTTCCGGCAGCGCCGGCGTCCGGTTACAAACCGGGAATCTCTTCGAGCGACGTTTCCAACCGGACCCGCACGGCGTTGTTGACCAAGGCGAACAACACATACTGGGACACCAGGGAAATCAGGTCCACCACCTCGCCGGGCTGCAGCAGGGAAGCCCATGCAGCCCAAGCCTCGTCCCGGATGGTCCGGTGCTCGACGAGCTCGTCCGTCAGCCGCAGCAAGGCGTTTTCCCGCGGGGAGAAGGGGTGGGGTATTTCCTTGCTTTTCACGGCCGTCAGTTCCTCCTCCGTGACACCGAACTCCCGGGCCACCGGCACATGGTGTTTCCAGACATAGGGGCAGTTGTAAAGAAATCCCATCCGCAGGATGACCAGTTCCTGTTCCCGGACGCTATAGGCCATTTCGAGCTTGGAGGTGACCCAGTAATCCAGGAAAGGCCCCATGGTGCGGGGATTGTGCATCAAGGTCCCCAGCACATGCACCGGCGCGTATTTCCCTTTGAGCCCTTCCCCAGGAATCCGGGCGAGGGTCGCCAACCAGTCTGCCTGCATGGCTTCCATGGGTTGCGGGTCGATTCGCGGTACGTTGTCGGAAGGTTCGGTTGTTTCTTTCATTTCGGATATTTTATCAAACGGAATGGTTGCGTCGGGTCAGCCTGCTGCGTCGGGGCGGCTCAGTTCCACGGTCAGCCAACGGCGTCCGGTCCGGACCTGATAGTCGCCCGCCGCCGGTTCCCAGATGAAACCGGACCGGCGGAAGCCGCCGTCGACGAAGCGGGAGGCCAAGGTTTCCGGACATACGCCGGTGGCGTTCCAGTACCAGTTCCGGTGGTGTTGGCGGAGGTATGCGTCCAATGCCGGGTCGTATCCCCCGAAGACGGCGGCGTTGAGTCCGTACCGGGTGGCATCCAGGGCGGGCATCAGGGTACGGGTGTCGTGGAAGGTCAGGATCGGAAAAACCGGACCGAAATTCTCTTGGGAGACGATGTCCATGGTGGAGGTGCAGCCGGACAGGACGGCAGGTTGGCAGATGGGCAGGCCGGATTCCTTCTCCTGGCGGAAGGTCCCGCCACATACGATCTTGGCGCCTGCTCGGACGGCCGCCTGCAATTGCTGCTCCAGGCGTTGCCGGACGACCGGCGATTGGATCGGTCCGATGTCCGTGTCGGGATGGTGGGCAGGACCGGCCCGCAGGCTGCGCAGCCGCTCCGCCAGCAGTTCGACGAAGGCCGGCGCGACCGACTGGTGGACGAAAAATCGCTCCAGGGCGGAGCAGGATTGTCCGCCGTTGTTCAGCCCCGCCCGTACCGCCGCATCGACGGCCTTCTGCAGTTGCGCATCCGGCAACACAATCATGGGGTCGTTGCCGGGTCCTTCGAAAATGATCTTTTTTCCGTAGGTACGGGCCATCGGTCGGTAGGTGTCGATCCAGGCGTCGTCCCCATAGATGACAACGGCCTCCACGGTGGGGTCCTTCAGGCATTGGCGCAGGAAGGATGCGCTGGAAGGAGCGTTTCGCACCACCCGGGTGCCAGGCAGCTGCCGCTCGAGAAGATCGGCATATATCGGTAGGGTACGTGCCAACTGGCGGGGGAAATAGACCCAGGTTTCGTTTCCCATGAGAAAGGAACCGGCGATGGCTTTGACCAGGGTCAGGGCCAGGCTGTTCTTGGGGACGAAAACGACGACCCTCCCCAAGGGCTTCCGACCGCTGAGGAGCGCGGTTTCTTCTTCCGGCCGGTCCATGCGGAGCATCGCCACGGGGGTTTCCAGTTCCCGGCGCCTTACATCCTGATTGGTGAAAAGGGTGTCCCGGACATAAGCTTCCAGAAAGGGTGCGCGGAAGGCGTCCCGCTCCATATGATTGGCCAGCATGGCCAATTGGTATCGGCGGTCCTGCCATCGTGACGGCAGGTGGGTGGCGAACATCATGTCGGTTGGTCGGTACGTCGGTCTTCCGGGGCTCCGGCTCATCGATCGTTTGCCGGTGGATGAGCCGGAACCCCGGGCCTTACTTTTCATTGTCGCAAGGTAATGCTTTATTCCCGGAATTACGAATGCCATGCATAGGGAAGCCGGCGGCAATCCGTCAGTGACCGTGTGTGACTACGACCGGGATGGTATGTCGGACGATGCCGTCCTGCAGGACAATCCAGTAGGTGCCGGAGGGTAAGTCCGCGGTGGACAACTGGATGCCCTTGTCTTGTCCGCCGGGTAGCGGGCGGAGGAAACAGGCCTTGCCGGTGCGATCCCATACCCGGATGTCCAGGCCGGTATACGGGGCGACCGCTCCTCCGGCCGGGTTGGTCCGCAGGGTCACCTGGTCGTCCGCCGGGTTCGGAAACGCTTGCCACACGCCGGTGACCGGCATTTCCTCCTGGGTCCGTACGGTACCGACATGGATGGACAGGACATGGTCCTCGCTGGCTTCCGTCCCGTCGGAGACGGAGAAGACAAAGCTGGTGTAGGGCGAGCCCTGTTCGTTGTTGACCGGGGTGAACGTGAGCAGGGAAAGATCCTGGACAGGAATGTCCTGTCCGTCGGATACGGGCACCGTTCCGAGCCGGAGTTCGCCCTTGTCCACCGTGGACACGACGCGGACCGATTGGAGGGCGTCGCCGTCGACATCCGAGAAGGGGAAGTCTGCGGAGGAGAATCCGTAGGTTCCGTTGGCCGGCAAGTTGACGGTGGCATCCTGGGAGCTCGGGGCGTCATTGACCGGCAGGACGTTCAGCTGCATGACATAGGGTTCGGCGCTCCAGGCATTGCCGTCGCTGACCCGGAAGAGGAAACTGGCGTAAGGGCTTCCGGATTCGTCCGCCGCCGGCTGGAAGGTCAGCAGACCGATGTCAGCGGCAGGAATTTCCTGTTGGCCGGAGACGGGGGTGCCGTCCAGCAACAGCTGCCCGTTCAAAGGTAGGTTGGGTTGTATCTCGACGGCGGTCAGCACATCGCCCGGGTTGATGTCGGCAAATGGGAAATCTACCGGCTGGAAGGTATGGATGCCGTCCTCCGGCAAGCTGACCTGGGCATTGGCTGCGGTAGGTGGCTGCTGGACGACAGGCGAGGTGTTTTCGAAGAAGAAGAGGGTATTGTTGTAATAGTCATGCATCAGGATGTCGGTATCCCCGTCGGCGTCGATATCGGTGCCGTTCGGGATGGCGATGAGGAAGTCGTTGCTGCTGATACCGAAAGGGGAGCCGAGGGCGCTGGCGAAGGCCGGTGCGGAGGCGCTGCCGGTATTTTCCTGAAAAAAGATGCCGCTGTCGTAAAATGTGGTGGCGAGGAGATCGAGGTCCCCGTCTCCATCCAGGTCCGCGAAGCAGGGGAACACGATGGCGGCGGCCGGTACGGCGATGCCGAAGGGGTTGTTGAGGGCGGCGGCGAAGGCGGGTGCGTCGGCTGTTCCGATGTTTTCGAAAAATTGGATGGCACCGTAGTCGCCACCGGTCAGGAGGTCCGCATCCCCGTCGTTGTCAAGGTCCGCCAGGAAGGGTACGACGATCTGGCCGACGGGTGCCAGTCCGAAAGGATTGGATAGGGCCAGGCCGAAGGACGGATTGGCAGGGGTTCCGGTGTTTTCGAAATAATAGAGGCCGTCCCCGTAGTAATTGCCTACCAGCAGGTCGAGGTCACCGTCGCCGTCCAGGTCAGCGAAGCTGGGGTTGGTGAGGTAGCCGGGGGGCATGATGCCGAAGGGATTGATTTCGGCGGCGTCTCCGGCGAAGGCGGGCACCTGTGGTGTGCCCTGGTTTTCGTAGAACACGACCTCATGGCTGTAGGTGTCGTAACTGTACCGGACGGTGAAGAGATCCTGGTCTCCGTCCGCGTCGATGTCTGCAAAGTTGGGGAAGCCTGGCAATTCCCCGGGAGGCAATCCGAACGGGCCTACGACCGGCGGGGCGAAGGTCTGGGCCTGTGCACCGGTAGGCAGCAGGAGGCCCGCATATAGTGCGATGCCGGCCAATGCACGGCGGAAGGAACTTTCCGGCATCCGGTGCCGGAGGGCGCGTAAGCGGCGGCGCCATTTCGCCAGGAGCTGCCGTCGATCGGCCGGTGCCAGGGCCTGCATGGCGCCGGTCCGGACCATACGGGTGATGCGTTTGGTCAGGTGACGGTAACGGCGCAGGTGCGCCGCAAAGGATTTGTTGGATGTTTTCATATTCCGATGTGGTTTGTGGATTGTGGGCGGTGGTTCTTCGGAATGGTCGGCCGGCGGGTGCCGAAACAAACTTATGTAAATATAACCTTTCATGCGCCTTGAGGGTATTCCGTGGGGGTACACCAAGAAAAGTTTGACAAAAGGCAGGAGGGACCTGGGAGGTCCCGACGTGCACGGGGTGAGCGCCGGGCCGGTGGCGATATTCGTTGGCCATGGGATGGATTGGTGGGGTGCCTGACTGATTCGCCGCTTCGTGGTGAGGAGGCGGAAGAATGGGGGCGGCCCCGTCGTACAGGGCCGATGTATAGCCGTTGCCTGCGGCGGCTTCCGTCCGAGGCTTCCAGGCAATCCTTCTTCTCCGAGGTTTTCCGGTGGCGTGCAAGCGGTCCCAGGAGATCCGAGATGGCATAACGGGAGTGATTTGACCATAAATCCATATTTTCTATTGAAAAGTGGGTGCTATTCAGGATAAAATGGAAATAATTTGCTTTATTGTCAAAATACATGGGTACCAGATTCATTCGGAAGCGGGAATCAGGTTGCGTATGATCCGGTGGGGGATTGCATGGATTGACTGGAAAGCGGCACCGATTTTCTGGTTGAACGATTGTCAGTACGCGTAGTTTGATTGCAGGTGGCAACGGGCGCAAACCATATTTCGGTTCGGCTTTGAGCTGAATGGATGTGCCAGGTCGCGGGCGAAGCGGTGATGGAATGGCGGATTCGGTGGAAGCGGATTTATTTTTTTTCCGCGCGGGAAAGCTGGTACGCGAATTTTTAGAATTAGGCTGATTACAGGGATTTTTATTTTTTAATTCTTTGATAGCAAGTGGATTGGGTGTTTCGCCGCCTTTTTATGAATGGAATTTTGCTCCCCGTTTCGCAGGGAGGATTATGCGGCGCTGGGTACGGGTGTTGAAAAGAGGGAGGGGATTCCCCGCCCGAGGGGAAAGCTGGTCTCCCAAGCATTTATGATCCGACAATTTGGTTTACGCCAGTGACAAAGGCCGGGATGCTTGTCCCGGCGATCGGTACGAAGGGGGCCAGCCAGCTGAACGATACGGTCATCCGGAAGACATGCCTTGCCTGGTGTGTCGGAAGCACCGAAATACGATTTTTTTCATCATCAAACACAAACAAGATGGAAAAGACAAACGCGGAAGACCGGCGAAGGCCGTGTGTCCGGGCAGGAAGCAAGGCTTTTCATGTGCATATCCTTTCCTGGGTGCTGACGACCCTTTCGTTCCTGTTTCCTTTCCGGATGTGGGGCCAGACGGAGCCGTCGGCCCTGATGGAACTGCAAAGTACGGACAAGGGCTTTCTGCTGCCTCGCATGTCGAAATTTCAGCGCGATGCCATCACCGAACCCGCCACAGGCCTGATGATATACAATACGACGGCGGGTTGCCTGGAGGTCAATTACGGGAATCCCGATGTGCCGGCCTGGTTCTCCCTGGGATGTGCAGGCACCATCGGGAGCCTGGACTGCGGCGGTGCGACGGTCGCCGGGAATCTGCGCTACAGTCCGGACGAGCTTCTGCTGGCTGCTGCGATCGTACCATATGCCGGTGGCAACGGCGGTATCCATATGGGGCAGGTGGTGAGTTCGACCGGGGTGACGGGACTCACGGCGACGCTATCGGCCGGCAGCTTCGCCCTGGGGAATGGCAGCCTGGTATACACCGTCGCCGGCAATGCCTCCAGCGCCGGAACAGCGGTTTTCGCCTTGCAGCTCGGCGGTCAGGGTTGCACGCTGTCCGTTCCGGTGTCCGGATGCGGTGCCTTTGTCGGTACCGGGCAATGGAAAGCGTTCCAGTGACACAACTTGGCCGCGGCGAACACCGCCGCCGACCCCTTCACGCCGAGCTGGGAAATCAACGGAGGCTACTGGCAGTGGGGTCGCAGAGGACCCAACCCTTTCGAATGGATTTCCACGAATACAGCTGCGTATGCGCACGGTCCGACCGGCCCGGGTCCGACGAATGCCCATGAAGGAGCCATCGCAGGCTGGAACCAGACAGGTGCCCCCAACGGCGCCTGGTCGGATGATTCCAAGACGGCGGAAGACCCTTGCCCGGCCGGGTTCCGGGTGCCGACCAAGGCGCAGTGGGATGCCGTGGCTGCCAACAATACCGATTCCATCGTCGGAACCTGGGTGTCCGATGCCACGAATTACAGTGCCGGCCGCTTTTTCGGTCCGGCGCTGATGCTGCCGGCGGCGGGGTTCCGCAAAAGCTCCGACGGCTTGCTGCAGCAGCGCGGAAGCTTCGGCTGTTATCTGAGCAGCAAGGAGGAAGGACCGGAATTTGCCTGGAGTCTGTCCTTCACCCAAAACTATCCGGCCGGTACGGCTCATTACGACCGCCGGTTCGGTTTCTCCATCCGCTGCATCGCGATGACGACTGCATCGAACACCGGTACGGTCGGTTTCCTCGACTGCGCCAACCCGGCCTTGACGGGTGTCCTGACAGCGGATTCCGTTGCCAACGGGGTCATCGTCCGGGTGCCCTACACCGGCGGTGACGGCGGTACGCACAGCGGACAGACCGTGGTGTCGTCCGGTGTGACGGGGCTGACGGCCGAACTTGCGGCCGGCAACTTCGCCTCCGGCTCGGACAGCCTGAGCTACACCATCACCGGAACACCGGATACAAGCGGTACGGCTGGTTTCGCCCTGGACATCGGCGGACAAAACTGTACTTTGGAGCTGATGGTGGAGGCTGGGGCTTGTGTCCCGGAGACAAATTGCTGGGCAATGGTAAGCATGACGGACACCTTGTTCTTCCAGTGCCACAACCTGGCTTCGGCGAACCCCTGCGCCGACCCCTTCACACCGAGCTGGGAAACAAACGGAGGCTACTGGCAGTGGGGCCGGAAAGGACCCGATGAGAGCCTGTGGCTGCATACGAACACCACGGAATTCGCGCACGGTCCGGCCGGGCCAGGCCCGGCGGATGCCAATGGCGGAACCATCGCAGGCTGGAACCAAACGGCGGCCCCCAACGGCGCCTGGTCGGATGCTTCCAAGACGGCGGAAGACCCCTGTCCGGCCGGATTCCGGGTGCCGACCAAGGCGCAGTGGGACGGGGTGCGGGAGAACAACTTGCAAAGTGTCATCGGTACCTGGTTTGCGGGTTCCACGAATTACAGTGCCGGCCGCTTTTTCGGTCCGGCGCTGATGCTGCCGGCAAGCGGTCGTCGTCATCCAGCTGACGGCCTGCTGGAATATCGTGGTCATGATGGCTACTATTGGAGCAGTACGGCGTATGAATACGGAACGAACTTCGCCTGGGACCTGGAATTCAGCAGCGGTGTCAGCTATCCGTACAACCCGCACCGTCGGAACGGCTTTTCCATCCGCTGTGCTGCGGAATGATCCGTTGCGTCGGTGGGGTGGCTGCCGGAGCAGGATGCTTCGGTGCTCGGTTTCCATCGGGTCCTGGGGGTGATGCCGGTCATCCGCCCGTGCCATGCGGGTCGGCGGTCGTGTTCCTGGCCCAGAAAGTCAGTTCCGGCGTGGACAATCCCAGTTTGTGGTCCGGTATCTCCGTATTAAGGATGCCTGGACGCCGGACGCCGGGGATGACCTGCACATCGTAGATTTCGTCTACCGACGAAAGGTAGTGGATGTCGCCGACGAGGGCACCCGTCGGGAGATGGAGGATGGAGACGCCTGCGGACCGGGCCCGCTCCGCGAAAGGAAGATGCCCGAAGGTGGAGCTGCCCTTCCGAAGTTTGGAGCGGCCGACGAAGAGATAGTCTCCCATCCGGCACAAACCACGGACGAAGCCGTCGAAGCGGCGGACGACCGTACGGCTGCCCTTGTCAGTATCCACCCGTACCAGTTCTCCGGTGGCGGAGAGCAGGAGGAACAGTTCTCCGTCGAACAAACGCGGGGAATGGGGCATGGGCAGGGAGCTGGCGACGATTTCACCGGAGGGGATATCCAGCAGGACGCCGTGGGTGGTGACGCCCGGCCGCCAGCCCTGTGGCTCGTCCGTGGCGGAGAATGCGGTGGCGAAACGGGGGCGCCCAAAATCCAATGCCATGCCATTGAGGTGACAGCGGTCGTCGCTGGCAAGCCGGCTGATGAAGGGCGGCTGCCAAATCGGGGTGAAGCTGTGCCGGCCATCGATCCGGACCAGGCAGGAAAAGGCGGTGTTCACGGCCAGCAACTCGCCGTCGGCACCCCAATCCAGGTCATGTACGTCCAGCTGTCCGGTATGGTAGGTAAGCCTGGGCAGGAACAGCGCATCATAGGTTTCCGGCCGACGTGGATAGTGCCAGGCCAGCTCCGGAGAATTGACCAGCACCAGCACCTCGTCCAGGCAAGCGACGGCCAGGGTGTCGTCCCGCAGCGCGATACCCATGGGTTTGGGAAAATTCCGCGGAAGCTGCGCCAGCCGCTCCCGGTCCGCGGCGCTCAGGAAGATGACCTTGCCGGCCTGGAAAGTGCTCAGCACCAGCGTACAGCCCAGGTCGTACAACAGTTCCGGGACACCTGGGGTATAGCTGCAGGAAAAAGGGGGCGGCGGACCGCCTTCGGTATTTTTATCCATAGGGCTTGTTCATAAACTTTTCCGCCGGGGTGGCAGACAGGCTCCGGTCATGCCGTAAAGTTAAGCGGAACCGGCTTTTGTTGTTCCGCCCGGACGCGACGGCCGTCATTTCCCGTCTCCGGCATCCGGTCTCCGCCCTTCCAGGCCTCGTCGGCATTTCCAGGATGCGACGGCGCTGCGGGAAAAACAGTCCCGGACACATCGGGCGTAAACCAAACTGCCGGACCACCAATCCGCGGCATACCAGCCCGCGAAGCAGGGAGCAAGTCTATCCCATCAACACCTAAGCTGCCCAACGCCGCAAACGCTCCCTGCTGCGCGGGGAGCAAAATCCTTGTAATCAGAAAGGCGAAAAATTACAACACAAGGCCAATCATAAAATTACAGAATAAAAATCCCTGTAATTAGCCAAATTCTCTAAAATTCGCAATCCGGCGCTTTCCGCGAAGCGGGGCGCAAGAACCTCCCTTGAACAACCAATCCGCCAGTCCGTCACCGCTTCGGCCGCGACAGTTCGCATCAACCCGGATCAAAGCGGAACCGATAATTTGATTGCGCCCGACGCATCCGTACCGCCGGCGCTCCCCGGCATCCAAGGGATCGCCCGGTCCGGAGGAATCCCTCCGATTGCTTCGGTATCTGCCTTTTTTTACGGAAGTTTACCGTCGTAACAGAAACCTTGCCCATGGCATTGCGATCCACCTTTTTGAGACCCTTTGCCCGTCATGTCGCCCGGGGCATCGACCGCTGGTCGGCAGATCCTGTCGGTGCCCAGGCGAAGGTATTGCGGGAACTGCTGCGCAACGGGCGCAGGACCGCCTTCGGACGGTTTCACGGGCTGGACCGAGTGCGGGACCACACCGGCTTCCGGGCGGCGGTTCCCCTGCGTGATTACGAAGGCCTCCGGCCCTGGGTGGAACGGATCAAGGCCGGAGAGGAGAGCGTCCTCTGGCCGGGAATGCCCAAGTATTTCGCAAAGACCTCCGGTACGACTTCCGGGGTCAAATACATCCCACTGACCGCCGACAGCCTTCCCAATCATTTCGGTACCGCCCGGAACGCCTTGTTCAACTATGCCGCCCGGACAGGCAACTACCGTTTCTTCGACGGCAAGATGATTTTTCTGTCCGGCAGCCCGGTCCTGGAAAAAGTCGGTCCGATACCGACCGGCCGGTTGTCCGGCATCGTAAACCATGAAGTGCCGGCCTGGTTGCGGACCCACCAGCTTCCGTCCTATCCCACCAACTGCATCGAAGCCTGGGAGGACAAGCTGGACGCCATCGTTGTGGAAACCATTGGTCAGGACCTCCGGCTGATCAGCGGCATTCCACCCTGGGTACAGATGTATTACGAGCGCCTGCTCGAACGCAGCGGCTGCCGGACAGTGAAGGACATCTTTCCGCATTTCGATGTGTTTGTGTACGGGGGAGTCAGCTTCGAACCGTACCGGGACAGCCTCGAACGTTTGCAGGGCCGTCGAATGGACAGTGTGGAGACCTATCCTGCCAGCGAGGGTTTCATCGCCTTCCAGGACCGGCAGGATGACCCGGGTCTTCTGCTCAATGTCGACTCCGGCATATTCTTCGAGTTCGTCCCGCTTGAGGAAGTGGGTAGTCCGCAACCTCGCCGACTGACCGTCGGCGAGGTGGAGACTGGTGTTCACTACGCCCTGGTCATCAACAACAACGCCGGATTGTGGGGGTATGAGATCGGGGATACCGTGCAGTTCGTCTCCCTTTTCCCGCACCGGCTGGTCGTCAGCGGCCGTGTGCGGCATTTCATTTCCGCATTCGGCGAACATGTCATCGGAAAGGAGGTGGAAACGGCCATGCAGGCCGCCATGCAGGCCACCGGAGCCGGAATCGTCGAATTCACCGTCGCCCCGCAGGTGTCTCCGCCGGAAGGAGGGCTTCCTTATCATGAATGGCTGGTGGAGTTCGAACGGCCACCGGCAGATCTGAGCCGGTTCGCCGCCATCCTGGACGAACAAATGACGGCGCAGAACATTTACTACAGGGACCTGGTCCGGGGCAACATCCTGCAGCCGCTGCGTGTGACCAGCCTTCCGCAGGATTGTTTCCGCGACCACATGCGTTCACAAGGGAAGTTGGGAGGGCAGAACAAGGTGCCGCGTCTGTCCAATGACAGAAACCTGGCGGACGCCCTGCATGCCCTCCGGACGGCCGGAAAGTGAAGAAAAAGCAATGTTCAGATGCCGAGAACACTCCTCTTTTGCTGTTGTCTGAGTCTGGTGGGCTGCCTCAATGCCGCGGATCCGAACCGTAGCGCCGGGCCGGCGGCTCCGGCCCCGGCCGCCGATACCATTCCTTTCCCGGTCTACCTCGATTTCGACGCGTTCGAGCCATGGTTGCAGCCCGGGAACGACACCACCTTTGTCTTCAACTTCTGGGCGACCTGGTGCCAACCATGTTTGGCGGAAATGCCGCTTTTCGAGCGGCTCATCGCGGAAACGGCGGACCAACCTGTGCGGGTGGTGCTCGTGAGCATGGATTTTCCGCGGGACATCCTCGGCAAGCTGGTTCCCTTTGTATCGCAGCGGCAGCTGACGCCGTATGTCCTGTGTCTGGCCGACCTGGACTACAACAGCTGGATCGACCGGGTGAGTCCGGCCTGGGACGGGGCGATCCCGTTCACCCTGGTGGTGAACCGCGACCGTCGGGAACACATGACCGGCGAGTGGCCGGATTACGAGGCCTTGCGTGCCTGGGTGCGGGGTGCCGCCGGCGGATGACCGGCCTGCTCAGCCGGCCTGGCGGGACGTCCGCCAGGTCAGGATGGGAATCAGGCCGAGTTGCTTCTTCAGCTCGACCCGGTCGAGCACCGGGTCGTAATAATGGTATTGTGCGTTGCGCCGGCCTGTCAGGTTCTGCAGGTCCAGGGAGAGCAGGCTGTTGCGGCCGTCGCGGCTGCGGCGCAGGTACAGGCGCAGATCCATCCGGGCATAATCCGCCAAGCGGACGCCGAACGGCCGTTCCGGGTCATAAACCGTGAACCCTTGTTCCCGGGAAGCCTCCACATCGATCGGTGTGTCCATCATGCCGCCCAACCAGCTGGCCCGGCCGCTGAGCCCCCAGGTGCGGACCAACTTTCCTTTTTGACGGACGAATTCCCGGCCGGTACTGACATGCAACAGATGTCGGCCGTCATAACGGGTCGGCCCCCAGGTGCCGTCCGGTCGGGTGTGTTCCGACCGGTACAAGGAGCCGGACAGGAGCAGGAAGAACCGTTCCGTGAGGTAATGCTGGAAAGAGGCGTCCAGGCCGTAGTTCCGTGCGCGTCCGTCGGCGGTCAGGCGGATATCCGGCGCCAGGATCCATTCTCCCAGCGAAGGTGCGGAGAAATCCGGGACGTTTGCGGCGGAGAACAGGCCGTCCGTCCGGGTGGATACCGGGATGCCATCGGTTCGTTGGAGGTAAGGTTCCAGCAGCAGGACAGCACCGGTTCCGAAACGGAGCCGGTAGGCCGCGCTGTATTGCCAGGACCGTTGGAAGCCCAGCCCTTTCGGCCGGATCCGGGGCAGGGCGTACAATTGGGCCATTGGAGTTTGGGAGGACCGTCCGGCGGACAGGGCGACGGAGTGTCGTTGGTTCGGCCGAAAGTGCAGTGCCAGCCGGGGCGAGACCACGTTTTGGGTGGGGTCGAAGGAGAAATGGTGGACCTGGCAGCCGGCTTCGAGGCGCCAGCGCGGGGACAGGTCCCGGTGGAGGTCGGCGAAAGGCAGCCAGCGCCAGCCGGCCAGGTCGCCGGACAGCGAGAATCCGGGGGCAGCCGGCAGTTGGAAGTCCGACCGGAACCCGAATGTTTCCCGGTAGAGCTGGAAGCCGGAACGGAAGCGCCAGCGGGGGCGTGGTTGGCCGGAGAGGATGATGGAGAGGGCTGTCTTGCACTCGCGCAGGGAATCCGTTTCCAACGAAGTGGCGGCGGGGCCGGCCGGATTCGTCCAACGCCGGTGGGACAAGCCGGACCACAGGGCGGTGGTGCGCAGGACGCTCCGGCGGCCGACCGGCAGCACGTGGGTGGCGCCCACGGCCCCCATGGCAGAACGGAAGTCAATGTCGAGCCGCGACTTTTCGGAGGTCCACCGGGTGGAATCGGCTTCTCCCCGGAATCGGGTGCTGCTGTTGCCCCCCAGGCCGAATACCGAGAGCCGACCCGCTTTGCGGGTCGGGAAGACGGTGGAGAAGGAAAAATCCTGAAAACGGTTGTCTTCGTCCCCGAAATCCACCCCCAACCCGGTCAGCAGGCCCGTGAAGGAGTACCGGTAATTCAGAAGATAAGCGGGTGCGTCGGCCGTCGGATTTTTTCGAAAGGGCCCTTCCGCGGCGTATTCCAGTCCGATGAATCCGATTTGTCGGGTCCGTTCCGGCAGTTGGTCGTTGCCGTTGCGCAGTTGCATGTCGAGGATGGCACCGGTGGCGTTGTCGTAACCGGAAGGAAATGCGCCGGTCATGAAATTCGAGGTGGCCAGGAGTTGGGGGCTCAGGATATTGACGCCGCCGCCGGCCTGGGTGGGTCGGTCGCTGAAGGTGCCGGCGTTGGCGGAGTGGTTGGGGTTGACGATCTCGACACCTTCCAGTCGCCATTTGACGGCGTTCGGTCCGTTCCCACGGACGGCGAAGAGGTTGGTTCCGTCCTGTTGGCCCGCCACGCCGGGATAGGCCATGACCAGACGGGCCGGATCGTTGAAGGTGGAAGGGAAACGGAATTGGTCTTCGACGGTGAGCAGGCGGGTGCCGGGCAGTTCCGCCGGAAGGGCCGCCTGTGCAGGGACGACGACGGCCGCAAGCGACTGTCGTTCCGTTTGCAGGCGGATGGTCAGCACCACCTGTCTGCCCGCTTCCAGCAAAATCTCCTGGAGGGTGAGGGTTCCGTATCCCAGGTAGGAAACCTGGAGCTGGTACCGGCCCACCGGGAGCGAGTCCATCCGGAAGCGACCGTCCGCGTCGGATACAGTTCCGCGGACGAGCGTGTCACCGCGGAGGGCGGCCACTGTGGCACTGGCCAGCGGCATCGCGTTGGCGGCATCGATTACAGTTCCGCGCACCGTTTGGCGGGGAATTTGGGCGGCAAGCTGCCAGCAGGCAGAAAGGATCAGCAACAGGAAGGACATTCGTTGCATGGGCATTGTTTTCTTGTCATTTGTTTTCCATCGGAACAGGACGGCCGAAAGGCGGCAAAAATAGGCATGGCACCTACAAAACGGTAGCGAGGCAACTGCCGCAAAGCCCTCCTCCAGGCGACTTTCCCCTGAACGGGCAAGACATTTGCAGCGGAAGAGTGATTTCTCTCGGTACCATGGCCGCAGGGAACACAATTCCGCATGAACCACCGACCACAACACCGGGACGCATTGGAAAGGCCGCCCAGGCCGCTGGGCCTGTACGGCCGGTTATTGGTGCTTTCCGGAAGTTGGATGGTTCAGGTGGGGTGGGGGATGTTGGCCCTCTCGACCTACCTGGTCTGGGGTACGCCCCTTTGGCAGGATTTGTTCTTCCGACTGGATGCGTTTCTGGCGGATTGGCAGTCCGTCGCAGGGACCGTCCTGACGGCGGAACCTTCCTCGGCCAGCTGGGGACTGCTGGATCACTGGCGTTATTCCCATACCTTCCACCTGCATGACGGAGCGGTCATCCGAGGGGATAGCTACGGACCGGGCGGGCGCTTTGATGTCGGCGATACCGTGTTCATTCAGTATGATCCCGGCCATCCGGAATCGAACCATATCATCGGCCTGCACCGGGGACCTCCCATGGCATGGTTCCACTTGTCGCTGGCTGTTCCGCTGGTTGCACTGCTGTTTCTCGGTTTGGGGGTGACAAGACAGTGGGTGGAATTGCGCTTGTTGGAGCGGGGCATGCTGATCTGGGCGAACGTCGACCGCTACCAGGCGGGGTCGGGCAAATGTCCGTTCGTGCCAGCTGCGCTTCGGTATCGTACCTGCCACCTGTCGTATGCCATCGGACGCAAGGTATTCCATACCACTTGGCGATTGCCCACCTGGCGAAGCGGCCGGCCGGCGGAAGGAGAATCGGTACTGGTCGTGGTTGATGCCGAGTCGCCCGGACTTCACCGTATTTACGACACGGTTTCCGGTGCCCCGCCCCGCAACGCCACCGGGGAACCACTGCAGATGCCACCGGCCGGGGCATTGCTTCTGTTCCTGCCCGCCTTCCTTGGCTGGGTCAACCTGTTGTTCCTGATGCTGACGATTTGACCGTTCCGTAAGGCCTCTCCTACCTATTCCGCCGGATTACCTGCCATCTTGTTCGGCTGGACGGCCGTTTTGTAGGGTGGCATAAAACTTGGCCGACCATCCTTGCGTTCCTATGGGGACAAATATGTCATGCGGACAAAAAAAACGTATTTTTTGGCTGCTATGAAAACTACTTTATCCATTTTTGTCAACAGTAAACGGAATGATGCGTATACCTTGACCGGCAGCGGAGCCACCGGTAGGGAGAAGGGATTGCCTGTAACGGATGTCGGTCGTTGCGGCGTTCGGGCGGCATGACGCGGTACCATCACAGAATCATTCAACCATATGCCTTTATTTGAAGAAATTTTTGCGTCCGAGGGATTTGATGAAGAAGGCGAATTCATGCCCCTGATAACCATTGAGGAGGAAGACGAGCTGAGTATCAAGGATCCGTACCCGGAAGTGCTGCCGGTACTGCCCCTCAAGAACACCGTTCTGTTCCCCGGGGTGGTCATCCCCATCACGGTAGGCCGCGACAAGAGCATACGGGCGGTCCAGCAAGCCTACGAGAAGCATCGTATTCTCGCGGTGTTGTCCCAGCGGGACAGCCGCATCGAAGACCCGGCGGCGGTGGACCTTTATGAAATCGGAACCCTGGCCCGCATCATCAAGCTGATCAAGATGCCGGACAGCACCATCACCGCCATCCTGCAGGGACGCAAACGGTTCCGGCTGGTGGAGATGACGGCTGAGAGTCCGTACATGCAGGGCACCGTAGAGGAGCTTCTCTACACCGTTCCGAAAGACAAGCTGGAGTTCGAGGCACTGGTCGCCACGATAACGGACAAGGCCCGGCAAATCATCCAGCTGTCGCCGCAGATTCCATCCGAAGCGGTGGTGATGATCAAGAACATCAACCACCCCAGCTTCCTGATCAACTTCATCGCCTCGAACCTGGGTGTGAAATTGTCCGCCCGCCAATCCATCCTGGAGAAAAACAACCTGGTCGAAAAGGCGGTCTCCCTACTGGAGCAGATGGATACGGAGCTGCAGCTGCTGGAGCTGAAGGACCGGATCGAGAGCAAGGTCCGGACGGACATCGAGAAACAGCAACGCGACTATTACCTCAGCCAGCAACTCAAGACCATCCAGGAGGAACTGGGACAGAACCCACAGGAGGAGGAGCTGCGGCTATTGGCGGAACGGGCCCGCCAAAAAGCATGGCCCAAATCAGCAGCGGAAACCTTCGACAAGGAGATGCAGAAACTGCGGCGCATGAACCCGCAGGTCGCGGAATACGCGATCCAGCTGAATTACCTGGAGCTGCTGATCGACTTGCCTTGGGAAAAATACACAAAGGACCGATTCGATCTCAAACGGGTCCAGAAAGTGCTCGACAAGGATCATTACGGGCTGGACAAGGTAAAGGAACGCATCCTGGAACACCTGGCCGTACTCAAGCTGAAAGGTGACATGAAGGCGCCGATCATCTGTCTGGTGGGTCCCCCCGGAGTCGGCAAGACCTCCCTTGGAAAATCCATCGCCAAGTCCATCGGACGCAAGTTCGTTCGAATGTCGCTGGGCGGGTTGCACGATGAGGCGGAAATCCGCGGACATCGCAAGACCTACATCGGTGCCATGCCTGGCAGGATCATCCAATCCATCCGAAAGGCGGAGGCCGGCAATCCGGTTTTCATCCTCGATGAAATCGACAAAGTCGGTCAAAGCTTCCGTGGAGATCCCTCCTCCGCCTTGCTGGAAGTGCTGGACCCGGAACAGAACGGTACCTTCTACGACAATTACCTCGAACTGGAATACGACTTGTCCAAGGTGCTTTTCATCGCCACGGCCAACAGCCTCTCCACGATACAGCCCGCTTTGCTGGACCGTATGGAGATCATCTACATCAGCGGGTATTCCCTGGAGGAGAAGGTCGAAATTGCCCGGCGCCATCTCATTCCTGAGCAACGCAAGGAGCATGGACTGGAAGCCGCCCAGGTGCAGCTGGGCAAGTTGACGCTGAAGGCACTCGTCCAGGAATATACGCGGGAATCGGGCGTGCGGAGCCTTAGTCGGCAAATCGCGGCGGTGATGCGCCACATCGCCCGGCAGGTGGCCATGGAGGAACCCTACCAAACGAAGGTCACCCCGGAGGACCTGGCTGCCATCCTGGGGCCGGCAAAGTACTCCAACGAGATGTACAGCGAGAAGCAACCCTGCGGGGTAGCCATCGGCCTGGCCTGGACGGCGGTGGGTGGGGAGATGTTGTTCATAGAGACCAGCCTCCACAAGGGCAAAGGCAACATGACCCTCACGGGGAACCTGGGGGCCGTGATGAAGGAGTCGGCCACGACCGCGCATAGCTTCATCAAGGCACATGCGGAAGCCTTGGGCATCAACCCCAAAGCATTCGAGGAATACGACCTGCATGTGCATGTGCCGGAAGGGGCCATACCGAAGGACGGTCCCTCCGCCGGAATAACCATGCTGACCGCCATGACATCCGCCTTCACGAAACGCCCGGTCAAGCCTTTTCTCGCCATGACGGGAGAAATCACCCTCCGGGGCAAGGTGCTGCCGGTAGGGGGGATCAAGGAGAAGATTCTCGCCGCCAGAAGAGCCGGTATCCGGGATGTCATCCTCTGCCGAACCAACCGCAAGGATGTCGAGGAAATCAACCGGGATTTCATCAGCGGCTTGTCGATCCATTATGTGGATACGATGCAGGAGGTGATTCAGGCTGCCCTGAAGTGAGGAAGGAATCCATACGACGCTTGCAGGGCGCTCGGTGACATGAGGCATCTCATTCCCGCTGCGCGGTGTCGCATAGGCATCGATCGGTTCGAATGACAGGATTCCTTGCCGGTGAAAGGATACCTGTCCGCCCCTTTGCGACGGGGGGGATTGTTAAACCATCCGCGTGTCTCGCGGAGCAGTGTCCGGGAAGGTACCCTACAGTCCGGCCGAGTGGGAAATTTCAAGCATCCGGTGAATGCTTTTCACGCCGTCCCGGACGACCCAGTCCGGTAGAATGATCTCCGGTTGTTCATATAGCATGCAGATATAGAGTTTCTCCAAGGTGTTGCGGCGCATGTGCGGGCATTCGTTGCAGGCGCAGGTATTGTCCGGGGGGGCGGGCAGGAATACCTTGTCGGGTGACGCCTTTTGCATTTGGTGTAGGATACCGGCTTCGGTGGCGACGATAAAGGTCGTTGCCGGGCTTCGTTGGGTGAACTTGAGCAGGCCGGTGGTGGATCCGATGAAATCCGCCTGGTCCAGGATGTGGGTTTCACATTCCGGGTGGGCGATCAGGAGGGCATCGGGATGGCGGTGCCGGAGTTTGGTTATTTTCTCCAGCGAGAACAGTTCGTGAACCATGCAGGCGCCGTTCCAAAGCACCATGTCGCGGCCGGTCTTGCGAATCAGGTAGCGGCCCAGGTTGATGTCCGGTGCGAAAATGATCGGTTGGTCAGCCGGAATGCTTTCGATGATCTGGACGGCATTGGTGGATGTGCAGCATATATCGGTCAGGGTTTTCATTTCCGCCGTGGTGTTGACGTAGCTCACCACCAGGTGGTCGGGGTACTTTTCCTTGAATTTGCGGAACAGGGGCGCCGGACAGGCGTCCGCCAGGGAGCAGCCGGCCTTCAGGTCGGGCAGCAGCACCTTTTTTCGCGGACTGAGCATCTTGGCCGTTTCCGCCATGAAATGCACACCGGCGAAGACGATGATGTCCGCATCCGTACGGGCGGCCTCCTGGGACAATCCCAGGCTGTCTCCGATGTAATCCGCAATGTCCTGGATTTCCGATTCCTGGTAGTAATGTGCCAGGACGATGGCGTTCTTCTCCTTTTTCAAACGGGTTATTTCCGCCGGGAGGTCGAGTACGGGATCCACCGCTATGTCGAGATACCCGTTCGACGCCAGGTCGAATGTCAAATGGTCGGACAATTCCATGTTATTCATATGATAATTTTTTTTGCTGCCCTTGCGTTGTATCTTTGTACATCACCAAAGGTGCACATTCAAAATACCTCCTCTGAAACACCCGCCTACCATAAGGAACACACATTGAATGTGACAGTTCAATACAGTCGGACAAAGTCGTTTTTCAGATGTTGGTATGCCTGATTCCCTTGAACATCAGGGGGCATTCATCCCCTGGCGGTCTCGCCACAGCTCGTCGACCGCCCGCCCCACACAGACGGCGCATGTCAATCGAAATTCATAAGTGTCTACTTTAAAGGTTTTTAAGAATGATTAGAATATATATGTGAAATAAGGTTCCAAGTAGACCTTGAACAATCCCATTGCGGCAAATTTTTTGCTTCCTCCTTACATATAATCCCTCCGGCATCCCCAAAATCAGCACCAGCTGTCAGACGGAAGACCTCCGTCGTTCGGAGGCTGAACCCGGCATGATGGTGCGGCAACAAGTACTTACACTAAAACACACGGCCCGATGAAGCAACGCAATTCTGTAACCGACATCCTCCGGACGAACTGCACCGTCATTGAAGCGGAGGCGACGGTGGATACCATCCGGTACGTTTTCCTGCATTTCCCCAATGAGTTCCTGCCGGTGGTGGAAGGGATTCGGTTCATCGGGGTGATTTTTCGTGACGAGTTCCAGGCGCAATACGTCATGGGGCTTGAATCGCAACTGATGGCAAGAGAGTTGGTGTCCAAGGAGATGGTGGAGTTGTCTCCGGAAAACACAATGGAACACGCCCGCGAAATCTTCGACACCAAGACCTACAACATCATTCCGGTCGTGGATGAAAACAAGGACCTGATGGGAATCATCCTGCGGGAGGATTTCGAGGTCTGGGACAAACAGAAATCCAGTTTCAATCCTTTCGGCACCTTGAAGCGCTTCTTTGACTGAATTACCTCCTCCTCCAGCGCCATGTCCGGACAGCCGCCTTCCTACGCCGGCCATCCGCCTTGAATCGCCCTGCTGGCATATTTTCACGGGACCTGAAAAAGCCGGCCGTCACGTCGTGTGCCGACGAGCGAATGTACCTACCTTTGCGGTACTAACCAGATAAATTCCACCTCGTATGCAAGCAGTGTATATTGTGGCAGCCGTTCGGACGCCGATCGGCAGTTTCGGAGGAAACCTTGCGCAGGTAGCGGCCCCGGCATTGGGCGCGGCGGCGATTCGGGGCGCATGCCAACAGGCGGGAATCGCCGGGGAGGAAGTGGAGGAGGTACTGATGGGCAATGTCATTTCCGCCAATCTCGGACAGGCTCCTGCCCGACAGGCGGCCCGGTTGGCCGGTCTTCCGGACCATGTCCCCTGCACGGCTGTCAACAAGGTGTGCGCATCCGGCATGAAGGCCGTGATGTTGGGCGCCCAGGCCATCCAGACAGGGTATGCGGACGTGGTGGTGGCCGGCGGCATGGAAAACATGTCTTCCGTGCCTTATTATCTTCCGCAGGCCAGATGGGGGTACCGTTACGGCGACAACAGCTTTGTGGACGGGTTGTCACGGGACGGGCTTACCGATGTGTACGACCAGTGTGCCATGGGTGTCTTTGCGGACCGCACCGCCACCCGTTACGGTATTTCCCGGGAAGAACAGGATGCCTACGCAACCGATAGCTACCGTCGAGCGGCCGCCGCCGCCGACGCAGGCTTCTTCCGGTCGGAAATCGTTCCCGTCTCCTTGCCTCCCGCCAAAGGCGGCGCCCCGGTACAAATATCGGAGGACGAGGAGTTCCGGAAAGTGAAATTCGATAAAATCCCTTCCCTCCGGCCGGTCTTCACGCCGGATGGAACGGTGACGGCAGCCAATGCCTCCACCATCAACGACGGTGCCGCCGCCATCGTGCTGATGTCCGAACGCAAGTTGAAGGACTGGGGTGGTACGCCGCTCGCCAGGGTGGTCGCTTTCGCCGATGCGGCCCAGGAACCGGCTTGGTTCACGACCACGCCGGTTGTGGCAGCGGAGAAAGCGCTCCGCAGGGCCGGTCTCTCCCGACATCAAATGGACTATTTCGAAGTCAATGAGGCCTTCTCCGTCGTCGCGTTGGCCTTCGAAAAGTTACTGGATGTTCCGCATGACAGGACCAATGTCTTCGGCGGTGCCGTTTCCCTTGGTCATCCGCTCGGCGCTTCCGGTTCGCGCATCCTGACCACCCTGCGCAACGTCCTGCAACATCATGGCGCTTCCTACGGACTCGCCGCCATCTGCAACGGTGGCGGCGGCGCTTCCGCCCTCATCCTGGAAAAGTGCTGATTCCCGTCATACCGCTTTCCATCCCTCAAATCCTAGTTCCAGCCCTTCCGCCAGGCGACAGCCATTCCCTGGTCATATGTCGAACCGCACCGGCAAGATTACCGACATACGCACCTGTTGCCCATTGCGTACCGCTGGCTGCCAAGTCGGCATCTCCCGTACCGCGGTGATGGCGGCATCTGCACGCAACTTGTTCGGCGCCCCTTTCGTACCGGCATGCCCGATGTCCACCACTTCTCCGAACTCATTGATGGTGAAAGATATGTATTCTATCACGCCTTCCCGGGCAATCAATTCCGCCGGCGTATCCCGTAGGTGTTTGTAAAGCCATTGCTGCAAGAGACCAGCGGAGCATTTACCCGGGTCTTTCTCCAGTAGGCAGGACCGGGAGAACAGCGGTTGGGAATTCTCCGGGAGAGGGATATAGTTGAAGGTCGGGACATTCATCATCGGCAAATGGCCTGCTGTGTCGCTACCGCCTGCCACGGCCGGCTCATCCGTCGCCACCGCTGCCGGGGGGGTGGCCACCGGATTTGGTGTCGGCGGAGCCGCCGGCGATGTCGCAGCGGGTGCTGCCGGCGGTTTCGGTGCGGCATTTTCGGATTGCGAACCACCGTCGGTCGGAACTTCCGCCGCCACCACCTCGGAAAGCTCGGACATGTCGCGTGTCAGGTCTTCTTCGCAGGAAGACAGCACAAGGGATAGGATTCCGATGAAAAGGAAGTTAGCAAAGCGTCGCATACGCACCGGGGTTTACGTCGTGAGTTCTGAAAAGCTTGGAATGGTTCCTGGAAAGGGTCGGGCCGGAATCAGCAGGCATCCGATAATAGGATAAACGTCATTTCTGTGAGGAGTTACATGCAACAGCCGGATTTTTTGTTGGCGTTCCGTGACAAAGGCAGGAAAAAATAGCGTGCCGGGGCAGGCATGGCGTCCATTCAGGAAACAACCTCCTTTTCCTCCGGTTCTTGGAACACCTTCCGGAAATGGCTGGGGAGGAGGCTGATTTTCCGACCGAGCCATTTCTCCAGGCTGATGGCCAGGAGTACATATCCTTCTGTCACGCCCGGCATCGGGGCGATGACGAACACGAAGAACGGCAGGAAACGGGGAATGTCCCGGAGTTGGCGGACGGCGCGTTCCATTTCCGCGGGGCTGGGACCGGAGGCAGGATCCGCCATACGGAGCTCCACAAAGCCCCGGTGGGCGAAGGTTTGTAGCATCTGCTTGGTTTCCAAGCCTTCGTAAACGAAAGCCCATACCATACGCCTGGGAATCCGGGTGAATTTCTTCAGTCTGGTGACCATCATGTTCGTCGGCTGAGAGGTGTGCGCCGGTGATTCATGAATCCGGAGGCAGGACTTACCGTCCCCGGACGGAACCATCCGAACACCTGTACAAATATACGGGGCTTTATGTTCCCGTGCCAGCATATCAGCCGAACGTCCTCAACCGGATATCTCCAGTTGGCTGCGGCCATGGGCCACTTTGCGGACATGGATCCGGACGGGTATGCGTTCGGTCATTTCCTGGACATGGGAGATGACCCCGACCTTGCGGCCGGTTTCGTGGAGGCGTTCCAGGGCGTCCAGGGCCTGGTGGAGGGATTCCGGGTCGAGGGAGCCGAACCCTTCGTCGATGAAGAGCGATTCCACGGGGACCCGTTCGGCGGAGAGGGAGGCCAGGCCCAGGGCCAGGGCCAGGGAGACCAGGAAGGTCTCGCCGCCGGAGAGGGACAGCACGCTGCGGATTTCTGCCCCCATCTCCTGGTCCACGACCTGCAGGCCCAGGGAATCGGGTATTCGTTGGATGGTATAGCGGCGGACGATAGTCTCTAGGTGCCGGTTGGCGTGGCGTACCAATTCGTCGAGGGTGAATTGCTGGGCGATATTACGAAACGCCTGGCCCTCCGCGGAGCCGATGAGCGAATCCAGGCTGCTCCAGCGGTCGGTCTCTTCCTGTTGACGGTCCATCTGTTGGCTGGCGGCTGCGTGTTCGCGCCGGTTTTGTTCATCCTGCTGCAGCTGCTGGCGCGCTTCAGCCAGTTCCTGTTGGGTACGCTCACAGGATTTTTGCAGACTTGGCAAGTCAGCTTCGAGGTCGGGCAAAGGCTTGTACGGAGCGGACACGGAGCGGTGTTGCTCGAGGGAGGCACGTCTTACCGCCACGATGGTTGATTGCTGGTTCCGCCGGTCGTGGCAGGCTTGGCGGAACGCCTGTTCAATTTGGATCCAGTCGTCGGGATGTTTGAGCAGGGCGGACAAGTCATCCGGATCCAGGGTGCGCTGGTGCCGTTCCCGGAAGTTATTCAGCCAGGCCTGCACCTTGTCGTCGGCTTCCTTTTCGGCCGACTGCAGCTGCCGCAGGGCACGCTGCAAGGATTGCAGGTCGTTATTGCAGACGGCGAGTGCCGTATCCGCCTGTTGGCTTGCCTCCCGGGCTTTTTCCCGGTTGTTTCGGGCGGTCTGTACGGCCTGTTGAGCCTGTGATTCCGCCTCTTCGGCGGAGCGGCCGCCCAGGAGCAGGCTGCGGTCCGATTGGTATTGAAGGAGGACATGCCGAATGGTCTGCCAGTGGGATTCCGCCTGTCGCAGTTGGTTGCGGAGCATACCGATGGTATCGGACAGGCCGGTTTTCCTGTTTTCCGACGCTTGCAGGCGGGTGTTGAGTTCGCTGATGGCCTGTTCGTTTTCCGACCATTGGCGGATGCCGTCGAGCAACCGTTGACGGAAGCGGGCCGGATCGGATTGGAAGGACTCCATCCAGTTGTCGGATGTCAGGACCGGTTGCAGGTTGTTGCGCAGCGTGTCCTTTTGTTGTTGCAGGCGTTGGTGGTCCGCCTGTCGGTTGCGGTGCTGTTCCCGGAGCGCATCCTGTTGGTTGCGGAGGTTGAGCTGGTTGATTTCCAATTGTTGGAGCTGTTGGTTGCTTTCCTGCCATGCCTGCAGCACCTGGTTCTTTTCCGATTGGCGCCGCAGGATTTGTTGCTCGGCTTCCTGACAGGCCCGGAGCGCATTGGCACAAGTTTGGCCGGCCGAGGCCAGCCATTCCTGTCGCTGGTTGTCGGCCACGTCGGCGAGTGTCGGGGCGATGGCCAGCCGGTCCCATTCGCTCAGCAGGGCTTGTCGTTGTTGTTGCAGGGTCTGCCGTTGTTGTTCGTTTTCCTGCTGCTGGCGCATCAGCGTTTGAACTTCCAGCTGTTGTTTCAGCAGGGTCTGTTGGTGTTCGGCCACATCTTTCGCGGCTTTGTCGGCCGCTTTTTGCAAAGGTTCGACGGCGGGGTGGGGGAGCTGTTCCGAATCCCGGTAGGGATGGTGTGTGCTGCCGCAGACCGGGCAGGGGGTATCCGATTCCAGGGTCTGCCGGAGGCCGGTCACGCCAGCGGACAATTCCAGCCGTACCTGGTTCAGCAGGCGGGCGGTCGTTTCCTGCCGGACCTGGGCATCCCTGAGCAGGCTGTTTAACGATACCAGTGCCGCCTGCAGGATCGGTTGCCGGGCCGACCATTCGTCCGCTTGGGTGAGCAGTTGTTCTTCCGTCGATCTGTTATGGGAGATTCGTTCCCAAAGGGTGACGGCATCCAGAAGGTGCCGGTGTTCCTGTTCCAGGCGTGTCCGTTGGCGTGTCAGTTCGGCCAGTTCGACCGTCAGGTTGCCGCTTGCCTCCAGGGATGCGTGTTGTTTTTCCAGCTCCGTGTGAGTGGTCCGGTGGGCTGCCAGTATCTTTTCCTCGTTCGCCAGCGCCAGCTCCGCCGACCGTAACTTTTCGCGGGCGTTCCGTTCGTCGATGTCCGCGGTTTGTAGTTGGGGCAGGAGGTTTTCGGCTTCCTGGAGTTGCTGCA
The DNA here is from genome assembly GCA_041163745.1 of Bacteroidota bacterium. Taxonomy (GTDB): domain Bacteria; phylum Bacteroidota; class Bacteroidia; order Chitinophagales; family Saprospiraceae; genus UBA6168. Next base: position 69,439 of record JBEAQU010000064.1, read on the forward strand.
GGACCAGGCTTTGGTTTTCCTGGATGGTCCGCAGCGCCGCCCGGTTGTTTTTCCATGCCTGCCGGTCGGCGAGGGCGGTCTTGTCGGCGTTTGTTTCCAGATCCAGTTTGTCGAAGGCAGCCTGTTGTGTCGCCAGCTGGTGTCGGATGTCGGCCAGCTGGGCGGCCGACTGGTCCAGCTGTTGCTGCTGGGCGGCGACCAGACTGTCGAGTTGCCGGGCCTGTTGGAGGTGGGGTTGCATATCGCGGAGCATTTGCTCCGTCGTTTGCAAGGCGGTGGTGCGGTCGGCGAGGTCGTGCATCAGGACGTGCAGCCGCTCGGCTTCCGTCCGATGCCGGCCGTCGGCATTGGCCAGGTCCTGTTTTGTTTTTTCCTTTTCCTCCCACAGGCGTAGGCGGTTTTCCACCAAGGGCCGGGCCTCCTGGACGGACAGCACGACATCGAGCTGCCGGAACCGGTCAGACGAAGCGTCCCATTCCGCCTGGATTTCTTCCAGCCTCGCGACGGCGGCCTGCTCCTCATCGGACAGTTGCTGCAGGGTTGTATGCCATTGAATGCCGGCCTGTATGGCGGCGATCTGTTGCTGGTGTGTTGCCAATTGTTGTCCGAGCGTCGTTATTTCTCCGGACAATTCCGCCCGCTTTTCCTCCGACAGCACCCGGATGAGGTTGCATTGCTGTTGGAGCTGCTGCAGCGTTTGTTTGGCCTTCGCTGTTTTCTCATGTACCTGACGGGAGATACGGCTGAAGATTTCCGTACCCGTCAATTTTTCCAGGAGGAGGCTGCGGTCATGGCTGTTGGATTGCAGGAAAGCCGAGAATTCGCCTTGCGCCAACAGGACGGAGCGGCTGAACTGCTGGAAGTTCAGTCCGACCAATCGCTCGATGTAAGTCTGATGTTCCGTCCGCTTGTTTGTCAGGAGTTCGTCGACCGCGGTACACCGTTTGAGAGAGAGTGTGTAGGGCTGCAAATTACCCGTCACGTTATGATGTGCGCGGTGGACGCACCAGGAGGACCGGTAGCGCTGTTGGTCGACACCGGTGAATTCCACGCGGGCCCAACCTTCGGCGGTACCCTTTCGGAGCAGGGTGCGGACATCCGTCTTGGACAGCGGCTCTCCGGCGGCATCCAGGACCTGGCCGTCGCGGTCGGCGGGATTTTCGAGGCGGGGCACCTTGCCGTACAATGCCAGGCAGAGGGCATCGAGGATGGTGGTCTTGCCGGCGCCCGTCCGGCCGGTGATGGCGAAGATACCGGTCTGCCGAAGCGGGGTCTGGGTGAAATTGATGGTATGCTCCCCTTCCAGGGAGGCCAGGTTCCGTAAGGAGATGGAAAGTATTTTCATGTTTTGCGGGTTGGGGAAAGGAACGGATGCCGGGCGGCGGCCAGTTTGGGGTTTAGCTGTTCTGCTGGACCGACCGCAGCACGTCGTCGAATAGGGCAGACAAGGATTCCGGGGGATCCGACTGGAAGCGTTTCCGGTACATGCTGCGGAAGATCGTGAGTGGCTGCAGATCCCGGAGGCTTGGGGTATCGGTGGCTTCGGCCCCGGACGTCTGGGTTGCGGCAGGATAATGCACTTGGATGCCGGTGAGGCGGACCGCCTTGTCCTGGAGCGCCTTCTCCACTTTGGCGCGGAGGGCGGGTTCCGGTTGGTCCAGGCGCACCATAACCTGGAGGTAAGGATACAGTTCCGGCGGCAGGTCGTCGGCGGAGGATTCCAGGGCCTGCAGCGCCTGCAGCACTTCTTCCAGCGGGCGTGGTTCGGCGGGAATCCGGCGCAAGGGTACCGACACGGGGACAGGCAGGGCGGCCGGGGGGGAGAGCTGTCCGTCCTCGATTTCGAAGACCAGCACCTGGTGTTGATAGGCGCGTTCGGTGAAGGACATGGGCAGCGGGCTGCCGGCATACCAGCAGGTCGTCGTATCGCCGCCGACAGCTTGTGCCTTGTGGATATGGCCCAGGGCGAGGTATTGGATTTCGGCCGGGAAATTGCGGACCGGCACACCTTCCAGACCGCCCAGCACCAGGCGTTCCTGTTTGTCCAGGTCCGTCACCTCCGCATGCAGGGCATGGAAATGCCCCATGGCGAGGAGGGCTTGCCCTTCCTGCCGGCGGTTCTGGACCAGCCGGCAGGTTTCCCGGTAAAAGCCGGTGACGCCGTCGATGGGATCAATGGCCTCCGGGTCTTCCGCCTGTGGCCGGGATACCTCCGTGCGCAGGTACGGGACGGCGAGGCACCAGGCGGCCACCGTCCCGTCCTGGTGCAGGAGGGGAACGATGCATTTTTCATAGTCCGCTGTTCCGTCCGCCTGTCGTTCGATGGCGCCGATGAGATGGATGCGGCTTCCTTCCAGCAAAGGGACCGGTGCTTCGAGGCGGTAGGCGGAATCGTGGTTGCCGGCGATGGTGACGATCTGGATTCCCGGATTTTCCTTGACCGCATCGCGCAGAAAGGCATAGAACAGCCCTATGGCTTCCGCGGAAGGGTTGTAGCTGTCAAAGACATCCCCGCTGAGCAGCAGCACATCGACGGATTCCCGGGACAGGGTCTTCAGCAGCCAGTCCAGGAAAAGGCGGTGTTCGTATGTCCGTTCGAAGCGATGGAAGGTCTGGCCGATATGCCAATCGGCGGTATGGAGCACTTTCAGTTTCATAAGGATGTGGTTCGGGGTACGGTACCGAAGGGCTTCGATGCCCCAGCGGCGGGCTGCACCGATACAAAGATAAGGCATGTAAGGGGACCCTAGGATACCTTTTGCAGTTGGTGGCGGTCCCGTTGGATTAGGCCGACCCGGAGAATGCCGGAGGCACTTCCTTCATGCCGGATCCAGGATGCGGAATGTCAATACCGGACATGATCATTTCGATCCATTCACCCCACCATTTCGCATTGTCGCGGAGGGTTTGGTCGGTGCAGATTTGCCAGGCATTCGGTTCGTCCCGGCGGTGGAAGCCGTCAGGCTGTCCGTCGGCCGGTCGATGTTTGGATTTCCAGACCTTGCGGATTGGCATGCGATGAAAGGAAGGGAGTCATAAAGATCGAACGAAAAAAAAACATTTAAGCAGACAAGAGGCGAGAAGTATTCGTCCGCCGGCAGGAAAAGCCGGCGGCGGCGACATTCCGGCGGCATCCGCCAATTGTGTTTATAAGCGGTGGGCAGCTGCCTGTTGGGTGTGGTGCTGCCTTTGTGCAGCCAGACAGTCATCGGAGGGGGCGTTCCGGACATCTCGGCGATGCTGGATGTGCGAAGCATGAACAAGGGCGTCCTGTTTCCTAGGATGAGTACCGCGCATCGGGATGGCATTCTCTTGCCGGCAGAGGGGTTGATGGTGTACAACACCTCGTCCAAGTGCTTGTAAATCAAACTGGGCAGCTCCGTACTGCCCAATTGGACGGCGATCAGGTGTCCGGATCCTCCCGCTCCCGCCGGAACCATTGGCAGTCTCCACTGCGAACAGGCGGTCTTCGTCGGCAGCCTGTTCGCGGGAACGGCTGCGACCGGTGTCCATTTGGCGGTTCCGTACACGGACGGCGACGGCGGCAGCTACGATGCCTGGCAGACTGCTTCCTTTGGGGTCGCCGGATTGACGGCCTCCCTGGCCGCCGGTAGCTTTGCGTCCGGTGCTGGCGGCCTGACCTACACCATCGCCGGCATACCGGATACGGCCGGTATGGCCAGCTTCGCCCTGTCGATCGGCGGACAAGCCTGCACCGTCGCCGTTCCGGTGACCGGTTGCAGGGCCATGCTGGCACCCGGCCAATGGCGGCTTTTCCTATGCCATAACCTGGCTGCCGCTAACCCCGCTGCCGACCCTTTTCCCCCAAGTTGGGAAATCAACGGCGGATATTGGCAATGGGAGCATATGGGGCCGGCCACTGCCGAATGGCGGACGACCAACACGCCCAATTTCGCCCATGGACCGACCGGTCCGGCCATCGGTAATGCCAACACGGAACCCATCAGCGGTTGGAGTCTGACCCCTGCTCCCAACATTGCTTGGTCGGATGCCGCAAAAACTGCGGAAGACACCTGCCCGGCCGGCTTCCGAATCCCTACCCGTGCACAATGGGAAGGGCTTCTGACGCTCAACAAGCAAACCACCGTCGGCTCCTGGCTCGACAATGCCGTCGACTACGGCAGCGGCCGCTATTTCGGTCCGGACCTGCTGCTGCCGGCGGCGGACAACCGCGACAATGTCAACGGTTCGCAGTTCGTCAGAGGCAACGCCGGGTATTATTGGAGTTCGTCACCATCCGGCGATTACAACAGCTGGTTCCGCTACTTCAGCAGCAGCAACAGCTACGGTTACGCGCTGAGTCGAATGCATGGCAAGTCCGTCCGGTGTGTCGCGGAGTGAGTCGACAATCTTATTCCTGTCCCCGCACCGACCAGGTCATCCACCCGGTGAATGTCCGTCTTCTGCCGTCGAGGCAATCCTGTTGCAGCGGTTTTCCAATAATGACGACGGTAGCCTCCGTCATCTCGTTCGGGCTGACATCGCTGTGGCATCGATTGCGCCAACGGGAGGTTCCTGGCCGTTTTACTGGGCTTTGTCCCGGCATTGTCTTCTTGTCGGAAAAGCAAAGACGATCGGTTGGCGATAGATGACAGGCTATATCCGCTAACTGTACCAGTTGGATTTCCCGACAGGTATCACGGACTCGCGAATATTGTGTCGATACATGAATCGGGATCGCAACATCTTTCCCCTGCCAATCCTCCCGCATCCCGTCTGCTGTCCTGACCATGCGGATGCCAGCAACGGTACAGCGAAATGCTTGGAAAACACGCTGGGAAATGGCTTCATGGCGGATTGGAAGGCCATCCGATACGGAAGTTCCACTTCATCCGCAGACTGTGCCACCGACGTCCAATCCGACACGCTCCCGGCCGGTACGACCGCGCCAAGGGGTGAAAGTGAAAGAGCCTTGCACAGGGGGTAACGGCGGCTTGCATGACGGTCAGCTGGTGTCTTCCATCGGGGTGACGGGCCTGACGGCCATGCTCCCCGCCGGCATCTTCGCTGTGGCAGACGCCAGCCTGAACTTTGCAACAGCGGCTCCGCTTTCGGTGCCGGTACGGCCAGCTTCGCGCGTAGCATTGGGGGAAGGAGTTGCACGCGGTAAATGACGGTGGCCACTGTATGGTGCAATGCTGCTGTCCAAAGGTTACGGCAAAGGATACTTTGTTCTTCCTGTTTCGTAGACGCAGTGCTGCCAATTGCTGTGCTTCTCCTTTCACACCGTGCTGGGAAATCACCGGTGTCTTTTGGCGAAGGGGACGCGAAGGTTCCAATGTGGCGCAATGGCAGACCACCAACACGACGGAATTCGAGTATGTCACGACCGGCGAGGTTGGCGGGGAAGCGAATGACGGGTACATCTCCTGCTGGAGCACAATGGGTGCCACCAACGGTTCATGGTCCTTTTTCACAAATACGGCCAACGAACGTTGCCCGACCGGCTACCGGGTGCCGACGCAGGCGCAGTGAGCGTCGTTGCTGGAAAATAACACGGGGGTACGATGTCGATAGCGATTGTACATCCGGCACCACCAATGACAGCACCGGCGAGAATCCGGATCCGCCCGGATGCTTCTGGCGACCGGGGCAGCTATGACACAGACGAGATGCTGTTCCACGGTGGCTTCTGCATCTATCGGAGCAGAACGGAAAACGGCTCGGAGTACGCCTGGAGCCGGTACTTCTGCACTGGCTGGCAGCACCACTTCGTCGGCCGCCGATATGTGCACTGCGTACGCGCCGATGAATAATTCGCCCATGTGACAATTTAAAAATGATAAGTAGGGCAGTGTATCTGGAATGACAGGCTTCGAAGAAAAAACTGTCCCGGATACAGGTATCAGAAAAAGTCCATACCCTGTACGCCGCCCAAATCAATCTGAATAATATGAAATTGAAGATAGCCATCTTGTCCGTCCTGCTGCCGAGCCTCCGGCTCGGCAGCCTGCAGGCCCAGCATACGGTGCGGGGCTGCGAGGAGGTGACAGGCCTGCAGGCCTGCTGGTCGGCCGACCTGGAGGTCACGACCGGCGGCCACTTCATCAACCGCGGGACGGTGGAGTACACCCGGGTCACCAATCTGGTGAACGACGAGGGTTTCTCCGACAAGTCGGGCACCGGCTGCGCCGCGGATTACAGCGACCCCTGTCTGGGAGGGATGCCCGAAAGGCCGGGCGCTGCCCAAGCCATCGGCAGCCTGAACGTGTTCGCCAATTCGGTGGCGAGCACGACCATCTCCGGCAGCGCCGGCCTGCGGATGTACGACGTGCAGCTGGCCCGCAATATCCAGCTCGACAACGAATGGCAGGTCGCCTGCACCTTGTCCTGGTCCGCCGGACTGGTCTCCACCGACCTTAGCGACCCGAGCCACTTCCTGCACTTCTTCGCCGGCAGCACGGTCTCCGGCGACAGCGCCGGCAACCGCGACTCCTGCATCGCCATGGTCACGGTGCTGGATACGGTCGTACCAACGGTGTTGTGTGCCAACCCAACCATTTACCTGGATGCAATGGGCAACGGCAGCACGACTGCCGCCGCGGTCGACAACTGTACGACCGACGCCTGCGGCATCGCCAGCCTGCAATTGAGCCGGACTGGCTTCAACTGCAGCCATACGGGCAGCAACACCGTGATACTCACGGTCAAGGACAACAACGGGAACTCATCGACCTGCCAGTCGACGGTGACGGTACAGGATGCGATCGCACCGGTAGCATCATGCCAGCCGGTGACGGTTCCGCTCAATGCCGCCGGCTCCGGCAGCACGCCGGCCGCCGCCGTGGACAACGGCTCCACCGACGCCTACTGCATCGCCAGGCTGCAGCTGAGCCAGACCGCTTTCGACTGCAGTCATGTCGGCAACAACACCGTGACACTGTCCGTCATGGACAACAACGGGAATACCTCCACCTGCCAGTCGACAGTGACGGTACAGGACCTGGTCGCGCCGGCCACGCTTTGCCAGCCCGTGACGATCCAGCTGGATATCAACGGACAGGCCTCGCTCTCGGTCGCCCAGGTCGACAACGGCAGCACGGACGCCTGTGGCATCGACACGATGTTCCTCAGCCAGACGGCCTTCGATTGCAGCCAGCTCGGTCCGAATTCCGTGACGCTGACCGCCACCGACATCCACGGCAACACATCCACCTGCCAGACCGCCGTGACAGTGCAGGACAAGATCAAGCCCACGATAGTGTGCAAGGACACGACCATCATGCTGGCCCGGCTGGCCATCCTCAACCCGGCCTCGGTGCTGGATGTCGCCGCTTCTTATGACAACTGCGGGACGCTGCTGCCGCTGAGCGTCAGTCCCGCGCAGTTCAACTGCATCTATGACGGTCCGAACACGGTTACGCTAACGATATCCGACGGCCACGGCAACACACGCATCTGCCAGGCGACGGTGACCGTGGACGCACCCGACCTGATCGTCAGCAGCACACCGGAGAACTGCGGGGATTTCGACGGGATGATCACCATGACCGTCCTCAACGGCCCGACGGACGGCCAATGGGGCTACTCGATTGACGCCGGCGACAACTAACAGTTCAATCCCGTCCACGACAACATGACGGCAGGGACCTACAGCTGTGTCGTGACTCTCTTCGGGGGCAGCGGCTGTACCCTCCCGCCCGTGACGGAGGTGGTGGAGACGGTGGCGGACGAGGTGGTGACCTGGACCGGCAACGGGGACGGCGTACACTGGAGCGACGGCAAGAACTGGGATTCCGGCTTTACACCCTACACCTGCAACGATGTCATCATTCCCGCCGGCCATACGGTGCTGTTCTCCGCCGGCGTGCATGCCGTGGGCCGCACCCTGCTCGTGGCGGACGGCAGCGTGGTGTCCATGGAAACTTTGGCGACCATGTCTATCGTACCATATTGATGACTTGAGAACCGAGAGAAACAATAACCCATTCAATTCGAAGGCGCGGAATCTTATTCCTGCGCTTTTTTTGTGATCTCCGCCGACCGGGTCCCCGGGCTTGTGGCAGGCGACCCGCTCGGCGGGCGTCCGTTCGTCAACGGATTCCGCCGGCTGCCCGGCTGTACAACGAACTTTCTCCCGGCCCATGCAGCATCATCGAGTCCTGCCGCATAGGGAGGATGGGCAGCCTGATGAGATAGGCCGGGCAAATAGGAATGGAGAAGGACGGCAAGGTGCTCGGCGTAGTAGTGTCGGGGAACCGACGGAAACAAAAAAAGACTTGCGGGAAGTGTAAGTCTCGGCAGGTGTGGTGTGGAGCGGTAAATGAGACCCGAACCCACGGCTCTCAGCTTGGGAAGCTGTTGCAGCATTGTATTGGATCTTATTTTTTATTTATAATAATGCTGATAATCATTATTTTAAAATTTTTGTTCTTTGACAAAAGGTGTGGATTAGCAAGTAGCGATCGGTATACGAATTCGCATTTGCTCGAAATTTGGTAGTCCAATTGCAAAATCCGGTCAAATTGACCCCCTCCGTCCGGTTCAAACTGACCCCTCTGTTCCGTAGGATTGACCCCCTTCAAATTTAGCTGGAAGACGCGGTTCATGTGCAAACATTGATTTCAAATGACCATGTTCGTGACTCCACTCAAAAAGTTACGGACATGGGGAAGATCAAACGTATGGACCGGATTAAGATGATTCTTCAAACCTACCAGCGCTGTGGTTCGCTTAATGGGAGGAGCCGGCGGCTGTAATATTCCGGGCACACCGTCAAGAATTATATCCGTCAGGAAGAACAGTGTAAGTACACCATCGCTGCACTGCTGACGCTTTCGCAGTCAGACTTTGACCAGGTATTTAATCGCTCCCAGCACTTCAGCTTCACCGCCCCTGAATCCGCCCGCTTCGACGCCATCGAGCGGGCTTGCCGCATCCTCGAACACCCGCCTGTCGCACATAATCGGGCAGGGCGGGTGTTCCGCCGCCGAGGGCCTGCCGGTTGTTGACACCCACACCGACGGCTTGGTTCGTCAACGGCACGGAGTGGCAGTCCACCAGCGCCCTGCACCCCATCGGCAAATGTTTATCTTTACGGCCTTATGAATGAACATTTCAAGTCAATCATCCTGCAGGGCACCGGGGCGGCTGCTTTATCAGCAGTAGAAGTAATCCAAGACTTGTGGAGCGGGTACGGGAAAATCATGCGGATCGGGTTGGAAAATGCCCCTGTCCAAAGCGTGGTGGTAAAGCACGTCCAATTGCCCACCGATTATGACCACCCCCGGGAATGGAACACGGATATCGGTCATCAACGGAAGGTGAGGTCCTATCAAGTGGAAACTGCCTGGTACGGTACCCACAGCAAAAACAGTGCTGCCCGGCTGCCGCAATGTTTGGCCATCGAGGTCCGGGGGGAAGAGGTGCTGTTGGTGCTGGAGGATCTGGATACAGCGGGATATCCCTTGCGCAAGCGGACTGTCGGATGGGAAGAAATTGCTTGCTGTCTGGCGTGGTTGGCAAAGTTTCACGCCAGTTACCTGGGAAAGGCCCCGGACGGGCTCTGGGAAACGGGGACCTACTGGCACCTGGAGACCAGGCCACAGGAACTGGCAGCACTGAATGACCAAAGGTTGAAGGAAGCCGCCCCCCTCATTGACCAAAAACTGAATGCCTGTGCACAAAAAACATTAGTCCATGGGGATGCCAAGCTGGCCAACTTCTGTTTTGCCCCAAACGGACAGGTCGCTGGGGTGGATTTCCAGTATGTAGGTGGTGGGTGCGGAATGAAGGACGTGTCGTATTTCATCGGAAGTTGCCTGCCTGAAAACGACTGTGAGCGGCTGGAAGCACAAATCCTGGATACCTATTTCGGGTGTCTGCAAGGTGAACTGACGGAAAGGGACGAAGCGCTGGAAAGCGAATGGCGGTCTTTGTACCGGGTGGCCTGGGCGGACTTTCACCGATTCCTCAAAGGGTGGAGCCCCGGCCACTGGAAAATCAACGGTTACAGCGAACGTGTCACCGCAGAAGTAATCGACAACCTCTAAAAATGGACCTGACACAACTTTGCAACATCGCCATCAAGGCAACCCTTTCTGCCGGAAAAGTCATCCAGCGGCACATGGACGGTCGTGTGTTGGTGGAGCAAAAGATTGGAGGGACCAGCTACGCTTCACAAGTGGTGACCGCGGTGGACAGGGCATGTGAAGCCGCCATCCTTTCGCACTTGCTCCCTACCTGTGATGCGTTCGGCCTGGCACTTTTGTCGGAAGAGACCGAAGACGACGGCAGCCGGTTCGAAAAAGATTTTTTTTGGTGCATCGACCCGATGGACGGGACGCTCCCCTTTATCAATAAACGGCCGGGCTTTTCTGTTTCCATTGCGTTGGTCGCCAAAGACGGAACTCCATCTATCGGGGTTGTGTTTGACCCCAGCTCCGAGACCTTGTACCACGCCATCAAAGGGCAGGGGGCCTTTAAGAACAACAGCCGCTGGAAAATAAAAAACACAAACAAACACCTGACTTACCTAACGGACAAAAAGCTGAAGGATACGGCCCAAGCTGCGGAAATAGAAAATTTGCTCAATGAAAAAGCAAGGCAATTGAGCTTGGACGGGGTACAGGAAATGGTCGGGGCAGGTGCAGTATTGAATGGCATCCTCGTGCTGGAAAATGGCCCCGCATGTATGTTGAAGCTGCCGAAAAAAGAGAGCGGCGGGGGGAGTGTCTGGGACTTTGCGGCGACCGCCTGCATTTACCAGGAAATAGGCTTGCCCGCCACGAATTTCAAAGGAGGAAGGTTGGACCTGAACAGGAAGGAGGGCACTTTCATGAACCACCAAGGCGTCTTTTTTGCAAATTGGTAACAGAAAAAAACTCGCCAGGCAATGGTCACCGCTGCCAGACCCAAGAGCCACCTAACCCCACACTGTACTCCCCCAAAAAACAGGACAAAAAGTGGGTGCAATTCAACCTGTCGCTTAGGAAGCCTCTTTGCATCCCAATTGCAAAATCATACGGTCAGATCACCCATCCGTAGCAAACCAGCCGTGAAGCGGGAGACCCGGCCATAAAGAATCCGCCCGGCGCCGCAATCCCTCCCCGCGAAGCGGGGAGCAAAATTCCTGTAATAAAAAAGCGCAGCACTTTCCAAAATCCTCCCAATCAAAAAATTACAAAAGAAAAAATCCCTGTAATTAGCCTAATCCTAAAAATTCGCGTACCAGCATCCCCGCGAAGCGGGGAACAAGAACCTCCCTGGCACACCCAATCCGCCATGCCATCATTTCCCTTCGGCCGCGACATCGCACACCCCTCCTCCATGCGGAACCGACAATTTGATTTGCACCCGTTTTTTGGGTCACCGTGTTTTCCCGGATTTCCGGCTGCTCCAAAACGCCAACGTCCGCCGTTTCCGCAAGCGCCTGAAGCGGATGCTGGCGGAGTACTTCTCCGGACGTATGAGCAAGTTCAATTTTTACCAGCGCATGCGCAGTTGGTGGGCATATGCCGCCTTTTCGGATACGTGGCGGCTGCGCAAGAAGATTTAGCTGAGTGTTTACAGAAAATAAAGGAAGCTATCGGCACCGCTGTTCTTCGGGGCGGGTCGTCGAACAGCAACGACAACAACTGTCGGGTCTCCAACCGTAACAGGAACAATCCGAACAACCGTAACAACAACAACGGGTTCCGGTGCGCCAGTACTGCTGCCAAAAGAAAAAATGGCATCTGCATGTTCACGGACGTTCGGAGCTGGATTAGAAGCCCACGGTAGTTTCCTGTGTCAGGGTTCCCGGATGAGTTCTGACCGAACATGAAAAAATGACCCGGCGTGGCTGGTAGGTGACGAAGGTGGTGCCGGGTATTTTTTAGTTTATCCGCCTCAAAGAAACAATTCTCCTACCTCCCGATACCCCAACACCTTGACGTTCTCCGTCAGGGGAAAACCCTGCGCCACCGGACAAATAATGAAATGCCGCTTCGTGCCCAGGTCTGCCGCAGCGATGTGGAAGCCTTTGGAGGGTTTGGGCGTGGTGGAATACTTGATTTCCACCAGCGTTTCAGGCTGCCCGGCACGGGTGATGACCAGATCTGCTTCCGTACCGTCGTGGGTACGGTAAAAGAAAAGTTCCGCCCAGTCGGGAAGAATAGCCGCCACCTGCTCAATGACATAGGTTTCCCAGGAAGCGCCAAGTGCAGGGTGGCCGCTCAGGTCGATAAAGGAAGTGATGCCAAGCAGTTGATGCAGGATGCCGGTGTCACGGATGTAGATTTTCGGGGTTTTGACCAGTCGTTTTTTCAGGTTGGTAAAAAACGGCTGCAAGCGGCGAATGAGGTAAGCGGATTCCAGAAAATCGATGTAGCGCCGCACCGTGGTACCGTGAATGCCCAACGAACGGGCCAGGGTTTCCATGTTGAGTAAATTGCCTGCAAGGTGGGCTGTCATTTGCCACAATTTTCCGATAAGAACAGGGTCTGCAGCAAGCCCCAGCAGCGGCAGGTCTCTTTCCAGGTAGGTCCGGATAAAATTTTGCCGCCAAAATCTCGCTAACTCCTCATCCGGTGCCAGCAGCGAATCGGGGAAGCCGCCCCGAAACCAGTGTGTTCTGAAATCGTGATCCGCCTGCACTTCCTGGTAGGTAAATGGCAGCAGCTCGTGGTAAGCGATCCGCCCTGCCAGCGATTCCGAACTGTCTCTGATCAAATCCGGGGATGCCGAGCCTAACAGGATAAACCGGCCTGCCTGCCGGTGCCGGTCAATGATGCCTCGAAGCACAGGAAACAGGCTTGGTAGTTTCTGCACTTCGTCCAGGATGACGGTCTGGTCAGCAAGTGGTTCCAGGAAAAGCGAAGGTTGTTCGAGTTTGACCCGGTCGTCGGGATTTTCCAAATCGAGGTAAACCGAATTTTTGGGGAGTTGCGAACGTATAGCCTGGACAAGCGAGGTTTTTCCCACTTGGCGAGGCCCCACAACTGCTACCGCCGGAAAGTAGCCGGACAGTTTCAAAATTTCTTTTTCGGCTAATCTTGGTATGTAATTTTTCATTCACCCCGATATTTCTGTATCTAAAACAGGAATAACGGGGTAAAATTAAGCGTTTTGATGGAATTGGCCAAGCTGCCAAGCCACATCCTCAACAGCCCCAAAAGCGCTGCTGCAAAGGAATGTGCTGAAATTTTCGTGGTGGAGCTGCCCTGTCCTCATCTCAAAATAAAGGTGCTACGAACTTATCACTGCAAACGAACCGGGAGCAGCTGGTGAAGTTGCGGAAGGCGTTGTTGGCGTATGGGGCGCATCCGGGGGCGTGAGGTCAGCGGAGAAATTGGCAAGTGTGTACACTTTTGAGATAACCAATAAAAAAAGGACTTATGTGTAAATCGCCATAAGTCCTTGATAATAAGCGAGCGGTAAATGGGACTCGAACCCACGGCCCTCAGCTTGGGAAGCTGATGCTCTACCAACTGAGCTACTACCGCTTAGCAACACCATGTAAAAATAAACAAAAGGCGAAAGCCTGTGAGCGGCTGCCTTAAAAAAACAGTCCGGGAGGCATCGATTCGACAAGGTCTCCCTGGTAGCGGCTGTCATGCATTGGAATGCAGCATAGGATTCGAATGGTTGACCTGGAGCACACCGATTTTGCCGAGGGCATTCAGGTAGGCTTCGACGGAAGCGGTGACGATGTCCGTATCCACGCCGAAGCCGACGAAAGATCGGTTATGGTGGTTTATACGGACATGGACTTTGGCTGTATCATAGCTGCGGTTGATATTGGACTGGACGAGGTACTCCTCCAGTTCGATATGTTCGCCGAGGATTTTGTCCACGGCGCGGAAAGCGGCGTTGACGGGGCCGTTGCCCGTCTCGCTGGCGCGGCAGAGCTGGCCGTTTACGATCAGTTCCACGGTGGCGGTCGGCGAGGTGGATTTTCCGCAGGTCACCTGGAGGCGGTTCAGTTCGAGACTGGTGGCCTGATGTTCCCCATCCATGAGGCGGACGAGGTCTTCGTCCTGTATTTCCTTTTTGGCATCGGCGACGGCGAGGAACCGCTGGTAGGCATCCTGCAGGGATTCCGTGTCGAGGTGGTAGCCGAGGCGTTCCAGGTGGTGGCGCAGGGCCGCCTTTCCGCTGCGGGCGGTCAGCACGATGGAGGAAGCGGGAACACCCACATCCTCGGGGTCTATGATTTCGTAGTTCTCGCGGTGTTTCAAGACGCCGTCCTGGTGGATGCCGGAGGAGTGTGCGAAAGCGTTGCGTCCGACGATGGCCTTGTTGGGTTGAACCGGCATGCGCATCATCTTGGACACCAGGAGGCTGAGGGGGTAGATGCGTTGGGTTTGGATATTGCTTTCGAGTTGAAGTCCTTTGTGGGTCTTCAAGGTCATGGCGACCTCTTCGAGGGAGGTGTTGCCGGCCCGTTCGCCGATGCCGTTGATGGTCACCTCCACCTGTCGCGCGCCGTTGAGGACGCCGGCGATGGTGTTCGCGGTGGCGAGACCCAGGTCGTTGTGACAATGGCAGGAAAGGATGGCGCGGTCGATGTTGCCGACATTTTCCATCAGGAAGCGGATCTTACGGCCGTATTCGTCCGGCAGGCAATAGCCGGTGGTATCGGGGATATTGACGACCGTGGCGCCGGCGGCGATGACCGCCTCCACCATGCGGGCGAGGAAGACATTGTCGGCACGGCCGGCGTCCTCGCAATAGAATTCGATGTCCTCGACGAATTTCCTGGCGTATTTGACAGCGGCGACGCCGCGTTCGATGATTTCTTCGCGGGTGGAGTTGAACTTGTAGCGTATATGGTAGTCGGACGCGCCGATCCCGGTGTGGATACGCTTGTGTTTGGCGAAGCGCAGGGATTCCGCGGCCGTTTCGATGTCTTTTTCCACGGCCCGGGTCAGGGCGCAGATGGTCGGGAAGCGGACGGCCTTGGAGATGGCGACGACGGACTGGAAGTCGCCGGGGCTGCTGATGGGGAATCCAGCTTCGATGACATCGACGCCCAGGGCTTCCAGCTGGCGGGCGATCTCCACTTTCTCATGGGTGTCGAGCTGGCATCCGGGAACTTGTTCCCCGTCCCGCAGGGTGGTGTCGAAAAAATAAACGCGGTTTGACATGATGGTTTGATTTTGAACGGCACCGGTTCATGGCCGGTGATAGCCGTATTCGTTTGGCCGGCGCTTCCCCATGGGCGGGAGGAAACCTCAGGCGATGGCGGTTTTCAGTTCGATTTCCCGGATGACGGCCTGGCCCATGGCGTCCGTGCCGAGGATGTTTTCCGGGCTGGTGTCGGCGTCGGCGATATCACCGGTGCGGAGGCCTGCCTTCAGTACCCGGTCGACCGCATCCATTACGGCGTCCGCTTCCTTTTTCAGACCGAAGGCGATTTCAAGCAGCAGGGCGGCGGAGAGGATGGACGCCAGCGGGTTGGCGACACCTTGTCCGGCGATGTCCGGGGCGGAGCCATGGACAGGTTCGTAAAGGCCGGTGCGGTCGCCGACCGAGGCGGAGGCCAGCATGCCCAGGGACCCTGCGATTTGGGAGGCCTCGTCCGTCAGGATGTCGCCGAACATATTTTCCGTCACGATGACATCGAACTGGCGGGGGTTCTTGATCAGCTGCATGGCCGCATTGTCGACGAACATATGGTGAAGGGTCACTTCCGGATATCCGGGAGCGAGTTCCATCATCACTTCCCGCCACAAGCGACTGGCTTCAAGGACATTGGCCTTGTCCACCGAGTGCAGGACGCCCCGGCGGGCCCTGGCGGCCTCGAAGGCTTTGACAGCGATGCGGCGGACTTCCTCCTTGGAGTAGACCATGGTGCTGACGGCGACGTTGCCGTTGTCGCGCCGCTCGGAGGGTCCGAAATAGATACCGCCCGTCAGTTCCCGGAAGAAGAGGATGTCCGACCCTTTCAGCACCTCCGGCTTGATGCTGGAGGCGTGGGCGAGCTCGTCGAAAATACGGATGGGCCGGAGGTTGGCATAGAGCCCCAGTTCCTTGCGGATGCGGAGCAGGCCTTGTTCCGGCCGGACCTTGCGGGTCGGGTCGTTGTCGTAGCGAGGGTCGCCAACGGCGCCCAGCAGGATGGCATCCGCCTGGCGGCAGGCGGCCAACGTCTCGTCGGGGAGCGGGTTGCCGGTGGCTTCTATGGCGCTGTGACCGATCAGGGCTGTTTCGAAGCTGAACAGGTGGCCGTAGCATTCGCCGACGGCCTCCAGGGTCCGGCGGCCCCATCGGGTCACTTCCGGGCCGATGCCGTCGCCGGGCAGCATGACGATTTTCCTGGTATGCAAGCTCATGAGGTCTGCTTTGTGTCGTGGTGTTCGATCGTCGGGTCAGGCCCCGGCCGATTCGAAACGTTCGATGGCGTTGCGGCGCGACAGGATGTAATCGATGTCATCGTAGCCGTTGAGCAGGCAGGCTTTCTTGTAGGGGTTGATGTCGAAGGGGACGGTCAGGGCGAGAGTCGGCACGGCAAGGGTCTGGTTGGCCAGGTCGACCTGCACGGAAGTGTTCGGGTCCGCCTCCACCTGTCGGAACAGCTTTTCCAGCGTGTCCGCCGGCATCTGCACCGGCAGCAGGTTGTTGTTCAGGGCGTTGTTGTAAAAAATGTCTGCGAAGGAACTGGAGACGACGACATGGAAGCCGTAATCCGCCAGCGCCCAGGCGGCATGTTCCCGGCTGGAACCGCAACCGAAGTTCTTGCCGGTCAGCAGCAGCCGGCCCTGGTAGCGGGATTGGTTGAGCACGAAGTCCGGGTTGGGAACATCCCCGGGCAGGTAGCGCCAGTCGCGGAACAGATTCTCCCCGAACCCTTCCCGGGAGGTCGCTTTCAGGAAGCGGGCCGGGATGATCTGGTCGGTGTCGATGTTCTCGATCGGCAGCGGGACGCAGGTGGTGGTCAGTTGTCTGAAAGCCATGTGGTGTTCGGTCGGTTGAAAATTGGTTCGGCGGAGGCGGGACAACGCATGGATGACCCGGTCATCCGGGTCACAGCAGTTCGCGGACATCCACGATCCGGCCGGTGACGGCGGCGGCCGCCGCTGTCAGGGGGCTGGCCAGGAAGGTGCGGGCACCGGGGCCCTGGCGTCCTTCGAAGTTGCGATTGGAGGTGGACACGCAGTATTTCCCTTGCGGGACCTTGTCTTCGTTCATGCCCAGGCAAGCCGAACAGCCAGGCTGGCGCAGTTCGAAACCCGCTTCGCGGAACACCTCGTCCAATCCTTCCGCCACCGCTTGGGCTGCCACCT
Organism: Bacteroidota bacterium; assembly: GCA_041163745.1. GTDB lineage: Bacteria > Bacteroidota > Bacteroidia > Chitinophagales > Saprospiraceae > UBA6168. Next base: position 86,667 of record JBEAQU010000064.1, read on the forward strand.
GTCGGGAGCCCGGAACAATCCAGACGTTGACATCGGGGGCTTTCCGTTTTCCGCGTACGAAATCGGCCACTTGCCGGAGGTCCTCGATACGCGAATTGGTGCAGGAGCCGATGAATACATAATCGACCTTCTTGTCCAGAAGCGATTGCCGGGGTTCCAGCCCCATGTAGGCAAGTGCCTTCGTCATCTCCGCCTCGTTCGAGCGGGCGGCCACCGACGGGATGGGCCGGGAGATGCCGACACCCATGCCGGGATTGGTCCCGTAGGTGATCATGGGCTCGATGTCGGCGGCGTCGAACTGCAGTTCCGCATCGTAGGTAGCGCCCGGGTCGCTGGGCAGCCGGCGCCATCGGGCCAGGGCCAGATCCCAATCCGACCCTGTCGGAGCGTATTCCCGGCCTTTGACATAGGCGAAGGTGGTCTCGTCCGGCGCGATCAGCCCGCCGCGGGCACCCATCTCGATGCTCATGTTGCAGATGGTCATCCTCGCCTCCATGCTGAGCGAACGGATGGCACTGCCGGCATACTCTACGAAGTACCCGGTGCCACCGGCCGCCGACAGCCGGGAGATGATGTACAGGATGATGTCTTTTGCCGTCACTCCCGGCGAAAGTTCCCCCTCGACAGCGATGCGCATGGTCTTGGGCTTGTACTGGAGGAGGCATTGGGTGGCCAGCACCTGCTCCACCTGGCTGGTGCCGATGCCGAAGGCAATGGTACCGAAGGCCCCATGAGTGGAGGTATGGCTGTCGCCGCAGACAATGGTCATGCCGGGTTGGGTGATGCCCATTTCCGGACCGATGACATGGACGATGCCTTGTTTATCATGTCCCAGGCCGAACAATTCCACACCGAAGTCCCGGCAGTTCTCCTCGAGGCGGGCGACCTGGAAGGCCGAGAGCCGGTCTGTGATGGGCAGGTGCTGGTTGACGGTCGGCACGTTGTGGTCCGCCGTCGCGACGGTCCGCTCCGTCCGATACACCGGCAGCCCCCGGCGGCGTAACCCGTCGAAAGCCTGTGGAGAGGTGACTTCGTGAATGAAATGCCGGTCAATGTACAGCAGGTCGGGATAGCCCCCCTTGCTTTCGACGACGTGGGCGGACCATATTTTGTCGAAGAGTGTCATTGGTGGTGCAGCGCTCATGTAGGTTCGTTCATTGCTTGTTTCCGGCCATCGGCCGGAATGTATCCCCGACCCCGAATCTTTGAAAACATTCCCGAAAATAGTAGGGGCTGTGGGAAAAATCCCTCAATTTCGTGTTTCGCCGGAATTTCCGGACCCCCGGAATACGGCCCTCCAACGGATTTCAAATCTACCACTTGCGGGATTGGAGCCGGCGACAAAACTGTGTTGCTTTACGTCTGTCAGGTAGTGAAAAAAATATTTTAAAAATCTGACGGACAAGGATTTGAATCAATAACAACTACGATGGCCAGCACAACGACAGACCATTTGTTCCGGCTGATCAAATCGATGACCAAAGCCGAGAAGCGGTCCTTCAAGTTGTATGTCAACCGATCCGGCGGCGCCGGCGACGCGGCGCTGTTCGTTCAGTTGTTCGATGTCCTGGACAAACAGCAGGAATACGATGAGGAGGGGATTTTCCAAAAGGTCAGCGCCCTGAAACGGAGCCAGCTTTCCAACATGAAACGGCACCTCTATCGGCAGGTGCTGACGAGCCTGCGCCTGCTGCACATCTCCCGTAACAGCGATGTGGCGTTGCGCGAGGAAATCGATTTCGCCCGTATCCTCTACAACAAAGGGCATTTTCAACAAAGTCAGAAAATCCTGGACCGCATCAAGTCCATCGCCACCCAATCCCACCAGGACCTGCTGCGCCTGGAAATCATCGAGTTCGAGAAAACAATCGAACACCGGCACATCACCCACCTGAGCGAAAGCCGGATCGACGAGCTTGCCGCGGCTTCCGAACAGTGCCTGGAGGTGGTCTCCCACATCACCAACCTGTCCAACCTGGCCCTGAAGCTGTTCAGCATCTTTGTCAAGACCGGTCATGTCAAGAACGAACAGGAAACCTTGTTCGTCACGGAATATTTCAACAGCACCTTCCCGCCGCTGGATTACGACCGGCTTTCCTTCTATGAAAAGGTGCATTACTGCCAATGCCATGTCTGGTATTACTACATCCTCCAACAGTTCCCCCTGCATTTCCGCTATACCCAGCGGTGGGTGGACTTGTTCGAGGAAACGCCTGCGATGAAGGAAGCGGATCCTGAGCTTTATCTGCGGGGCCTCCACAGCCTGCTCACCGCGCTTTTTTACATGGCCCGGCATGACCGCTATTGCCAGGTGCTCCGCGAACTGGAGCGCTTCATCGCCCGCACAGCCGACCATTTCGATACCAACCTCGAAATCCAGGCCTTCACCTTCCTGTACACGGCCAAGATCAACAAACACTACCTGGAGGGATCGTTCCGCGAAGGGCTCTACCTGGTGCCGGAACTGATGGAGAAACTCGAACGGTACGGGGAATTCCTGGATGCCCATCGGAAGCTTGTCTTTTATTACAAGATCGCCTGCCTGTACTTCGGAAGCGGGGACAACAGCCGGGCCATCGATTATCTCAACGACATCATCAACTATCGGGCGGGCAGCCTGCTGAGCGATATCCAATGCTATGCCCGCATCCTGTACCTGATCGCCCATTTCGAGCTGGGCAATTACGGTCTGCTGGAATACCTGGTCAAATCCGTATACCGTTTCCTGGGCAAGATGGAGGACCTCAACCTGGTCCAGCGCGAGATCCTCACCTTCCTGCGCCGGGAAATCCGTACCAGCCCGCGGGAACTCCGCCGGGCCTTCATCCAGCTCAAGGCACGCCTGGAGAAATTGCGGGAGTTGCCCAACGAGCGGCGGGCATTCCTGTACCTGGACATCATCTCCTGGCTGGAGAGCAAGATCGAGGGCAAGACCGTGGCGGATGTGATCAGCCAACGCTTCTCCAACCGGTAGTCCTTACGACACCCGGCCGGAACTTCCGGTATTACACTGGTCGGGAAACCGACCGAAACCCACATCCATGCGCAGCCATCGATTCCGTCCCGTCCGATACCTGGCCATTCCGCTCCTGCTGCTGGCCGCCGCCTGCCGCCGGGAAGCCTCCACGCTGTTCACCACCCTTCCGCCCGACCGTACCGGCGTGCACTTCGCCAACCAACTTGCCGAGTCCGACGAACTCAACATCATCAAGTATCTCTACTTCTATAACGGCGCCGGTGTGGCGGCCGGTGATTTCAACAACGACGGACTGCCAGACCTTTACTTCACCGCCAACCAACACGACGACCGGCTCTTTCTCAACGAAGGCGACTTCCGGTTCCGCGATGCCACCGGCGCGGCCGGGTTGTCTTCCACTCCCTCCGAACACCTCCGTTGGAAAACCGGAGTGACCCTGGCGGACGTGAACGGCGACGGCTGGTTGGATATCTATGTCTGTGAGGTCGGCTATTACAAAAGCATCAACGGCCGCAACCGCCTTTACATCAACCAAGGGGTGTCCGAACCCGGTGCGACGCCCCGCTTCTCGGAGCAGGCCGCCGCCTATGGGGTCGATTTCAAGGGCTTCGCCCAACAGGCCGCCTTTTTCGATTATGACCGGGACGGCGACCTCGACCTGTTCCTGGTCGCCCATTCCGTACATTCCGCCGAAAGTTATGCCAGGGGCGAGGCGCGCAGCACCCGTGACGACCTGGCCCGCGACATCCTCTACCGCAACGACGACGGCCGCTTCACGGATGTGAGCGAACAGGCGGGCATCTTCGGGGGACCCATGGGCTACGGCCTCGGGCTGGTTGTGTCGGATGTCAACCTGGATGGCTGGCCGGACATCTACCTCACCAACGACTTTCATGAACACGACTACCTCTATGTCAACACCGGCGCGGAAGGCCGCCCCGACGGCCCCGTCTTCCGGGAACAGGTCGTCCGTGCGACTGGCCATACCAGCACCTTCAGCATGGGCGTGGATGCGGCCGACCTCAACAACGACGGTTGGCCGGATGTCATGAGCCTGGATATGCAGCCGGCCGATGAGGCGGTCCTCAAGGCCAGTGCCGGTGCCGACCATTACAACCTCGACCAGATGAAGCGGGGCTACGGCTACCATTACCAATATCCCCGCAATTGCCTGCAGCTGTCGGACGGCCAGGTGCCCACGGATTCGTCCGGCCCCGCCGTTCCCCGCTTTGCAGAAGTGGCCGCCCTGGCAGGCGTCGCGACGACGGACTGGAGCTGGGGAAGCTTGCTGGCGGATTTCGACAACGACGGCTGGAAGGATGTCTTCGTGACCAACGGAATATTCCGCCGACCCAACGACCTGGACTATCTGCGCTACGCTTCCGCCGAGGAAGTCCAGCGGAATGCGACGGACCGCGAACTGGCCGCTCGCATGCCGACGGGGGCCGTGGGAAACCATGCCTTCCGAAACCGCTGTGGCACCGACGGCGACTTGCCGGTCTTCGAAGATGTCAGCCGGTCCTGGGGACTCGGCTGGACCGGCTGTTCTCATGGCAGTGCCTGGGCGGACCTCGACGGGGACGGCGACCTGGACCTTGTCGTCAACAACCTCAACGCGCCCGCTTCCGTGCTTCGCAACGAGGCGGTCCAGCAGACCGGCCGCCACTTCCTACGCTTGCGCCTCCAAGGGGAAGGCGGCAATACGGCCGGTATCGGGGCCAAGGTCTGGGTCACCTCCGCGGCCGGTACGCAGCTCCAGGAACTGTTTCCGACGAGAGGCTGGCTCTCCACGGTGGATCCGACCCTTGTCTTCGGGCTGGACACGGCCACCACGGCCTCCCGGGTCCGGGTGGAATGGCCCGACGGCAGCGTCCAGGTGCTGGCGGGAATCCCGGCAGACAGCACCCTTGTCCTTCGCCAGCAGGAAGCGAGCGCCGGGCTCGGCACGCCCGGCGAAGCAACCCGCCCGGCATCTCCGCCGGTTTGGTTGTCGGCGCGCTTGTTCGACGGCCCTGTGCCTACCCATCGGGAAAACCGATTCGTCGATTTCAATATAGAACCGCTGCTGCCGTACATGCTAAGCACCCAAGGCCCCCGCCTGGCCGTCGGCGATGTCAATGGTGACGGAACGGACGATTTCTACCGCTGCGGGGCCAAAGCGCAGGCTGGCGAGCTCTGGCTGTCCGCTTCCGGAGATACCTGGCGGCCGGTGTCCGTTCCCTTCGGCGCGGAATTCATGGTCGAGGAGGTGGCGGCCGTTATGCTGGATGCCGATGCGGACGGTGACCTGGATCTGTTCGTCGCCAGCGGCGGCGGAGAGTACCGTCCCGGTGCCGAACAGCTCCGGCACCGGCTGTTCCGCAACGACGGCCTCGGCGGTATGGTCCTCGACACGCTCACCGACTGGCCGTCTTCCAATGCCGCCTGCGTCCTGGTGGCCGACATGGACGCGAACGGATTCCCGGACCTCTTCATCGGCGGCCGTTCCGTCCCCGGCAGCTATGGAACCCCGCCGCGAAATTACCTTTTGCTCAACGACGGAACCGGCCGGTTCACGGACCGTACGACGGAACGATGCCCGGGGCTGGACACCGTGGGCATGGTGACGGCCGCCGTCTGGCTGCCGGATACGAAACGACTGATGGTCGCCGGGGAATGGATGCCGCTGACCAGCTGGACCCCCGCAACACCGGGCCCGCCCACTCCCGTTCCCGGTAGTGGGGGTTTATGGAACATTTTGGTGGCTTTCGATGGCGACGGGGACGGCGACCTTGACCTGGTCGGGGGAAATTTCGGCCGCAACAATCCTTGGACAGCGAACGAGGAACAGCCTTTGTCCCTTTTCGTCCGGGACTTTGACGGCAACGGGGCGACCGATCCGCTGCTGACCTACGTCCGCCAGGGCAAGCGGTTTCTTTTCGTCTCCCGCGACGAGTTGGTCGGTCAGCTGCCCGACCTGCGCAAACGGTTTGTCCGATATGCGGACTTCGCCAGGCAGTCGTTCGGCGATATCTTCGATGAGCAATCCTTACAGGGCTGTCGCCGCCTCGATGTGGAGACCTTGTCCAGCACCTATTTCGAAAACAGGGGATCGGAAGGTTTCCGGGCACAGGCGCTGCCGCCGGCGGCACAGGTGGCACCCGTCTTCGCCGTCCTGCCGACGGACGTCAATGCCGACGGAATCACCGACCTGTTGCTGGCCGGCAATCTGCACGCAGTACAGCCCGCCCTCGGCCGGCAGGATGCCGGCGCCGGCACCGTTCTGCTGGGAGAAGGGAAAGGCCGTTTCCGTGCGGTTCCCCGACAGGTCCATGGCTGGTATGTACCCGGGGAAACCAGGGATATGCAAGCCATCCGGACCCGGGAAGGAGGAATGCAGTTCCTCGTCGCCCGCAACAACGACACCGTCCTTCGGTTCGCCGTAACCCGCCCGGAAAGATGACCCTCAATCCTCCTGCAGCCGCGCCAGGCTCCGCCGGTTGCAGAAAACCACCAGGACATCGTCCTGCAACAGCGGTTCCTCCGGCCTGACTATGCCGATGGATTCCTTCTTTTCCCGCAGCATTCCCAGGATGTTCTCCTTGGCGATATTCCGGATGATGGTCACGATGTTGACTTCATACCGGTTACGGAAATCCACCTCCCCGATGGTCCGGCCGACCAGATGGGTGGGCACCTTGATTTCGTAGATGGCGTAGTCATCGGAAATTTCAAAGGAATCGATGACGGATTTGTCGGACAGGCTTTGGGCCAGGTGCTTCGCCGCCTCCTGTTCCGGATGGATGATCTCCTGGACGCCCATGGCTTTCAACACTTCGGTGTGCAGGTCGGAAATCGAACGGCCGATCAACCGCTTGGGTTTTCCTTTAATGACGAGCGCGGTGGTGAGGATCGATCCGCCTTCATCTTCCCCGATCGTGACGATGACGACATCCACTTTGTCGATGGGCAGATTGGTGTGGGCCAGCTTCTGGCTGGTGTCGAGGCATTGGACTTCGGGAAGCCGGTGCTTGAGGAGTTCCACTTTTTCCATGTTGCGGTCCACACCCAGGACCTCGTGACCCATGTCCGCCAGCTCGAGGCCGAGGGAAGCGCCGAAATTGCCCAAACCGATGATGATGAATTTCATATAGCAGGAAAAAGTTGGTGACACGCCAGGCCGGTACCCGGTCCGGAATGTCGGAACCGATGGAATTGCCGGTCAACGGTTCAGGTGATGAGCACCCGTTCCACCGGGAACCGATGCAATTTAGCATGCGGGGCCCGCCGGACCAAACCGAGCAGCAGGGTGAATACCCCCACCCGGCCGAAGAACATGGTCAGGATCAGGACGGCTTTGCTGGCGCCGCTCAAGGAAGAGGTGATGCCAAGGGAAAGTCCAGCCGTCGAGAATGCCGACACGCATTCGAATACGATTTCTTCCAGGCTGTGGACCGGATCGAACCAGGTCACCGCAAAGGAGGCCAGTCCGATGAACACCAGCGACATGGTGATGATGACGAAGGCCCGCAGGACGGAATCCTGGGCAATTTCCCGTTTGGCGAACTCCATATGTTCCCGCCCCCTGGCGTAGTGGTAGACGGCCATGGCGGCCACGGCCACCGTACTGGTCTTGATGCCGCCCCCCGTGGAGCCCGGGGAGGCGCCGATCCACATCAGCAGCAGGGTGAGCAGAATGCCTTCCTTCGACAGCAAGGCCATGTCGATATTGTTGAATCCGGCCGTCCGTGGGGTCATGCTGCAGAAAAGCGCAGCCATCCAACGCCCGGCGCCTTCGTGTTCCTGCAGGGCGGCGGACTCCGTCGTGCGGAAAAAGAGTGTGCCAGCCGACAACAGGACCAGCGTCGTGACGAGCACCAGGCTGGTGTTCAGGTCCACCGTCCTGCGATATCGGAACGGCTGCCCTTGCGCCAGCTGCCGGTATCGGTCCGCCATCCACTTTTGTCCGGCGGCCAACAGCCTGCTCGTGATGGCGAACCCCAGTCCGCCCAGGATGACGATGGCACTGATGACACCCAAAAAGAGGTAGTTGAAACGGAGGCCGGTATCGTACATGCTTTGGGAAGGCAAGGCGAAACCGGCGTTGTTGAACGCGGAAACGGCATGGAACAGGGCGAAGTACGCCCGTTCACCCCGGTCGGCGAACCCGTCGGACGGCATGGCGAGGAACAGGCAGATGGCTCCCAGCCCTTCCACGAACAGCGTCATGCCGACGATGCGCCGGACGGTTCCGATGACGTTTTTCATGTTTTCGGCCCCCAGGATGTCCCGATAGACCGATAATTGCCGGAAGGAGCTTTCCTCCCGGAAGAGGAAGGCGAAGAAGCTGGTGAAGGTCATGATACCGAGTCCGCCAAGGGAAATCAACAGCAGGATGGCGGTCTGCCCGAAACGGGTGAAGTGGGTGCCGGTGTCGACGACCGTGAGTCCGGTGACGCAGACGGCGCTGGTGCTGGTGAAGACGGCGTCCATGAACGACAGGCCCCCGTTGGTGCATGCGGGCAGCAGCAGGACGGCGGTTCCGAACAGCACCAGGACCAGGAAGCTGAACAGGAACAGCAGCGCGGGATTGGTCCGCAGGCGGTTCAGTAAAATGCTGTTCCGGGAAAGGTTGGTCAGGAAAAGGACGGACAATCCCAGTTGCAGCCATTGCCGGTTGCCGGTTTCCGTACCGACCGCCATCATCCCATGGAAAAGGAGGGCACCGGCGGTCATCACGCCCTCCGACAGGAGCAGGAGGAGGCGGCCGGGATGGGCGGCCGTCCGTCGGTGAAGCAGGAAACGACCGACGGACAGCAGCAAGAGCAGGCCCAGGCATGCGGCCTGCGTCGAAGCATATACGGAATCCCGTACCGGTAGCAGCCGTCCCAGTTCCCCCAATACGGCGCCGAGCCCCA
>JBEAQU010000065.1:0-114924 GCA_041163745.1 Bacteroidota bacterium
ATTAAGCCGGTATCCAACTCAAAAATACATGTAACCGACCATTTACGCACCATTTTATTTGATACGGCTGCCACCCGGCCGGCCTGTTCAAGAACCAGACGGATCCGAACAACCAGGCGGACTGTGCAGACCACCCAAATAACCATTGGAAATATCAAAAATCAATCGGTACTGCGTATTTTTGAAGAAACCCCGAAAGGATTGCCGGACATGACTGCCGACACGTTACGGCCGCCGTGGCGTCTCATACGGATCCGAAGAAAAAACCGAACCGTGGAAGAACTCCTTTACCAAATAGCCCTGACCAAAATCCCCCTGGTCGGACCCGTCACCGCCCGAACCCTCGTCAGCCATTGCGGCGGCGTCCGGGAGATTTTCTCCGCCACACGCCGGCAACTACTGGCCATTCCCGGAATCGGGGAACAGACCGCCCGTCACATCCTTCACCACCAAGTCCTGCCAGCAGCGGAAAAGGAATGTGCCTTTCTGGAAAAACATCATATCAGAGGTTTGTTCTTCCTGTCGGACGACTATCCCCACCGCCTGCGGCATTGCAACGATGCACCCGTCCTGCTTTACTATGCCGGACAGGCGAATCTCAACGGGTCCAGGATCATCGGCATCATCGGAACGCGGACGCCGACACCACAGGGCCTGTCCGCCTGTGAGGAACTTGTGGATGGGCTCAAACCTTACCAGCCGGTCATTGTCAGCGGCCTGGCGTATGGGATTGATGCCATGGCCCACCGTAAAAGCCTTTCGTCGGGACTTCCTACCGTCGGTGTCCTCGGCCACGGTCTTTCCAGCATTTATCCTGCCCAACATCGGAAAATGGCTGCCGAAATGATGGAACTTGGCGGACTGTTGACGGAGTTTACCAGCGATACTCCGCCGGACCGCGAGAATTTCCCCATGCGAAACCGGATTGTAGCCGGGATGTGCGATGCCATCGTGGTGGTCGAAACGGCTACCCGGGGAGGTTCCATCATCACCGCCTTGCAGGCCAACAGCTACAACCGGGATGTCTTCGCTCTGCCCGGCCGAATCAAGGACCCCTTCTCCGGAGGCTGCCATTATCTGATCAAGAACAACCTGGCCGGCTTGGTGGAAAATGCGGACGATATCGTTCGCAACCTGCGCTGGCCGGAGAATACCTCCGGCAAGGAGACCGCTTTTTCACAACCCGGACTGTTCGATGAGCTTCCGTCCCGAGAAAAAGACATTGTGGACATGCTCCGGGAAAAAGAGGAGTCGGGCATAGACGAAATGGCCTACCGACTCAAAATCAGTGGCACCGAACTGGCTTCCCTGCTTCTCAATTTGGAATTTAAAGGGATGGTACGATCTTTACCCGGCAAAAGGTACATATTGTGCTGACCATTACCGATGGCAGATTTTCAAACGGCAACAAAAAAACAAACTACCAAGTATGAATAAAAAACTATGGAATGCCATTTGGGTGTCCTTGTTGTTCGCTGCCTGCGGACCACGCCCTGCCGACCAAATCAGCTCCACGGACACACCCCTCCGTCACCACGACACCGTATCCTTCACCCCGCCCAGGAACGTCATCCTGATGATAGGCGACGGAATGGGGCTGACCCAGATCACCGCCGGAATGTATGCCAATGGAAACACCCTGAACCTGGAGCAGATCCGTTACATCGGATTGCACAAGTCCTATGCCAGCGATGACCTCGTCACGGATTCCGCGGCCGGTGCCACGGCATTCTCCTGCGGTGTAAAGACCTACAACGGTGCCATCGGCGTCAACGATGCCGTCCAGCCGGTACAGACCCTGCTGGAGGAAGCCGAATCGAAAGGGTTGCATACCGGACTTGTCGCCACCTCTTCCATCACCCATGCCACGCCCGCCAGCTTCTACGCCCACCAACGAAGCCGGTCCATGATGGAGGAAATCGCCGCCGACCTGTTGAAAACCCCGGTCGACTTCTTCGTCGGAGGCGGACTCAAATACTTCAACCGAAGAACGGACGAACGGGACCTGCTCTCCGAACTGATTGCCAACGGCTATGTCATATCCAGTTTCGTGGAAACGGAAATCCGCGATATCCAGCCGGATCCATCCAGCAAATTCGGCTACTTCACCGCCGACGGAGAACCCTTGCCTTTCTCACAAGGACGTGACTACCTGGTTCCCGCCTGTACCAAAGCCATGGATTATCTCTCCACCGGCTCCGGCGAAAAGGGTTTCTTCCTGATGGTCGAAGGCTCCCAAATCGACTGGGGTGGCCATTCCAACCGCTCGGATTACATCATCAGCGAAATGATCGACTTCGACCGTGCCATCGGCCAAGTCCTCGACTTCGCCAGAAAAGACGGCCACACGCTCGTCGTCATCACTGCTGACCACGAAACCGGCGGCTATGCCATCAATCCCGGTTCGACCATGGACTCCATCATACCGGCCTTCACAACAGACCAACACACCGCCGCCCTCATTCCTGTATTTGCCTTCGGTCCAGGCCAGGAACTGTTCTCCGGTATATATGAAAATACGGCGGTCCATCACAAAATCAGAAAAGCACTGGGCTTCGCTGACAAGGGAACCCCCTGATCATTCGTGTGCAAATCCAATAGACTTGTGGCGATGGGTGACCCGTCGGAACAAGTCTAATGGTCGCCAGTGCGGCGAAATCCTTGAAAATCAAAGGTCGGACACCTGTCCGTCACGATGGCATCGGGCGTAAACCAAACTGTCGGATCACAAATCCGTTACAGACCAGTCCAAGAAGCGGGGAGCAATGACCTCCCTTGAACAACGAACCAACATTCCACCACCACTTCGGCAACAACATCGCGCATCAGCTCAGATCAAAGCGGAACCGACAATTTGTTTTGCGCGCAAGTCATCACCTCCTTTTTTACCATTCTCGCCGCTTCCCGGTGAGTACGGCGGCGGACTTTGCCCCGTGGCAATGACGTCGGCGCTCCGCCATGCAATTGGATGAGCAGGAGCGTTTTCCACCGGAAAACCTAGGCCGGCCGAAACCGCCTTACAGCGGCGACAATTCCGTTCCGATGGGTGACATCAACCGAATGAAACAGAAGCGGCGTACCCCCGAACGGGAGCACGCCGCTTTTTTTTCATGAAAAAGTCAACATCAGGCAATCAGAGCAGCGGTGCGATGACCAATGCCACGACCGACATCAACTTGATCAGGATGTTGAGGGAAGGTCCGGAAGTATCCTTGAAAGGGTCTCCGACCGTATCCCCGACCACAGCCGCCTTATGCGGTTCCGAACCTTTGTAGTATTTCTTGCCTTCGATATCGACACCTTCCTCGAACATTTTCTTGGCATTATCCCAGGCTCCACCGGAATTGGACTGGAAAATGGCCATCAGGACCCCGCAGGCGGTGACACCGGCCAACAGACCACCCAACATTTCCGCACCACCCATGAAACCGGTCGCGACCGGCACAGTGACTGCGATCAGGCCAGGAACTATCATCTGCTGGATGGCACCCTTCGTGGAAATCTCCACACATTTCGCATAATCCGCCTTGCCGTCCGCTTCGTGGAAAATCTTGCGGTCGGCTTCGCTCCAGTCCTTCATCTCCTTGTTCTCATTCTTGCGCATCACATCCAGCGCGGCCTGCAGGGAAGGGATGTCACGGAACTGACGGCGCACTTCCGTGATCATGTGCATGGCGGCACGTCCGACAGCCTGCATGGCCAGCGCGGAGAATAGGAAAGGTATCATCCCGCCGACCAGCAGGCCGGCCATGACCTCCGCTTTGGATATGTCGATGGAAGTGATGTTGGCGGCGGTCATGAACGCACCGAAGAGGGCCAGGCCCGTCAGGGCGGCGGAGCCGATGGCGAAACCTTTCCCGATGGCGGCCGTGGTGTTGCCCACCGCGTCCAGCTTGTCGGTCCGGCCACGAACTTCCTTCGGAAGTTCGCTCATTTCGGCAATACCCCCGGCATTGTCGGAAATAGGACCGTATGCATCCACCGCCAGCTCGATACCCGTATTGGACAGCATCCCGACGGCTGCGATGGCGATACCGTACAATCCGCCGAAGTGGAACGCACCGATGATCGCGGCAGCCAGGATGATGATCGGAAGGACCGTGGAGATCATACCGACGGAGAGGCCGGAAATGATGTTGGTGGCGACACCGGTACCGGATTGGCGTACGATGCTCATCACCGGCGGTTTGTGGGTCGCCGTGTAATATTCCGTAATGAAACCGATGGCCAGGCCTGTCACCAAGCCGATCAGGGTGGCCAGGAAGATGCCGTTCGCCGTGAGCGTACGGACCGTAGCCTGGCCGTCCGTCAGATACAGCGCGTCACTGTAGCTCCAGCTGGCAGGCAACATCCATGTGATGATGAAATAGGAGAGTACGACCATCACGGCGGAGGAACCCATGACACCGATATTAAGCGCACGCTGCGGATCCCCACCCTCCTTGACCTTGACGAAGAAGGTACCGGCGATGGAGGTCAGAATGCCCACACCCGCCAACACCAAGGGGAGCAGAATGGCATTTAGCTGCCCGAAACGGGCATCCGCCAGAAATTCGGCGGAACTCATGAAAGCCAGACCGAGCACCATGGTACCGACGATAGAACCGACATAGCTCTCGAACAGGTCCGCACCCATTCCCGCCACATCACCCACGTTGTCGCCCACATTGTCCGCAATCGTGGCAGGATTCAAGGGGTGGTCTTCAGGGATACCCGCCTCCACCTTCCCGACAAGGTCGGCCCCGACGTCGGCCGCCTTGGTATATATGCCTCCGCCGACCCTGGCGAAAAGAGCAATAGAAGAGGCTCCGAAAGAGAAACCGGTGATGACATTGAGCACTTTTTCCATGCCCCATCCCATACCGGAGTAAATCAGGAACAAACCACCCAGTCCCAACACACCCAATCCAACCACCGCCATACCCATGACGGACCCTCCCGCAAACGCCACTTCCAGGGCCTTGCCCAGACCAGTACGGGCCGCATTGGTCGTACGGACATTGGCCTTGGTGGCCACCATCATCCCCAGATATCCGGCCAATGCGGAACAGAACGCACCGACGACGAAAGAAACACCTATCAACCAGGAGCTGTCCGCATTCGAATGACCACTGTAAGCCAGCAAAGCCGCCACAACGACGACGAATATGGACAAGATCCTGTATTCCGCCCTCAGAAAGGCCATGGCACCCTGGGTGATGGCTTCCGCAATCCGCTGCATCCTTTCGGTGCCCGCATCCTGCTTGCTCACCCAGGACGTTTTCCAGAAGGTGTACAACAACCCCAGCACACCCAGCACCGGAATAATCAACGTAAGATTCTGCATGATTTTACTTAATTTAAAATTTGAAGAAATTTGGAAGGGTCTATCGAATGGCCGGTAACCAGTTGGTCCGTAAAATCAACAGGCAGTTGCAGGTAGCATACCCCAGGCGGTACTTTACACCTCCAACTGCCTGCCTTGCCAGCAGATTTCCCGTAATGGCCCGCAAAAATAGCACAAAACTTATTCTATGCCAAAACGGAAGGACCGCAATTCACGCTGCCTGCACTCCGAAGCGCCGAACTACCGACCGGCTCCCTCCTTCCGCCGGCAAACTGCGGGGACCCATGGGCCTGGCCAGACAATCCTGGACCCGGAGGGGTTCCTACCTCCGCTTGCGATCTGTATCGTATTTTTGCAACCATAACATCCCGTCGGATGTTAACGATACCAAGTAACACGTTGTAATGTACCGACAAGTTGAAGCTTCCTTACCAACCGACCAGGGCCGTTTCACCATCATAGCCTACTCCGAGTATCCGGAAGACCTCACGCCCCACGTGGCATTGGTACACGAATCCTTCGATCCCTCCCGTCCTGTCTTCGTCCGAATCCATTCCGAATGCATGACCGGAGATATCTTCCATTCCCGCCGCTGTGATTGCGGCGAACAACTCGACATGGCCTTGCGGCTGGCCGCCGAGAACGGCGGCGTCGTCATTTATCTACGCCAGGAGGGAAGGGGTATCGGCCTCATCAACAAACTGAAGGCCTACAACCTCCAGGAAAAAGAAGGACTGAACACCGCGGATGCCAACACCCACCTGGGTTTCGATGTGGACGCACGGGAATATGACCTGGCTGCTGTCATCTTGAACGACCTCTTGATAAAAAAGGTGCATTTGCTCACCAACAATCCGCTCAAGATCGAGGCCATGGAAAAATCAGGCATCGAAATAGTCAGCCGCATCCCTTTGGTGGTTCAACCCAAATCAGAAAACAAGGCGTACCTCTCCACCAAGAAGGACCTGATGGGTCATCTGCTAGAATCCTGACTCTCCTCCGGATTTCCTCAGAACATACGCCCCTTCTTTTCAAATAACCTGCCACAACCCCCGGCCACCGGCTTCGGAATATTTCGGGACATGTCCCCTGGTCGGACCAACCGGACGCAACCGTTCCGGCACCGGTCATCCTCCTGCTTGCCAGCCGTCCAATCCTATTTCCATCCAAACAGGGCAATGGTCGGAATGGACGATGTCACCTAGATGCCGCACCTCCCGGACCCGATCGGATATGTTCTCCGTGACGGATTGGTAATCAATCCGCCAGCCCTTGTTGTTCGTCCTCGCGTTCGCACGGAAACTCCACCAACTGTATTCCACCTTCTCCGGATGCACCGCCCGGAACGCATCACGGAAACCGCTGTCGAACCATTTGCTCATCCAGGCTCTTTCCTCCGGCAGGAAACCGGAGGATTGCTGGTTCCCCTTCGGATTGTGAATGTCCTTTTCCGTATGCGCAATGTTGTAATCACCCACCACAATGAGCTTCGGCCGCTCCTTTTTCAACGCCAGGACCCATTCGAAAAAATAATCCAGGAATTCATATTTCACCTGTTGCCGGACATCCCCCGTGGTTCCGGATGGAAAATAACAATTTAGCAGGGTCCAGTCCCCGAAATCCGTACGCAACACCCGGCCTTCTTCGTCAAACATCGGCTGTCCGCAGCCCATTCCCACAAAACTGGGTCTCATCCTGGACAGGGTCATCACCCCGCTGTATCCTTTCTTTACCGCCGGAAACCAATTCGGCACATATCCCAGATCCTCGGCGAAGGAGAGGTCCACCTGACCGGGTTGCGCCTTGGTCTCCTGCAGGCAGAGGATGTCGGGGCGGGTTTCCGACAGCCAGACGGCCAGGTTTTTCTGCAGGGCGGAACGGATGCCGTTCACATTGTAGCTGACGATGGATAAGGACATGACAACAGGATAACGGGATGTTATTCAGAAAAAGAATCACCTTCGGAAAACCGAACGGCCTCCTCCGGTTGCTGGAGACCGCTACAATATCGGGGACTCGGGTAAAATAAGCAGCCTCACCCCGCATTTTTTTTCGATAAAGTTGTGACCCGGTCGGTATTTTTGCATCGACCTGAAACAGACGGCAGCTGGTGTGCAGTCTTGCCCGAAGTGGTTGGAACAGTTTTCCATCGACGGCTGCTTTCCGACAGTTCCGGCAAGAGAACTGCCGGCACCCCAGGCACTGTCCGCCGGACAGGAAACTGCCGGCCGGCCCTTCACAAACGGAATTCCGCACCAGTTCAAACCGACAACCATACCATGGAAAAGCTCCGCATACCCATCGCCCTTGCCGGAAAGGACAGCGCCCCTGGCCATATGCATATCATTGCCGCCGATTCCGGCGGCACCAAGACTCACATGGCCCTCTTCGAGGTCGACAAAGGAAACTTCCGCATCGTACGGGAACGTATTTACAAATCGAAGGAATGGACCACCTTCACCGATATGGTAATGGATTTCGCCGCGGCGCCGCCCCAACCGGACCGCTTGTGTTTCGCCGTGGCCGGCCCTGTTCAGGACGGCAGGGTACACATGACCAACCTCGATTGGGTGATAGATGTGAAAGAGCTGCAAACCACCACCGGCGTGGAACACATATCCCTGATCAACGACCTGCAAGGAATCGGATACGGGCTCGCCGCCCTATCCTCCGATGATATCGAAACCATCTACCGCCCTGCCGTCACCATGTCCGGCAATGCCGCCATCATCGCTCCGGGAACAGGCTTGGGAGAGGCAGGTTTGTTCTGGGACGGCCAAGCCCTGCATCCCTTCGACACGGAAGGTGGTCATACCGATTTCGCTGCCCGCAATTCGTTCGACCAGGAAATGTATGTCTATTTGCAAGGCAAATTTGGACATGTCAGTTGGGAACGGTTGGTTTCAGGAATGGGTATCGCCACGATATTCGACTTTCTCCGGGATATCCATGGATGGGAGGTGCCCAGCTCGCTGAAAAAAATCATCGAACAGGGAGACAAGGCCTCGGTCATCGGTCAGGGTGCACAGTCCGGATATCCCATCTGTATGGAGACCGTGCACATCTTCACAAGATACCTGGCGATTGAAGCGTCGAACCTGGCCCTGAAGATGAAAAGCACCGGCGGTCTGTACATCGGTGGTGGTATCCCGCCCAAAATCTGGAATTCCGAATTGCGGGAAGTGTTTCTCCACCATTTTTTCCTGGTGGGAAGGCTCCGTCCTTTGCTGGAATCCATGCCGGTCCACCTGATTCGAAACCAACATACGGCACTGCTTGGCGCGGCTTATTACGGTGCCTACGGCCACGGTTGAGACAGGCGGCACCCCCCATTGCTTTCAACCTGCCCAACCTTCTCGGTCCAGGCTCCGGTATTGGATGGCTTCCGCCAGATGTTCCATGCCGATGTCCTCGCTGCCGGCCAGGTCCGCACTGGTGCGGGCCACCTTGAGAATTCGGTCGTAGGCTCGTGCCGAGAGCCGCTGCACCTCCATCGCTTTTTTCAACAGCGTTCTCCCGGCGGAACTGAGCCGGCAAACCTCGCGCACCAGCCTGCCCGGCATCTGGGCATTGCAGTACACACCGGCATAGGACAGGAAACGGTCTTCCTGTACCTTCCGCGCATGAACGACTGCGGCGGCAATCTCCGCACTGCTGCGGGTCACGACCTCATAGCGCGACAGTTCCTCATAGGAGACCGGCGTCACCTCGACATGAAGGTCTATTCGGTCGAGCAGCGGACCGGATATCTTCCCCAGATAGCGTTTCACAACACCGGGACCGCACACACAAGGTTTCGTCGGATGGTTGTAATATCCGCAGGGACAGGGATTCATCGAAGCGACCAACATGAAATTCGCCGGATAGTCAATCGTGAACTTCGCCCTCGATATGGTCACCCGCCGCTCCTCCATCGGTTGGCGCATGACCTCCAGGACCGAGCGCTTGAACTCCGGCAATTCATCCAGGAACAAGACTCCGTTGTGCGCCAGGGATATCTCCCCTGGCATGGGAATGGAACCACCCCCGACCAGGGCGACATCGCTGATGGTATGGTGGGGAGATCGGAAAGGTCGGTTTGCGACAAGGGATGCATCCGCAGGCAGAATGCCCGATACGGAATGTATCTTGGTCGTCTCTAGCGCCTCCATCAGGGAAAGCGGCGGCAGGATGGACGGAAGCCGGCTCGCCAGCATGGTCTTGCCGGCCCCTGGCGGGCCGATCAGAATGGCGTTGTGACCACCGGCCGCCGCAATCTCCAAGGCGCGTTTGACATTTTCCTGTCCTTTCACATCCGAGAAATCCATGTTGAAGATTTCCCTGTTCGCTAGGAATTCCTCCCGGGTATCCACCCGGACCGGCTGAAGGACCGTTCTTCCCTGCAGGAAATCAATCGCTTCCGACAGGTTGTTGATGCCGTACACATCCAGGCCGCTGACAATGGCGGCCTCCCGGGCGTTCTGCCGCGGAAGGAGGATGCCCCGGTAGTGTTGCTCCCTGGCGAGTATCGCGATGGGGAGAGCGCCCTTGATGGGACGCAGACTCCCGTCCAGCGACAATTCTCCCATCATCATGTACGAACCGACGGCATCAGGATTAATCTGATTCGTGGCGGCCAGGATGCCGACCGCTATCGGCAGGTCGTACGAGGAACCCTCCTTGCGAAGGTCCGCCGGAGCGAGATTGACAATCATCTTAAGCCGTAGCATCTGGTACCGGCTGCTCTTGAGGGCGGCTTCAATCCGCTGGAATCCTTCCTTGACGGCATTGTCCGGCAAACCGACCAGGAAGTAGAAAGGGCCGTTTCCGATGGGTTGCCCTCCGGCACTCACCTCCACGGTGATGGTCTGTGCATCCACCCCGTGGACAGCCGCAGCGTAGGTCTTTACCAACATCTTTTTTCTTTTTGGTTTTTTGAGATCGCAACATCCGGCGGGCCGCTCCGGCAGGACATTCCATTTCGCCGGAGTCCGCACGCCTCTTCCCCCGCTCTTCCATGCCGGAACGAGTACGGAGGCTTACCCAAAAGGAACGCAAAAGCAAGCAGGCTTCGTATGACCGGGCACACCGAAATTTGTCGGATCAGGCCGGACAGTTTGAAGTGCTTTGTCTTTTCCGCAATTGTCGTCAGAATAGCCGGGGCGGCTCCGGCACGGGATCGTGCAAGCCTGGATAATTATGGACCGGACTGTTCACGGACACCGACACACGGTACATGTCCAGTATGTCGTCTTCCCGGAACCGGACCAGCAGAAGCAGGTCATCCAGTTTGTCCGACCGGAGCCAATGCAGTTGGTCGCTTTCGTTGGAGAGGATGACCGGCATCCTGTTGTGAAGGCCGGACATTTCGGCGTTCGCTTCGGTTGTGATGATCGAAAAGGTATGCAACGGACCTGCGGCGCCATCCCATAAATCCCAGATCCCTGCGAACAGCAGCAAGCGACCGTCTTTGCGCTGGATGCGGTAAGGAATCTTCTGCCCTCCTTCATTCCGCCATTCGTAGAAGCTGTCCGCCGGAACCAGACATCTTCTTTGCCGGAACGGAATCCGGAAGGACGGCTTGGAAGCGATTCCTTCCTGCCTGGCATTGATCAGCAGCCCATCGTTCCGGCCGTCGTTGGACCAATGCGGAACCAAGCCCCAAACCATGGATACCAACCGGGGCTGTCCGGTGTACACCACGACACAGGCCTGCTGTTTCGGTGCTATGTTGTAACTGGGTTCCGGTGACTCCGATAGGTCCAGAAAGGGTAACTGTTGCTGAAGAACCGCTTGGGAAACGGCCAGCGAAAATCTTCCGCACATTTTTTTATTATATTTAAGTGGTGTTCTTTACAATCCATTCAGTCAATAAAATGACGGAAATCGTCACTTATGTATGAGTTGCGCCAAGGAGAAGGAAATCCACCTGCCTGATGTGGAAAGGTGTTGGAAAAGGGGCCTTTACCAAGCCTTCTCCGCACATCCTTTAGTACACAATGGGTGAATCGGTACACATATGCGTCGGTCGCCGTGGATTATCGTCCAGTTATCGACAAGGCGCAGAAAGATATCACCGACGCCCGGAGCATGAATTTATCCCTACCACGGTTGTCGACAGCTTGTGAATAAAGTGCGCAACCGGCCTAAAATTCGGAAAGCGTGTTGTGGACGGGCTGTGGAAAATACGGTCTGAAAACCGAAGTTATCAAATTCCAAGTAAACACCGCTTTTTTTGTGCACAAACCAACACCCTTAATAACAAGGGAATTTTACTTTCTTTTTTTAAAAAAAAACTGATGTATTATTAAAAGACGTGGAAAAGCGCAGTGGAAATCGGTACCGTTCGAGGCAGCGCGCCGGCCTGTCCGGCACCAGGAAAAAGATTAGTTTTGCAAATACGGAGGCTGGTTATTCCTTGGTTGCGTACGCACCCGGAAGAGCGGAAGCGGAAGCTGGATGGAACACATAAAAACGGGAACAATGGAATCGAAGAAAAAAAGGGAGGTTTCCGGTGCGGTCCGGAATTGGTTGATGTTGGGCATTGCGATGGTTTTTGTCCAGGTGGTGGTCGGAGGAGTGACCCGGCTGACAGATTCCGGTCTTTCGATAACGGAATGGGCCGTTATCCAGGGTACGATCCCTCCGCTGAACGAGTCTGAATGGCAGGAAGCATTCGAGCAGTACCGGGAGGCTGCAAAAAGGCAATACGAATCCTTGCATGCGGACATGAGTCTGTCTTCGTTCAAGGTCATCTACTTCTGGGAGTATGCCCACCGGCTTTGGGCACGGCTGATGGGTCTTGTGTTTTTGTTCCCTTTTCTCTATTTTCTCTGGCGGCGGTTGTTGCCCGGATGGTTGCTGCGGCGCTTGGCTGTGGTGGTTGCCCTCGCGGCCCTGGCGGCCACATTCGGATGGATCATGGTTGCCAGCGGGTTGAACAAGGACAACAGGACCTGGGTGAGCGCATACAAATTGGTCGTTCATCTCGGCATCGCCTTTGTCCTTTTCGGGTACTTGTACTGGACCTGGTTGATGACGGCACCGGGTACGCTGGTTGCGGAACAACAGCAGGGGCGATGGTGGATGAAGGTGCGTTGGGTGGTTTTCTGGTTGTTGGTGCAGGTGTTGTTCGGCGGGTTGATGGCGGGAATGCGGGCCGGACTGATATTCACCCATTATCCGTTGTGGTTGGAATGGAGACAGTTCGTCGCTTTGTTCGGGGAAGGAAGTCTGCCGGCGGCAAGTCAGGTGTTGGATTATGAGTCGTCGTTGGTTGTCAAGGCGGTCGTACAGTTGTTGCACCGTGTCACTGCATGGGTGTTGTTGGCTGTCATGTTGATGTTCGCCCGGGCTGCATGGCGGGAACAGGTTTCCGATACGCTCAAGGCAGCTATACGCCGGATGTTATGGGTACTTGGAGTGCAGTTGTTGATTGGTGTGTTGACGGTAACCAACAGCATAGGAAGAATACCGGTCGGTTGGGGCGCCATCCATCAGGCTGTCGCATTGGTGCTTTTCGCCACCGCTTTGTCCGTTGCTTACCACTGTTTCCCGCGCGCACGAACCATTTGATTTCCACTGAAAAATGTTAGTAATGTGGAAAAATATGTTGATAACTTGAAATGGTCTTTCGATGGATAACTTGTTTTTTTCTAAATAATTGTATTTAAGGGTTTTGTATGTATTACACCTTGTTAAGAAATTGTCAATTGATGTGGAAAAACCAGTATGTGGTATTGTTGGAGAACCATTGTGGCGTAGCGGCGAAAGCATTGGACGGCACCGGGAGCCCATGTCGGGTGTCCGCTTCCCATGGCGCAGGGTATCATGCTGCTTAGGAGGGTACGTGTGCATCCTGCGTTGGGAATTTTGCTGTTGTCATGGAATTAATTTCTGTATTGTTTGTTTTTAGATATATTTCACTACGGATAAAATTGATATAGTATAAAATAATATATAATAATTACTAAATTTTAAAAATCAACATTTGTTGATAATGATGTTGATAAGTAAATTTCAAATGTATAAGCACTTTCCTTGTAAATTCTTTGATTGCCAAGCATCGGTAGTATTTGAGAGGTGGTGTCTCGGCAGGCATTATTTGAGGCAATAATGTTAAAAGAAGGGTTTATTTAGCTATTTTTCCGCGCAGAAGTCGATGCAATGGCGTTGGAGGACAAGGAAAAAGCAGGCGATCGACAGTCGGCGGGTTCTCACGGAAGTCATGGACCTTCTCCCGGCCGACAAACAACAATCCGAGCAAATATGGACTATCCGGTCAAGGAAGAAGGTGGTTTCAGGTATATAGAGACATTGGGCGGTTCGCAAAACATCATGTTGTTGCATGGATTGTTCGGCGCACTCAGCAATTTCAGCGGCATCCTAGGACACTTCGGCAAGTCCTGCAACGTAGTGGTACCTATTCTTCCCATTTTCGAATTGCCTTTGCGAAAGGTGTCCGTCTCCGGCTTGGTGGACCATGTGCAGCAGTTCGTCGGTCACAAAGGGTTCGAACAGGTGCATCTGTTGGGCAATTCGCTCGGCGGGCACATCGCCCTGCTCTATGCATTGGCACAACCGGAGAAAGTTGCCTCCATCATATTGACAGGTAGTTCCGGTTTGTTTGAGAATGCGATGGGCAGCACTTTTCCGAAGCGGGGGGACTACGAGTATATCAAAAAAAAAGCGGAAACAACCTTTTTCAACCCCGCTGTCGCTACCAAGGAGCTGGTGGACGAAGTGTTCGATACGGTCAATGACCGAAACAAGGCGATCCGGGTCGTCGCCACCGCAAAGTCGGCTATCCGACATAACCTTCGCGACAAGCTTTCCCTGATCCATGCCCCGAGCTTGTTGATATGGGGAAAGCAGGACAATGTGACCCCCGCCTTTGTCGGAGAGGAGTTTCATGCTTTGTTGCCCAATTCCCGC
Source organism: Bacteroidota bacterium (assembly GCA_041163745.1). GTDB lineage: Bacteria > Bacteroidota > Bacteroidia > Chitinophagales > Saprospiraceae > UBA6168. Next base: position 14,240 of record JBEAQU010000065.1, read on the forward strand.
CTTCATATGCTGGAGCAATGCGGACACGCACCCATGATGGAGCATCCGGAGACATTCAACGACATCATGGAGAAGTTTCTCCGATCCTTGTCCTCCGGTTCCTGAGTTTTCTATCTCCGGCGAGCCTGGTGCCGGAGACAAAGGGCTCATCCTGCGAACTGTCGGAACGCCGTATATAGATCCGACCAGTCCTTCCTTTCCTTCACCACCGTTTCCAGGTATTCCAACCAGATGTTCCGGTCATGTACCGGATCCTTGACAACGGCTCCGGCGAGCGCTGCGGCCAGGTCGTTCGGTCGGAGCGTACCGTCTCCGAAGTGTAGCGCCAAAGCCAAGCCGCTTTGTACCACCGAGATGGCTTCCGCCGTACTGAGGGTGCTGCCGGGCACTTTCAACTTGACACGGCCGTCGACCGTTCTGCCACTTCTAAGCTCCCGGAAGATGGTGACCAGCCGCTGGATTTCCCGGATGGGAGGAGGAGGTTTGTCCACGCCTATTTTACTGTCTGCCGTCTCCACCCTGTGTTGTACAATCCTGACCTCCTCCTCCAAAGTTTCAGGCAGGGGCAATATCACGGTGTTGAAGCGTCGTCGGAGTGCGCTGGATAATTCGTTGACACCTTTGTCGCGGTCGTTTGCTGTTGCGATGACGTTGAAGCCTTCCACGGCCTGCACAACCGCTCCCAGTTCCGGAACCGGCAGCATTTTCTCGGACAACAAGGTGATGAGGGCATCCTGGATGTCCGCCGGAATCCGGGTGAGTTCCTCTATACGGGCAATCTTTCCATCCCGCATGGCCTGCATGACCGGACTGGGTACAAGGGAACGTTCAGATGGTCCTTCCGCAATGAGTGCGGCATAATTCCAGCCGTATCGAAGGGCCTCCTCCCCCATCCCGGCGGTTCCCTGCACCAGCAGGGTGGAATTGCCGGAAATGGCGGCGGCCAGATGCTCGGATACCCAGGTCTTGGCAGTCCCAGGAATCCCTAGCAATAACAGGGCACGGTCCGTCACCAAGGTGGAAACCGCGAGTTCGATGATCCGCCGCTGCCCGAAATACTTCGGCTCCACCACAAAGCCGTCCGGCAGTGTTCCGCCCAGCAGGTATGTGACCACGGCTTGCGGGGACAATTGCCAACTGGGGGGACGTAAGTTGGTGTCCGCTGCGGCAAGGGCCTGCAGTTCGGCCGCGTAGCGCTGCTCGGCATGGGGCCGCAATATCTCCTTGTCTGACATGTTCTCCAAATGAGTATGTTCGGTTGGTGGTACGACAAAGGTTAGGATTTTTATCTGAATTGCGGACACTCCTTTCCCGAAAACAACGACTGCAGCCTGCCCATCATCAACACCCCGGCGCTGTCCTCCGCTTCTTTCTATCCGAAGCAGGTATAAACCATGGGAAATGGGGAAGTATGAAGTCAAATTTTTACATTTGCTTATCTACTTACCAACTAAATTTCACATTGATGCGCACTCATCTATCGTATGTGACGGTGATGGCAGCCGTTTTGTTCGCCTTTTCCGTCCACGGACAACAATTGCCGGGCAATTACCGGTTCGAAGGTTCCAGTCAGGGGGGCATCCTTGCCAACATCGTGCGCCAAAACATTCAATTCAACGGATATACCAATCACTGGCACGACAGCTACCGGCAGTGGATACGATATGGTAATCTTTTCAAAATCGGTATTCCGGACCTAACGCTGACCATTGCCCAGCACAAGGCCAATGTCGCGGAGGATCTGGGCATACCAGGACTTCGGATGCAGGAAGGCTTTCTGGACGCCATATGGCAGGCGGGTGCTTTCGAAGTACTGGAGGATCCGGATGCGCAGTTGCTGTCGGACGGTTTTCCCAAAGGTAATGTGCTGGTGCTGGTGTCTCCGGAAACACCGGTCGGCCGCGCTTTGGTGAATCAGCTGCCGCCGGACGGGTTGCTGCCGTCCGAACTAGGGAACCATCAGGCAAACGCCGCTGCTTATCTGCCGGTCGATGTGTTTTTACTTCGCTCAGAACAGGGCACGCTCTTCGTTATTTCCGCCACCGACCTGCAGGTCAGACGGCAGGTCCGCCAATTGGTCGACCAGACCCTGGCCTTGCTTCGGACCTACGACCTCCGGAAGGGTTGGTTCGGAGCTGCCACATTGCTGAAAAGCGTGACTTGTGCCTTCGGCCATCCCATCGAGGTGATGGGCCATGCCCTCAACGAAGGTTGTTCCTTCGCGGTATTCCATGGCTACATGGATTTCTGGGCCCAGTCGGAATTCAATACCTGGATGGAATCCGTCGGAAATCCGCTCGTCGTTGATGTCGGCACACACAATATTTTCGGCTGCCGTGATTACCAGGGTATCCAGTTGCAGGACATGGGAGGCGAGGAAGGATGGATTGACTATGCGCATGAGAAAGGCGGTTATATCTTCCGGCCCGTTTACGATCCCTCCCGGGACGAATACCGGTACGACGGCTATATCGCGACGGAAGGAAACAAGGAGCAGATCGACGAAGGGGAAGTGCCTTTTGTCAGTTATACCGGAGAATTGGAGGGTGATGCCGCTGCCAGCATGGTGCTGTTCGTGCCGAAAGGAGAGCCGTTCGACAAGGCGGCGATGTGGAAGGCCATACTCGATGTTCGTGCTGTGTCCGTACAGCCCGGCGGTCTGCTGATGGGGCCCCGATCGTTCCGCGACCCCTTGAACGCCCTGCTGCTCGACCGGGTGCTACTTGAAGGATTGTTCGCAGACCGCGTCAATCTACAGGCGCATACGGAGGACTACACATTGGTGGTGAAGGTGACCAATACCTTGCCGGAGGCTGTTTCCGGTCAGTTGCGGTTCACGCTGCCGGATGGTATCCAGGCGGCTGCAGCGACGACGTCCGTATCCCTACCGGCGGGCTCGGAAAAGACCTACCGTTTTCCCTTGGAGCCCGGAGCTGCCGCCTTGGGTATGTCGAATCCCTTGCTGGTTGATTTTGATCATCCGAGGTGGAACAAGCGGACCATGGCGCTGTTGGACCTACCCCGGGCTGTCTCCTGTCATACTTTGTTGTATGGACATGCGCCGACCGTCGATTTTCCTGTTTCGGTTCATAACTTCAGCAGGTCCACGACTTTTCCGGTCCGGCTGCGGGTACTCGACAAGTTGTCCGGAAAGCTTGTGCATCAATCGGAGCAACGGGCAAGCGCCGAAACCGGCCGGTACGCCAGACTGTCCTTTTCCTTGCCCTTGGGAGCGGGTGCATACAAGGTGGTCGTCACCGCATTGGAACAAACCAGCGAATGCCAGCTGGGGGTCGGGGCCGCCAGCGGTCATGCCTACTTGTATGAGGACGACCTTGACAATGACGGCATCAAGGAATATCGGATGGAGAATGACCAGGTCCGGCTCACTTTCATCGCGACGGGAGCCAGGGTGATCGAATATTATATCAAGGAAAAAGAGGACAATGCGTTCTTCAAGTTGTGGCCGGACAAACCGGATGATCACGACCGACCGTACCGCCGTCGTGGATTCTATCCTTTCGGTGGATTCGAGGATTTCCTCGGACAGGCAAGTATGGAGACCCATCAGGTATATGATGTCCGCGTGACCCGAAGCGAAGGAGATTACGTCCGGCTTGTCATGTCCACGGATTATTTCGGTAACCGGTTGGAAAAAACATATACGCTTTACGGAAACTCTCCTTTGCTGGAGGTACGCTATGCGCTCGATTTCAAAAATCCGGAGGCAAATGTCATCGGGCCGCAGCCCATCCTCGCGCTCGGAAAAGAACATGGTACGGAGGATGTGTACACCGTTCCGGATATGGAAGGGACAAAGGAATTCCGTATGCGGCCGGAGGAATATTACGGACAGATACTCAATCTGCGGGAGGGCTGGAATGCCGGTTACGACAGCCGGGAGGAAATTGCGTTCGTCAGCGCTTATCCGGTGCAGCAGCCGCTTTTCCTCCATATGTGGATGAACCATGACAGGAACCCCGATTCCCATTATTTCTACAACGAATTCCAACCTTGGGTGCCGATCGTCCAGAAAACCACCATGTTCTTCACATTTTACATGTGGGGCCAGGGCGGACATTGGATGGAGGCACTGAACAGCCTGCAGGAAAGGAACCTGATCAGCGTGAGGCCTTGAGGGTGTTTCGAGAGTTGTCAAGAAAATCCGGGTATGCGTTTCGGTGACCGTATGCTACGGCATCTGGTGCGCACCGTACAATCCATCCTTCGCATGAAACCAACCGTTGTCCATTCATTCATCTTATTCCTATGCTGCCTCGGTTCCGTCAATGCGGCGCTGGGTCAGCAGCAGGCCTTGAAGATAACCGATCTGCAGCTGGGCCATCCTCTGCCCGGCATACCTTTCTACCATTGCAAGGCCAGCCTGGAATTGCCGGAGCCGTCCGTCATGGAGGTGGAGATGTCCGTCGATGGCAAACCTTTGCGGGCGACGGACTTGTACAGGGTCGGCCAGTTGGGTGATCCCGTTTATCCCGTGCTGACGCACCGGCCACCCTCCGGTTACGGGCTATCTTTCGACGGAACGCGTTATCAGCGTCCGGATGTCGTCGGGTGGGTTCCTTGGGAACCGGGCAAGACCTATGACATCACTATCACCGTACGGCTGAAGGAAAATCCAAAACCCTCCCCGAAGGATGTTTTTCTAACGGCTACCCGGCGTGTGACGGCTCCTGCGGATGCGCCCGTCTTCGACCGGGCCTGGAAAAAATACAAATCGGTGGTGTTGTCCGAAACGGCCGGTATCGACCGAAATGGAGAACCGGTGGAGGTGCTGCTTTCCTTTTATCCGGACGAAGCGGCCCAGCTGCAGCGGGATATCCGGGTGGTGGCGGTGGATCCGGTTTCCCATCGCGTGACGGAAGTGCCTTGTCAGGTCTACGACCAGGAATCCTTCCTTGAAAAAGATGACATGGCGCCCGACATACAAGGTAAACCGACCCGGGAGATACCGCTTTGGTATCCGACGGTAACGACCCGGGTGGCATTCCTGGCGGATGTGCCGGCACGTTCACGACGGATTTACCTTGTGTATTACGATAACCCGGCCGCCATGGCCAAACAGTACAGCACAGACCTCCGGGTCCAGGGGGAAAAGCCGGGCCTCAGCATAGAGAACGAACATTACAGCATCGTCCTTCACCCGCAGTCAGGACACCTTGACCAGCTTACCCTCAAATCCCTTCCGCATTTTCCCTTGTATCACCGAATGGAGACAAACGGTGCGGTGCATTGGAATCCCGATGTGTACAGTCCGCCGCGTGCATGGACGCACACCGCCGACTGGAAGAATCCTGCGAACAGCAAGTTCATGGCCGGTCATATCAAAGCCACCAGCGAGGCATGGAATCATATGCGGGAAATGGAGGAAGTGGACGCCTCCGTCCGGTACGAGTTCTATCCAGGGGTTCCCTACTTCATCAGCTCCAGTACCATGCGCATCAACGAGACCGTCCATTGCCTGGCCTTGCGAAACGCCGAAATCGTTTTCAAACGGGAACTGTTCAACCGGCTGGTCTGGCCGGACGACATACGCGACACCATCATCGATTACGATGTCCTGCACATGCCGGACCTGACGGATGTAAAGATGGAGGCGGATGTCCCTTGGTTGCTGTTGTACAATGACACCGCCGGTATTGTTTTCGCCGGCATCCAGTTGGAATATATGAATACCGGTCTGGAAAACGCCGAAAGACTGCTCAATCCTTTCATGTACGTGACGGGCGGACCTTGGATCTATTGGTCGAGGGCCTTGTCCCTGAGTTTCCTTTCATCCAACATGCAGCATATGATACCCGCACGGAAAGGAAATTTCTTTGCGGAGAAATGGGCCTATGTCACTTATCGCATACAACCTGGTGAAAAGCCCTGGTCGCAGACCGAAGAATGGATGAAAAAGCTGCGCCATCCCTTGCGGATACACCTGACGGAAGAGGTGGACGAACGGGTTTCCCGTTTGGTCCACGAGGTGTTCATGGACGAAGGAAAGAGCGGTTGGGAAGAACGGGGAACGAGCAAACATTGACTTTGACAACAAAATGCATATGAATATCCTATGGTGCGCAGCCGCGTTCATCCTCCCTTTGTTGGAAAAGGCGGGCGGGCATTTGGCCGGAGAGGCCGTTTACCCGGAGGACTGTCAGAAGACGTATGCAGTCCGTCGGTGCGACGAGGCGCCGCAGATCGATGGTCATGCAGATCCGGCGGAGTGGTCATCGGCGCTCGTCCTGACCGATTTTTCCCTCCCTTGGGAATCGGTAACCGCACCCCTCACGATTTTCCTGGCCTTGCATGATCGGGATTATCTGTATTTCTGTTATGTGGTTGCGGATACGAACCTGGTTTTGTGGAATCATGTCGATGAGGAGATGGACATCGTATATGAGGACAGGGTGGAGTTGTTTTTCGCGGCGGACCGTGAGTTGGACGCTTATTATTGTTTTGAAATCGATGCGCTGGGCAGGGCTCTGGACAACAGCGGGCGGTTGGGAATGCCGATCGAACCGGACTGGAACTGTCCGGGCAGCTTGCTCAAGGGCATGGTGCGGGAAGATGGTTACACGGTGGAAGGTCGGATACCCCTGGCATCCCTTGCGGAAATGGGGGTGTATCGCCCCGGCGAGCCGATACTTACCGGGCTGTACAGGGCGGAGTTCAATGGAACCGGGCATCCGCGTTCCCCGGATATGCATTGGATCAGTTGGATTCGACCGGATTCGGAGAAACCGAATTTCCACATTCCGTCCTCGTTCGGATGTCTGGTGCTCGAATGATTAGCCGGCCGGAGGGTCAGTCCACACGGAACAGTTCGCTGGCAATGCCATCCGCCAGGAACTTTCCCTTCGGAGTCAGGCGATAAGTATCTTGGTTTCTTTCCATGAAACCATCCCGCAGGAAAGGTTCGGCGGAAAGTTGGAAGTAGGGCAGGAATCCTAATTTGTCCAGGCTGGCGGTATCACATCCCCACATGGTGCGAAGACTTGTCATGACGTATTCGTTGTACTGCTGGGCGGTGGTAAGCTCCTCTGATTCGAAAGGTATCCTGCCTTCGGCAATCGCCTTGAGGTAGGTCATGTTGTTGGCCGTGTTCCACTGTCGGGTACCTGGGCGGAAAGAGTGTGCGGACGGACCGATTCCGATGTAAGGTATACCTTTCCAATAACTGGTGTTGTGCCGGGAATAGGAACCTGGTCTGGCGAAGTTGGAAATTTCGTAATGTTCGAAACCGTGCAGGGCGGTCATCTGTACCAGCCGGTCGAACTGTGCTGCGGCGTGTTCTGGGGACACCGGTTCGGCGGCGCCCTTACGCACCTGGTGCCACAGGATGGTTCTTTCCTCCACGGTCAGGCAATAGGCGGAAAGGTGCGGGATGCCAAGGTTGAAAAAGGTATCCAGGTTCCGTTCCCATTCCGCATGGCTGGTGATGGGGGCTCCGTAAATGAGGTCGATGGTGATGTTGTCGAATCCTGCATCCTGCACGTTGCGGATGGAGCGGAGCGAATCTTCGGCAGTGTGGATCCTGCGCATGAAGCGGAGGTCCGTATCCGAAAAGGACTGGATACCGATACTGAATCGGTTGACAGGTGTGCGTCGCAACATCGCCAGTTTCTCCTTGGTCAGGTCGTCCGGATTGGCTTCCAGGGTGATTTCCACATTTGGTCCCGCAGTGTCGAAATGTTTGTGGATGGCTTCGAAGAGCAGGTCCAGGTCTTTTTCCTCCAACAAAGAGGGAGTGCCTCCGCCGAAATAAATGGTCTCGATTTGTTGGGAAGCCAGTTCGGGCCGGCGGAGGGCCATTTCCTCGACCATGGCCCGCACCATATCCGCCTTGTAGGCGAGCGAAGTGGAGAAATGAAAATTGCAATAGCTGCAGGCCTGGCGGCAAAAGGGTATATGTAGGTAGATACCAGCCATCGGTAGATCAGTCCTTGATATGATAGCAATGGGCGGCGACGGATCCCATGACCATGTCTCGGTCGGATGGTGTCCATCCGTCCATGTGGCGCAGCACGACGTCCAGGACTTGCCGGTAGTCTGCCGCCAGGAGACAAACCGGCCAGTCGGAACCGAACAACAAGCGTTCGGGGCCGAATATACGGGTGACATGATCCAGGTAAGGTACGAACTGGTCATAGGACCAGCCCTGCCAATCCGCTTCCGTCACAAGGCCCGACAATTTGCAAAAGACCTGCTTATGCCGGGCGATACGGGTCATCCATGTTGCCCAAGGCTCGAATGTGCCCGTCCGGACGGATGGTTTGGCGAGGTGGTCGATGACGAAGCGCTGTCGGGGAAACCGTTCGAGCAAGGAATGAACGGCGGGCAGTTGGTGCGGATATACGAGGATGTCGTAGCTGTAGCCTAAGTCTTCCAGGAGAGCGATGCCCCGCTGGAAAGCAGGTCGTTGCAGAAAATCCGGATCGGTTTCCGCCTGTACGATGTGACGAAAGCCGCATAGGGACCTGTAGGACCGGAAAGTTTCCAGTCGTTCGGCGATGTTGTCCGCCTGGAGATTGACCCAACCGACCACTCCTTTGACGAAGGGATGCTGGTCGGCCATTTCCAGCAGGAAGTGTGTTTCCTGCTCCGACTGGTCCGCTTGAACGGCGATGCAGCCGTCCATATCGTTTGCAACGAGCAGAGGAGAAAGTTCTGGCGGTAGGTAGTCCTTTCGGAGGACAGCCATGTCATCCGTTATCCAGGCATCGCGTATAGGGTCGTATCTCCAGAAGTGTTGATGGGCATCTATCGTCATCACCGCATGTCATGATTTTGCCTCGGTAGGTTCCAGGATTTGCATTCGGATCAGTCGTGGCCGCCCGTTTCGACCGATGGGAGGGATCGGACATCCCATACGGCGATACATTTGTCGGCGAAAGCGCCGTCCACTTCCGTGCAATGTTCGTTCACCAGCAGGACAGGGTCCGGAAACAGGAAAGGGTGCAGCTGAAGGTTCAAGGGCCGCCAACCGCCGGTGTTGATGTCGAGGTTTTGCGTTTCCTCCGTGAAGTGGGTGGTAGCGAGAAATTTGGCGCCGTTTCGTCTGATGTTGGCAAGCGCTTTCCGGATATCCTCGAATGAGAGATGGACCAGGCAATCGCGGCAAAAGACCAGGTCGGCAGCCGGCAGGTCGTCACACAGCAGATCCAGGTGAAGGAAGGTTCGGAGGTCCGAAGCGAACCGTTGCCCGTTCCGTCGGACCAGGTCTTCCACAATATCGGCGCCGATGTAGCGGATTGCTCCGAGATCCACCGTCCGCATCCAGTTGAAGTCCCCGCAGGGAATGTCCAGTATGGAACGGATATCCAGTTGTCGCAGGATATCAGGCAGGGCGGCGGCGATCGTACGGGTTTGTGTTAGGGTGGAACCCTCTCCGGAAACGGACTCGTCCGAATGGATGTTCCAAGCCTGTTCCCGATATATCTTGTCAAATATTTCGTGCACGGCCAGGCCGTCGAGATCCGGTTTGGCAGCATAAGCGTACAATTGGGCTCTACTCGTCATAGGAGGCTCGGATGGATTGCTGTTGTGGACAAAGGTGCTGTCGGATCATGGGAAAATCCGGTCGGTCAAAATAGGAAATTTTTCCGTTCTGTTGCAGACGGAACGGTCAAAGGATCAAAAGGTCCGGCTCGATTGTCCGGGAGCTACGGCGGTACATAAAAGCGACCGGCTCAAATGTGAAGCGCCCTGTTGTCTGTGGCGGCAAGCGCGGCTTCCTTGACGGCTTCTGCGAAAGTCGGGTGGGCATGGCTCATCCGGGCGCAATCCTCCGCGGAAGCACGGAATTCCATCAGGGTGACTGCCTCCGCAATCAGGTCTGCGGCACGGGCTCCCACAATATGGACGCCCAGAATTTCGTCTGTATCTCGGTGGGCGAGTATCTTGACCATTCCTTCCGTATCCGTACTGGCCCGGGCCCGGCCCAGCGCCTTCATCGGAAACTTTCCTGATTTGTAAGGAATGCCGTCGGCCTTGAGCTGTTCTTCTGTCTGGCCGACGGAAGCCACTTCCGGCCAGGTATACACAACGCCGGGAATGAGGTTGTAATGTATGTGGGGTTGTTGGCCGCTGATGATTTCGGCAACGAAAACACCTTCTTCTTCAGCTTTGTGCGCGAGCATGGCACCTCGGATGACATCGCCGATGGCATAGATGCCGGGAACATCCGTCTGCAGGTGTTCATCGACCTGTATACGTCCCCTGTCATCGGTGCGTACACCGATGTTTTCCAGTCCGAGCCCGGTGGTGTAAGGTTTTCTGCCAATGGAGAGCAGACAGTAATCCGCTTCGATTTGGAAAGCCGAATTGCCGTCCTTTTTGGTGACGGTGGCCACCACGCCCTTTTCGTCGGCCGCTACCGAATTGACCTGGTGTCCCAGATGGAATTTGATGCCCAGGTCTTTGAGGGCCCGCATCAGTTCCTTGCTGCAGTCGCCGTCCATGGTGGGAATGATGCGGTCCATGTATTCCACGACTTCCACTTCGGTACCCAATCTGGCGTATACGGAGCCGAGTTCCAAACCGATGACCCCACCGCCGATGATGACCATTCGCCGGGGAACTTCGCGGAGGTTAAGGGCTTCGGTGGAGGTGATGATCCTTTTCTTGTCGTAGGCGAATCCGTTGGGAACGATTGGTTTGGAACCGGTGGCGATGATGACCTTTTCCGCTGTCAGCACCTGTTCGGTACCGTCATCGGATCGGACCAGGATATGTTTGGTATCCTGGAAGGAAGCATGGCCATGCAGAACGGTGACCTTGTTTTTCTTCATCAGGAAGGAAACACCTTTGCAAGTTTGATCCACGACTTCGTTCTTCCGGCGGATCATCTGTTCCATGTCCACGGACAAATTTTCTAGTTTGATTCCGTGAAGGTTGAACTTCTTATGTGCGTTGTGGAAATGTTCGGAGCTGTCGAGCAATGCTTTGGAAGGAATGCATCCCACGTTCAGGCAGGTGCCGCCCAAGGTGTCGTACCTTTCGACGAGGGCGGTTCTAAGGTTCAGTTGGGCGCAGCGGATGGCGGCGACATAGCCGCCCGGTCCGGCACCGATGATAACGACATCGAATTGCATGGTATACATAGTATTTAACAGCGGCGTCGTTTCGGAGGGTCGTTCCGTTCGGGTACCGCGGTATGGGGAAACAGTCAGAATGACAAAAAAAGCCTTACGGGGGTGCTCACCAAGGTGAGGCGCTCAATACCCGGCGGCAAGAACTTGATTGTGCCGGGAAGGCGGCTATCTCCACCAAAGGAACAACACAAACGAGCTTACGTTTTGTTACCGCCACGGTTTCGGCGATTATTTCTGCCGCGGCCCCTCCTCTTTTGCTGGTCGTCCTTTTTGTGCTCGTCGGTAGAAGAGGCGGACGGACCTGCTGCTGGCGGATTGCTGCCGGCGGATGGTGGCCGGTCCGGTTCCCTGCGGGTACCGGGTGGAGGAGTCGGATTTTTCTGCTGTTCCCGGCGGGGAGGGCGGTTGCTTTTACGGTTGCCAGGCGTAGCCGTTGGGTCCTGTGCCTCCTTTGTAGATTTGGTACCCGGACTTGTATTTCCCTTATCACTTGGGGAATTTCGGTCCTGCGGTTCCTTGGCGACCCTGCCACCTTCCCTTTTATCGGTCTTTCGCAATGCTTGGTCGCCTGGTTTTTTCTTTTTCTTCTTCCGACGTTTTTCTTCGGGCGGAAGTTCGATGACACCGGTGACGTCTCCGGGAGCGTAGTCATGGGCGTCCTCTTTTTCGGCATCCTGCGGGATTTGCAGTACAGCCAGGTCTTCCGGCATTTCTCCGCGTCGGTTCATTTCCCGGACGGAACGCACCTGCTCGAGATCGAGCGCATAGAGTCGGCCCCTTCCGTGATCCTGTTCATAGCCGTAGTACATGAGGCCTTTGAAGATATCGGTCTTCATCATGACGGCGATACCGTGGCGGGTCCGCAACTTGTCCGCATCATCCGGGAAGTTGGACAGCGCTTCCATATAGGTGTCCAGTTCATAGTTGAGGCAGCATTTAAGGCGGCCGCATTGACCGGACAATTTGGCCTGGTTGATCGCTAGGTTTTGATAGCGGGCGGCGGCGGTGGACACGGTCCGATAAGTGGTGAGCCAGGTCGAACAGCACAATTCCCTGCCGCAGGGTCCGAGGCCGCCGATCCTGGCCGATTCCTGTCGGGCGCCGATTTGGCGCATTTCGACCTTGACTTTGAATTCCTTTGCGTAATGCCTGATCAGCTCGCGGAAATCCACCCGTCCGTCGGCAGTATAGAAGAAGGTTGCTTTTTTTCCGTCGCCCTGGAATTCCACATCGCCCAGTTTCATGTTCAGGTTCAATGTCCGGGCGATGGCCCGGGCACGTATCATGACGGGTTTTTCGAGATTCCGGACCTCATCCAGTTTCTCCAGGTCGCGTTCATTGGCCTTTCGTATGACTTTTGGGAAAAAGCCGTTGGGGGAGACTTTTCTTTTCGCCATTTGCAGGCGGACCAGTTCGCCGGAGAGGGATATCCTGCCCAGGTCATATCCTGCCTGGGTATCCACGACCACGAGGTCGCCGGTGGTGGCCCGGGTAAAAGGCTGGTTATAGAAAAAAGCCTTTCTGGAACCGTTCTTGAACGATACCTCCACGATTTGAAAAGGTTCCACGTCTTCGATTTCCTGGGCGGTGATCCAGTCGAAGGTGTTGAGGCGGTTACATCCGCCGGTGCTGCAGTTGCCATTGTTTCTGCAGCCTATCGGTTGACCGTCTTTCAGGTTGACGGAACATCCAGCACAAGCCATGTTGCAATGTGATTGAGTGATCGATGATACGGGACCTCGGTCTTACCGGGTTCATCCCGTCGGTGTTTCATTCTTCAAGATATTATTCAGGCGGAGGGAAGCATCCAGGAACAGGAGTTTCTGGTTGGCATTCCTTTCCACGTAATAAGAACAATCCGACAGCAGTCTTTCCATGCCGACCACTGCTTCCCATCCCATAATTTTACGCAGGTTGCCTGCCGTCTGCAGTTCGTTGGGCAGCAACCGGACCTTGTCGGAGGATCGCGTCTGAAGGACGAGGTATTCCCGCAGGAAATGCAGTCCGTACTGTAGGAACTGTTTTTGGCTTTCGCGACCGGTGGCGGCGATCGAATCAGCCCAGGTCACGAGTTCGGCTCCATTACCCCGATAGCATTTCCGCATCCAATCCAGGAATTGGCCGGCATAATCGTGTTCCGCACGGGAGCGCAGGGAAAGTGCCTCGTTGTAATCGCCTGCTGCCAACAGGGCAACGGCTTTCGCTTTTTCTGTATCGAGTCCCTGTCGCAGTACCAGGGCCTCTGCGATCGCTTCGTCCCGGAGTGGGGGGACCCTGATTACCTGGCACCTGGACAGAATGGTATTCAGTATCATGTCCGTTTGGTTGGTCACCAGGATGATGAGGGTATCCGGTGGTGGTTCCTCTATGAGTTTCAGGAGGCGGTTGCCTTCCTTGCCGAGAAATTCCGGCAGCCAAAGGACCAGGACCTTGTATTTTCCTTCAAAGGCTTTAAGGCTCAGTTTCTTTTGGATGGCGAGGCACTCGTCCTTGTTGATGTTGCCCTGCTTGTTTTCCGCACCCAGCCGATGAAGCCATTGGTTGACGTTGAGGTAAGCGTTTTCAGACAGGGCAGCCCTCCATTCCGGAAGATGGTTATCTGACAGGGCACCGCTTCCGATGACGGGGAACGAGAAATGCAGGTCGGGGTGAACGTACCGGGCGGCTTTCCGGCAGGCGCTGCAGGTATCACATGCCTGTTGGTCCTTCGGCTGTTCACAAAGGACGTATTGGGCCATGGCAATGGCCAGCGCCAAGTCCCCGCTTCCCGGTGCGCCCGACAGGAGCAAGGCATGGGGCATACGGCCGTTCTCCACCATTCGTTGCAGGGCATCTATGGCGGTATGCTGGCCGATGATGTCTTTGAACAGCATGAAGCTTTCGGTGGCGGAAGTCAAGGTGTTGGAAAAGGGATGGGATGGAAAACGGCCGTGTCGCGCCCGGACAATCGGTTTGCAGTAAATACAAAACCGAGGGTATCCGGATTTGCACTTGATGCAGCCGCCCCATTGCTCGCCGGCTCCACAGTGAATGCCCGGATCTGGCTTGCATCCGGTACATTACGTGGCCCGGTGCCGTCGGAAGGTCGGAAACCGAGCGGATGTCACGGCGGAAAGTCGGTTGTTGTCCGGCTGCAACCATCGTGCAGGACAGCCTGTTGTACCGGCCAGATCGCCGGCTCTGGTAGGCCTCGATCCGTCCGACACGAGTGAGGGTTGCTGCCATGTCTGGGTGGGGAGGATACTTGCCGATCTTTTTCGTCCGCCTCCCCGGCAGCACCGTACGTTATATGTGGTACCTCTTTTCTTTCCTGTTGGATCGGCGGCCACAAGCCGACCGACGCTACATCGTCATCCTTTTTTCCAGTGTTTGCTTCCTGGTCAATGATACAGAATAGTAGGTTGTGAAGATAACTTTGCACCGGACGGTTGGCTCCGGTTGCTGGTCTCTGACAACGGCAGACCGGAACGCCTGACGGACAGCGGAATCGGCAGGATTCGCGACGGGCAAATTATCTTTCGTCAAAGGTAAAATAATTTGAAGCCAAATGGAAATTCCGTTGGTCCAAAGTTCCGACCCGGCCGATGCATTTCCTTTAATCTTTGTACATAGCCATGGATGTTTCAGCAGCAATCAGTATGTATCCGTTGGATTCGGAGTACGGAACTTATATTCTCCGTTTCATAGACAGAATGTCAAATTATCCGGACTTGGAAACGCGGGTCAATCGGATGAGTACGGAGGTTTTCGGCCCATATGATCGGCTGATGGAAGTGTTGGGGAAGGAAATACGGGTGTCTTTCTCGGAAGGATGCCCGCTGGTGGTGGTGATCAAGCTGATGAACGAGGACATGCGCTGAGGGTCGGGCCGTCAATACGCCCTTTTCCATAGCCTGCCAGCGACCAGGGTGTTGAAGATGGTTTCCTGGATATTACGGCTGATTGGAATTCGGTGGCCCTGAATGACGATGTCGGAACCTTCCAGGAGTTCCACTTTTTCCAGTGCGACAAGGAAGGAACGGTGTACCCGGAGGAATTTGCCTGCCGGAAGGTCTTTTTCCAATTGTTTGAGGGATAATAATGTGAGGTAGCGTTTGTGAAAGGTATGGATGAAGACGTAGTCCTTTTCGCTTTCGAAGAAAAGGACTTCGGACAGACGGATCTTGATGAACTGTCCGTCGCATTTGATGAAGAAGTAATCCTGTTCGGCTCCCCGGTCAGTATTGGCAGGGTGTTCGGTTTGCCGGAGGATCTCCAATTGGCTGAGGGCCTTGTTTGCGGCTTTCAAGAAACGTTGGAAGGAGATGGGTTTCAAGAGATAGTCCAGCGCATTCAGTTCGAACCCTTCGATGGCATATTCCCGGTAGGCGGTGGTGAAAACGACAGCCGGCGGTTGACGGAGGGATCGCAAGAATTCCGTCCCCGTGATGTCGGGCATCTGAATATCCAGGAACAAGAGGTCGATGGGTTGTTCATGGAGCGTCTCATTCGCCTCCATGGCGCTCTTGCAGGTGCCGGCCAAGGATAGGAAGGGAGTTTGGGATACGTAACCCGCGATTCCTTTCCGGGCAACCGGTTCGTCGTCGATGACAAGGCAGCGGAGAATCATGCAAGATTGATTTTCAATTTCACCCGGAAGGAATGTTCGTCCTTTTCCAAAGAAAGGACATGTTTGTCCGGATAAGTCAGGTCCAGGCGGCGACGGACGTTTGTCAGGCCGATACCACTGTTGGCTGTTCGGGCAAAGCGGGGTGTGTGGACCGTGTTCTCCGTCGTAAAGGTAAGCAAGCCATCTTGAACGGACAAACGGATGGCGATGCGGTATCCTCCGGCGTTGGAAGCATGCTTGAATGCGTTTTCAACGAAAGGGATAAGCAACATCGGCGCGATGTGGTGTCCCGGGGCGTCCGAGGGCAGCTCCAGCTCCAGGTCCAACAGTTCCTCATCGTGCCGTAGCTGCTGCAAGGAAATGTAATTTTTAAGGAAGTCGATTTCTTTGCCCATATCAATCAAGTCCTTGTTGTAATCATACAATTGGTGGCTGAGGGTGTCGGAGAACCTGATCAGGGCCTCTTTTGCCCGTTCACCTTCCTCGTGCTCCAGGAGAAAGTAAATGGTGTTCAGGGTATTGAAAATGAAATGCGGGTTAATTTGGGCCCGCAGCATTTCCAGTTCGTTTTCCAGGTTCTTCTTTTCCAGCTGTACCGCGTAGTTGTTGCGTTCGTGCCATTGCTGTATGAACTTGAAAGCGGTGGTGAAGGCGACCAGTACGGTCGTGTCCACCGCCAGGGTGAAGGTGCCTTCCCAGGAATAGTAATAGCGTTGCGCGGAAACGAAAGTACGGAGGAAAACGTTCACCAGCCAGGCATTGGCCACGATGAGGGCGAAGATGCTGAGGAGATAGAAACCATGTCGTTTTTGCCGGATGAGGTATTTCGGGATCCAGTAGTAATAATTGAAATAGACAAGTCCCATGGAGCCCAGTACGATGGGCAGATTGAAATTCTCCTTGAACTGGGAGATGAACACCACGTCCTGCATACTCGAGAAAAACCAGTACACGAGCCAGAAGGAGACGTGGGCGGGAATGGTGTTGACGGGAAGCGGACGCACGGATATGTTCATCTTCGGGTAGGTTGGGTCATCGGGACACTTTGTGCTGAAAAAAAGTATTTTTGTTGCGGCACCGAGACTCCGATTCGATGGACGGTCGGCGTGGAGGCAGGGTGACGAGCGGCATGATTTTGTTTTCCGCAGGCCAGGGTGCACCGGGGCAAGTCACAGGCAACAGACCGGCAAAAAATGTAAATATGAGCAAAAGAGCGATTCCTTTGGTTGATTTCTCCATGCTGATGTCGGAAGTCCCGACTGAAAGGCAGGCCTTCGTATCGGATCTGGGGACTGCTTTCCACGAGATTGGTTTCGTAGGGGTGGTGAATCATGGTATTTCGAAAGCGCTGATTGATGCCTTCTACGAGGCGTGCCGTCAGTTTTTCGATTTGCCGGTGGAAGTGAAGCGCAGGTATGAGGTTCCCGGTATGGCCGGGCAGCGCGGGTACACTTCCTTCGGAAAGGAACATGCCAAGCAGGCCGAGGTGGGCGACCTGAAGGAGTTTTTCCAAATCGGCCAGGAACCGACGGATGGGGAAGGGCGTTCCGGGGAAGATTACCCTGCCAATCCGGCTGTGGCCGAGGTGCCGTCCTTCCTGAAGCTGGGGATGGAACTGTACCGGGAATTCGAACGGACAGGAGCGTCATTGCTGAGGGCCATCGCCATGCACCTGAATTTGGAAGCGGATTATTTCGACCGCCATATCCGGAACGGGACGAGCATACTGCGAGCGATCCATTACCCGCCCATCACCACGGCTCCGAAACGGGCTATCCGGGCGGAACAGCATGAGGACATCAACCTGATCACGCTGCTGGTCGGTGCTTCCGCCGGGGGATTGCAGGTGCTCTCGGTCGAGGGCGAATGGCTGGACGTCATTCCGGAGCAGGACGAGATTGTAATCAATGTCGGTGATATGCTACAGCGGCTGACGAACAATTACCTGCGTTCGACGACCCACCGGGTTGTCAATCCTCCGCCGGACGAATGGCATGTCCCGCGATTGTCCATACCTTTTTTCCTGCATCCGCAAAGCGGAATGGACCTTCGTTGTCTGCCGTCCTGCGTTTCGGCTGAAAGACCTTTGTCCTACGAACCGATAACAGCGGGTGAGTATTTGTCGGAACGGTTACGGGAAATAGGTCTGTTGAAGCCCTGAGTCCCTACGGCTGGCAGGGTGGCAGACACGGGTGTTGCTAAGCTTTCCAATCCGGAGCGGGACGAATATTTTGCCGGGGATAGGTTACCCGGTGAATTGATTTCCGCTTACATTTGTTAGGCTTATACCGGTTGGATTCGGTATGCCGGCGGGTCGCCGGTCGGAATAATACATTATCTAATGGGGATGGGGTGTTTTGCATAAGTAAGGTATTCCGTACAAAACAGTACGTCCCGTTCCAAAACATTGTGCTATGAGCCATATCATGTTATTTCTCGGCAATCTGAACATGACGGAGTTGTTGGTCATCCTCGGGGTCGTGCTGTTGCTTTTCGGTGGAAAGAAGATACCGGAACTCATGCGTGGTGTGGGCAAGGGTATTAGGGAATTCAACAATGCCCGTCATTCCATAGAGGAAGAGATCAAGGAAGGGATGAAGGATGCGGAGAAGAAGAAATTGGAGGAGAAGAAAGCGGCGGAATAAGGACGTTGATTCAGGTCAGTAAGCGAAATAGGCCAGGCAGTCCTTACAAAGACAGCGGTTTCCGAACTGTGCCTGGAGTTGCTCCTGTGTTTTTCCGAAAATTTTTGTGTCCATGCACCAGCAGGAGTGGTCTCCGTAGCAAAGCATGGGCTTGTCGCAGCGTGCGCACCGCCGTTGAAAATTCCCGTCCACTTCGACCCGGGCTGCATCCACCCTTCCTCCGAGGGGTGGATGCATTTTTTTTATAGACACCTTCAGTTCCGAAATGTTCCGGAACTGGTGTTTGATGTCCTGTGCGATATGGCTGGCCACGGTTTCGATGAGGCGGAATCGTTTGCGCATGATACGGGCGCAGATGAGATGGATGGTTTCGTAGTTGATGGTCTTGCCAAGGTCGTCCTCAATGGCGGCGCCGGCGAAGGAGTGAACCTTCATGATGACGTCCACGACATACTCCCCGCCCAGAACCTGCTCCGATTCGTAAAAACCATGATGGGCGTAAAAACGCATTCCTTCTAAGGCGATGACAGCCATAAGCTACATGGAGTTTCTGCTGATTGCATCTTTGTGTTGGGACGCAGCCGTCGTTGTGGGGGGAGTCTGCGTGTCTCGCTTCTTATAGGTGCGGTGGTACCGGTATATGTTCGTCCTGACGCTGCAGGGGAGGATCGGGGCGGTATTGGAAGGCCGGTTGTGATCAAGCGCCTGGTGGCCGCACATGTTCACTGGTCGAAACGAAGTTCCTGTATGGTGTAGCGATTGCCGGACACCCGCATGTATATGTAAACCCGGAAGGACCCGTTGGTTGTCTGCAGGTCACCGATGCAATACTCCGACACTTTACCTTTGGAGGTGCCTTGATGGACCTGGCTGAAGCGGGAAGGTTTATGTTTGGTAAAGAAATCCCGTACCACACTGATGGCGGCACTTTTGGAATACGTTCCTTCCTTATCCAATACAGCCACCTCCACATTATCGTCGAAAAAGGAGCCGAGGGTGGCGGCGTCGCCGGCACTGATGGCTTTGGTGATTTCGGACAAGCCCTGGGCACAAATCGTAGGTGCCGGCAGGAAAGGCAGGAAATAGAGAAGATACAGGGCAAATGTTTTCATGGAAATAGGTTGATTGCCTTCATGGCGTAAAATAGGGATACCATGACAAATAAACAAGCCGGTTCGTTCTGGTGTTCGAACATCGGGCGGTTGCCATATCGTGGTGCCTTTTGTTCGTACGGCTTGTATAACGGTGCATCGGGGTATGATATTGGTGTTGCACATCAAAATTATACAATGCAGGCAGACGGGAAGGTGTTCTGTTTTTTGGAATCCGTTAGGCCAGGACGGGTGGGAAGTGGGAATGAGCCTGTCGGAAGGCTTGCAAAAGTTCCTACATTTGTGGGAAAGGGAACCAAAAAAGTAGTGATATGAAGAACAGCAGATTGGCATTGATCATCCTCGACGGATGGGGAATAGGGAAAAAAAGCGAATCGGATGCCCTGGCCCATGCCCGTACGCCGGTCATGGACCGGTTGTGGGCCGAATGTCCGCATACCACGTTGACGACTTTCGGAGAGCAGGTGGGCTTGCCGGAAGGACAGATGGGAAACTCCGAAGTCGGGCATCTGAACATCGGCGCCGGGCGGGTTGTATACCAGGAATTGGCCCGTATCAACAAAGCGATAAGGGAAGGCAGTTTCCAGACGCATCCGGTATTGACGGAGGCGTTTCGGATAGCAAAGGAAACGGACCGGCCGGTGCATTTCATCGGGTTGTTGTCTGATGGTGGGGTGCATTCACATGCGGATCATCTAAGGGCTTTGTGTAGCATGGCGGTTGAGCAGGGTGTTTCCCGGGCATATGTCCATGCTTTCATGGATGGTAGGGATACGGATCCGAAAAGTGGTGCGAAATACCTGGATGAATTAATACAAGGTATTGATAAACAACATATTAAGTTGGCATCTATCATTGGTAGATACTATTCCATGGATCGGGACAAACGGTGGGAGCGCGTCAAGGTGGCCTATGATATGCTAGTGAAGGGGATAGGTGAGCTTACGGAGGACGGGTTGGCTAAAGTGAGGGAACGGTATGCCAACGGGGAGACGGATGAGTTTCTGAAGCCGATTGTATGCACCGATGGTGCAGGTCATCCGTTGGCCACCATCGCGGATGGTGATGTGGTGATATTCTATAATTTCCGTACGGACCGGCCAAGAGAGTTGACGGAGGTTTTGACACAAACGGACATGCCGTCGCATGGCATGCACAAAATGAAGCTGCATTTTGTGACGATGACGAGGTATGACGAAAACTACCGGGGAATCCGGGTGGTGTATGAAAAGGACAATCTGGACAAGACCCTTGGTCAGGTCATATCGGAACACGGGCTCACCCAGGTAAGGATTGCGGAGACGGAAAAGTATCCGCACGTTACTTTTTTCTTTTCCGGGGGTAGAGAGGAGCCTTTCGATGGGGAGCGGCGCATTCTGATACCGTCTCCGAAGGTAGCTACATACGATTTGGAACCGGAGATGGGCGCTGCAGGGATTACGGATGCCATCGTGGCGGATGTGGAAACCAACAAGCCGGATTTCATTTGTTTGAATTATGCGAATGCGGACATGGTTGGTCACACGGGCGTCTGGGATGCTGCGGTGAGGGCGGCTGAAACGGTAGACAGTTGTTTGGGACGGTTGTTGGATATGTTGCGTCGGAATGGTTACCTGGCGTTGGTGATTGCGGACCATGGTAATTCGGATTATCTGGTGAACGAAGACGGTAGTCCCAATACGGCGCACACCATGAATCCGGTACCGTGTATCCTGGTAGGGGAGGACTTGGGTGATAGCAGGCTCAAGGAAGGCAAGCTTGGAGATGTGGCACCTACCATCCTGACCTTGATGGGGATACCGGTGCCCGCTGAAATGGCGGGAGCTGTATTGGTGGGGAAAAAACACTGACGGGCTATTCCGAAGGATTTCGTGTGGTACCTGTTTGATTTTTCCGTTTGCGATCTTATATAGGTTTATGTAAAATTGTCATCCGCTGCTAGGAAAAGGTACTGGTAAACTGGAGACCTCTTTGCTTGGACCTGCAGTTCACTCGGCTCTTGCGGGCGGTATGCAGCTCCTGAACTAATTGATTGTATGTATTCGAACATGAGGATGTCTTTACGGTTATGCCTTCATTATTTCTGTGTTTCAGTGTTATTCGGAACAGTGGGATGTCTGAGCACGGCAGACGACGCAGCGCCCGGTATCCCGCCACGGTTCCGTTATTTTGATTTGGCAGGATATATGGGCGTGGTCAGGGACAGCATGCCCAGATTGTCAGCGCTGCAGCGGCGCACGATGGTTGACGGCAGATGGGAAAGCAAACTGGTCAGTGAACCTGACCTGTCGGATGATTTGGCGTTGTTCATAGCTTGTGATATCAACAAACCCGCCTGGTCCGACAAGTATTCAAGGGATACGACTTTCGACGCCTTCGGCCGGCCGCGAATGCTGGAACATATCGCGGCGGATGCTTCGATGCGTACCAAATCGATGCGTATATTTTTCAAGGAAGGCAAGGTGGATTCCCTGTCCATAGTGTATGGGAGTGAGAATGTCCTGATGAAAAACACCCAAACACTGAATTGGAAAGCAAGACAAGGGTATGGTTTCAGCAGTCTACAGGAAGTCCCTGTTTTCGGTCTGAGGCATACATACGGTGTTGATGTAGGTTTTGTCCGATAGACAGCGTCGACAGTAAACCAGGTAAAGGGGGTATGTTCCACGTGGAACATACCCCCTTTGGTTTTCGAGGGGGGTGTTGAAATAGTTGACCAAGAAGTTTTGCAGGTGTAGGGACAAATTATGGCTGGTAAATGATGATGAAGCGTTTTATGGTCGAAACATGGGAAGCCCGCTGTTCGAGGGAGTGTTCCGACGGCAAGGGAACTTTTACAGTTACAATGCGAGGGATGTGTTGACAGCTCAAGGTCATGACTTGTTTTGAACTGGAAAGAATGCTTAAGGGACTGTGGCGGTAGGGGATGGTTTGGAAAAGTTGTTTGTTTCGGGATTGGTCGTTTGTTTGACGAACCGGACTTGAACATCAAGTGTCGGTTAGGAAACTGTTACCAATCCTACGGCAACCGATGGATGATTTTTAAACAGTACGCAGCCTGACGACCAGGTGAAGGAGGGTGTTCGGTTCCTATTGCGAATCGCGATTTTCCAAGAGCCATGATTTGAAATCTTCGAACTGTTTGCCCAAACGGACGGATGATTTGGGTAAGTGAGCCAATTTGGCCAAACGTTCAGGTACGGCAATTTGGTCTCCAAGAATCTCCTCCATGGATTCCAGGAATTTTGCAGGGTGGGCGGTTTCCAGAATGATGCCCTGGTGGGCCGGTTGATCTTGCAGATACGCCTGTAGAGCAAGAAATCCGACGGCGCCATGGGGATCCATGATATATTCGTAAAGGTTGTGGATGTCCAGTACTGCCTGTCGGATCTGGTTATCCTGAAAGGCGAAACCTTGGATGTCTTCCTTCACATTGTTCCACGTGGAACCATACAGATCCATGATACGGGCGAAATTGGAGGGGTTGCCGACATCCATGGCATTGGAGAGGGTCGCAACGGAGGGTTTCGGTTCGAACCGGCCGCTTGCAAGGTAATGGGGAAAGATGTCGTTTGCATTAGTGGCGGCAATCATTTTCCGAATGGGCAATCCCATGCGCCAGGCGATCAGGCCAGCGGTCAGATTGCCAAAGTTGCCGCTGGGCACCGAAAATACGAGCGGACGTTGTTTGTCCGACAATTGTTTGTACGCTTCGAAATAGTAGAAGGATTGTGGTATCAGCCGCGAAATGTTGATGGAGTTGGCGGAGCTCAGGGAGAGAGACCGCTGCAAAGTCTTGTCCAGGAATGCCTGCTTGACAAGATGCTGGCAGTCGTCAAAGGTTCCGTCGATTTCCAGCGCCCGGATATTGCCGCCTAATGTGGTGAGTTGCTTTTCCTGGAGCGGACTGACTTTTCCGGAAGGGTAGAGGATGGTGACCCTGATGCCCGGGGTGTTGTGGAAGCCGGCCGCCACTGCACCACCTGTATCGCCGGATGTGGCCACCAGGATGTCGAGTTCGCTGTCCGCTCCGCGGAGGAAATAAGCCATGAGGCCGGCCATGAACCGGGCTCCGAAGTCCTTGAACGCAAGCGACGGGCCGTGGAAAAGTTCCAGTACATGGGTATCCTCGGTCAGCGAAGCCAAAGGAGCCGGAAAATTGACCGCCTTTTCGACTATCTCCCGGACGGCGCTATCCGGAACGGTTCCGGCGAGCAGGGTCTTTGCTACGATCAGAGCGGATTCTTGGAAGGTTTGCTTCGGCAGGTCGTCCAGGAAGCCAATTGGCAGGGTGGGAAGCTGTACAGGCATGTAAAGACCGTTGTCTTCGGGCAGTCCCTTGAATACCGCTTCCTCCAATGTGACCCGACGGGCCTTGTCTTTGGTGCTGCAAAGTAACATACGGATGTCTTTTGCTGTGGTCCGGTCGCTCAGGATGAATAAGGTGCCGCTCCTTCTTCATTGACCGTTGAAATGAAACAATCGAACGGCACACCATGGTCGTGCATCACTCTCCGCATGGCTTCCGCGACCTCCCCGGCAATCGTGGGTCCGGCACTCAGCGCGAATACGGAAGGTCCGGATCCCGATATGCTGCATCCCAAAGCCCCCGCCCCCATGGCCGCCGCCTTGAGCGCATGGAAATGCGGAATGAGACCCGCCCGCTGCGGCTCAATGACATTGTCTTCCAACGACCGACTCAACAGGGATATGTCCGACTCGTACATTCCGATGATGAAGGCCCCGAGATTGGCCGTCTGCCGTACAAATGAAGCCATCGGTACTTCCGGTCGCAAAATTTCCCTGGCCTCCCGCGTCAATACCTTCACATGCGGATACATGACCGTCGCATGAAGCCCTGCCGGCACCGGTAATTTGTGCAGGTCCAGGGTGGTGTGGTCCCGAACCAACAGGAACCCCCCCAGCAGACAGGGTGCCACGTTGTCCGCATGCATCCCGCCGGAAGCCAGATACTCCCCCTCCAACGCAAAAGGTAACAAGGCCCGTTTTTCCAACGGACGCCCCAGGTACTCGTTGATCCCAAACGCTCCCGCCACCGCACTGGCCGCACTACTACCCAGTCCGCTACCGATCGGCATCCGCTTGTGCAACTCCATCTCTATTCCAAGCCCGCACGCCCCCACATGCTCCAGGAGCCGCAGCGCCGCCAACCCCGCCGTGTTCCGGGCGGGATCCAACGACAGACTGCCCCCGTCCCCCGTTATCCGCACAATCCGCAACCCCGGCCGGTTGCCTGGCCGCACCACCACCACATCTCCAGGTGCCGACAAGGCAAATCCCATGATGTCGAATCCTATACCCGCATTCCCGACACTGGCCGGTGCAAACACTTCCGTCGTCCTTTGCATGACTTTTTTATTGTTGCCTCCCCGCTCTCCTTTCCTCCGTTTTGCTCTTCACTTACTCGGGGTATGTTCGAATCAATCAATAAGCAGAATAATGTTTTACTAAATCAAAATAAACAAAATATTATATACAATAATTGTAAATTATACAATTATTTAAATATAATGTTTTTCATTAGTGCTTTTGCCACGGACGAACGGATTCAAACCCTATCGTCGCGAGGCCGGCGCGGGCTCGCTCCGGTTACGTCCCGGTTCCGACAACACGACTGTTCCTTGGCCTTCCCTGTAATCAAGACAGGTGACTACCTACCCAAGCCGGTGACTGCCACCATCCTATCCTGCTCATCGCCGCGCAGCGGCGATGAGGTACGCAATCAATTCCCGTCCGGCCGTTCGAACAGCGTTGGCGCAATCCCTGGAATCATGGCTCCGACATTCCGTTCCGCACTCCTTTGGAATTCCTGTTCCATCGGCGGCACCGTATGTTCTTCCCTTTCCCTAAACTTCATTTTCAAGCGAAGGTTTCACCATCGCAAACCAATAGGGATGATCTGTTTCCGGTCGTATTTTCCGCTCCTTTCACATACCTGTAAACCCTATTGGTAGAAATTTGTTAGCGCAGTGGTTGGTTGCCGGGTACTTTTGCCGCCATCCTTCGACCTGGGACCGGCTCGTACAACTTCCCTTTCAGTCACTGGTATCCCAACCCCATACGGAGCCCGCTGCGCAGCCGGGCTCTCCGATACAATGTTTTGCCAATGAAACAGAAAGATATCCCTCATTCCCCAGCGCCTATCCGCATCGCAGCCGCCTTCCTGCTGTTCTTAGGCTGCTCCCTGGCTTCCGCCCAACCTGGTTCCGTCACCATAAGCGGTTCGGTCCGCGACGGCGACAACGGTGAAACCCTGATAGGTGCGACCATCCTGGACCTGTCCACCGGCATCGGAACCACCACCAATGAGTACGGTTTCTATTCCCTGGCAGTTCCCGCCGGCCTGGAAAGCCGCTCCCTCTCCTTTAGTTATGTCGGATTCCAGACACAGACGGTGGATTTCATCCCGGTCCGGGACACTGTGCTGAACATCACTCTCGGACAAGGTGTCCAACTGTACGAGGTCGTCGTGAAGGCAAATTCCTTCCAGGAACAGATGAACACCACGGAGATGAGCGTGGAGGAAATTTCCACCCGGGAGGTGAAGGTCATCCCCGCTTTGTTGGGCGAAACGGATATCCTCAAGACCATTCAGCTGAAACCCGGCATTCCCTCCGGGTCCGAAGGCAGCACCGGCCTCTTCGTCCGGGGCGGCGGCAGTGACCAGAACCTGATCGTACTCGATGAGGCGGTGGTCTACAACGCCAACCACCTGTTCGGTTTCTTCAGCACTTTCAATACGGATGCCGTCAAGGACTTGAAACTCTACAAAGGCGGATTCCCCGCCCAGTACGGTGGCCGCCTCTCCTCGGTCATCGATGTACGTATGAAGGACGGCAACAACCAACGGATCGCCGGAACCGGCGGCATCGGCCTCATCACCTCCCGGTTGACCCTGGAGGGCCCCATCCAAAAAGGGAAATCCTCCTTCATCGTCTCCGGCCGCCGTACCTATGCCGATATCATCACCCGGCAGGTCAACAGCGCCAATGCCGACAAACCGGATTACAACCCTATTCCCGATTACTATTTCTACGACTTCAACGCCAAGGCCAACTTCACCCTCGGGGAAAAGGACCGCCTTTTCCTGAGCGGCTATTTCGGCCGGGATGTGTTCGGTTTCGACGGGGATTTCTTCGATTTCGGCTTTTTCTGGGGCAACGCCACCGGAACGGCCCGCTGGAATCATGTCTTCTCCCCCAAGCTCTTCCATAACCTCACCCTCACCTACTCGGATTACAACTATAACATCGAGAGCAAGGTGACCGGTTTCTCCTTCAACGTCGGCTCGGATGTCAGCGACCTGAACCTCAAGTCGGATTTCTACCTCGCATACAACAACCGGCATACCTTGCGCTTCGGGTGGAACACCACCCGCCATTCGTTCGGGGTGGGCCGGCTCAAGGCGGGCAGCGACGACGGTACCGTCTCCTTTTCCGGTGGAGACGATTTCACCGCCTATTCCTTCGCCGCCTACTTCGCCGACGAAATGAGCCTGGGGGAAAGATGGAAACTGCAGACCGGCCTCCGATTGTCGGCATTCGCCAACGACGGAAAATTCTTCTCCGGCATCGAACCCCGGCTGGCCTCCCTTTACCGCCCACGACCGGACTTGTCCGTCAAGGCCAGCTATGCCCGCATGTACCAATACCTCCACCTCGTATCCACCTCCGGCATCGCCCTGCCAACCGACATCTGGTATCCCGCCACCCGCCGTATCCGTCCGCAGTATTCCGACCAGCTGGCCATCGGTTGGGAGAAACTGCTCGGGGATCGTTTCCTGCTGACCAACGAATATTATATGAAGTGGCTCTCCAGACAGGTGGATTTTGTCGACGGGGCACAACTCTTCGCCAACAGCAACCTGGAAGAGGAATTCGCTGTCGGCAACGGCCATGGCTATGGTATGGAATGGGGTGTGGAAAAACAGGAAGGAAAGCTCAAGGGATGGGTCGGCTACACCATGGCCATCATCCGTCGACGGGATTTCCAACCGGTGGCGGAAGGCCGGCTGTTCAGCGGGGCCGGCACCACCTTCTTCCCCCGTTATGACCGCCGCCACGACTTCTCCCTCGTCCTGATGTACGACCTCCATCCCCGGCTCACCCTCTCGGGTACCGTCGTCTACGGCAGCGGGGACCGGACCTGGCTGCCGGTGGGCAGGTTCGCCTTCCAGGATGTCTACGGTGCCGATTTCCAGCCGGTCGTGCCGCTATACGGAGAACGGAATGCTTTCCGCCTTCCTTATTTCTTCCGGTCGGACCTGGGCATCGTGTATAAGTTTTTCCCGAAATGGGGGGAAAGCGACCTGACCCTGAGCATCTTCAACCTCACCAACCGGCGAAATGCCTTCTTCCTCTTCCTGGAACCGCAATATGCGGAGGGGACCGACCCTGCGGAAAACCCGCTCGCCATCCCGACCGGTATCGCCGCCAAACAGGTTTCCCTCTTCCCTATTCTCGGTTCCCTGACCTGGAATTTCAAATTCTGAGCCGGCCCGACCAACCGACAAAATCCGAATCGTATGGCAATCCGACACCTTCCTTTCCTGCTGTGCTTCCCGATCCTGCTGGCCGCCTTGCCCGGCTGCGGAAACCTGGAAAAGGAAATTGACCTCGACCTCCCGACCTATACGCCGCAATATGTGGTGGAATGCTACCTGGAACCAGGCGAACCGTTCCGTCTCGCCCTCAGCAAAAGCCTGCCGTTTTTCGAACCCTTCCCGACAGATCCATCCGAATTCGTCTCCTCCATCCTCGAGGACAGCGCCGACGTCGTCATTTCCCATGCCGGAACGGACTATCCCCTGCAGAACGGAATCGATGTGGCCTCCCTGCTCGAAAAGGTCAAGGTCTACAATTACTACTCGACCGAAAAGGTACCCCTTGACTACGACCAACCGTTCTCCCTGTCCATCCGTACCCGCTCCGGTGATGTCATCAACGGCTCGACCCGACTCCTTCCGCCGGTGCCCATCGACAGCGTGGTCGTGGAGTTCGACCTGGTCCGGGATACCCTCGCCCGCGCCCTGACTTACATCACGGACGACCCGAACGCCAGCAATTATTACCGGCGTATGTACCATATGCATTCACTGGATTCCATCCCGGACCAGGATTTCGTCACCAATGACGACTTCGTCGACGACCGTATCCTGGTGTTCGGCAGCGGATACGAACTCAAGGAGGGAGACACCATCTACAACACGATTTTCCACATAGACCGAGCCTATTATGATTTCTGGCTGAGTACTTTCAACGCCATTTCCTCGAACGGCAATCCTTTCGGACAACCCAGCGGCATCCAATCCAATATCTCCGGTGCCATCGGCATATTCACCGCCCTGCAATACGAACGGCGGATGACCGTAGTGGGAAAATAGCCGTTCCGTCGCGCTACGTGGTTCGGAATCCGACACGCCGGAAAATCCGCACCGCATGTTTAGATCCCACCCCCGTCCGTCCCAGCGGCATTCTTTTCTTATTTTTGCAGTAAGTCCGCCACCAAACAGCCGGGCCGTTACCGGCCCCTGACCAATCAGAACCAAATCATGCAGGAAGCCCAACCCTACGTCCCCACCCACAAGATCCGTATCGTAACGGCTGCCAGCCTGTTCGACGGTCATGACGCCGCCATCAACATCATGCGCCGCATCATGCAGGCCTCCGGCGCGGAAGTCATCCACCTCGGCCATAACCGCGCCGCCGGCGAAATCGTACAGACCGCCATCCAGGAGGACGTGCAGGGTATCGCCGTCACCAGCTACCAAGGTGGCCATATGGAATTCTTCCGGTACATGCATGACCTACTCCGGGAACGGGGAGCCGGCCATATCAGAATCTTCGGCGGCGGCGGCGGCACCATCCTCCCCTCGGAAATCGAGGACCTGCAGGCTTACGGAATCAACCGGATCTATTCGCCGGACGACGGCCGACGAATGGGATTGCAGGGCATGATCAACGACCTCCTGCAGCATTGCGATTTCCCGACCGGCCGGAACCCGGACGGCGCGGTGGAACAACTCGCAGACAAGAACCCTTCGGCCGTCGCCCGGCTGATATCCTGCGCAGAAAACAACCCGAATCAATTTGACCAGGAAATCCGCCCGCAGTTGCAGGCGATCTTCGATCGGTCCCCTAATTTGCGAAAGATACCGGTGCTCGGCATCACCGGAACCGGCGGCGCCGGCAAATCCAGCCTCGTCGACGAAATCATGCGCCGCTTCCTGACGGACTTCCGGGAAAAGACCATTGCCGTCGTATCCGTGGATCCATCCAAACGAAAAAGTGGCGGCGCCCTGCTTGGTGACCGGATCCGCATGAACGCCGTCACCCATGACCGGGTCTTCATGCGCTCGCTCGCGACCCGACAGTCGAATCTCGCGCTCTCCATGTACGTGCGTTCCGCCGTGGACATACTACAGGCGGCGGGATACGACCTGGTGGTGTTGGAAACATCCGGTATCGGACAATCCGATACCGAGATCGTCGACCATTCCGATGTCTCGTTGTATGTGATGACACCGGAGTTCGGCGCGGCCTCTCAGTTGGAAAAAATCGACATGATCGATTTTGCGGACCTGATCGCCATCAACAAGTTCGACAAACGAGGCGGCCAGGATGCCCTGCGGGATGTGCGAAAGCAATATCAGCGGGCCCACCAACGATTCTCGACCCCCCTGGATGCCATGCCGGTCATCGGTACCATCGCCTCCCAGTTCAATGACCCGGGCACCAACCTGTTGTATGCCCGGCTGATGTCCATCCTGGCGGAAAAAACCGGTGCCACATTCCATTCCCGGTTCCGGGCAACGGATGAAATGAGCGAGAAAATCTTCATCATTCCAGCCCGACGGATACGCTATCTTTCCGAAATTGCGGAAAGCAACCGCCGGTACGACGAGTGGGCGAAGCGGCAGGAAGCCGTCGCCAGAAGCCTGTACGGACTGGACGAAGCCATTCGGACCGTCGATGCGTCGGAATTGCCCGCCCGGGAACAGGTGTTGCAGGGGTTACGGGAAACATACGCCGCGACCGCCGGAGGCCTCGACCCTTCCGTCCGATCGTTGCTGGAGCGTTGGCCCTCCAGAAAGTCGGCCTATGCCGCCGAAACGTTCACATATTCCGTCCGTGGAAAGGACGTCCGGGTGCCGATCCGGACCCAGTCCCTGTCCGGATTGGACATTCCCAAGGTCTTACTGCCGAAATACAAGGACTGGGGAGACATCGTCCGTTGGTGCCTGCAGGAAAATGTGCCGGGTGAGTTTCCTTTCACCGCCGGGGTGTTCCCGTTCAAAAGGAAGGGAGAGGACCCCACCCGGATGTTCGCCGGGGAAGGCGGTCCGGAACGGACCAACCGCCGGTTCCATTACCTTAGCCACGGGATGCCCGCCAACCGATTGTCCACCGCTTTCGACAGTGTTACGCTTTATGGCGAAAATCCAGGCAAACGACCCGACATCTACGGCAAGATCGGCAATGCGGGTGTCAGCATCTGCTGCCTGGACGATGCGAAGAAACTCTATTCCGGCTTCGACCTCTGTGATCCCGCCACCTCCGTCAGCATGACCATCAACGGACCGGCGGCGACCATCTGCGCCTTTTTCATGAATGCCGCCATCGACCAACAGTGTGAAAAATATATCCGCGAACACGGGCTGCAACAATTGGTCGAAACCCGGTTGCAGGAGTTGTACGACCGGCAGGGACACCCGCGTCCGACCTACCATGGGGACATTCCGGAAGGAAACAACGGACTGGGTTTGCTGCTGCTGGGTGTAACCGGCGACCAAGTCCTGCCGGAACCTATTTACAATCAGCTGAAGGCGAAAGCGCTCTCAGCCGTAAGGGGTACGGTCCAGGCAGACATTCTCAAGGAGGACCAAGCCCAGAACACCTGCATCTTCAGTACGGAATTCTCCCTGAAACTGATGGGCGACGTCCAGGCTTACTTCATCGACCACCAGGTACGCAACTTCTATTCGGTCTCCATTTCTGGTTACCATATCGCGGAGGCCGGGGCGAATCCCATCACCCAGCTGGCTTTCACGTTGGCGAACGGATTCACCTTCGTGGAATACTACCTCAGTCGTGGAATGGCCATCGACGACTTCGCCCCGAACCTGTCCTTCTTCTTCTCCAACGGCATTGACCCGGAATACGCCGTCATCGGTCGGGTGGCCCGTCGGATCTGGGCGAAGGCCATGAAGGGAAGGTACGGTGCCAACGATCGGTCGCAACTGTTGAAATACCACATTCAGACCAGCGGCCGTTCCCTTCATGCCCAGGAGATCGATTTCAACGACATCCGCACGACCCTGCAGGCCTTGTACGCCATTTACGACAACTGCAATTCCCTGCATACGAACGCCTACGACGAAGCCATCACCACCCCTACGGAAGAAAGCGTGCGCCGGGCCGTCGCCATCCAGCTGGTCATCAACCACGAATTGGGCCTGACAAAAAATGAAAATCCCCTGCAGGGCAGCTTCATCATAGAGGAACTGACCGATCTGGTGGAAGAGGCCGTCCTGCTTGAGTTCGACCGGATCACGGAACGGGGCGGCGTCTTGGGTGCCATGGAAACCATGTACCAACGCGGCAAGATCCAGGAGGAAAGCCTCCGTTACGAACACTTGAAACATACCGGTGAACTGCCGGTCGTCGGCGTCAATACCTTTCTGGCGAAGGACGGTTCCCCCACGATATTGCCGAGAGAGGTGATTCGTTCCACAGCGGAAGAAAAACAGCGGCAGGTCGCAACGGTGGAAAATCTCCGGCAGACCCATGCAAAGACCGGTGCCGAGGCCCTGGAAAGATTACAAGCCGCTGCACTGCATCACGACAATATTTTTGCCGCCCTGATGGAGGTGGTGAAAAGCTGCTCGCTCGGTGATATAACCGCGGCGCTCTACCAGGTAGGCGGACAGTACCGACGGAACATGTGAGCAGGCTTGGAAACCATGATGGCTGCCATCCGCTCAAAAACCAAGTGCTCTTTCCACCATGCCGATGCGGAACGACCGCTACCGTACGGACCTTCCTGTTTCCGGGTGGCCAATTGTACCGCCTGCTCCTTCCATTGCGGGGTATCCTCCCGGCTTTTCCGATAAGATATGTTGATGCGGAGTCACTCTCGGGCACTTTCCAGACCGAGAAAGCCGGGATGGTCCAAGGCCAAGTTCGGCCATCCGTCGGGCTGTCACCGCAGCACCGCTGTCGTCGTCGCTGCGAAGGCAGGTGACCCCCCCGGTATGGTACGGGGTAGGCGGGGGCGTCGCTATCATTTGCCGGGATGGGATGATCCGCCGGTCGGTGGGAACAGGTTGGCGGTCCGGCCCAAGGAACGCCAGCCGAGGAAACATATTTCCAGGTCCTGCCAGGCCTCATAGTCCTTGGCATAGCGGAAATCCAGCCGTTGGAGGGTAGGAGGATCCGGTTTTCTGTTTCCCAGGGCATCGGGGGGGCACAGCACACCGGGCCGGATGGCGGGAAGGACACCGGTTGCCGGCATCGAATACCCCACCCAGCTTTTCTTTCCGGCCGCGACAGCCGCTATGTTGCGGAGCAACCCGGCCGAATTGTGCACCAGCGGCATCAGGATCGGAGAGAGACAAAGAATACCAAGGGTCAAGCCCAGGTCCAGCATCCTTTTGTTGCGTAGCGCCGTTTTGTCGGCGATCTGGAATCGGACCTCGATCGTGTACAGTTCCCCGGCTGCATCCTTGGAGTTGCTGCCGATGATGCTGAGGCTTTCCAACGGTACGATCTTGTAATTGATACCGGAGCCCAACCGGCTCATCCAGGACATGATCTGTTCGGAGCTGATGTCCTTGGAGCAGAATATGATCTCGTCGATCTTGAAAATATGGACCACTTCCTCCAATTGCTCCATGGTGGCGAGGAAAGTCCGGGCAAAGGCATCCGCCGGCATGCCGAGTTCCCCGGCGGACACAGGGGACACCGTGCCTATGTAGTTCTTACGCACACCAGCCTGTCCGAGTAGGTTCCGTACCCGCTCGCTTTCCGGTGCCGATCCGGCGATGACCAGGTTGTCGGGCCGCTCCTTTCCCACCGACAGGTTGCCGGTACGCAGGAAGTGCAGCAGGGTGCGGGACAACACCGTACTGCCGACCGCCCAGGCGGCACCCAGGAGCAGCACGGCGCGGGAAGGGCGCAGCCCCAGCGGAAGGAAGCCGTAGATGGCAGCCAATAGGAGCGTTCCGATCAACAGCCCCCGCACCAGGCGGCGCAGATTGCCGGGTTCGTCGTATCCGCCGGAAAAAAAAACGGAACCTACCCACAGCATCGTGTAGAAAGGCAGGTTGAACCGGGTGACACGGAGGTCGTAATAATCCGGATCCCGGTAATAATACTCCGCCCAGAATTGTTGGAGGAAGAACAGCCCGCCCAGCATCAGTGCGGCGTCCAGCAGTGGCAATGCGCTTTTTCGGAGGAAACCGGTCAAAAGGGTGATGCCTGCCCTGAGGTAGATGGCGCCATGGATCATGGTGATGAACAACCATGCTTCCCTCCCCCGGAAATGCTTCCGCGCGAAAATGATCATCGCCTGGTAAAAGGTGCGTACATAATTCAGGCTGCCTTTTCTGGTGCTCTCCCCTTTGTAGTGGATGATGGTGGTGCCGGCGAAATAGTAATTCCGGTAGCCGGCCTGTACGATCCGGTAGCTCAGGTCAATGTCTTCCCCGTACATGAAGAACGATTCGTCCAGCAGGCCGGCCTTGTCCAGCGCTTCCCGGCGAAGCAGCAGGAAGGCTCCGGCCAGGACGTCCACGGCGTGTGTCTCGTGTTCGTCCAGGTATCCCAGATGGTATCTGTTGAAGACTTTGGAGCGGGGGAACAGGCTCGACAGGCCGAACGTTTTGCAAAAAGCAACGAAGGGCGAAGGGAATCCGCGCTTGCTTTCCGGAAGGAACTTTCCGCTGCCGTCTATCATACGGACACCCAGGGCGCCGGCCTCCGGATGCGCATCCATGAAAGCCAGGCACTTCCGGAAGGTATCCTCCCGTACCACCGTGTCCGGGTTGAGCAGCAGGACGTACCGACCCCGTGCCATCCGGATGGCTTGGTTGTTGGCGGTCGAGAAGCCGGTGTTCCGTTGGTTGGCGACCAGCGTGACCTCCGGAAACTTTTCCCGCACCATGGCCACGGAATTGTCGACCGAATTGTTGTCCACCACGAACACCTCGGCCGTCAGTCCGGCCGCCGCCTTACGCACCGAGAGCAGGGCTTGTTCCAGAAAGTGCTGGACATTGTAATTGACGATGACGACGGACAGTTGCATACGGGAGGAATGTAGGTTTTGGTTCCCGGTTCCGACAGCCGGGCCACGCCGGCAGCCTATTGTTCCGTTCCGGTATGGTAGGGCAGCCGGGCCACGATGCTCCTGCCAAGCGTCACTTCGTCCGCGTATTCGAGTTCACCGCCGAAGGAGACACCCCTGGCAATGGCACTGATGCGGATTCCGGTCTCCTGCAGTTTCCGGGACAGGTAGAACATGGTGGTATCCCCTTCGATGGTCGGGGAGATGGCCAGGATGACCTCCGCCACTTTCCCTTCGGACACCCGGTGCAGCAGAGAATCGACGGCAAGCTCGTCAGGGCCGATGCCTTCCATGGGGTTGATGAGGCCACCGAGGACATGGTAGGTTCCACGGTATTGCCCGGTATCCTCAATGGCCATGACGTCGCGGATGCTTTCGACCACGCATATGACGGATTGGTCGCGGCGCGGGTCCTGGCAGACCTGGCAGGTCGGCATGTCGCTCAGGTTGTGGCATACTTGGCAATGCCGGATTTCCCGCCGTAACTGCAGAATGGCCCGGGCGAAATTTTCCGCAACGGCGGCATCCTTGTTGACAAGATACAAGGTTAGCCGGAGTGCCGTCTTCCGGCCGATTCCCGGCAAGCCGGCGAAGGCACCCACCGCCTGTTCGATCAGTTTGGATGAAAATACCATGGTGTTCAGCTTGGTTTGCATTTCCCTGCCGCCCAAAATTAAGTCTCTGCCGCCAATTATGGCGTCTGCCGGACAGACTATTGAAAATTTGGTAGGCCCTGTTTCCCGTTTGCTCCGGGCCTTTCCACATTTCATCTCTGCTGACAGGATGCTACCTTTGCCGGCGGCTGCATGCGGACAACACAGATGGAAGCCCTTGCACGAAGCAAAGGGGCTTTCGGAACCGTAACACCGAAAAAACACTTCCGAATGAAAGAGATAAAAGTATTCATTGCCATGACCATAGACGGTTTCATCGCCCGGGAAGACCATTCGTTGGATTGGCTGGATGTCTTTTCATCGGCCGGGCAGGAGGATTACGGGTACGAGCGGTTCATCCAATCCGTGGGAACCCTGGTCATGGGCCGCAACACCTACGAGGCCATCCTTGGGGCCGGCGTGGATTGGCCCTACGGCCGATGCGAAACCTACGTCCTCACGCAACGTCCCGATTATACGGTCCGGACACCCCGCACGCATGTGCTCAACCAATTCGGAGATGTCGTGGTCCGCTCCCTTCGGCGTAAGTCGACCGGAAACGTCTGGATCGTGGGTGGTGGCGGGATTATTACCAACCTGTTGGCTGCCAATCAGGTGGATGAGTTGTTGATCAGTGTCATGCCCTTGGTATTGGGAAACGGTATCCGGCTTTTTCCCGGGGCGGGGAACACCATGCCTTTGGAACTGGCGGAACTCACTCGGTTCAACAACGGGGTGGTGAACCTCAAATATCGCCGCCGGAAGAAAGCCTGACATTAGAAGCCATCCGATGAACGGACATTCGCTCGGGTGACCATCCTACCGGCGACCCGCTGCGACGACATCAAAAGGGAACAAAATAAAAACCAAGCGTTATATACTTTGTTAGGCTTCCTTAACTTTGCGGCCGGGTCTGGTCGGGCTCGCCGACCGCCCGACACCACGGCCGCAGCAGCCGGAACACAAGGAACATCCGATACCCGCCTGATGACGCCGTGCCCCGACAAAGACCCCCCGGCCTGATCCGGTTCCGTGCCAACGGTCGGAATCCGGTTGTTTTCCGAAAGACAAAAACATAATTACCAAGATATGGCAGAAGTAATACGCATGCCCAGGATGAGCGACACCATGGAGGAAGGCAACATCATTGCCTGGCATAAGCAGGAAGGAGACCAGGTCTCGCCGGGCGAACTGTTGGCTGAAATCGAGACGGACAAGGCAACCATGGATTTCGAGAGCCTTTGGGAAGGTCATCTCCTGCACATCGCCGTCAAAGAAGGGGTGGTGCCGGTGGAAGGAATCATCGCCGTCATCGGCAAACCGGGGGAAGATTGGAAGGCGTCGGTCCATGCGGCCGGGGACTCCTCACAGGAGCCGGCTTCGCAAGCAGCCGCCACAGCGAATACGGCGGCCGCGACCGTATCCGCCGCCCCACCGACGGTGGCGGCGGACACGTCGGACAACGGCAGCCGGGTGAAGGCATCCCCCTTGGCCCGGTCGATTGCACGGGAAGCCGGCATCGATATCATGTCGATACAAGGTTCCGGCGACGGTGGCCGGGTTGTCCGCCGGGATGTGGAGGCGGCATTGCAGCACCAACCCATGGAAACGTCCCCGGCTCCCGCCCCCGCCATACCCCCCTCCGCATTCGCTGCCGGTCAGGAGGATGCATGGGAAGAGAAACCGGTGAGCCAGATGCGGAAAGTCATCGCCCGCCGCCTGAGCGAAAGCAAATATACCGCTCCGCATTTCTACCTGACCATGGAAATAAACATGGACAAGGTCGTTGCCCTCCGAAAAGAACTGAACGAGGTGGCCGCTCCCATCAAGATATCTTTCAACGACCTGGTGGTCAAGGCTGCCGCCGTATCGTTGCGCAAGCACCCGGCGGTCAACGCCTCCTGGCTCGGCGACCGAATCCGCTATAACAAGCAGGTCCATGTCGGCGTGGCCGTCGCCGTGGACGAAGGACTGCTGGTGCCTGTCATCCGGCATACGGACATGAAGACCCTTTCCCAAATAAACCAGGAAGTAAGGCTCTTCGCGGAAAAGGCCCGCAACCGGAAACTCCAGCCCGAGGAAATGACGGGCAACACATTCACCATCTCCAACCTCGGAATGTTCGGCATCGAGGAGTTCACCGGTATCATCAACCCACCGGACGCCTGTATCATGGCAGTCGGGGCCATCATGGAGAAACCCGTCGTCAAGGACGGACAGATCGTACCGGCCCACCTGATGCGCGTCACGCTTTCCTGTGACCATCGAATCGTCGACGGAGCATTGGGTGCCGCTTTCCTCCAGACCTTCAAATCCGTGTTGGAAGAACCTGTCAGGCTGCTTGTCTGAATGGTGCCCAACCGGTTGTCCACAGGTTTGCGGAAAGTATGGCTGCGGATCGGACCGTGACAGCATTTCCTTCGCACGATGTTCGTGGAGGCATCACGTCTGATTCGATATGCGGCCTTTCACTACCTCCGGCCGAATTGTACCAGGCCATATTCCGCATCGGCGTCAACAGTCGGGAAGCACGCTCCTTTTCTGCGTGGGAAACGCCGACCGGCTGCGGACAAGGCAAAACCATCATCAAGCGGGTAGACAATGAAAAAGACGCTGGTCATCGGCGCATCCAACCAACCCGACCGCTATGCCAACATGGCCATCCGGTTCTTACGGGAAAAAGGGGTGGAAACCATCGCCATCGGATCCCGGCCAGGAACGGTAGGGGATGTGGAAATCCGGACGGACCTGCCATCGCTGGCGGGAACGGATACCGTGACGATCTATCTGCGGCCGGACCGGCAGCAAGCCTTTCACGACTATCTGCTGACCATCCGGCCCCGCCGGGTCATATTCAATCCGGGTACGGAAAATCCTGCACTGGCCAACATCCTTTCGTCCGAAGGAATCGAGGTGTTGGAGGCCTGTACCCTGGTTTTGCTGTCGACCGGGCAATATTGACAGACAAGCGACAGACATTCTCGGGCAGCTGCCGACGGCGCTCAAAAGTCCACCAGTTCAACATCGAAGATCATCACGGCATTCGCCGGGATACTGCCGGGCGGATTCTTTCCGTAGGCGAGTCCGGAAGGCAACAACAATTTGCCCTTGCCTCCCCTGCTGAATTTCGGAATACCCTCCTGCCAGCCGCTGATGACGCTGTTCAAGGAGAAAGTGGCGGGTTGTGTGCCGGTTTGGTCGAAAACAGCACCATCCAGGAAATATCCCTTGTAGTAGACGGTCACGACGGCCCCCGGTCCGGGAAATTGGCCGTTCCCTTCCGTCTCGACGATGTAATGCAGACCGGAAGCGGTCGTCTGCGCAGTGAGGTTGTTGGCGACCAGGTAGTCCTGTATCTTCTGAATGTCCACCGCGAGCTGCTCCTCGTAAGTCAGGCTTTCGTCCTGACGGCATCCCGGCAGAAAAATGCCGAACAATGTGAGCAGCAGCAGCGGAAAGATTCGAAAGGTCATATTTTTTGATACAAAGGTAATGTTCTTCCCCCATATGCAGCGGAGCGGGAAGCGGCCCGCTGACCGCCGTTTCCCCGGGATGAAAAAAACAGCCGAATGAAAAAGCGAATAAAAAAAGGTCGGACCGGGCTTTCTTGAAATGGAAACGGGAATCCGACGCAGTAGGAAAAAGGAACGGTGGCATGGCCTGTCGGCCGGAAGGAAAGTCAAATCCCTTGAAACAACCGTCGTGGCCAACTGTTTTTTCAGACAGTGCCCTCGGAAGGTGTTCCGGCGGCCTGCCCCGTCGTCATTTACCGGCGGCAGCACATATACCGACCATACATGAGAGTATCCATTGCCCAACTGAATTTCTTTGTAGGGGACTTCGAGGGGAACCTCCAGCGGATGCTGGCAGCCGTTTCCGAAGCCAAGCGGCAGGGGTCCGACCTGATTGCCTTTCCAGAATTGGCCACCTGTGGTTACCCGCCCCGTGACTTCCTTGAGTTTGACGATTTCATCCGCCGGGCGGAACATTCCATACAGCAATTGGCGGCTGCCGCCCAAGGTATCGCCATCGCCGTGGGATCACCGACCCGGAACCCGGAAAAGGAAGGAAAGGACTTGTTCAACTCCGCTTATTTCCTGGCGGACGGTTGCATCCGCCAGATTCAGCACAAGGCCCTCCTGCCGACCTACGATGTCTT
This sequence comes from Bacteroidota bacterium, assembly GCA_041163745.1. Classification (GTDB taxonomy): domain Bacteria; phylum Bacteroidota; class Bacteroidia; order Chitinophagales; family Saprospiraceae; genus UBA6168. Next base: position 53,880 of record JBEAQU010000065.1, read on the forward strand.
CGACGAATACCGATACTTCGAACCGGCCCGTGTGTTCGAGGTGGTGTCGTACAAGGGCAAACGGATTGCGCTCACCATCTGTGAGGACCTGTGGAACCTCGGTAATGAGAACCCCTTGTACACGGTTGTCCCCATGGATGAGATGATGCCCCAACAACCGGACCTTATCCTGAACCTGTCGGCGTCCCCCTTCAGCTACGACCATGCCGGCGACAGGATCAGGGTTCTGAAAGCCAATGTGCAACGGTACAAGCTGCCCTTGGTTTATGTCAATCAGATCGGCTCGCAGACGGAAATCATTTTCGATGGCGGCTCCCTTGTCGTGTCTCCGGACGGTACCATCTTTGAGGAACTTCCCTACTGGAAGGAGGAAGTCAGGACCTTCGACCTGGCGGAAATCACCGCCGGCGGAAAAAATCTCGAACAGCCCAAGGAAAAGATACCCCTGATTCATGACGCGTTGGTCCTGGGCATCCGGGATTATTTCGGAAAGCTGGGATTCGGACAAGCCATCCTGGGTTTGTCCGGCGGCATCGATTCCGCCGTCGTGGCCGTGTTGGCTTGCCGTGCACTGGGGCCGGAAAACGTCCGCGCGGTGCTGATGCCTTCCCAGTACAGCTCGGACCATTCCGTCCGCGATGCCCGGGAATTGGCGGTCAATCTCGGGATGCAATACGACATCATTCCCATCGAGGAAATTTTCCGGACGTACGAACAAGCCTTGAAGCCGCACTTCTGGGGATATCCCTTCAATATTGCGGAGGAGAACATCCAGGCACGCATCCGAGGCATGTTGCTGATGGCCTTTTCCAACAAATTCGGAAACATCCTGCTCAACACCACCAACAAAAGCGAGATGGCGGTGGGCTACGGAACGCTGTACGGGGATATGTGCGGCGGACTCTCCGTGTTGGCGGATGTGTACAAGACCGAAGTGTACGAGCTGGCCGCCCACATAAACCGGGAAAGCCTTTTCATTCCGGAAAACATCATCCGGAAACCACCCTCTGCGGAATTGCGCCCGGACCAGCTGGACAGCGACAGCCTGCCACCGTACGACATGCTGGATAGCATCCTGTTCCAATACATTGAGAAAAGACAGGGTCCGCAGGAAATCATCGCGATGGGCTTCGACGAGCAGGTCGTCCGCAGGGCCTTGCGGCTGGTGAACACCAACGAGTTCAAACGGCATCAGTCCGCGCCGGTCCTTCGGGTTTCCCCCAAGGCCTTCGGTGTCGGAAGAAGGATTCCCATCGTAGGTAAATACCTTTCCTGAGCAGCCACGGACGCTACGACAGGTGGTGCGCCGGTATCAGGGCAGGGTGTTGGGCAGCTTGCTGTTCACCATCCCCTTCAGCCACCGGACCACCAGGCTCGAAAAATTGACGTACGAGGGCGGGTACAGCAGCTGCACGGACGAAACGCCGACCCAGCCGCCCAACAGAGCGAAAGAAAGCGCGCCCAGGTAACGGAACCAGCGACGGTTGTACAGGTCGATGCCCATCCATTGCTCCAGCAGGAAATCACCGGCGATGTAGGCACTGTTCATCCAGAAAAGGACCAACATGACCCGAAGCATCCTCCGCAGAATAAGGAGGCTGTACAATCGCTCTGTTTCGCCAGGCTCCTTTTTTTGCAGCACAGCGACCTTGAAATGGATGTACCGGTATGCACCGAATTGGTATGCATAGAAGGTGCCGATGTAAAGTAACATCTCCAGCCCTCCGTAGAACGGAGACAGAAGGCTTCTTCCCACATCCGCTCGGTAGTCGGCGGAAGTGCCCCAGAACAATCCGGCGAAGTAAAGGAACTGACCCACCGGCAACAGGAAATGTTTGACATCCGACCGGACGAACCGGTATCCGGGGAAAATTCGCAGCTTGACCGCATAAAACAGGAAGGTGCCGAAGGAGAGGGTGCCGTAGACCGGGAGGAAGCGCCAGGCGGGTGTCTTTGAAAAGAATCCGTTGTGCAGCAGAAGTTGGTGCAAGGTGGTGCCGGCGAAAGACAGCAGGAGCAGCGCATGGAAAAAGTCGGCCCGTCGGTTGGGATGTTTACGGAGAAGGAAAAAAAAGGAGACCACCCCGTTCAGTACAATGACTGCGAGCGACGTCAGGTGGGCGATTGTAGCAGCGATACCGGATAGGATGTCCACCATACGTGCAAAAATATCATGCCTGGCCCAATAAAGTTACAAGATGCCTGCATTTGTTGTGTCCGGGGCCGAAGGGGAACTTCCCGTTGGCACTTTGGGAAAACTTGCTCAGTACTGTTCGTAAATCCGGCGCAAGATTTTTTCCATTTCCCGCTTGATGGTACTGGTACTGCTTGTGAAATTGTTATTCATAAAACTGAATATCAATAGATTGCCTTTTTTGGTGAGCAGATAGCCACTAAGGCAGTGGTTGTTGCGGAGCGTGCCGGTCTTGGCATAGACATAAGGAGCGCCGCCGTTCCGATACAAGTTCTTGATGGTACCGGACTGTCCGCCTGCCGGGAACAGTCGGAAGAGCCTTTCCTGGGGCAATATCTGCCGGATACTGTCCAGGACAGCCACCATAGACCTTGGCGTGAACAGGTTGTAACGGGAAAGCCCGGATCCGTCCGCCCATTTCGGTTCGTCGGGTAGTGCTTGTAGCAGGGAATCCCTGGCATGGTCGATGGTGGTCCGGGTGTTCAGCAGCCCGGTCAGTTTCCAGGAACAAAGCAGCAGGAGCTGTTCGGCGATGAAATTGTCGCTCACGTGCATCAACTGCCGGTACAAGGAGTCGCTGGGTATGCTGTACACCACTGGGGCGTCGGGTGGCGGCAACAGGTCGGCATGCAGCACGCTCACCGGGCGATGCAGGGTATCGGACAACAGCCCGGCGAAGAAATCGGGGGAATACCGGAAAGGGACATGCCATTCCCTGTCTGCTCCTCTACGCGCCATGGTATTGACAATGAACTGGTTGTTGTATTCTTCCCGGCTGACGAAATCTTCCAGGGCCGGCAACGAATCATAGCGCAGCAAGCTGCCCAGCAGACGGGGGCTCACTTCCACCTGATGCGAATCTGCATCGGACAACCGAAAGTGGCCGATGTTGCTGTAAATGGGGAAGGATGCTTTTTCCGCCTGATAATCGTAGGGAAAGTCGCTCCACATCCAGCCGTCCCCATACCGCTGATCCTTGAAATTGGCGGGACAGAACAGGAGGGTCTCCTTCCGATTCCGGAGAAAATCGAACAATCGGGTGTCGGGACTGAGGTGAGGATTCAGAAACGAAGGGTCTCCGGTTCCCCAGAAGACCAGTAGATCGCCTTGCGGCTGGTATTGCAAGGCGGGGATGGAGTCTCCGAGCAATCGCAAGGAGGTGTACAGGGTCAGAATCTTGGTATTGGAAGCGGGGGTGAAGTATTTGTCGGCGTTGTACTCGTAGAGCATACGTCCTTTGTCGGGATCGTAAAGGGCGAAGCCGGTGAAGCATTTCGAAAAGACAGGCGATGCGGCCAGGTCGATTCCTGTGGCCGAACCGCTTGCCGTCGTGGTGGCGGAACTGCCTTTCCGCTGCTTCCGTTGTCCCATGGCGGGCGGAGCGGAGAACAGCAGCAGGCATAGCAGGGAGGAAAGCGCGAAGAGGCGGTTCATGTGTTCAGTCGTAGTGTGGGATGTTGAATTTGTCCAGGTTGGGGCGGAACTTCCGGGGGCGTTTCTTTTCATGCTCGTAGACGACACGGCCGAGGTTGGCGAGAAAGGGCAAGCCGACCGATTCGTATTCGTACTGGTCGTCGTTGAAGATACCGTCCTTGTTCACATGGATGGTGGCGGCGAGCATGAACTCCACACCCGCTTCCAGGTCGATGATGTAGGCGATGTCCGTGAGGAATCCGTAGGCCCATCCCACCTTGTTGAAGATGCGGATATGGTCGGGCATCCTTTCCTGTTCCGTGCGGTCGCCGAAGAGGAAAAATTTCACATAGTGGTCCGGTTCGTGATCGTATGTCGGGTATCTGCTTTCTCGGGGCAGTTCCGACATGACCTGGTACAGCAAACGATAGTCGTCTTCCGTCAGTTGGAAGCGCCTGGAGGGGGGGACACTTTCGGGGAACAGCACGGCTTGCAGGATATCGAGTTGGGTCTGGAGGGAGATGAAGTTCTTCTTTGAAAAGTCGAACGGTTGGTGGATGAGTTCTTCTCCTTGGTAGTATCCTTTTCCGCGCAAGGTTTTCCGAAGGGGGAAGGATCGCTCGGCGGCGCTGTAGACTTCCCCTTGGTGGTAAAGCAGACTGTCATTCAGACGGAAGCTGACCGGATTGGTGTGGCGGTTAGCCATTTCATCGAAACCGGATATGCCCAGTCGGTGTGTGATGAGGGCGTTCGCATACCCTTTGTTCCACAAGGACTCGTTGAGGTAAGCCTGACCGAGGAACTCATATAACCGGTTGCTGGCATCGTTGTCGCTGACCAGGAAGATCTTCTTGACGTAGTGGGCGACGGACGGGTTACCGTCGGCGGCAGTGGTATCCCGGGTCACTGGTGTTTGGGGTGTTGTGGCGGCGCCATGTTGCATGGCGGTGTGTTTGTCCAGCCCCCGGATGGCTAGTTTGTTCAGTTTCTCCAGGGCGAGCAGGGCAATCGGCATCTTTACCGTACTGGCGGGATAATAGTAATCCCGCTCGTCCAGGCGGAAGGTGTGAGAGCGGAAGGACGGTCTGTTCCGTTCATCGCGGTCGATCTGCGTATAGATGACCTGCACATCATACACGTCCGGTTGTTGCAATACGGGGCCGAACAGGCTGTCATGGTGCAGGAGCAGTTTCTGCAGGATGTTTCGCTGGGCCATGGCGGGTGCGATCGTGAACAAGAGGAGGGCGGGTATCAGCAGCCGCTTCATTAGCGTCATGATTTTTGTTTTTTCAACAACCAGAAGGTTCCGGCCACACCGGTCAGGAAAAGCAGCAAGGATATCAATTCCGCCTGCGTGGGATGGAATGGAAGCCACTCGTACTTTACATTGACTCGGATTTTTTCGATCCAGAACCGTTCGAAACCGTTGAATATCAAATATATGAAAAATAAAAGCCCAGGGATGGCGAGTTTTTTGCGCATGGCTAACAACAAGCCGGTGATGAGGAACGAGGCCAGGGTTTCGTAGAGCGGCGTAGGGTACACCGGCTCCGGGAGCCGGTTGCAGTAGGAATAGGTGCAGCCTTCGATGGGTATTCCCTCTCGATTGACGTTCATGGGATAGTCGAATGACCAAAGCCAATCCGGCAGGAACCACCAATCCGGTTGAGCGGCTGCGACGATGCCCCAGTCTCCGTCGCCCGACAGTTGGCAGCCGATCCGTCCGACCCCATAGGCCAGGACGAAGGCGGGAGCCAGTGCGTCGAGGGTGTGGAAAACGGGAATGTCATGGCGTCGCAGATACCAGACGACTCCGACGAAGCCGCAGATCAATCCTCCGTATATTGCAAGTCCGCTGCCGGAAAAGAAAGTGCCGACAGGATCCTGCAGAAAACCGGACGGTGCCTCGAGGATGGCGAAGATCTTGGCGCCGATGATACCGGTGATGGCCGCTATCATCGTCAGGTCGCCGATACGGTCATGTGGGTAGAGCAGTTGTATTTCCTCCTTGGGTTTGGCAAGGCTTTCCTTTTTCTTTTCCCACCAGCGGAAGGCGCCGAAGAGGGTGGCGGTCAGCAGGCCGCCGGCCCAATGACCTTCGGCGGATAACAGAACGGCCGCGGCATCCGCCTGGAATTCCTTGAAATGTCCGGCGACATGGAACAGCTTGTACCCGAGGACGAATCCGAACACGGAATTGGAAAGGATTTCTCCGGTTGTGGCCGGTCTTCCCGTAACGATCCGCATCCTGGCGGGCTGGTAAATACCTTCCGCGGCCTTCCGCTTGAGTTCCCGATGGAACAACCAGGCGGCGCAAAGAATCGACAAGACCAGCATCAACCCGAAGGTCTTGAAGATGGAGGTCCAGTTGTCCGGCGTCGTGCCGAACAGGTCGTGCAACAAATAGGAAAGGTCAGGATACATGCGGACGTTCAGATTAACTTCCCTGTGGACGGCCGTGCCGGGCTATCCGGACGAGCTGCAGGGGGTGAAAAAGATGCGGACCGATAACGTCCCGACCGGCAACGGGAGCCGGAACGGGGAGGTTGCACAGGGGACTGATCGCGGCCGATAGAACAAATATAGTTTGTGGAACGGAATTAGGAGGTTTCTCCGGCGGTAAACGAGCAATTAATGCCAGGCTCAGCCGTGGCATGGACTCACCTGCAGGGAATCGTCGGCTTACCGGCGGAATAGGGCGGGCGCACCGTCAGCCGGTCAAAAGGGCTTGCATGAGTTGTGGGAAAGCCTGGGCATCTGAATATAACCGGTCGTTGTAGCAGTTGGCGCGGCACTTGAAAAGTTGGGGCTTTTCATCGTGAAGCACCAGTTCGAGGGTGATGTTACCGAATTTCTGGTCGAACCGCCTGTTTTCCGACCAGGCGGGTCGGGGCTTCAGATAATGACGTTCGACGGTTTCCACCCGGTCGGTATTTGTCCAGGAACGTGTATCGGACAGCTGCACCTTGTAGTCGAGGGAACATACCCGGTCCCGGAAGTGGTCCAGCAGGAAGGTCAGCTCCTGCCTGGAATAGTCGGTACGGTGGAGATGGATGGCGAATCCCTTTGAGGAGGGGGTGTGCAGGAAATCAACGGCGGGATCCACATCGTCGGGCAGCACCTGCCAGACGGCGTATTGGTCGTGAAGCCAATCCAAGATTCGCCGATGCCGAAGGGACCCCTGCCAGGCGCGGAACGCCTGCATGTCGGCTTCCGACCGGTGGATGACTTCATGCAGGTAAGGGTTCGCCGCGGAACTTTCCGATGCCTGCCGGAACAACCCCTTGAGATAATCCCAGATGTCTTTCATACGATCCGGTTGTAAGCGCGGGGTATGCCTCGGTTCATGCCGCTTCCGTCCCATCCGCCGCAGCCTTGGCGGCATGGAGTGCCTCCAGTTCCTTGTCAATGAAATACAGGCTTTGGGGCCCGTCTCCGATCAGCCGGATACGGTCGAGCACTGTCCGCATCTGCGATTCCTCCTCCCGTTGCTCGACGATGTACCACTGAAGGAACGTGTCGGTCGCGTGGTCGTTCTCCTCGCGGGCCAGCGTCACCAGTCGGTTGATGCTGCGGGTTACCTGCTGCTCGTGTTCGTACACAGACTGGAAGACCGCCTGCACGGAGCCGAACGTATGAGGCGGTTCCTGTATGCCGGGGGTTTTCGCAAAGGCGTCGACTTCCGCCATATAATCGAAAATCCGGAGCATGTGCATCCGTTCTTCCTCGGATTGTTGCTTTAGGAACGCGGCACATCCCTTCAATCCCTGTTGGTCACACCAGGTCGACATGGCCAGATATAGAAAGGAGGCCTTGCCCTCCATGGCGATCTGTTGGTTCAGCGCCGATTCCATGTTGGTGGATATCATCATACTGTTCGGTTGTTTACGAACCAGGCCACCGCTTGTTTTTGGGAATGCGCCTTCACGCACGGTCTTTGCGGCTTGATCCGACAAGTATCCAATTATAACCGTTTCCCGACGATTTGGTTTGGAGCAAGCTGGAACACAAGTTGCCGGCCACCTTGCGAAAGCCTTCTGTTTTACCAATCCGGTACATTCGTCTGCAAATTCGACGGGAAAAAGATCCGGCTTGTTTTTCCGGTGCTTGCGCGTCAGATGACGTATCCGCTGCCGGTTGCCGTAAAATTGCGCTAAAAAACAACGGTAATATTGTTAGATTTGCAATAAGCTACGACAGACCGGCGGACGGAAAGCACGAATCGGACGGTGTCAGCGCAAAAGGCTTTTCTTTATGGCGAAGATTATTTCCATTCTGAATCACAAAGGAGGGGTAGGCAAGACTACCAGCACAATCAACATCGGTGCTGGACTGGTGGAGCTGGGGAAAAAGGTGATGTTGATCGACCTTGACCCGCAGGCGAACCTCAGTCTTTCCCTGGGAATACCCCGGCAGACCAACACGATCTACGAAGCGCTCCGTGGCGAGTCCGAACTGGAGCCGTTCACGGTTCGTGAAGGGCTGGATGTCGTGATGTCCACCCTGGACCTCTCCGGTGCGGAAATGGAGCTTATCAATGAGGCGGGGCGGGAATACCTGTTGCGGGAATTGTGCGAACCGTTGAAGGAAGAGTATGATTACGTCATCATCGATTGTCCGCCTTCCTTGGGCTTGTTGACGCTGAATGCCCTGGCAGCCAGCGATTTTGTCTACATTCCATTGCAAACCCAGTTTCTCGCCCTGCAAGGGCTCGCCAAGATCAAGCAGGTCATTGACAAGGTGAAATTCCGGCTGAACAAGAAGTTGGAGATAGGGGGGGTCATCGCCACCATGTATGACAACCGCAAGATTCTGAACAGAGATGTGGTGGACACCATTCGGAAATATTTTGGCGAAAAGGTGTTCGATACGCTTATTCGGGACAATGTGGCGTTGGCGGAGGCACCCTCCCAACGCAAGGATATTTTCAATTACAACCGTACCAGCATCGGTGCGGAAGATTATATGAACCTGTGCAAGGAAATACTGTCCCGCATAGAGGTGACAGCCGCCTGATGCCGTTCCGTTCGTCATCGAAGGCCTTGGCGCCCTCCCAAGGGTGGGTGGCCATCTAACCCGGAAGCCGACGACATAGTTCCTGGTCCTCAGTTGCCGTAAACGCAATCGTTTTGAGCAAGAAAAAATTCACGGATGGTCTGGAAAGCATTTTCACCACGCCCTATGGGACGGAGGGGGGATCGGGCACCGCATTCCTGGAAGGTGGCGGACATCCGGCAGGTGCGAACCAGGGGGATAGGCATGATCCAAGGCGTTCCGCCTCCAGGAAAGACTTCACCACAGACCTGGATTCCTTGCTCGAGTCCGCCATGCAGGAAACCTTCGAGGAACGGATGCAACAGAAGGGGCAATCCGCAAAACCCGGGGATACGAAAGGCATGCCCCCTGCAAAATCCCCGCAGGTATTCCATCAGCAGACACACCGGCGCCGGCCAGGTGGCGGCTTGGATGTCCTGATCCGCCGGACGGTCGAGATGGGTGCCGTGGAAGAGGATGCAAGCGGTACAAAACGGCTGACTGTCTCCTTCGACAAGGAAAAACTGAACAAGCTGAAAATTATCGCTCGCCTGGAAAAAGCCTATCTGAAGGACATACTGGGAGAGATCATAGACGAATACATCTCCCGCTACGAGGAACAGCAGCGAAACAACCTGGGTTGAGCCCCCCTGTCTGAATGGTTTGTCGAAGGCCCTCAGCGTGCGGCTGCGAGCATCCGAACCTGCTCGAAGAGCAGGTCCTCGTCCCCCGGCATGTATTTCCGTTTGTGATGAACGATGTTTCCCTCCTGGTCCAATAGGAAAACCTGTGGCAGGCCGTTCAGTTTTCCCGGCATGATCTCCCCGAACTCCCGGTTGACATCCAGGTAGGCCGGAAAAGGCCAGTCGCTATCCCTCACCCTTTGCACAAATGCTTCCCGGTTACGCGGAAAATCTATGGACACAGCCATCAGGTTGAATTGCTCCGCTTCCTGCCACTGCCTGTATTTGGTTGCGATGGCGGTAAGTTCCATCCGACAGGGCCCGCAGGTGGTGAGCCAAAACATCAGCACGGTCGGCCGGCCATTCATCGGAAATACAGATGAGGAGCTGAAGACATGGCCATCGGCATCCGCAAGGGTGATGTCGTAAGGATAAGTACGGTCGATTTGTTCCGCTGGTCTTGCCGTTTCCTCATATGTTCGGACAAGCTTGTCGGGAGCCGGGGATTGTGCGGAGAGGCAGGTGCCGGAAAGAAGCAGCCAGGCAGCTGCGGTCAGCAAATAGGTATGTGTTGGGTGTCGGTCCATGGCTGTATGATATGAACAGGTGACATTCAGACTGGCAGGCAAAAACATGGCCATCCGGCAGCTGTCTCCCCCAAGTTCCAAATTTATGAGGAAAGAAACAAAGTATCCGTCGCTTGCAAATGGATTTATACCTTTGCCGCTCCGTTGGTCCGGAGGCGGACATCGCGGAGCCGCAACCTTAGGAACAGGGTCGTCCCGATTTTCGGGACGAATGTAACCAGTCCCTCCCTGGCAACGGTCCGGCTTGGTGCCTCGGAACCATCGGACAGGACTTTAGTCCGTAGCAAATGCTCGGACAGCCTGAGCAACAGACTGCAATTTCAATAATTATGAATATCAAAGACCTTGTGATTGTAACCGGGATGCCCGGCGTGCAGAAAATCGTGGCGAACCGCAGCAACGGGATGTTGGTGGAAGACCTCGACAATGGGAAAGTCCGTTTCGCATCCATTCGAAAACACCAGTTCTCCCCATTGGAAAGCATATCCATTTTCCTGGAAAACGACGATGCGATTGAAATCAAGGAAGTGTTCCGGAAGATGCTCGACCAGCTGGAATCACTTCCCATCGTCTCCCCGGACACCGATGCTGCCGGATTGCGCGCTTATTTTTCCGAAATATTGCCGGACCATGACCGGGACCGGGTTCATACGGGAGATATCCGGAAAGTCATCCGGTGGTTCAATTTCCTGCATGACAGGGGCTATACGACACAACAAGACCCTGCCGCAACGGAAACGGAAGGATCGGAAACGGAAATGGATGCCTAGGAAAATCCAGGGCATCCATTTCAACGTCGGCCGGTTGTGATTACGGGAAAGCCTGCTTCCGGAATGCAGATCGTAAGTGAGATGTCCGATTGGCAGGCGGGTCAGACCACACCGGCCATGTATTGTTCCGCAATCGCCTTGTATTGCCCGCCGACCAGCTTTTCCTTCACAGCCTTGAAGGCGGCGATTGTTTCGTCTATATCCTGTTGTGTATGGACGGCGGTGGGAATCAGGCGCAGGATGATCATCCCCTTCGGGATGACGGGATAAACGACAATTGAACAGAAGACGCCGTAATTTTCCCGCATATCGTGGACAAGCGCCATGGCCTCCCCCACTTCCCCATGCATATAGACCGGAGTCACACAGGAGTTGGTCTCTCCGATATCGAAACCGGCTTCCCGCAGGCCTCCCTGTAGGGCGGCGACGTTATCCCACAGCCGCTGCCGAAGCACCGGCTGTGTGCGCAGGAGCTCCAAGCGTTTCAATGCACCGATGACGAGGGGCATCGGCAGGGACTTGGCGAAGATTTGAGACCGCATGTTGAAGCGGAGGTGTTGGATCATGAATTTCTCACCCGCGAAGAAAGCGCCGATACTGGCCATGGATTTCGCGAAGGTTGAGAAATAGACATCCACGTCCTGCATGATACCTTGTTCCTCGCAGGCACCCGCACCACTTGGACCCAGCATCCCGAAGCCGTGGGCATCGTCGACCATCAGGCGGAATTCATATTTTTCCTTGAGGGCTGCAATTTCACGGAGTTTGCCCTGGTCGCCCCGCATGCCGAATACACCTTCGCTGATGACGAGGATGCCACCGCCGGTCTCTTCCACGATTTTGGTTGCACGGGCGAGGTTCTTATCCAGGCTTTCGATGTTGTTGTGTTCGAAGGCGAACCGTTTGCCGTGGTGGAGCCGGACGCCGTCAACGATACAGGCATGGGATTCCGCATCATAGACGACGACATCATGCCGGTTGAGCAGGCTGTCTATGGCGGACAGGATGCCTTGGTAGCCGAAATTGACCAACAGAACGGATTCCTTGCCGACAAAATCCGCCAATTCCTGTTCCAGTTGGTCATGATATCGGGTGGCACCGCTCATCATCCGGGCTCCCATCGGGTAGGCCATCCCCCAGTCCTTCGCCGCCCGTGCATCCGTGTCGCGGACCTCCGGATGGTTGGCCAGCCCCAGGTAGTTGTTTATGCTCCAGCAGATGACTTCCTTCCCCTGGAACATCATCCGGTTTCCCAGTTCCCCTTCCAGTTTCGGAAACATGAAGTAGCCGTCCGCCACTTCGGAGAATCGTCCCAAAGGACCGGGATTTCTGAACTTCTCGAATAAATCCATAGTGTTCTTGAGTTATACGATGTTAAGGAACAGTGTCAGCATGTGTGGTGTACCTGCTTGGATTCCTGCTTTGCCGGTGGATGTGAATGGCAACGGGGGGAACCGGCTGACGGGTATTGGCAAGGGACATGGTCGTACGTACGGCCACGGGTGTTGTTGCCCGGTAGCCCGCTGATGACGCTGCAAAATTACGAAATGTCCCGCGTTAATTTGATTTTAACCCGGACAGCCGCCTTTTAATTTCTTCCAGCAATTGTTTCTGCAGCTCGATTTTTTCCATGGTGTCACCTTGCTGTTGCTGGTTGGTGACGATTTCGTCCTGGGTCTGTTGTATCTTCTTTTCCGCTTCCTCGATGGTTCGCCGGAAGCCGGTGTGCTGGCGTTCCAGCCGTTCGAGGTCGGTTTCCATGGATCGCAGTTTTTTCTCCGCCGTATGGAGCTGTTCTGTGGTATGGGCGATCCGGCAGGCGTGGACATAGCGGAGCAGGATCTTTTCCGCTTCTTCGTATTGCACCTTCCATTTCGAACTGAGATATTCCTCCCCCAGGTCGAACCAGGTCGACAGCTGGGGCGTCCCGTCTTCGGTTTCACCGGCACGGCTGTACACTTGTATGGGATTCACCCCGTTGATGCCGACGATTTCGACCGTCGTGACGTATTCCCCGTTGCTGCGCACGACCCGCCTGGTTTTTCCACCGTAGTCCGACAGGAAGGATTTCCAGGTTTCCTCCGCCAATTTGGCGTCTCCACCGTCCAGCGTGACGACCAATGCGTTCTGAATACCTTCCGACATCGTTTCCATGACCTCCATGACCTTGCCGCTGCCTTCTGCGGCAAACGCGAACCTGTCGCCTGCCTGAGCGCGTCCGATCGGGGGGAAGCAGACGGTCAGCAGCAGGCATGAGACAAAAAGAAGCGTTTTCTCCATGGTTGTACGGTTGAAGCGGGTGGTTTGAACAGTTGGATCGTGCGGTAAGCACCTTCCTGCCCGCACTGTTTGTCACAAGTTCGGTGGTGATCGGAACGGGCATCGCGATCGTTCGGATGCGGAGGCCTTGCCAAATCATGCCACCGGTACAAAGTTAGGTGCTTGGAAGATATTTTTCCGTTGTATGAGGCGTCGGATTCATGGCAAAGGAGGGCGACGGAGGCGGAAAGGGGCGGTTACGGCGCAAGCGATTATATTTGTGGGATGGTAAGTGGAAACCCATATGACGGTAGGAAAATCCTCCTCGAACGGTACGGTTGGCCCCTGTTGCTCTGCATCGTGCTGTATTTCCCTTTCGTCCATCATCTGGGCTGGGAGCCCATCCACAACTGGGACGAATCCCTGTTTGCGATGCGGGCGGCCTACATGGCGGAGGAGGGTCGCTACCTTCCCAACTACGACCACTGGATCGAAGGCGGCCCTTTGCACCCCAATACGAAACCCCCGTTCACGACCTGGCTCCAAGTATTGTCGCTCAAACTGTTAGGCATCAATGAAATCGGTTTGCGTGCGACGACACTGGCAGCGGTACTGGCCACGCTCTGGCTTTTTCTATACATAGCTCGCCGGGAGTTCGGGGATATCCGGATCGGATACCTGGCATCGTTCGTCCTGGCAACGACCACGGGATACGTGAGGGAACATGCGGCCCGTACGGGAGACCAGGATGTGCCGCTGGCGCTGTATATGTTGGTGGGGGCGTATGCCTTCCACCGGTATGTGTGCGGCCCGCGGTCTGGAAGGTCCGCCGACCGGTGGCTGTTTGTGCTGGTGTTGGCATTGGTTGCCGCCACGATGACCAAATACGTGTTCGGTCTTTTTTTCCTGCCGGGTATGGCCATCTATGCCATCCACAAGGGCGTTGCCGGCAGGATGCTCCGGGAAAAACGGACCTGGCTGGCGGCCTTGGCGGTATTGGTTCCTTTGGCCGGCTGGTTGGCCGTGATGGATTGGCGCATACCGGGCTTCCTGCGACGGGCGCTCCATTACGAGATGATCGACCGCTACACCACCACCATCGAGTTGCACAAGGGACCATGGGGTTATTATTTCACCCAGCTTGCGGAAAAGCATTTCCACCCCTGGCTTATGCTGCTGTTGGTCCCGGCATATGGGTGGTGGAAGCGAAACGGGCATCCTGCCGGTCGGGACATCCTGCTGCTTTTTTTCCTATGCGCGGCGGGTATGCTCCTGACCATTTCCTTTTCGGAAACAAAGACCCCCCATTACGACATTGTGGCCTATCCTCCCTTGGCATTCCTGGCCGGTTTCGGCTGTCGAGAACTGATCCGGTCGCTCGGCTCCTCATGGCGGCAGCCGGGCATGGCTGTCTTGGTATTGGTATTCGGCTGGCAGTTGGTTTTCCGACCTTTCGTTTGGGAACCATACACCCAGACGCTGGAAAAGACCTTCATGCCGGAAGTGAAGGATCCCAACATGAAGTATGGGTATTTGTTCCGAAAGCTACGGTGGCGCCGGGATCTTCGGCGGTTCACGCTCTTGCAGCCCGGTTTTGATGGACAAGCTGTTTTCTATGCCGGTTTGTACCGGCGGAAGTATGGTTTTGACATAAACCTCAGCATCCATCCCGAGCAGGTGGCGGTGGGTGACACCATCATGGCTTGTGATCCCGGCATCATACGGTATTTGTTCGATCGCTGGCATCTGCAAGGCCTGGAATCCCATGACCAGTGTTTCGTCGCGGCTGTCGTAAGGCCGTTGTCGGAGGCTGCACCGGCAGAGAAAGATCTTCCGGCGGAAGTCCGGTGACCTTGACTACCCGAGCGGCTGCGACGCAGGAGGATCGCCTGGTCCCCGTATCCTGTCCGGCGGATCATGTCGGAAGCAGACAGGTACGAAACAATAGGTCGACAAAGCAGCTACTGCCCTCCCTGTGTATTTCCACCAGCATGTCGACCTTCCGGACTTATTGCCACGCCCTTTGCAACGCCTGGTCCGTTATGCGGAGGTCATCACCACCGGAGGAAAATCGTTCCGTTGCAGGATGTCGCCCGGCAATCTTGTTTGCGTCTGCGTCGTCGGAGAAACAATCCTTCCGAAAAACGGGATGCTGAGGAAGGTACTGGAAATGTTTTTGCAGATATTTGCCCAAAGCGCCCTACCATGTCAACAACAAACAAGCAAGGTGAGATACGTCTCACGGTGCGGGATCGTATTGCCACCATTGAATTTTTCCATCCAGCCAACAATTCCCTTCCTGGAAAACTGTTGTCCGACCTGGCGAATGCCATCCGCACGGCCGGAGAAGATCCAGCCGCCGGCGTACTCGTCTTGCGCAGCGCCGGTGACCGGACGTTCTGCGCGGGCGCCAGCATCACGGAACTTGCGGAGATCGGGGATGTCGCGGCAGGCAAGCGGTTTTTCCTCGGTTTCGCAAGGGTGATCAACGCCATGCGGACCAGCCCGAAAATCATCCTCGCCCGCGTGCAGGGAAAGGCGGTCGGCGGAGGGGTCGGTCTGGCGGCTGCGGCCGACCATTGTCTCGCCACCCGATGGGCGTCCATCCGGCTGAGCGAATTGGCGCTGGGCATCGGTCCTTTCGTCATCGGTCCGGCGGTCACACGGAAAATGGGTGTATCCGCCTACAGCCAGTTGGCATTGGATGCAAACAACTGGCAGTCCGCGGAGTGGGCCTGTACGAGAGGCTTGTATGCCGGGGTTTATGAAACGGTCGAGGAAATGGACCAGGCATTGGATGGATTGGCCCGTACCCTGGCCGGATACCCGCCCGAAGCCCTTCAGCAACTCAAGCAGGTATGTTGGGAGGGAACGGAACATTGGGAGCGGTTGCTGGACGAACGGGCCGCCATCAGCGGGGAGCTTGTCCGCTCTCCGTTCACCCGGGAGGCCATCGCATCCTTCCGCAGCAAAAGTCGAACCGACACCTAAGACCAGATATGAACAAAAAGCTGTTGCGGGAGGAGCGCGCCTTGCTCGACAAGGCTTTCCGATTGATGGCCACAACGGTCGCCATGGCGGATCTTTATGAGGAGGAGTTCCGGGTGACGTCAAAATATGTCCATGCCACCGCCAGGGGGCACGAGGCCGTGCAGCTGGCTCTTGGCCTGCAGCTGCATGCTCGTGATTGGGTGTTCCCCTACTACCGGGACGAGGCCATGTTGCTGGCCATCGGTATGCGGCCATACGATCTGATGCTGCAGTTGCTGGCCAAGCGGGAGGATCCTTTCTCAGGGGGTAGGAGCTACTACGCACACCCCAGTCTGAAGGAGCCGGATAAACCCGGGATTCCTCACCAATCCTCCGCCACCGGGATGCAGGCCATTCCGGCCACCGGGTTGGCCATGGGGCTGCAATACCTGAGCCAGCAGGTGTCCGCCGAAAAGACAACCCAAGCGGACACCATGGTGCCGATTGCCGTCTGTTCCCTGGGAGATGCTTCCGTTACGGAAGGAGAGGTGGCCGAGGCTTTTCAGATGGCGGCATTGCGGCAATTGCCCATTCTGTATCTGGTCCAGGACAACGGATGGGATATTTCCGCCAAGGCGGAAGAAATCCGGGCCCAGGACGCCGCGGATTATGCGGCGGGATTCCATGGGATTTCCGTCCGAAGGGTGGATGGAACGGATTTTCTCGCTTGTCATCGGGTGCTGAGGGAAGTCCTGGAGACCATCCGTCGCGAGCGGCGGCCTTTCCTGGTGCATGCCGACGTACCCCTTCTCCATCACCATACTTCCGGTGTCCGCAAGGAATGGTATCGGGACGACCTGGACCTCCACCAGCGCAGGGATCCTTTCCCGCGCTTACGGAATCATCTGCTGGAAAACGGATACCGTTTATCCGAACTGTCGGCGACGGAAGAGGAAGTCCGTAGGGAGGTGCGGGCCGATTTCGAGCTTGCCCGGTCCGCACCGGACCCGATTCCGGACGACCTGTACGGCCATGTCTTCGCACCCACACCGGTGACAATGGAGCAGGGTGTGCGCGAACCGGCGGATACCGACCGGAAGGTCATGGTGGATTGTGCCTTGCAGGCCGTGGAGGAATTGCTGCGGGCGCATCCGGAGTGTTTGGTATACGGTCAGGATGTAGGGGCCCGGCTGGGCGGCGTCTTTCGGGAGGCTGCCACCCTCGCAGACAAATTCGGGCAACATCGGGTGTTCAATACGCCCATCCAGGAGGCGTTCATCATAGGCAGTACCGTCGGTATGAGCGCCGTCGGACTAAAGCCAATCGTGGAGGTGCAGTTCGCCGATTATATATGGCCAGGACTGAACCAGCTGTTCACGGAGGTCAGTAGGTCCTGTTATCTTAGCAACGGTAAATGGCCGGTGAGCATGGTGCTTCGGGTGCCCATCGGAGCATATGGCAGCGGGGGGCCTTACCATTCCTCCAGTGTGGAGTCCGTGGTGGCCAATATCCGGGGTGTCAAGATCGCTTACCCCAGCAATGGGGCGGATTTGAAGGGATTGATCAAAGGGGCCTATCACGATCCCAATCCGGTGGTCATTTTCGAGCACAAAGGGCTGTATTGGTCGAAGGTGCCGGGAACGGAAGGAGCCCGCAGCATACCGCCGGCGGAGGATTATATCCTGCCCCTCGGCCTGTCCAGGATGGCATTGTCGGCATCACCGAAAGCGGTGCAAAGCGGCGAAGCCATGGTGGTGGTGACTTACGGGATGGGGGTGCATTGGTCGCTGAAGGCGGCGGAAGACCATCCCGGCCGTGTATCGGTGCTGGACCTGCGTACCCTGCACCCCCTGGATGAGGAGGGGGTTTTCCGGGCGGTCCGGGACCACGGCCGTTGCCTGGTCGTCACGGAGGAGCCTGTCCACCACAGTTTTGCACAGGCATTGGCAGGCAGGATACAGGAACAATGTTTCACCTGGTTGGATGCGCCTGTGACGGTGACAGGTTCGGCGGATGTTCCCGCCATTCCGTTGAACGAGGTGCTGGAAAGGACAGCCATTCCTTCCGCGGCGAAGGTGTCCGCAGCCATCGGTCGGTTATTGGTCTGGTAGGATGCCGGCCAGGCATCGCCTTACCGGCCGAACAACCCTCCCATCCCGCCAGGCAGCAGGTTGGTGATCATCTGCTGGGCGGCCGTCCTTTCTGCTTGGGCCGCACGCTGCAGGACATTGTTCAGGGTGACCACCAAAAGGTCCTGCAATTCTTCCCCTTGATCCGGAGCCAACAGCGAAGGGTCGATTACGATGTCAATGATTTCCCGGTTGGCATTGGCCTTGATATGGATTCTGCGGTCTGCAGACCACTCCTCCACTACGGTGCCGGCCAATTCCTGCCGGAGGTCTTCTTGTTTCTGTTGCACGTTGCCCATTAAATCTCCGAACATGGCTGGTGTTTTTATTGTCCTTGCCTTTCATTCCGACAAAGGAAGAAGGCGGATATGCAATTACGTTTCTTCTAAAAGGTTCTAGCCCTGCTGAGGCCTTGTGGTTGTCGTTGTTTCCAGGTGAGGCAAGTTCCGCACTTGCGTCGGACATGCAGCCGAAATCGCTTACAAATATAAGGACCGGAGGCAAAGAAGACATTCGTTTCCTTCACCGACGATTACCGGGAAAGCGCTGCCGTCAGCCCGCCTTGTTCCCTTGTGCAGCTGGGGATGGGAGCCAGCTCAGAAAGTAATCCTTGTCTTCTA
Organism: Bacteroidota bacterium; assembly: GCA_041163745.1. Taxonomy (GTDB): domain Bacteria; phylum Bacteroidota; class Bacteroidia; order Chitinophagales; family Saprospiraceae; genus UBA6168. The sequence goes on from JBEAQU010000065.1 coordinate 72,539, forward strand.
TGTCCACGGCATGGGTGGTCATGCGGAGCGGCTTGAACGTATCGACCATCACGGCGAGCTCGTGGGTTTCCCTGGCACCGATGCTTTTCTCCACCGATCCGGGATGTGGGCCGTGCGGGATACCGCCTGGGTGGAGGGTGATCATGCCGCGTTCCACATGCTTGCGACTCATGAAATCGCCGTCCACATAGTAAAGTACCTCATCGCTGTCGATGTTGCTGTGGTTGTAGGGAGCCGGAATGGCCAGGGGGTGGTAATCGTAAAGTCGGGGGCAGAAGGAGCAGATGACGAAGCCACGTGTTTCGAACGTCTGATGTATGGGGGGCGGCATATGCACCCTGCCGGTGATCGGTTCGAAGTTGTGGATGGAAAAAGCGTAGGGATATACGTAGCCATCCCAGCCGATCAGGTCGAAGGGATGGTTCAGGTAATAATAAGGATAGATCCGGTCCTGTTTCTTGATGAAGAAAAGGAATTCCCCTTGTTCGTCGTGTGTGCCCAGGTCCTGCGGCTTCCGGATGTCCCGTTCGCAGAAGGGGGCATGTTCCATCAGTTGGCCGAAGTTGTTACGGTATCTTTTCGGGGTGACGATGGGGCTGGTGCTTTCGACGATGAACAGCCGGTTGTTTTCGTCCTGGAAGGAGAGTTGATAGGTCGTTCCGCGCGGGATGACCAGATAGTCCCCATAGGAGAAGGGTATGTTTCCGTAGGCGGTGTGAAGGGTGCCGCTGCCGACGTGGACGAAGATGACCTCGTCGGCGTCCGCGTTTTTGAAGAAGTATCCGGACATGCTGCGTCGGGGGGCTGCGAGGCTGATTTTGCATTCGTCATTGACGAGCACGGGCTTGCGGCTGTGCAGGTAGTCCTCTTCCGGCGCTATCCGGAAGCCCTGGAGGCTACGGTGTTTGAGCTGGCGGTCGTTCACCAGGGTCGGTTCGACGCTGTAAGGTTCGCCCACCTGGACGATCTGGGTCGGGGGGTTGCAATGGTACAACAGGGCGTACAGGTCACTGAAACCTTCCGTTGAAAAAAGTTCCTCATGGTACAGACTGCCGTCCGGTTTGCGGAATTGCGTGTGCCTTTTGGGCGGAACCTGCCCGAGAGAATGATAATGCATGGTCGACGGTCGTTTGGTTAGATAGCCGGAAAGACGGCGGGAAGCAAGCGCTTCCGATACAAATATAGCCTGTTCGGACGGATAAGCACCTGCCGTGCCCGATGGAGTTTTGTCATCTGCCGGAACACCCGGACATCACGTTTCCGTGCCTGCTTTTAGGATATGGCGGAAGGACCGTCCCGTGGTTTTTGGCCAAGGATTCACCTGTCCGGCTGCAGGAGTTTGCGGAAAGCGTCCGGATCGTCGAAAAGGCGCAGGGCATGGGAGATTTCGGGGTCGTTGCGCAGGCCGATCTCGATTCTTCCTTTCTCGAAGAAATACCGGCTGGCTATTTCCTTTTCGATCAGGTTGACGATGACGGGTTTGTATTTTTCCAGCTCCTGTTTCTTCGACAGGATGATACGGGCTTCCAGTGATTTGAAATCTTCTTCGGAAAGGTAGCCGGCCTGCTGGGCGGAACTGCGGAAATCTTCCATCCGTTGCTCCGTTTCGGTATCATAGTCGAAATGCCGCTGTGCCAGGAACAGGATGAATTCGTCCCAATGTTCGAAGTGGAAATCGGCGGCGCTGGAGGGAGCCGGGTGGCGAAGACTCCATTGTGTGGCGAAGCTGAAGAGGAGGAAGTTGTCCTCGAGCGTACGCAGGATGTCACTTTCCGCATCGTGGTCGAGCAGTATGTCGGGTCTGACACCGCCGCCGTCGAAGACTTTCCTGCCGTTTCGGGTGCTGAATGCGGTACGTTTGTCGTCGGCAATCCGGGCGGGAGCGCCTTGCTTGTATTCGATGGCCTGGATGCATCGGCCGCTGGGAATGTAGTATTTGGCGGTGGTGAGTTTCACCTTGGCATTGTAGCCGATGTCCCGGGTGTTCTGGACCAGGCCTTTACCGTAGGTGTCCTGGCCGATGAGCAGCCCGCGGTCCAGGTCCTGGATGGAGCCGGACACGATTTCGGAGGCGGAGGCGGATTGTCCGTTGACCAGAACGACCAGCGGGACGGTCTCGTCGACGGGTGCGTTCAGCGTCTTGAAGGTCTTGTCCCAATCCGTGACCTTACCTTTGGTGGAAACGACGAGTTCGTTTTTCGGTACGAAGACATTGGTGACGTTGACCGCTTCGGCAAGCAAGCCGCCGCCGTTGTCCCGCAGGTCCAGGATGACGCCTTTGAGTTCGGGTTGTTCCACTTTCAGGTCTTCGAGGGCCCGGGCTACGTTCCGGCCGGCTTCCCGGGTGAAGGTTGTCAAGGCGATGTAACCCACCTTGTCACTGACCAGGTCAGCATAAGGAACATTTGGAACATTGACCTCATCCCGTATCAGGGTGAACCGGCGTGTTTTTTCTTCGCCGGGCCGAAGGACATCGAGGACGACTTCGGAGCCAGGATACCCTTTCAAGACGGCGCCGATGTCATCGGTGGTCCTTCCCTTGGTTTCGCGGCCGTCGATGGAAAGGAGCTGGTCACCGGCCTTTAGGCCCGCGACCTGGGCCGGTGCGCCATGGTAGGGCGCAACGACGGTAGGCAGGCTGTCTATGATCCGGATATCGGCACCGATGCCGTTGTAACGGCCTTCCGCGATGTACCGATAACCCTCTATCTGACTTTCCGTGATGTAATTGGTGTAGGGGTCGAGGGATTCCAGCATGGCGTCGACGCCGGTTTTCATCAGTCGCGCCGGGTCGATCTCATCCACGTAATAAGTGTTTACCTCTTTGTACAGGTTGGCGAACAGTTCCAGGTTCTTCGCGATTTCGAAGTAATTGGCGGGCGGTTGTCCGAATGGTGCGGCGGACAGGAGCAGGAGGCTGGCGAGGGAGGCGTAGGCGATCCGACGCCATGAACGACGGGTCATTCGGTATTTCATGTGAAAAGATTTCGGTTGGATTTCGGGCCCTGGCCCGGAACTGGCTTTCCGGTCGGCGGACCCGCGCCATCCAAGGACATAACAAGGGAAGGACGGCTTCTGTTCTAAACGCAGAATGCGTTCTTTTGTGCCGGGATGCGGTCTCATCCGGTAAAAAAAATGTTTTTCCGGCCGTATGTGCGCAAGCCCGGCCGGAAGGCATGGGATTGCCGGCCCTGTTGGGCGGACAAAACCATAAACCGAATGATTTGTTAATTTCGGGGGTCGATTGCTTGGTGGGGCGGGAACCCCGACGGTCCGGAACCACCGAACGGAGGCATATCCAGGGAAGATGGCATTCGAAAGATTTCCAAGGCGGGTTGGTTGGTTGGCATTGAGCCTGGCTGGCTTTTACATGGCTTGGGTCATCTTCGGAATCGGGGTGCGCAACGATCATTTCCTGTTCACCAGTCTATGTCTGGGGCTTTTTTTCGGAAACGGTATGTCGCGCAAGGTCGTGCTGGCATTGTTTTTCTTCGCCGTGTACTGGGTGTTGTACGACTCGATGCGGATTATTCCCAATTACGAACTGAATCCCGTCCATATCCGGGAACCATACGAAGTGGAGAAATGGCTGTTCGGGTTCCCGTACGGCGGGGAGCGGGTCACGTTGAACGAGTATTTTGCGAAGAACACCCATCCTGTGGCAGACCTGCTTGCCGGAGTGTTCTACCTTTGCTGGGTACCGGTGCCCCTGTCGTTCGCCTGCTGGCTGTTTTTTCAGGACAGGCGTCTGCTGCTGGATTTCTCCTTGTCCTTCCTGTTGGTCAACCTGTTCGGATTCCTGCTTTATTACCTGTATCCGGCGGCTCCGCCCTGGTATGTGGAGCTGTACGGTTTTTCGGAAAATTTTGGCATTCCGGGCAACGAGGCGGGGCTGGCTCAATTCGACCGCCTGCTGGGCATCACCTTGTTTCACGACATGTACAGCCGGAACGCCAATGTTTTTGCGGCCATACCTTCTCTCCACGCCGCATACCCCCTGCTGACACTTTATTTCGGCCTGAAGAAAAAATTACGATTCACCAGTTGGTTGTTTTTGATAATTTTAGCCGGTATTTGGTGGGCGGCGGTCTATACCCGCCACCACTATATCATCGATGTGCTCCTGGGAGCTTCCTGTACGTTGGCGACAATACTGGTTTACGAAAACGGCATTCGCAAGACCCGTCTCAACCATTGGATGGAACGGTATGCGTCGCTGGTCGGATGAACGGAAGGCCGTTTCCCTCAAATTCGACGCAGGAAGCACAGAAGCCTGTGCCTTCGAAGGGAAAGACATTCATTCTTAGCTAAACAACAGAAATAACATGAACCTGCTTCAACAGAAAATGAAGCGGTATACCGCGCCGCAGGAAGCGAAAGCGGCGGGCGTATATCCTTACTTCCGGGTAATCGAGAGCGACCAGGACACCGTCGTCAAAATCAACGGAAAGGATGTGCTCATGTTCGGTTCCAACAGTTATCTAGGGTTGACAAACCACCCTAAACTGAAAGAGGCCGCCAAACGGGCCGTCGACAAATACGGGTCCGGATGTGCGGGTTCCAGGTTCCTGAACGGGACGCTGGACCTTCACATTGAACTCGAGGAGAAATTGGCCGCCTACACCGGCAAGGAGGAGGCCATCGTATTCTCCACCGGCATGCAGGTCAATCTAGGTGTCCTTTCCTCCTTGTTGGGGCGAAAGGATTTCATCCTGAGCGATGAGTTCAATCACGCTTCCATCGTCGACGGGACCCGGCTTTCCTTCGCCACCATCCGGAAGTACAAGCACAACAATATGGAATCCCTGGAGACCATGCTGCAGCGTGTGAACCGGGACCGTGGTCCGGACGACGTCGCGCTCATCGTCATGGACGGCGTCTTCAGTATGGAGGGTGATGTGGCGCGGCTGCCGGAAATCGTAGATCTGGCCCGCCGCCACAACGCCAACGTGATGGTCGACGATGCCCACGGCCTGGGTGTCATGGGAGAATTGGGACGCGGCACCAGCAGTCATTTCGGGCTGACCGACGAAGTGGACCTGATCATGGGCACCTTCTCCAAATCGCTCGCCACCATCGGAGGATTCATCGCGACGAGCCATGACATCGCCAACTGGCTCAAGCACAATGCAAGGGCTCTTATCTTCAGCGCCAGCATCGCGCCGGCCAACGCCGCTGCCGTCATCGCCGCCCTGGAGCTGATCCAACAGGAACCGGAACGCCTCGAGCAGCTTTGGCACAATACCCGCCTGGCAAAGAAAATGCTGGATGACCTGGGCTTCGACACCGGTCATTCCCAGACGCCCATCATCCCCATCTATATCCGTGATGTCAACAAGACCTTCCTGTTGACCCGGATGCTGCAGGACAACGGCGTGTTCGTCAATCCGGTCATCACGCCGGCCGTCGCTCCGGAGGATTCCCTCATCCGTTTCTCCCTGATGGCCACCCATACCCCCGAACAAATCGAGGAAGCCATCGGCAAACTCTGGACCATTGCCCGGCAACTGGATGTACAGGTCGGACAAACTGCCTGACAGCCAGTGAATATGGACATCATTACCGTCAATTCCAAGCGACATAAGCGACGCTTCATCGATTTTCCCCACGACCTGTACGCGGGAGATCCCAATTATGTCCCGGAATTGTATGTCGGACAGGAGGAATTGCTCGATGAGAAGAAGAATCCTTTCTTTCTTCATTCGCAGGCGAAGTTGTTCCTGGCGGAAAAGGACGGCCGCCTGGTCGGCCGTATCGCCGCCATCCGGAACAACGAATACAACCGCTTCGCCGATGCCAAGGTCGGTTTCTTCGGTTTCTTCGATGTTGTTCCGGATGAGGAGGTGGCCTTCCGATTGCTCGACTCGGCGGCACAATGGCTGAAGGGACAGGGGCTGACCGGTATGTTGGGCCCCACCAACCTGACGACGAACGATGTGGCGGGGATGTTGGTGGAAGGCTTCGACCGCCCCCCCATGGTCATGATGGCTTACAACAAGCCTTATTATCCGGCTTTCATGGACCGGTACGGCTTTCGTAAGCAGATGGACCTGCTTGCCTACCACGGGCACAAGGACCGGATCGATACCAAGGTGTTGGGTCTGTCGGATGCCTTTGCGGAACGCCTGGGCCGGCGTGGCATCACCATCCGCCGCCTGGATACGCGTCGGTTCAAACAGGAAATCGTTGCCGTCCGCGAAGTTTACAAGTCGGCATGGGACCGCAACTGGGGCTTCGTCCCGCCGACCGATGCCGAATTTGACCGCTTGGCCGCCGAGATGAAAATGATCATCGACCCGGACTTCGCCCTGATGGCGGAGCACGAAGGACATCTTGTGGCTTTTGCCCTGGCCATTCCGAACATCAACGAGATCACCCGGACCATCCGGCGTGGCCGGTTGCTGCCGACCGGTATGTTCAAACTGCTGTTCCGCCGGAAGCATATCAAGTCCGCCCGCGTCATCCTGCTGGGTGTGGTGCCCGATTTCCGGCGGCTGGGAATCGAAGGGGTGTTCTACGCACGGCTGATGTCCGAGTTCTTCCGCAAAGGATATGTGGAGGGAGAAGCGTCCTGGATTCTGGAAACCAACGACCTGATGCGCCGGGGAATCGAAAGGGCCGGCCTGACGGTCTACAAAAGGTACCGCTTGTATGAAAAACCGCTCTGAAGCAAATCGTCCGCCCAGCGCGGAAACAGGCCCATGTCGGACGGCCTCCAACCCGGCGATTCTCCCATGAAAAAGATATTGGTTACCGGAGCCTCCGGCTTCGTCGGAAGCCACCTGGTGGAGGAATGCCTGCGCAGGGACCTGCAGGTATTCGCAGGCATACGGAAATCCAGCAGCAGGGAATATCTGCAGGATCCTCGGATCCGTTTCCTTGAAATGGATTTCAACGACACAGGCCGCCTGACACGGCAACTGTCGGACCATGCCTTCGATTACATCATTCACAATGCGGGTGTCGTATCCGCGCCCCGCCTGTCAGATTACTGGTCGGTCAATTTCGAATACGTTCGGAATCTGACGGATGCGGTCCTCGCAAGCGGTCACCTTCCCGAAAAGTTCACCTTCATCAGCAGTGCCGCCGCCTACGGACCGGCCAGTTCTTCCGACCTTTCCGATTTCATGACGGAAGACAGGGAGCCAAGGCCCATCAACACCTATGGCAAGGCCAAACTGGCGGCCGAACGCCACCTGGCGCAACTGGCGGACTTTCCCTACGTCATCCTGCGGCCGACCGGCGTCTACGGCCCACGGGAAAGGGAAATCCTGACCTTTTTCCGACTTGTCAATTACAATCTGGAGGCTTATATCGGCTCCCGCCGGCAGCACCTGGCCTTCATCTATATCCGGGACCTGACCCGGGTGACCCTGGATGCCACCTTGTCCGGTCTTACCCGGAGAGGTTATTTCGTATCGGACGGCCGGTATTATGCGCAATGGGACCTCGGCGAGGCCACGAAAAGATTGCTCGGCAAGCGTACCACCCGCCTGCATATCCCGGTGTCCCTGGTGCGGGCCCTTGCCTGGATACTGGAGCAAATTGGCAAATCAAGGGGCTCTTATCCCGCCCTGAACCTGGAGAAGGTGTCCATTCTCGAAAGCCTCAATTGGAAGTGCGATATCAGCCCGTTGCGGGATGACCTGAATTTCCATCCGCAGTACGACCTTGGGGAAGGACTGCGGGAAACCCTCCGTTGGTACCAGGAAAACCGGTGGCTCTGAACGGACTTTGGACAGGATTCAGTACCCGAGTATCTTCAGCATTTCCTCCGGCCGCTGTTCCTCCCGGTAAAGCTTGTCCACGATGTTCCCTTTGGCGTCCTTGTAAATCAGCACATGCTTGGGAGACGGAATCAGGCAATGCTTGATTCCGCCGTAGCCACTGAGGGAATCCTGGTAGGCCCCCGTATGGAAGAAACCCAGATACAATGGCTCGGAGTCGTTCTTGTCGATGGTGGGCAGATACACCTGGCTTTCATGTACCTCCGAGTTGTAATAGTCCGAGTTGTCACAACTCAGTCCGCCGATGTTAACCCGCCGGTATTCGTTCTGCCATTTGTTGACCGGCAGGAGGATGAACCGTTCCGCAATGCCCCAGCTGTCCGGCATGGTGGTGATCAGGGAGTTGTCGATCATATACCAGACCTCCGCATCGTTCTGCTGCTTCTGGTCCAATACGGCGAAAATAAGCGCGCCGCTCTCCCCTACCGTGTATTTTCCGAACTCGGTGTATATGTCCGGTTCCGGAATACCCTCTTCCTGACAGGCGGAAAGGATCATGTTTACGATTTCCCGCACCATGTAGGTGTAGTCGAATTCGAAGCCCAGGGAGTTCCGGATGGGCATCCCGCCTCCGATGTTCAGGGCGCTCAGGGAAGGGCAGATTTTCTTGAGTTCGCAATACAGCTTCACGGCCTTCTTGAGTTCCCCCCAGTAATATAGGGAATCTCGAATGCCGGTATCCACAAAGAAGTGAAGCATGCTGACCTTGAATTTCTTGCTTTTTTGCAGGCGTTCCTTGTAAAACTGCAGGACTTCGGAGCCCCGGATTCCCAACCGGGAGGTATAGAATTCGAAATTGGGCTCCTCGTCCGTCGCCACCCGGATTCCGACCTGGCATTTGCCGTTGACCATCTCCTCGAAATGCTCGATTTCCTGCTTGTTGTCCAGGATGGGGGTCACATTGCCGAATCCCTCGTTGATCAGGTCGGATATCTTCTGTGCATATTCCCGTGTCTTGAAACCGTTGTTGATGATGACGGTGTCCTTGTCAATCCACTCCTTTCGGTAGATGTTGCGAATAAGGTCGATGTCAAAGGAGGAGGAGGTCTCCAGGTCTACGCCATGGCGCAGCACCTCCTGTACCACATAGCTGAAATGGCTGCTTTTTGTACAGTAGCAATAATGATATTTGCCTCGGTAGCCAAGCCCTTTGCGGGCTTTGTTGAAGAGGTTCTTGGCTTTCTTGATCTGGGTGCCGATTTTCGGAAGGTAGGTTAGTTTGAGCGGGGTGCCGTATTTGTTGATCAGGTACTTGAGCGGGACACCATTGAAAATGAGATTGCCATCCTCGATGTCGAATCCTTCTTGCGGGAAATAGAAGGTTTGGTCAATCAAATCAAAATAACGGTTTTTAATCATTTCTCATAAAAAAATTACATTGTGACAGCCCTGGTTCCTAATGCAAAGGGAGCAAAAGTAACAGCTATTTTCGGGTTTGGTCTTATTTGTCCGCTATTTTTCGTACCCTACCTCCTACGGAACAGGTTACAGGACGAAGAAGGCAGGTTTAAATTGTTTAAATATCTGTATTTCAAGTTTTTATATTATATTTGGCGCTAGGGTTGCGAGGGGTGTCCACCGGCGTGCCGACGCCTTTCGCAGGTTGCCGGGATGGATATGCGGCCATCCCGGTCCGACATGTAATTTTTTGCTTGTGCCGTTGCTTCTCAACGATTTTTTGACTTACTTGCGATATGCCGGGAATGCGTTGCTCCGCTGCCGATATTGCATGACCATGGGAAGATACATCCTGTTCTTCACGGCTTTGTCCGTTGTTACCGTTGCATGTGGGTTGGAAACCCATCGAAAGCAAGGATTTTCCGTGCACGGCATCGATGTGTCACATTACCAGCGACATATCGATTGGGACCGGGTGGCGGAGCAGGACATACGCTTCGTCTTCGTAAAGGCTTCCGAAGGGGAGACTTTGCGGGATTCCTTTTTCGACCGCAATTGGCGTGCCGCCAAATCGGCGGGTATCAGACGGGGCGCCTATCATTTTTTTCGTCCTTCCGCAGCTGCAGACCGACAGGCTGCCAATTTCATGGGGACGCACGATCCTTCGGAAGGGGATTTGCCGCCGGTGCTGGATGTCGAGGTAACCGACGGGGTGGATGCCGAGCGGCTGCGCCAAGGGATGGCCAGGTGGTTGTCCCTGGTGGAAACGCGCTACCGGGTCAGGCCCCTGATCTATACCAACCAACAATTCTACAACCGATACCTGGCCGATCATTTCCACCGGTATCCGATTTGGATAGCGCGCTACAGCTCCTGGCGGGAACCGTTCCTGCGGCAGGGTCGGGACTGGCATTTCTGGCAATACGGGAACAAAGGTCGTTTGGATGGCATCCGAGGGCCGGTTGACCTGAACGTCTTCAACGGGGCGGAAAGCGAACTGGAAAAATACCTGGTCCGGTCGTACCGGACCCCGGATATGTTGTCGGAAGATGCCGCATCCGATGATGGCAAATCGTTCACAGGCAAACCTTGACCTTCCGGCCGAACGGCAAGCGACGGGCAGGCACCGGCAAGGCAACCCGCACAAAGAGGAATATCCAACACCGTGGCGACACCAGCAGCGGCCATCCGCCGGAAAGTGCTCATCCTTCGTTTTTCTTCCATCGGAGACATCGTCCTGACCACACCTGTCGTGCGCTGTCTCCGGATGCAGACCGGTGTTTCCATTCACTATCTAACCAAGCGGGCATACCGGCCCTTGTTGGAGGGCAATCCTTACATCGACCGGGTGCACATCATTGACAAGCGCGTCACGGAGTGCCTGTCCGTCCTGCGGCAGGAGCGGTACGATTATGTGATCGACCTTCACGGCAGCCTTCGGAGCTGGCAATTGAAATGCCTGCTTCCAGCCCGTTTCCTTCACTTTCCGAAATCAAATTTCGCCAAGTGGCGGTTGGTACACGGCATCGGTGAAAGGTCTCCCGTCCGGCATGTCGTCGATCGGTACTTCGAGGCAGCCGGCGCCCTCGGGGTCCGGTATGACGGCCAGGGACTGGATTACTTCCTCCCGACGGGCTGCAAGCTACCTGTCCTTCCCTTTCCGGTAGGCACCCCTTACCTGGCATTTGTCATCGGGGCCGCCCATGCTACGAAAAGGATACCCCCGCACAAGGTCGTCGACATCTGTAAGGTACTGACGGTTCCGGTCATTCTGCTGGGGGGGCGGGCGGAGGCCGCCGACGGGGAACGGATTGCCCTGTCGGCCGGAAGGCATGTCCATAACCTTTGCGGAAAAGTGGACCTGCACGGGTCGGCCATGGTAATCCGGGATGCCAGGAAGGTGATTTGTCCGGATACCGGCATGATGCATGTCGCCGCCGCATTCGGGAAGGAAATCCTTTCTGTCTGGGGCAGTACCTCGCCTGCATTCGGTATGTGGCCGTATTTGCCGGAGGGCAAGGCCGATGGCGGACGACGGTTCGAAGTGGCCGGCCTACCCTGCCGACCCTGTTCGAGAATCGGATACCCGCAGTGTCCGAAGGGTCACTTCAAATGCATGGAAGACCAATCCGTCCGGGAAATTGCGGACTGGGCGGCCCGCACCCTTCCCACTGGCTGAACAGCCCGGCGGCAAGCGCCGGCAGGCCACCGTCAGACAATGAAAATCTGTCAAATATTTGGCGGTTACCCGGCATTGTTCGGACCGTGGGTTCCGGGTATGTATTTTTGTTGTTTTTTTACATAAAATTTTGTTGATCAAATGTTTGAAGATTACTCCCCCACTGCCGTCCCGGAAATGCGGGATGCGCTCCGGGACGATTTGGACGGGAGCGGCCTACCCCGCATCCGATAAATTGTACAGGGACCGGCCCGGCGGATATTCATCCGTTTGACGGAAAAACGCTATCTTTCCGGCGTTCCTGCCGGCAGGTACCTACCCCGCCGTCCAAGGGCACACGAATACCGCTCCGGTGGTTTGGAATGGTGCTCCGGACAAGGGAAAACGGATGAAAGGGCGTTCGCCTTGCTTAAACTTCGAAAGCGCATGACCAATAAAAAGACACTACTCCAATTGCTGCTGGCACTGTTCGGCCTGGGATCCGTCCATGGCCAGGACCTGCACAATTCCCTCTTCTACCTGAACCCGCTTCATATGAACCCGGCTTTCTCCGGCGCCTATGAAGGAACGTTCCGGATCGGCGGCATCTACCGAGACCAGGCCCGGACGGTCGTCACCAATGCTTATTCCAGCCCCACTGTTTTCCTCGACGCACCTGTGCTGCTGGTCGGCAAGCGGCATTGGGTCGGCGTGGGCGGATTGATGTTCCAGGACCAGGCCGGTGTCGGTCAACTGAGGGTCTCCGCATTCCAACTCTCCGCCGCTTTCCACTATGCACTGGACAAACGCAGCGACAATGTCCTGGCGCTCGGTGTTCAGTGGGGACGGGTGGGACGGTCCATCCGGAATGTCCGGGCGTTCGTACCCGGCGACCTGCTGGAGCAACAGCAGACCAGCACACCGGCGGCAGCCACCCAGGACCAGGTATTGGGCGGCGGGACCGCCTCCCCCGGGTCCGATGACCCAATGAAAACATTCTCGGATGTCAACATCGGCCTGTTGTACCGCTCCCGTGTCAGCAAGACTTTGGACTACAACGCGGGCTTCTCCGTCCGCCACATCACGACACCCAGCTCGGATTACAACTTCGGTTCCTCGACCGTAGACCTTCCCATGCGGCTGACCGCCCATGCACAGGTGAATACCAAACTGACGGACAAGTGGAGCGCTTCTCCCGAACTGTACTTCGCCAGCACGGGCCCCGCCCGCCAGGTCCAGCTCCATGCCTGGGCTGGGTACCATCTCAAGCCGGAAAAAAACATCCGCCTCAACATGGGGCTCGGCTACCGCGTCGGCGATGCCGCCCAGCTGCTCTTCGGCATCGATTATGGGGATATCAAAGCCGCCCTCGCATATGACATCACCTTGTCGGCCCTGCGTAAAGTCAACAGTTATCAGGGAGGATTCGAAATCGGTGTGTATTACACCGCCAAAGTATACAAGAAACCGCCGGTGAAACCCGTTATCATCGGACCTCACCTGTGATTGTTCCACAGGCGCGGTTGTGCGAACGGCTCCCTCCCCGACCAAACGACGCCGTATGATCCACAAAGTGGCTCCGGCGCACAGGGCGGCTTCCGGGACAATGCGGGTACCTTCACCAACAGTATCCGCCAGAACACTGACTCAATCAAATCATGTATGAAAAAAACAATATGCTGCCTTTTGCTGACGGCCACCGCCGGCTGGTCGGTTGCCCAACCCCTGAACCGGCCGACGTACAGCATGATGATCTCCATGGCGGAGGAACAAATGGAGAAGCTCGATTACTACCGTGCCCTGGAATGGTATGAGAAAGCGTACGACGAATCAAAGGACCGGGAACTGGCCATCCTCATGGCGGACCTCAACTATCTGATCCGGGATTACCGGGATGCGGAGAAATGGTATTCCCGCGCCTTGAAAAAGACAAAGAAAGACAAGGAAGTGCCGGAGGAGAAACGGTTCGAGTATGCCCGGACCCTCAAGATGATGGGAAAATATGACGATGCGATCGAGGAGTTCGACCGATATCTCAAGACGGCGACAGACGCCTATCGGAAAGAACTGGCGGAACTGGAGAAACTGGGATGTGAATTCGGCAAGGTCGCCCGGCCGCAGGAAGGGGTCAATGTCCTCCACGCAGGCAAGGAAGTCAATACCAAGAATTCAGAGTACTCCGCCTGGCTGACCAATGACAACAAGGAAATGTACTTCTCCGGCTTCGGTACCAACGACCTGATCGTCATGGATGACAAGAATGCAGACGATGCCCCGGCCAAAATCATGAAGTCCACCTTGGGCGACAAAGGATGGTCCAAGCCGGCTCCGTTCGACGAGAGCGTCAACCGGATCGGCTATCACAATGTCAATGTCAGCCTGTCTCCGGATGGCAAACGGATGTTCTTCAACCGGGAACTGCTGAGAGGAAACGAACTGGTCGAGAGCAAGGTCTATTTTTGTGAATCCAACGGCAGCGGATGGAAGCCCGCAGTCGAAGTTCCTTCGTTAAACGGGGATTACCTGGTGAAAAGCCCCTGTGTCGGGGAACTGTTCGGGAAGGAGGTCCTCTTCTTCGTGTCCGATATGGAGGGGGGTGAAGGAGGGTACGATATCTATTACGCCACATACAAGGGCAATAACGAATACGGCGAACCGGTCAACCTCGGCCCGAGGATCAATTCCATCGGAAACGAAGACACCCCGTTCTATCGGGAGGGTATCCTCTACTTCAGTTCCAACGGTCATCCTGGCATCGGTGGATACGACATCTTCATGAGCACCTGGAACGGCACCACCTGGAGCAAAGCCCAGAACATGAGCATGCCTTACAATTCCTCCGCGGACGACCTTTACTTCATGCTGGACCAGGAAGGATACCATGGATTCCTGACTTCCAACCGTATCTCCGAGGGCGCCCGCTCCCTCAAGGGGAAGACTTGTACCGATGACATCTATAATGTCATTCTGAAGAAAATCACGGCAGACCTGGTGGCCACCACCTTCGACTTGGAAACCCAGGAAGCGTTGAACGGCGTCACCATCGAGCTGTTCGAAGTCAGGGAAGGTACGAACCTGTCCGTCGGTTCCAACACCAACCCCGGTGGCAACAACTTCGAGTTTCCGCTGGAGCTGGACAAAGGCTACCTGATCGTCGCCACAGCCGACAACTACGAGAGCGACACGCTGGCTTTCAATACGGTCGGTTTGTTCGATTCCAAGACATTTCAGGAGAAGCTTGCCTTGAAACCGGGCCGAATCACAAAGAAAATCCTGCGGAACGAGCCTTTTGTCCTGGAAAACATCCTGTATGATTTCGACGATGACAAAATCCTGACCCAAGCGGAAGGCGACCTGAAGGTCATATACGACCTCTTGCTGAAGTATCCGGACATGGTCATTGAGTTGTCTTCGCATACGGATGCCCGTGGGGCAGAGGAATATAACAGAAATCTTTCCCAACGAAGGGCCGAGTCCGCACGCCGTTGGCTGACCCGGCAGGGTATCGACCGTGCCCGGATCGAGGCCAAGGGATATGGGGAGACCCAGCCCAAGACGGTGGATGACAAGACAAGCCGGAAATATCCCTGGCTGAAGGTCGGTCAGGTGCTCTCCGAATCGTTCGTCGATTCCTTGTTGCCGGACTCCGTTCGTTTCGAGGCGGCACACCAGCTGAACCGCCGCACCGAATTCAAGATCCTGGCAGGGCCGACCAGCATCACCATCGAGGAAGAACAACTGATCCAAATCGGAAACCGTCGGGTGGACGGGGAGACTCCTCCAAAGGCGGCACCGGCAAAATCCGCTCCGGCACCGACCCCGAAACCGGCTCCCAACAACCGCGGCCGACGTCCGTCGGGAGGCAACAGTGTGGTGCCGCAGTGGCAGGTCCGCCTCGAACAGGTTTCTGCCGATACGGGAAGAGACTCGGTGATCATCCATCCCCTGTCCTCCCTCTATGGTAAGAAAGACCTTTCCGGCATGCCGATCATGCAATTCGAATCCAGGGTGCACGACATGGGCAAGGTAAAAAAAGGGGACACGCCCACTTATACCTTCACCTATACCAATATGGGGGATGTTCCTCTTGAAATCGACCTGGTATCCGTATGTGAGTGTACGGACAAGGATTATTCGCCCTCCGTGGTGCAGCCGGGTGAGAAGGGCTGGATCAAAGTGGTCTTCAACAGCGACCGGGCGGAGGAAGGCAGCGAGGGAAGCGATGTGGACATATACCTGAAGAACATAGACCCGGAAATCGACGCACCTATTTTCGAACGGGTCCGCTATACGTACCAGTTGGTGGAATGACGACACCCGGTGGGAGCATTTCGGGTGGGAGCCGTCTCGTGCCATCGGCAGCCCTGCCATGCCGCCCTCCGGACGGGCAGTTGTGCGGACGGTGGAAAAGGACCGGAATCATTCCGGTCCTTTTCCGTTTCGGAGGCGATGCCCGGGAGGTGACATAAGGGCTCAATTCATCTTAAAGGGGGGGAACAGGGAGAATTCGGGAATACGGACATCAAAGGAGGCTCCGTTATCCGTGTCGACCATATGGAAAGTACCGAACATCTTGCCGAAATCGGTCACCAACGGACACCATGAGGTGTATTGGTGTTGTTCTCCGGGTGCGAGGACCGGTTGTTGCCCGACGACTCCTTCCCCTTTGACTTCCCGCCGGAACCCGTTCGATTCCAGGATGAACCAGTGGCGGGATAACAATTGGACGGATTCCGACCGTTTGTTTACAATGGTGATTCGATAGGCATGCACATACCGATGCTGCACGGGTACCGACTCGTGGGGAAGGTAGAAAGGTTCCACCGTTATGGAGATGCCTTTGGTCGTGAGTGTAGGCATAGGCAAGGACTGAGCGAAGGTCAGGCCGGTGGTGACATCTGTTGGTCGTCCAACCATCGGTTGACGATGTCGGTGGCTTCCCGGAGCGTAGCTTCCAGGTTGTCATTGACCAGCACAATATCGAAAAAATTCTCAAAAGAAAGCTCGAAAGAGGCTTTCTCGAGGCGTTTGCGGATACTCTCCGGCGTTTCGGATTCCCTTTTCTGCAAGCGTTCCCGAAGGACTTCGAGGGAAGGCGGTTTGACAAAGACGGTCAGGGTTTTGTCCGGATAAGCTTGCTTGATCCGTTGGGCCCCTTTCACATCTATGTCGAAGATGACGTGTCGGCCGGCATTCCAGCATGCTTGCACTTCCCGATGCAGGGTGCCGTAGAATTGGTCCTGGTAAACCTCCTCCCACTCCAGAAAAGCATCCTGGTCAATCAAGCTACGGAATTCCTCCTTGGAAAGGAAATGATAGTCCACCCCGTCCGATTCCGTTGGGCGGCGGGATCTCGTGGTGGCGGATACGGAGAACGACAGATCTCGTCGGGCTTGCAGCAGAGCGTGGACGATTGTCGTTTTGCCGGCTCCGGAGGGTGCGGTTAGGACGACCAGTTTCGGCATGGGTTCAGACGGAATTGGCAACCATTTCCTTGATTTTCTCCAGTTCGTCCTTCATGCTGACGACCAGCTTCTGGATATCGGCGGAATAGGCTTTGGCGCCGAGGGTGTTTATTTCGCGGCCCATTTCCTGGCTGATGAAACTGAGCGTGCGGCCTTTGGCCATGGTAGCTTTTTCATCCAGCTTCTGCAGGAAATAGTTGCAATGTTGTTCCAACCGGACCTTTTCCTCCGTGATGTCGATTTTTTCGAGGTAGAAGATGACTTCCTGTTCGAAGCGGTTCTCATCGACGTTCTCCTTGTTGAAATGGTCTTCCAGGTTTTGACGAAGTCGTTGGCGAAGCTGTCCGATCCGGCTGTCTTCGAAAGGGTTCACTTCCCGGAGGGAGGACAGGATGTTCCGTATTCTAAGCCGGATGTCCTCTTCCATGGCTGCTCCTTCCGTTTCCCGGAAGGTACGGAACTCCCGAAGGGTGTTCTGGAAGACGGTGAGGATGGCGGACCATTCCTCTTCCTTGATGTCGGCATCCTCCGTGGCAATGACGTTCGGGATGCGCAAAATGGCTTCCATCAGACCGGATTTGGAGGCACCCAGCTCGTCGGCGAGCCGAGACAACTCCTGATAGTACCGGGTGTAGAGGGGTTTGTTGAGGCCGAAGCCATCGTCTCCGTTCAGGGATTTGACTTCGATCAGCATTTCGATCTTGCCTCTTTCTATTTGTTCGGAAATGAGCCGGCGCAAAGTGAATTCCCGTTCGCGGAAGTATTGCGGCACCTTCAGCCGCAAATCCGTGAATTTGCTGTTCAGCGACCGGATTTCCACCGTGATGGTCTTGGTGCCGATGGTGGCGATGGTCCGACCGTATCCGGTCATCGATAGTAGCATGGTGTCGGGAGATTTCAGTGAACGATGTGCCGTCTCGTGAGGAGGGAGTTCCTGTCCACGGACGCTTTCGCAAAGATAGACAACCGGCGTGAATATCGTGCGGATGGTGTTTGCTGCGGGGGCGGATTTTGGCGGGATGTCCGAACGCCGTTCCAGCGTGAAATGACGGAATGCCGGTGTCGGAGCGCAAGGAAGGGGCGGTACGGAATCATTTCCTTCCGCGCAGGAGGTTCGTGGCAACCTTGTGTTTTGTGGACGTTATGCTATAAAAAATTGAAAACAAATAAGTTGTTTCATACAAACGGATAGGAAAAATATGTACTTTAGCACGATTGGCCGCTCGAAGTAAATAAAATGGCCATTTGTTTTCCGGAAAGGAAAATTTTCCGAACTTTGCCTCTCATTTTGAGAAGCCTGTCTTTTTATTCACAACTCATTCTAAACCAGCTAAATAAAATGAGAAAAGCTGATCTAGTAGCAGCGATTTCAGAAAAAACAGGGGTGCCGAAGGTCGACGTACTGGTGGCGCTCGAAGAGTTTTTCAAATCCGTCAAGGGATCCCTGGCGGGCGGCGAGAACGTATACATCCGGGGATTCGGCAGTTTCATCATCAAGAAACGCAAGAAGAAAGTGGGACGCCATATCAAGCGGAACGTATCGATCGAGATACCGGAACACTACATTCCGGCGTTCAAGCCTGCGAAAGTGTTTTTGGAGCAGGTGAAGGAAAATGTGGACCACTTGCCGGCGGAGGAATCATCCGATGATTGACGGTACGGAATCGAAGCGTATGTAGGTAGTGTAGAATGAGTGATGAAAAAGAAGCATTGGTTTCTCGTTATTTCGTTTTCGGTTTTTTTTGCGGCCTTGTACGTAGGGTTGGATACGGTACCATCCGGGCAACGGAAATTGGCATCGCAACGTAAGTTGGCGGAAGTCCCCACCGACGCGGGTGTTTTGTTGACCGCTGCACGAGGTGAGCTGTCGGCTGACCGTGCCGCCTTGGTATCTGCGATGGAGCGTTCCTTGTCATCGGCCGAATCGGAGGAAGAAAAGGTTTCCATATTGGAGGAAATGTCTGGTATTTGGTATGATTTCGGGTACCCTTCCCTTTCCGGACATTATGCCGCTTCTTTGGCGGCATTGGTAGGGGGTGCGGAGGCCTGGTCGATAGCGGGAACGACGTTCTCGATTTGTGTCCGGCAGGCCGAGGAATCGAAGGTCCGTGATTACTGCACCCTGAAAGCGATTGAATGTCTGGAGAAAGCCATATCCATCCAACCGGAGGAATGGCGTCACCGGTTGAACATGGCGCTGGTCCACACGGAGAATCCGCCGGAGAATGAGCCGATGAAGGGGATTCTGATGCTGGTGGAACTGAACAAGGAGTATCCCGAACAGCCTGCCATCCTGACCCAGCTGGGAAGATTGGCCCTGGAAACGGGGCAGTTTGAAAAAGCAAAGGAACGTTTGGAGGCCGTACTGCGGGTCTCACCGGAGGACCGCAAGGTACACTGCCTGCTGTCCACAGTATACCAACGCTTGGAGAACGGTGTCCGAGCCGCATACCACCAGGATCGATGCGATCAAATGTCTGAAAAATCAGTTGAATAGACGGGGCTTCTCCGTTTTTCTTATCAGTCTGTTGTAGGGACGGACCGTTTTTAAGTCCATTTTCGTTAAAAATTAAAATATATAGCAATGCCTTGCGGAAAAAAGCGTAAACGTCACAAAATTGCCACGCACAAGCGTAAAAAGCGGCTTCGTAAGAACCGTCACAAGAAAAAGAACCGGTAGGTAGTCTACCGTTTCCGGCCAGCAGGAAGGGTCGGAAAAATGCTGTTCGCAGCATTTTTCTGAATCCCTTCCGCAAGGCCTTATCAAAATCGTTATCCGGTCACCGCCGCCAGGCGTGACAACAACACCGTAAGCCCAATCCAGTATTGGCGAAATGCAGAAAACCGGGAATCCCTGGTTGTAAGGGGTGCAGGGCCGAAGACAGCCGTCACCGGCAGGAGGTCCTGAAGCCATCGTGGACAGGCGAATCACAGGCATGGAACAAAACTAGACCAGCACTTCGACCCAACGAGTTTAGCCCAAAACAAACCAACGGATTTGATGTGCCGCCGTCGGTTGGCACATGCTGTTTCGAGACTGCTGCCTGATTGAGCGTAGATTGCCTTATGCCTTCCGCTAATACATACCCTAACTCCCTCCCATCCTGCGCATTATCCTGTAGGACTCCCAGCTGCGTTTCATATAATTTCGTCGCGCTTACCTACCTGTTGCCACCACTGCGGCTCTAGGCTTCGCGGAACTTGTGCGGGGTGTCGAAACCTTGTTACGAGTCGCTTTCCGTGGATGCCGTCAAAGAAACATAAGTGGAAAAGGAACTCATTATCAACGCCACACCTTCCGAAGTGGAGATTGCCCTTTTGGAAGACAGCAAGCTCGTGGAACTGCATCACCAGAAGACGAGCAACAATTTTTCAGTAGGAGATATTTTCATCGGCCGCGTCATCAAGACAATGCCTGGTCTGAACGCTGCCTTCGTAGATATCGGGCATAAGAAGGAAGCTTTCCTGCACTATACGGACCTGGGGCCGAAACTCCGCTCCCTGTTGAAATACACCAACAGTGTATCTACGGGTGGCATGACCACCCACCTGCTCGACAATTTCAAACTGGAGCCAGAAATAATCAAGACCGGAAAGATAGACCAGGTACTGAACCGGCGGCAGCTGATGCTCGTACAAGTGCTGAAGGAACCGATTTCGACGAAAGGGCCCCGGTTGAGCTGCGAACTGACAATTCCAGGTCGTTTCCTGGTTCTCACCCCTTTCTCCGATGTCGTGGCGGTATCGAAGAAAATCGCCAACGCAGATGAGCGTAAGCGGCTGAAAACGCTGATCGAGAGCATCAAGCCGAAAAACTTCGGGGTCATCGTCCGTACTGCCGCCGAAGGAAAACGAGTGCAGGACCTTCACGAGGAGCTGGCATTGATGCTCAGCAAATGGGAGGAGGTGTACAATCAGTTGAAAGTGGCCCGTCCTCCGGCGAAATTGCTCAGCGAACTGGACAAGACAAGCAGCATACTACGGGACATCCTCAACGATTCCTTCAACCGGATTGTGGTGAATGACAAACAATTCTATCACAACATCCGGACCTTCCTGGGAAATATCGCACCTGACAAGGTCGACATCGTCTCTCAACACGCCAAGAACAAGCCCATATTCGAGACGTTTGGCGTGTCCCGCCAAATCAAGTCCTCTTTCGGCAAGACGGCCACCATGGCCAGCGGGGCCTATATTGTCATCGAATCGACGGAGGCCATGCATGTGGTCGATGTGAACAGCGGCCATAAGATGAGCAACAAGGACCAGGAACAGGCTGTTCTGAACGTCAACTTGGAAGCGGCGGAGGAAATAGCCCGCCAGTTGAGGCTGAGGGATATCGGGGGGTTGATTATCGTCGACTTCATCGATATGCGGAACAATGAACATAAAAAGGTCTTGTTCAAGGCGATGCGCGACGCCATGAAGAAAGACCGCGCCCAACATACCATTCTGCCGCTCAGTAAGTTCGGACTGATGCAGATTACCCGCCAAAGGGTGCGTCCTGAAGTTAGAATCAATACGGCGGAAATCTGCCCCGCCTGCAACGGTACCGGAAAAGTCGCTCCCTCCATACTTGTGACAGACCTGATTGAGCGCGACCTCAAGTTCATCCTGCAGTCCGGTACGAAAGGCAGGATTGTCATCAAGGCACATCCCTTCGTAGCGTCCTATCTACGGCAGGGATTGCCCAGCCTGCAAATGCGATGGTACCAACGATACCTGAAGTGGGTTCGAATCAAGGCCGACCCGGCCCTTCACATCGCGGAATACAAGTTTTTCAGTGATACGGACGATGAGATTCGCATGAGCTGACTGCGTTCGACGGCGTCGGTTCCGGCAGGTCGGCAGTTTGTTGACAGCTAGGGCTCGGCCCGGAAATGTCAACGCAATCAGATCCGTCCTGCCGGAATGGCTTTATGTTACGCCCTGCAGGGACGGCGTGCCATTATTTGGAAGTGGGTAATTCTGTTTGTACCGGCCAGGCATCTGATGCCGATGTCCCCGGATCCGGCGGGCCTCCCTCATGTCAAGAGGTGTTTCCGTTTCTCCTTCAACGCCAGCATTTCGTCCCGATAGGTCGCGGCAGAAATGAAATCGAGCTCCTTGGCTGCCTTCTTCATCTTTTCCTCTGTTTGGACAATCAGTTTGTCCAGTTGCTCAGCAGACAGGTATGCGACAACGGGGTCGGCGGCCAGGTTGGGCTGTTGCGGTTCCCGATGGTATGACTTCTTTCCCCGGATGTCGAGTACGGAAGACCGGGCCAATATTTCATCCCTGGATTTGGTAAGGGTTTGGGGGACGATTCCGTGTTGTTCGTTGTACGCCAGTTGAATCGCACGGCGCCGGTTGGTTTCGTCAATGGTGCGTTGCATGGATTCCGTGACGGAGTCCGCGTAGAAGATGACCAAGCCCTGGACGTTGCGCGCAGCCCTGCCGGCGGTTTGGGTCAGGGACCGGTCGTTACGTAGGAATCCCTCTTTGTCCGCATCGAGGATGGCGACGAGGGAGACCTCCGGCAGGTCAAGTCCTTCCCGGAGCAGGTTGACGCCGATCAGCACATCGAACTCCCCAAGCCGCAGGTCGCGAAGGATCTCCACTCTTTCCAGGGTTTCCACTTCCGAGTGGATATAGCGGACGAGGATATCCAGTTTCCCGAGATATTTCGCCAATTCCTCCGCCATTCGTTTGGTCAGGGTCGTGACCAGGATACGTTCCTTCCGGGCTATCCGGATTCGGATTTCCTCCAGGAGGTCGTCCACCTGATGGACAGCCGGTCGGACGGAAATCGGTGGGTCCAGCAGACCGGTCGGGCGGATCAGCTGTTCCACGACCGTACCACCAGTTTGTTCGAGTTCATAATCACCTGGTGTGGCGCTGACATAGACGACTTGGTTCACAAGGCTTTCGAACTCATGGAAATTGAGCGGCCGGTTGTCCATTGCGGAAGGAAGCCGGAAGCCCCAGTTGACAAGGTTGAGTTTTCTGGCCCTGTCGCCGCCCCACATGCCTCGGACCTGGGGAAGGGTCACATGGCTTTCGTCGATGACCATGAGGTAGTCGTCCGGAAAATAATCGAGCAGGCAGAAAGGGCGTGTGCCTGGTTTGCGGCCGTCGAAGAAACGGGAGTAGTTTTCCACACCGCTGCAGTATCCCAGTTCTTTCATCATTTCGAGATCGAACATGGTGCGTTCCCGGATACGTTTGCTTTCGATGAGGCGGTGTTCCTGCTCGAAGTAGCGCACTTGAGCGAACATCTCGTCCTCGATGTCCCGGATGATTCCGGCCATCCGCTCCTTAGGGGCGATGTAGAGGTTTGCCGGGAAGATGGCGGCGGAGGTCATCCGTTCGATGGCTTTTCCGCTTTCGATTTCCAGCCGTTCTATCTGTTCTATTTCATCCCCGAAAAAGGTCACCCGATAACCGTAATCCACATATGGCAGGTTGATGTCGACGGTATCGCCCCGGACGCGGAAGGTGGCCCGTTTGAAGTCGTGTTCGGTACGGGAATAGAGGCTTTCCACGAGTCGGTAAAGGAATACGTTCCTGGAGATATGGAGACCCTCTTGAATGCGGATGATGGCGGTGGTGTAATCTTCCGGATTTCCCATGCCATAGATACAGGAGACCGATGCGACGATGATGACGTCACGGCGGCCGCTGAGGAGGGAGGAGGTGGCACGAAGACGCAGTTTGTCCACTTCCTCGTTGATGCTCAAATCTTTTTCTATATAGGTGTCGGTAACGGAGATATAGGCTTCCGGTTGGTAGTAATCGTAATAGCTGACGAAATATTCCACCGAATTGTCGGGGAAGAATTCACGGAACTCCCCGTAGAGTTGTGCGGTGAGGGTTTTGTTATGGGTGAGGACGAGGGTTGGCCGGTTGAGTTGTGCGATGACATTGGCGATGGTGAACGTCTTGCCGGAACCGGTCACGCCGAGCAATACCTGTGCCTTCTCCTGTTGCTCCACGCCACGCACCAGTTGCCGGATGGCCTGTGGTTGGTCACCGGTCGGTTTGTAATGGGAGGACAATTGGAATTCTGACATGGGTGGCTCACGTTGTGACGGGGCTCAGGCGTCCACCTTGGCGTATTTGGCGTTGGCCTCGATGAAGGCGCGGCGTGGCGGGACATCCTCGCCCATCAGCATGGAGAAAATGCGGTCCGCTTCGGCGGCATCTTCGATGGTGACCTGCCGAAGGATACGGGCGCTGGGGTCCATGGTGGTTTCCCAAAGCTGTTCGGCATTCATTTCGCCGAGGCCTTTGTACCGTTGTGTCTTTACACTGTTGTCGTGGACGCCGTTGGCATAAATGGCGATGGCCTCCTTCCGTTCCTCGTCGTTCCAGCAGTATCGGTATTGCTTGCCTTTCTTGACCATGTAGAGCGGTGGGGCGGCGATGTAGACGAAGCCCTGCTCGATCAGGGGTTTCATATAGCGGAAGAAGAACGTGAGGATCAGCGTGGTGATGTGGCTGCCGTCGATATCGGCATCGCACATGATGACGATCTTGTGATAGCGCAGTTTCTCGATGTTGAGGATTCGTTCTCCTTCGTCGTTTTCGGTGATGCTGACGCCGAGGGCCGTAAAGATGTTCTTGATTTCCTCGTTCTCGTATATCTTATGTTCCAGGGCTTTTTCGACATTGAGGATTTTGCCACGCAAAGGTAGGATGGCCTGGAAGTTGCGATCCCGGCCTTGTTTGGCGGTTCCGCCGGCGGAGTCCCCCTCCACGAGAAATATTTCGCTTTCGCCGGGATCTTTGGAACTGCAGTCCGCCAGCTTACCCGGGAGTCCGCTACCTGTCAGCGCGTTCTTTCGTTGTACCATCTCCCGGGCTTTTCGGGCGGCCTGACGGGCGGTGGCGGCGAGGATGACCTTCTCGATGACTTTCCTGGCTGCACCGGGGTTTTCTTCCACATAGGTGGACAAGGCTTCGTCGACGGCACGGGAGACGATGCCCGTCACCTCCGAGTTGCCCAGTTCGCTTTTGGTTTGACCTTTGAACTGCGGCTCCGGCACCTTGACGGAAACGATGGCGGTGAGCCCCTCCCGGAAATCCTCTGCCGACAGACTCACTTTCGATTTGGCCACCAGGCCGCTTTGGTCACCGAATTTGTTCAGGACCCTGCCCAGTGCCCGTCGGAACCCGTTGACATGGGTGCCACCCTCCGGGGTGTTGATGTTGTTGACATAGGAGTACAGGTGTTCCGAGTAGGAATTGTTGTATAACAAGGCCACCTCCACCTCCACATGGTCCTCGCGACCGACTACATGGATTGGTTTTTCGATGATTCGGGTGCGGCTTGCGTCAAGGTATTCCACAAACTCCTGCAGGCCGCCTTCCGAATGAAACGTTTCGTGGCGGAAATCACCCTTATCATCTGTTTGGCGCTCGTCCGTGAGGGTGAGTATCAGTCCTTTGTTCAGGAAGGAAAGTTCCCGAAGGCGGTTCGCCAATGTTTCGTAACGGTATTCCAGTACCTCGAATATCTCAGGATCCGGTTTGAAGGTGATGGTGGTGCCACGTTGGTCGGACGTTCCTGTTTCCCGTACCTCATGCAAGGGTTTTCCCTGGGAGTAACGCTGCTCGAAGATTTTGCCGTCCCGATGGACCTCCGCCAACATATCCACGGAAAGTGCGTTGACACAGGAGACCCCCACCCCGTGGAGACCGCCGGAAACCTTGTAGGTGTTCTTGTCGAATTTGCCGCCGGCATGCAGCACGGTCATGACGACCTCCAGCGCTGATTTGTTGAGCTTCTTATGCAGGTCCACCGGGATGCCCCGGCCGTTGTCCCGCACGGTCACCGAATTGTCGGCATGGACGATGGTGTCGATTTTGGTACAATGGCCGGCCAGGTGCTCATCGATGGAATTGTCCACTACCTCCCACACCAGGTGGTGCAGCCCCTTGATGTCCGTTGTGCCGATGTACATGGCGGGTCGCTTGCGAACCGCTTCCAATCCTTCCAGCGCGGTGATGTTCGCCGCATCGTAAGAACCGTTGGAAAGGGGCGCTTCCGCGCTTGTTGCTAATGTTTCTTCCATGGTGCAAAGGTACGAAATTGAGAGCAAATTGTACCGGTGGAAGCCGTTGCTGTTCCTTTGGCGCAAGCCCGTCATGCCTGGATGCCGATCATGTAATACCGGCTGCCGCCTTATGGGGTGACTTTTATTTAAATTACTGATTTACAATATTATATGTTAAATGATTTTTCATGCATGCCCTGTGCCAAGCGGGTTTGCCAAATCCTTTGTCATACGGCGGCTTGCGCCCGGGCGGATGCCCGGGTCAGAAACGGTAGCACCTGATCCGGTCGCGGCAGCGGGCGGAGGAGAGCAGGCCCGGGGCATGTCGGCGTAGGAAGAAGTGACTCCATTGGAACGCGGCATAGATGTCTGTACCGTAGGTTGGGCGCCGGGTTCCTGTCCATGCACCCAAGTGGTCGGTTCCGATGGTGATCGGACCCATCCGGAGGGACAGTCCGGTCCGGATGTGGTCGAAGTTATACCAGGATACAGGTAAGGCCAAGGAAAACCAACGGGTGTCGAATCTAGGCAGCAAGGCGACCAGGTTGTTCCTTTGCAAGGCGATGCGGCCGCTGGAGAGTCGGTTTACGAACAAAACCTGCACCTGCAGGTTGCCTGGCAGCACGACGGAAGCCTGCAGGCTGGCGGCTGCAGGCAAGACCAGGTTGAATTGCGCTGCCCGAAGGGAAGCGAGGGAATCGCCTGACACATCCCGACTGAAAAGCCGGATGACCTGTGGTAGTTCCCTGGGGTGGCGGAAATGCTCATAATCGGCCATATGCAATCCGATCGGCTCCGCCGAGTAGACCTGGTGGGCGAAAGCATGCCGGTGGAACCGGATGCTGCCCAAATCCAGCAAGGATACCCCAATCCGGAAGGATTCGGCCCATCGCAGACGGTCGAACAAGCGGTGGAAGCCGATATCGGTGGCGAAACCGCTGCCTGTGGATGCCATTGCCTGGCTGCTTCCGTCCAAATAGGAACTGGCATAGCCGAAACGGCCATGTGCGTGGTCCAGGGCAATGCGGTAGGCTTCCGTCTTGTTGTGCGCGAACGGCTGGAAACTCTGCAGGTAACCGGCCACATAGCCGGTCAGAAAGCGA
Organism: Bacteroidota bacterium; assembly: GCA_041163745.1. Classification (GTDB taxonomy): domain Bacteria; phylum Bacteroidota; class Bacteroidia; order Chitinophagales; family Saprospiraceae; genus UBA6168. The sequence goes on from JBEAQU010000065.1 coordinate 99,488, forward strand.
AGGTTGGTACCGAATCCGGCGTATCCGTTCCGCAGCGGGCGCTTCCAGGCATAATTCAGACCGATTTCCGTCCAGCCGGCGGCGGCTCCCTGGAAAGGTTTTACCGGGAAGGGGTCGTTCAGCGGGCGTTGTGTATAGGGTTGGTAGCTGTAGGCGCCGGGGATGTCGTGGGAGCTGATCCGTGCCTGGCCCCGGGTGAAGAAGCCGAAGGCTTGAAGCGCTCCCAGCCGGACCGAGCAGGCGGGGCCCTCCGCATACGAAAGGAAGGAAAGGTAATGCCGATGTGCCGCTTCCCGGAAGACCGGTACGGGAGCTGCTGCAGGCTCCTCGGAGCCGGAGGCGTTCAGATAGTCAGGCAGGCTCCGTAACAACTTGCGAGCGTTGGTTCCCTGGAGGCCAGCGTAGGTGTTGTGAAGATGGAATCCCGCACCGGCCAGGTTGATTTCCCAGGTGGCTGGATGAAGCAGGGTGCCGGTTGGATTGATCCAGGCGGATTGGATGCCGGCGAGGTCGCTCACACGAAGACCCAACTGCTCCTGGGCCGGTAAAGAACGGCTGGCGATGATGATGGCCCCTGTCGAAATGATCCGGACGATAGCGGTTTTCATGATGACGGTTGTTGCGGCGATGGCACGGGCGACCGCCGAGTCCATCCGTTGGATGCGGAATGTTGCTGTCGGGGGCATCCCGCAGCACACTTCGGGGAAGGGCTGTGACCTGGAAAATTACGTGCGGTCGGTTTTCAGCCGATGATCTTGGGTAGGAAAATGACCAACCCGACGATGGCGGCTCCGAAGGCCGTAATCAACACGGCACCGGCAGCCAGGTCCTTGGCACTGCCCGCAAGGGGATGAATATGAGGGGAGATCAGGTCCGTCAGTTTTTCCAAAGCGGTGTTGTAAGCTTCCGCCGCCATGACGGAGGAGATGGCCAGGATGACCATGCACCATTCCGTGCTGTCAAGTTTCAGGAACAGACCTGCCGCCACCGTTGCAACAGTAATGCCAAGATGTATGCGGGCATTGGCTTGGGTGCGGAAAAGTTCCGCGATGCCATGGAAGGCGAAACGAAAACTATTTAGGCGGTTTGTTGGCATGCCCTAAGTTTTTTGTAAAGGAGAATTGACCCAGCAGGGCGGTCGGTTCATCCTGTATCCCGCTGGTGACCACCTGGAAATTGTCACATCGCAACCGGTCCGAAAAAAGGATGTGACGGGTCGGGGTGTCCAGGGAGAATCCGTCCTGCAGGAAGCCGTCCCTCGTGCTCCGCAAGCCGGTAATCCGGAGAAATTTACCCAGTTCATCCGACCAGGCCGCGAAATGGAAATTTCCGAGCACGACCTGCGGAATGTTGAGCAGGGAGATTTTCTTACCCAATGCTTCCAATTTTTCTTGCTGTCGGAAGTGGGTGGTGCTGTCGGCTTCCCGGACCATATGGACGACCGAGAGGCAGAGGTCATGGCCATCCAGTTTGAAACAGTTGCGGAAAGTAGGAAGGCCGTCCACATACAAGGTGTCATGGAAGCCGATTCGGTAACGGGTTAGAACGGCCGATTCCGTTCCGTCTCCGGCTCGGAGGTGCCGGCTGTGCGGATAGGTGTTCCGAAGACTGTCGAAAAGCGCCCGGTCTTTCATGGCATTCGCCAGCTGGAGCGACACGATATCCGGATTGTTCCGTCGGATGGAACGCAGCAGTTCGCCCACTTCCGGGGACCGGTTCAACTGGAAATGCACGAGCCGGAACCGCGGGGACCATGACGGGGCCTGGGTGACGTCTTGGCCCGGGAACGTGCGCCAATACTCCATCCCGTTCTGCTGCAGGGAGCGTTTGAGATGGAAGCTCATGGCCAGCACGGCTCCGAAGTACAAAAATGTGAGATTCGGCTTCCGGGCAACCATGAGCAGAATACCCAGCAAAAGGAACACGACCAGGATTTGTGCGGAATGACTGTTCGAGCCCGGCAGGAAAGGGAACCATTCCGGGAACAGGCAGGTCGCCACACCGAACGATGCGATGATGATATGGGCTACCGGAAGCAGCTGTTGGAATCTGTCATTTTTTTTCATGGGCGAGTTTCTGCGGTTGGCTGGAATCACCGATGGTGCGGGTTGTTTTGCACCGGCCAAGCCGACTGTAGGTGCCGAGATTCAATGCCTGTTGAACAACTGCGGCCAGACCTGGCCATGCTGATGATCCGGCCGGGATACGAACCAGGAAGCTGGCTGTCGGGCCGGGATGTTCCGGCAGGCTCAAAAATAACATGCTTGTATCGTTCGGCCAAGGGGCCGGACGGGAGCCGCGCAGATTGGTTGTCGATTCGCATCCCGATGCACCGAGGGGCGGATTCCGGATTTTTTTTTCTTCATGGGACAAGCTCGCAGGCCCTTCCGTATATTGTGACATCTCTCAATCGGTTTGCTTCGGAACGATGGGAAGGCTCTTTTTCCGGTTAACCGACTGTCTGGGAGAATGAAAAATCGAAGTAAATGCGCAATACCATGATTTGTTTGGGACTATTGCTGACCGGATGTTCCGGTGTAGTCCGCAAGCCTGCGGCGGTGCCGGCACATCCGGCTGCCACCGACCGCAGCATCGCCGGCCGGCTGGCCGGCATGACGAGCCACCCCGGCTTTCTTCCCCTGCATATAGACGAGCGGGATGGAAAAATTTGGTGGTCGGTGGAACGGACGGAGGAGGAGTTCCTGTTTGTGGAGTCCTTGTCCGCTGGTATCGGCTCGAACGATATCGGCTTGGACAGAGGGCAGTTGGGGCGGAATCGCATCGTACGATTCGAGCGCAGCGGAAACAAGTTGCTGTTGGTACAGGCGAATTACGATTACCGGGCGGTCACGGACAATGACAGCGAGCGGCAGGCTGTGAGGGAAGCGTTCGCACAATCCGTCCTATGGGGGTTTCCGATCGAGCGGGAGGAGAACGGAGTGTTTCTTGTTGACGCCACCAAATTCCTGCTGCAGGACCACCACGATGTGATCACCACCCTGAAGCGCAAAGGACAGGGTTCCTATAGACTGGACGAGAGCCGCAGCGCCTTGTATCTTCCCCGCACAAGAAATTTTCCGGACAACAGCGAAATGGAGGTGACCTTGACATTCACCGGCACGCCGGAGGGGAAATGGATCGGCAGCGTAACGCCCAGCCCCGCTGCGGTGACGGTTCGGCAGCACTGTTCTTTCGTGCGGTTGCCGGACGACGGATTTTCACCGCGTCGGTACGACCCGCGGAGCGGATATTTCGCCACCAGTTATCATGATTACGCCACACCGATGGAAGCGCCCTTGGTGCAGCGGTTGATCAACCGGCATCGCTTGCAAAAAAAGGACCCCGGTGCCGCCATGAGCGATCCGGTGGATCCGATTGTATACTATTTGGATCCGGGTACGCCGGAACCGGTCCGGTCCGCCTTGCTGGAAGGAGCGTCCTGGTGGAACCAGGCATTTGAATCGGCGGGTTACCGGGATGCCTTTCAGGTGCGCATGTTACCGGAGGATGCAGACCCGATGGATATCCGGTACAACCTGATCCAATGGGTCCATCGTTCCACCCGCGGCTGGTCATACGGTAGTTCGGTGGTGGATCCCCGAACCGGGGAGATCATCAAGGGCAAGGTGACCTTGGGCTCGCTTCGGGTCCGGCAGGATTACCTGATCGCCCAGGGCTTGTTGGCAGCTTACGAGGAAGGCAGGCCGGTCGATCCGCGTTTGCAGGAGATGGCCCTGGCCAGGTTGCGGCAGTTGTCAGCGCACGAGGTAGGGCACACCTTGGGCTTGGCCCACAATTATGCGGCCAGTGCGGACCAGCGTGCTTCCGTCATGGATTACCCGCATCCTTACATCACGCTGGACGAACAAGGGGCGGTTGATTTTTCGGCAGCTTATGCCAGCGGAATAGGCGAATGGGACCGGCGGGCCATCCTGTACGGGTATCAGGATTTCCCGGAGGGGGTGGATGAGGCGGCCGCATTGGAGGATATCCTGGTGGAGAACCGACAGCTGGGACTGCACTACTTGTCCGATCAGGATGCCCGTCCGGTCGGAAGTGCCCATCCAATGGCGCACCTCTGGGATAACGGCAGCGATCCGGTGGCGGAACTTCGGCGCATCATGGCGGTCCGACAGGCTGTCCTGGCCGGATTCGGACCGGACCATCTGGCACCGGGCCGGCCGTTGGCCGAGCTGGAACGGATTCTCGTCCCGCTCTACCTTGCGCATCGGTACCAGGCGGAGGCGGTGGCGAAGCTGGTCGGGGGGGTCACCTACAGCTACACCGTCAAAGGTTTTGAGACGGATGCCGGGTCGGATTGGCTGGTCCGGCCGGTGGGGCGGCGCCAGCAGGAGGCGGCCCTGGATGCGCTGTTGGAGACCCTGGATGCCGGATTTCTCGAAATACCCGCGGCTGTAAGGGCGGTGATACCTCCCCAGCCTGTGGGTTTCGGAAGAGACGAGGAAACATTCCCTTCCCGCACGGGCCTGGTGTTCGACCCTTTGTCGGCGGCAACTGTGGCAGCGGTGTCGACCGTACGGGTATTGCTCCATCCGGAGCGGCTTGCCCGGCTGGTCAGGCAGGAAGCGGACGATCCGCAGCAAATGGGGGTAGTGACCGTCCTGCGGCGGCTGTTGTCCAAGGTGGTCCACAACACGAGGGAGAATCCATACCAGGCGGAGATTGCCCGGGAGGTGGAGAAACAGGTTGTTTTTCACTTGATCGGATTGTCCCTGGAACCGAAGGGCGACCTGCAGGTCGCCGCACTGGTTTCGTCGGAACTGGAGCGGTATGCGGCGGAAGCCGCTCAAAGGCTCGCCACGGCCGAAACGGAGGCGGACCGTGCCCATTGGAAATATCTGTCCAGGGCGGTCGTCACCAGCGGGTCGAATCCGGAGGATTTCCGCCTGCCGGCGGTACCGGTACCGCCGCCGGGAGCGCCGATCGGTTGCGGAGACCGGTAGGTGGCGCCGGTGGTTCAGGCGATGCGCAGCCCGTTTGGGACGCTGCGGTCCGGTTGGAGCAGCACGATGCCGCCGCTGTCCCCGACGGCTCCCAGGACCAGGCATTCCGAACGGAAGTTGGCGATCTGCTTGGGCGGGAAGTTGACCACGGCGACCACCTGGCGTCCCAGGAGGTCTTCCTTCCCATAAAGCCGGGTGATCTGGGCGGAGCTTTTGCGGATGCCCAAGGGACCGAAGTCGATTCGCAATTGCCAGGCAGGTTTGCGGGCTTGCGGAAAATCCGTCACCTCGATGATGGTGCCGACACGCATGTCGGTCTTTTCGAATTCCTCCCAGGTCAACATGGCTCGAGGGTTATGCGGCAGGGACGACAGGCCCTGCCGGGCCTATACATTCCACCAGTAGTTCAGTTTCAACACCAATGCCTGGTTACGTACACCGGAAAAATCCGAGAAATAATTGTTGGTGTAAACGATGAACAGGTCTGATGCGGGGCTGTAACGCCACTGCATGCGAAGATTGAGGTTGATGTTCCTTGCCTGGTTGTTGTATTGTACGAAATTGGTGAAAAACAATTTGTTGGTCAGGGTCACATCGATGCGGGGCCCGACCAGCCAGAGGTTGAAATCCTTTGCCGTCAACCCTGCCGGTAATCGGCCGTCGCGGCCGAATTCAATTCTGTTCAGTTGTGTGGCCATGCTGACCGCCACGTAAGGCTGGAACCGGTATCCGACTTCCCCGCCCAACCGGAAGCGGGTGCCGTTCGCATAATATCCGCCGTAACGGGTACTCACAGACCAGGTGAACAGCCTTTGCGGACGGGATACGAACTCACCCCCGAAGGATTTCCAGACGTGTCGGGTACCGGTGGCCAGGGTGTCTCCAGAGAAATTCGTCGGATCGAATGGCATAAGCAGCTCCTGGAAATCATAAGCGGTCCAGGCGGTGAGCTCGCTGCGGTTGAGAAAGCTGACACGGTAGATCAAGGGTAGTTCGCTCTCGACATACCGCATGTTCTCATCGAAATAGTATTGCCACATGATCGATGGGCCATGACTGAGGATCCTGCCGGACTTGGGAAAAAATATCCTGCCGACGGAGGTGGCCAAACGGTTGTACCCGGTACGGGGTACGAAACCGGTCTCCGCACGGAAGTTCCTTCCGGTATGCTCCGCCTGCAGGTTGAAGAACCAGGACTTGGCGTTGAAGGCCAGGTTGCCGGCCACGATTTGGTCCCGGTCGCTGATCCCGGGTGTGAAAGATTTCAGATAGAGCAGTTTGCCGGTCCATTTGTTGTTGGAGGACGCCAGGTTGTATTCCAGTCCGGCGTTCCGGTTGTACCGGTTGGTGCCGGCCTTGTCAGGCAGGGCATCCCAATCCATCGTTTCCTTGTTTACGAATATGGCGGAGACATTGGAACGGGCGAAGACCCGCCGCTGCAAGGACAGGACGCTGAAATTTCGGGCCGGCGTATCCTCGTCGACCTTTCCGGTCTGCATGTTCATGGCGCCGATTCGCCAGGCTTTGTTGATTTTTCCGCTTGCGCGGGCACCGAAGCGGATGGGTGCGTCCAGTCCGATGCGGCGGGAGAAGAAGGGCCGCAGGGTGCTGTAGCCGAAGTTGCCGAAGAGGTCGGCGTTCTCCAGGAAAAACTGTCTCCGCTCGGGAAAAAACAATTCGAAGCGGTCCAGGTTGGTCTGTTGTACATCGACTTCCACTTGGGAGAAGTCGGGGTTGACGGTCAGGTCCAGATTCAGGGAGGAACTGAGGGCCACTTTGGCGTCGGCCCCGATGTCACCGCGCCAGTCCGCCGCCGACTGTGCTTGTTTGTCGAGGTTTACGGCGGTCAGCACATAAGGAATGACGGAGATGTTTCGGCCGGCAGGCGGGGGGGCTTCCTCCCATTTCAAGACGCCCGTGTAGGCGAGCGAGGCGGTTGGGAACTGCCGGGGGACGGGTGCCCAGGCGGATTTTTCGGTGGTCTTGAGGTCCAGCCGGCTGAAGTTGACGCCCCAACGGTCGATGCCTTCCTTGTAGCGGAGCGTCTTGAACGGGACGGCCATTTCGAATACCCAGCGGTCGTCGTCCGCATATACGGCGGAGCGCCATTTGTTTTCCCAGCTCAGGTCCGCCTTTCCCCCGTCGTACAGAAGACCGTCCCATTGGGCGCCCAGGGCGTTGGAGCCGAAGGTGAACCCGTTGAGCTGGTCATCGAAGGGATCCAGGAACAGAAGAAAATTGTCGTTCCTGCCGAAGTTGAAATCCCGCCGCAGTGATTCGACCATGTAAGAGCCGTCCGTTTGCTCATGATTGACCGCCAGCAGGTACAGCTGTTCGTCATCATACAGCATCCGAACTTCCGTGCGGACGATGGCGGCACTGGTATCCATGGGGAGCACCTGATGGAAATTGGTTGCGACCGGTGCCATGCTCCAGGCGCTGTCATCCGGAGAACCATCCACTTCTATCGGAAGATTGGTCCGTCGTATAAGGTATTCGAACGATTCGTTAATCTTCTGTCCATGGGTGGGGAATACGATGGACAGAAAACATGTTGCCGAGAGGAGGGCGGAAAGGGAACGGTATGGCATGGAATCGCTTTTTGTGGCCGCCAATATGGTGAAAATCCGTCGGATTCGCCGGTTGGGGGAAGAGGAATATTGTTGCGGCTGCCGGGATAAGGGCTGCGTGGCTATGGTGGCCTTTGTCTGCGGCGTCGGAAAATTGTTACCTTTGGACTGCGGTAAACAGTCTAAAGATTCGCCTGATGAAATTGGAACGTCCTCTTGTTTTCTTCGATTTGGAAACCACCGGCATCCAGCCACGGGAGGACAGGATCGTGCAGATCGGGGCCATCAAGGTATGGCCGGACGGTCGTCAGGAGGAAAAGAACGTACTGCTGGACCCCGGCATTCCCATTCCGCCGGCGGCTAGTGCCGTCCACGGCATCACGGATGAGCAGGTCCGGGGAAAGCCCTTTTTCCGGCAGATTGCCAATAGCCTGGCCGACTGGTTGTCGGGATGTGACCTTGCCGGCTACAATTGCGACCAGTTTGATGTCCCGATGCTAATGGAGGAGTTCGGCCGCGCCGGGGTGGTTTTCGAGCTGGATCCGACCCGTCCGCCCATCGACGTGCTGAAAGTGGAGCGCAACGTCAACAGCCATCGGTTGGAAGCGACCTACCGGCGATATACCGGAAAGCACCTTTCCGATGCCCATGATGCCCTGGCGGATACAAGGGCCACCATGTCCATCCTGGCCAAGCAACTGGAACGACATCCCGACCTGCCGGACACCGTTTCCGGACTTTCGGAATTATGTCGGGGCAGCGAAGGAAGCCGGGTAGACCTCGCCGGCAAGTTGTACGAGCGTAATGGGCAGGTATACTGGTCTTTCGGAAAACATCGCGGTCAGCTCGTCGTGGAGACCGCTTCATATGCCAAGTGGGTATTGGAATCGGATTTTCCCCATGAAACCAAGCAGCACATCCGTCGCTTGCTGGACATGATGCCCGGCGGTCGATAAGGCTTGCCCGGCGGTGCCCGCGACGGTAAACATCCGAACATGGACACGGAACATACTCATTCACCGGTCGTCGAATGGAAGGAGCCCGGCTCTACCGGGGCATCTCCAATGGCAATGCCCCAAAGGAAGGAAGTTTCCGCTGATCCGCACGAGTTGCAAACCGGCTTGAAGGTGTTCGTACTGGTAAACCGCCTGTTCGAATGGTCCCAGAATTTCATTACCAGGGAACTGAGGACTTTGTCGGAATTAGGGGTGGAGATGACCATTGGCGCCCGCACGGTGTTGGACCGCCCGGACCTGGACGAACGGGAGCGGCAGCTGATGCGATTGTTCCACCGTATACCGGACAACCCTTTCCTGCCGGCACCATTGTACCGGCATCTGCGGTATGCCTTGCGATATCCCCGCCATTACCGGCGGGCATGGGGTATGCTGTTCTCCTTACGACATCGGCTGCGGAAGTTTCCCCGGGGTGTGATCTGCCTGTTCCGGGCGGCCTCCATGGGCGCATATGTCCGCAACAACGGGTACAACCTCCTGCATGCCCACTTCCTGACGGCACCCGGTGAAACAGCCCTGTACTTGTCAGCCCTGACGGGTATACCCTTCGGGGCGACGGCATATGCGATGGACATATATGTGGACAACAGCGGGTTGGCCGGGAAGCTGAAGGCGGCCGCTTATGTGAATGGCACGACCCGGTTCAACGAGCTGTATCTGGGGGCCTTGGTCCCTTCAGCCGCCCAACGGTTCGTGACCCGGTATTATGGGATCCCGGTGTCCGAGCGTCCGCCGGAGCCGATTTCACACGGAGGATTCCGATTCCTGGCCGTCGGAAGACTGGTGCCGAAGAAAGGTTTCGAATACCTGGTGGAGGCCTGTCGTCTGTTGGCAGCCAAGGGGCTGGCATTTGAGTGCGAGATCATAGGGACGGGCCCGGAGGAGGCGGTCTTGCGGGAAGGAATCCGGGCCGCCGGCTTGGAGGACCGGTTTCGGGTGACAGGTTACGTCCCGCCCAACGAACTGCCGGATCGCTATCGCCGCAGCGATGTGCTGGTCGCACCCTGCATCGTTGCTGCGAACGGGGATGTGGACGGATTGCCGAATGTCTGCCTGGAAGCCATGAACGCCGGATTGCCCGTCATCAGCACCACGGTAAGCGGAATTCCCGAAGGGGTGGAGGACGGCGTCAATGGTTGGTTGGTACCACCTGCAGATGCTAGGGCGCTGGCCGCCGCCATGGAGAAGGCCCTGTTGTCGGAAAACCAGCTTCCTGCCATGCGAGCCGCCTCCCACCGGATGGTCAGACAAAAATTCGATGTACGGAAGAACGTACCCTTGATTCGGGATCTGATGGAAACGCACCGAAAGCGGTGAAGTATCGCCTGGATGTCGGGCCGTTCGGTATGTTTCGGAAACAGTGGATGCAGGACCTCATCGGCGGCGACCGTAGAGCGGCCTCAGCAGGCGGTGCCAATCCGATGCAGGAATCAGACCTGTCAAGCGACCGAAGAACAGGTAAGTCATGCCGTAGAGGGCGGCAAGGGAGAGGAAACCCCAGCCGGCCGGCCATTCGACGAGGCCTTTTGCAGCCCATGCCGGCAGCCCTGCCAGCATGGCCAGGGCGAGCACCCTGCCGTAATCCCGAAATGGGAAGGTCTTCCACCAGGGAACCTGCAAAGCCCTGCCGATTCGGTCCAGCGCATACCACCACACAAACAGATTGGCCACCAGGGATGCCAGCGGAGGACCGGCGGGGCCCCACCACCGCACGAAGGGGACGGAGAGGACCAGGTTGAGCAGGAAAAGGTATACCGCACCCCGGGTGATATCCCCCGTACGGTCCAGTGCCTTCTGCATGTTGCTGTAGGAAGCCACCCGCTGAAGCATCACAAGCGTATATATCCGGAACGGAACCACCGCTGCGGCATAATTCTCCGGAAACAACAAGGCTATGAACTCTTCCGCTGCCACGATGAATACCATCACCAGTGGCAGGACCAGGAGGCTCACTTTCCGAATGCTGCGAAGCCATAACGACAACATGGCACCCCGGTCTCCTTGCAGGAAGTGGGACACCAGTTGCGGCATCATGACCGCGGCGATGGAATAGGCGATGGTCGGGACAATCGGAATCTCATAGGCGCCCGCCGTGTATACCGTAAAGGCGCCCGGCAGAAACCATTGGACGACGTATTTGTCCACTTGCCGGTTGAGCCCCCATAGCAATTGAGCCAGGCTCAGTGGAATGGAATAGGCGAACACCGACCGCAGGGTGCCGTTCGGAAGACGCACGGACGGCGAGACACCCAGGTGTTTACGCAAAAGCCAGGCACTTGCCATCATGCGCAGGAAACCGTACGCAAGCAACCCAAAGGTGATGCCACGGACCGGTTCCGGAAATGCCAACGGTATCACCATCGCCAGGAACTGGGTCAGCCCGCTGAACAGGTTCAGCCAAGCCGCCTCCCGCGACCGGTTCAGGGCGATGAGGACATTGGGTAAGGGCAGGGTCGGCAGCTCGAAGAGCAACAGCACCATCAGTGCCCAGATCAACCTGCGCAAGTCGCCGAAGCCCTCCCGCGTGGCGCCGACCCAGGCAATGCCGAGCATGACAACAGCCCCTGCCACACCCAACCAGGCCAGCGTCCGGCCAATCAGCTGGACAAACGACCGACGGTATTCCGGCGCCAACTTCTCAAAAAAATAAAAAACACTGTCCGGCAAACCGAGCTGACCAAAGGATTGTGCCGTACTGTATATCGTGAGCAGGAAGAATACCAATCCTGCATCCTGTTCCGACAACACCCGGGTCAATACGACTACCCCCAACAGCTGCGATGATATCGTCAATGCCCGGCTGATGGTGAAAATCCCGGCTTTTCGGGTCAGGCTTTGGTCGCCCTCCCTGCCATTGCCGGCCGAATGTCTGCGGTCGTGTCGCGCCACTTACGTGCTTCGTTTGAAGGCGGCACCAAAGCGGAGACAGCCCCGGATTCGGTGAATCCTATGCCGACAACCTTGGTTTCTCTTCCCGGTTACGCCCCCTCTTTTACAGGTAAAAATGAGACAATTTCCGGGCTTGCGGAAATCGGCCGTTTTGCATTGATGACAAAAATATATAATTTTATCCCCACCCGGACGCCGTGAATCGCCGCACCCTCGGACCATGGCTGTTCTTCGGGCACACCTTTGAACGACTACACCCACACAGACAAATCGGGTTTTCCACCGGGCACAGGTGCCGTCCTGATGGTCGGGTAACCTTCCGGCAGGGCAATGACAGTCCCTTACCAGTCCTGCCCTAAATATGACAACAGATGGTCCTGAGAGGAACGATGGTCGGTTGGGTTCTGTTTCTGGCCCTCCGACTCAGTGCACAGGAAGACGGCATAAGGTATTCGGACAACGTATACACCGATGACATCCGTTCGGTCAAATTCCATGTCGACGGCTTGCTGGCGAGCATGCCCATCCTGGAACTGGGCCGTGGCGGAAGCCTGTTGCTTTCTTTCGACGACATGCGGGATAGCTATGTGGGCTATACTTATACGATCGTGCATTGCAATGCGGATTGGCAGCCGTCCGGGCTGACGGAATTCGAGTATATCGATGGGTTCGCCAGCCAAAGGATCGAACAATTCGAATACTCCTTCAAGGCGAAATCCATCTATACCCACTACCGCTTATGGATACCTAACGAAGACCTGCGCCTGACCAAGTCCGGTAACTATCTGTTGCTCGTGTACGAGGACAACCGAAGCAAAAGGCTGGCCATCAGCCGCCGCTTCATGCTGGTCGACCCCAAGGTCAAGATCATCCCCGCCGTCACCCGTCCTGCCGTCGTCAACAAAGCCAATACCCATCAGGAGGTGGATTTCACCGTATACAACGAACGATTTGAAATACGCAACCCTCGCCAGGAACTCACCGCCGTCGTGTTGCAAAACGGGCGGTGGGATAGTGCCATCGGTGACCTGAAGCCTCTGTTCAGCCGTCCGGAGGAGCAAAGGTTCGATTACCAGGACAAAATCGTGTTCGAGGCCGGAAAAGAGTTCCGGTATGCCGACCTGCGCGGCCTCCGGTTCGTCGCTCCCGGCATCCAATCCGTTTCCTACGACGAAGGACGCTACGAAGTATGGATGGAGCCGGACCGGAAAAGAGGGAACATGGCTTACTTCGAGTCTTTCGATCTGAACGGTCATTTCATCATTGAGAATGGAGACGAAAGCGACCGACTATCCATCGAGCGGATTGTGGCTGCCGAGAACGGCAATACCGCCGACCTGGTAGCCAATGCGGAATTGGCCCAGATGGATGTCCATGACCTGCAGAGCGAATACATCGATGTCCTGTTCAGTCTGTACAGCCCTACGGAATACGAAGGGTCCGCTGTATATATCATCGGCGGGCTCTCGGACTGGCAGTTGCAGGAAAGGTTTCGGATGACATACAACCCGGCCATCAGCAGTTATGTGGCGAAGGTCTCCCTTAAACAAGGCTATTACGATTACCTGTACACGCTGGTTCCGACCGGTGCTTCCCGCGGTGACATTGCCGAAACGGAAGGGAATTGGTATGAAACCGACAACAACTACACCATCCTGGTCTATTTCCGGCCTTTCGGAGGCCGGTATGACCAGTTGATCGGGGTCCGCTCCTTCAGTTCCCGGTTCAGCGGGAACAGATAGGGAACTTCCGATTCGTTTTCTCGTACAACGGGAGACATTGAATCCGTAGGCAGGCAAGAACCGATACCGGCGCACGCCTATCGTCCGCGGGTATCCCGAAACAGGGTCTTGTGCGGTTCGGGAAGGCTGCACTGCGAAGCATTGAAACCCCGTCCGCTACCGGATGCAGACGCCAAGGCGCGCATCATCTCCGGTTCCGAAGATTCCCCTTGCGTCGGACACCCAATAAAAGGAGCGGCGGGAAAGGATATCCGGTAGCAGTAACGCTTTGGAATACAGTTTGCCTTGCATATCATGGTCGTGCCATGTGAATCTGTACTGCATGTGATTGTCAGTCCCGGAGTGCCGCAGACCATGCAGCCAGGGAAATAGCATGAAGTCAAAAAAACGACCGCACTGGTTCGGATCGCATCCGGTAAGGTTCGACAAAAAGACCCCCGATACACCTCCCGGTTGCAATGACCGGCCACCCAGGAACAGCCGACAGGCCTAACGATTGCTGTAATGAACAACCGATTCCAACACCGATGTCTGACTACTGTGGTGTCGCTCCTTCTGCTCTGGACCTCGACCCGGGCACAATCCAAACTGGAGCAACATGCAAACGAACTTTTCCAAGCACAACAGTTTGCGGCGGCCGCCGACCTGTTTGAGCAACTCCTGCGGGAACCGGACGAGAGCGGTCGCCTATCCGACCGCCCTGGCATCTCTTCCAGATTGGCATATTGTTATCGCGTTAACAATCGTATGCAGGCAGCGGCAGACCTGTACGGCGCCCTGATGCAGGTAGAGGACCTCCTGCCGATGGATAGATACCACTATGCGGAAACGCTCGTGGGCATAGGCAGATATGAGGAGGCAAAGAAATGGTTCTCCGCATTTCTGGAAATTGAACCACAGCATGAGAAAGCCCGACTGATGGAGGCTTCCTGTGACTTGATCCCGACCTTGAAACCGTATTTTCCAGCCTTGGAAACCCGACCTTTTCCCCACAACTCCGCTGCGGACGACAATGCACCTGTCGGATGGCAAGGCGGTGTCCTGTTCACATCCGACAGGCCTGCTTCCGCAAAAGACAACAAGGGGAAATCCGACCGGCTCGGCCGTGTTAATACCAGCCTGTATTTTTCCGCTCCTGATGACAAAGGTGGATTCAGACAACCCGAACTTTTTTCCGCCAATTTGGTGGAAAGTAATAAAAACCTGAGCAACGCGAGTTTTTCACCGGACGGACAAATGGTCTGCTACACCCGAAACGACCTGGATCTGAACCAACGCAATTCTTACAGCCTTCAGTTGTTTACGGCCAGAAAAACGGGAAATGGTAAATGGAAGGATGTCTCCAAACTGCCGTTCTGCAATGTCAACTTCAATTATTTGCATCCCGCCTTTTCAACAGACGGGAAAACCATCTTCTTTGTCTCGAACAAAACGGGTGGCATAGGCGGGACGGACCTATGGATGGTACGGCGCAACGAAGACGGCTGGGGGCAACCCGAAAATCTCGGCGACCAGGTCAACACACCTTTCAATGAAGGGTTCCCATTCATGGATTCGGATGGCCGACTTTATTTTTGCTCCAAAGGACATGTCGGTTACGGCGGATACGATTTGTTCGTGACACAACAGGATGCTGACGGATCCTGGTTGCCACCCGTCAATCTCGGTAATCCGATCAACAGCTCTCTGGACGACATATCCTTTTTCATCGACCTCAAGTCCAACTCCGGTTATTTCACATCGTCCAGAGAAGGTGGGGATCACGACATCTACCTCTTTTCCTTCATTCAGCCCACCGATACACCGGAAACTGCACCTGTTCCTTCCCCCATTTCGGATGTCTTAGCCATGACATCTCCCGAGGTGTCGGATGCCAACCAGTCTGTGAAACAGGTCGCACCTGTTCCTGCAGTCTCCGAATCAGCGGCTGCACCGGTAGTGGAGGCGATCGAACCGGAGCCGGCGGTATTGGCTGTACCGGAGGTGGAGGCGGTCGTACCGGAACCGGAGCCGGCAGTAGTGGCTGCACCGGTAGTGGAGGCGGTCGAACCGGAGCCGGCGGTATTGGCTGCACCGGAAGTGGAGGCGGTCGTACCGGAACCGGAGCCGGCGGCAGTGGCTGCACCGGAAGTGGAGGCGGTCGTACCGGAACCGGAGCCGGCGGCAGTGGCTGCACCGGGAGTGGAGGCGGTCGTACCGGAACCGGCGGCAGTGGCTGCACCGGAAGTGGAGGCCGTCGTACCGGAACCGGCGGCA